>DHSL01000057.1 GCA_002411345.1 Bacteroidales bacterium UBA5287 | reverse complement strand
TCAATTAAGTTTGCAAGTCCAGGGTGCTAAAATTGAATTGTTGTTATTTGATGAAGCTATAGCATTTCGTTACCACATCCCAGAACAACTTTCGGTGCATATATATAAAGAGCTGACTTCATTTTCGCTTCCAAGCAAAACCGATGTATGGTTTTTTGAAAGAAATAATCCCTGGAAACTAAAATCTCATGCCGGAGAGTGGATAAGTGCTGATGTTTCAAAAATGCCTTCGATTTCATCAATGGGGCCAACACAAGGGTTGCCCCTTGTATTTCATTATCCTGACAGTACATATGGTTTTATTGCTGAATCTGATCTTATCGGCTATAGTGGTTTACGTTTGACAGCTGTTGGTAATAATACTTTTCAGGCTGATTTTACAGAAGGTGATAAAGGTTTTGAATTGAATAGAAGGTCATTTACTCCCTGGAGAATTTTATTTTACGCGGATAATTTAAACGACTTGGTCAATCAGAAAATAACCTTTGCTTTGGCAACCCCGATGGATAAAAATCTTTTCGATGATACGAGCTGGATTATACCGGGTAAAGCTATATGGAGGTTTGGCACTTTAGGTATTGGTAATCCGGAAGAGGAAAAAAGCATGGTTGATTACGCGGTTGCTTTGAATGCAAAATACATTCTTGTTGATGATGGTTGGGAGTATTGGCCGGATAAATGGATACGTTTAAGTGAAATCTGTGAATATGCCGAAAAAAAAGATATAGGCGTATGGGCATGGAAACGATCAACTGAGCTGTCAGATACTTGTGAAAATTATCGTGTAATGAATCTTTTCATGGATAGCTTAAAGCTTGCCGGTATTCGTGGGATTAAAATAGATTTCATGGATAGCGAAGCCAAGCAATGGGTTGATTTTGATATAAAAGCACTTGAGACTGCAGCTAAGAAAAGATTGATGGTGAATTTTCATGGTTGTCAAAAACCTTCAGCTGAATTTATAACATACCTTAATGAAATGACCAGAGAAGGAATAAGGGGAATGGAACTAAACTTCCATCCGGAAGGCCCAATAACAGCATCTCATAACGCGGCGTTACCCTTTACGCGTCTTCTATTAGGGCCGGGTGATTATACCCCGTTATCATTTACAGCACCCGGTGCTACAACATGGGCTCATCAACTAGCTACACTCGTATGCATGTACTCTCCTTTTCAATGTTTATTTGAAGATCCACATGTAATACTTAATAATGATCTGATAAAACCCTCAGTAGGATTTATACGTGATATTCCTGTAACATGGGACGAGGTAAGAGTTTTACCTCCGAGTGAAATCGGCGGCCTTGCTATTTTAGCTAAGAGAAGTGAAGATGTTTGGTATGTAGGTGGCATGAATGGAGCAGGTAAAAAAGTAATTACATTATCACTTGATTTTCTTTCAGATTTGACGTATGAGATGGAAATTTTTTTAGATGATTTGGGCGCTTCCCCCGTTCCTGCCAACATAACAAGCCCGAGAGCTCTTCCGGAATCCGTTAAAAGTACAATACCCTTTAAACGTGAGAAATCGGATGTATTGAAAACAAGCTCGCTCGATATTCAATTAGCCAAGGGTGGTGGCTTTGCGATAAAGATAACTCCTAAATAAAAATGCAATAATTTAATAATTTTACTATGAATAAAAGTAATCGAATGAGCCCTACATTATTTTCATGTTTAGTCGGCATTCTTTTTTTATTGGTTTTTACCGATTGTAGTAATAATGAGAAAATGTGTGTAGTGAATAATGTATCATTAAATGAGATATCTCCCTATTACGATGGACAGTGGCAAGGAATAACCGTTGCATCTGATGGCGCCTGTTATTTTGGATCTTCAGCCCATAACCTGATTCATGGTGGGGGTTTTTTAAAATTCAATCCCAAAACAGGCAGTGTAGAAATTATCGCGGAGGATCTTACAAATCTGGTGGGAGATGATATGGCTAAATTCACGCCACAGGGAAAGATTCATAGCCCGATAATTGAAATTGATGGTGAATTATTTCTCGCAACGCACTTAGCAGCTTATTGGAATGAGGTTCTGGATAAATATGCAGGTTCCTATTTCTTAAGCTATAATATACATACCAAGGAATGGGACAATTATGGAATAGTAAAAGAGAGGTTTTCTACTTACTCAGCTATTGAAGTTGATAAAAAGAGAGGAAAGGCTTATACAATGACTGTACCCTTTGCTCCTGAAGATTTGGCGGAAGGCAATCATATGTTTGAAATAGATTTAAAGACAAAAGAAAAAAGAGATTTGGGCAGGTTAGGTTCAGGGAAAGCCTCTTTTTATTTTTATCTTGATGATATTGGCCGTGTATGGACACCCACGTGGTTGGGTGCAGGCAGCCTTTACTGTTACGATCCGGCAGTTGACTCTATTATGGAATATAAAAACGCGTTTCCGGAGCCAAAGCTTATGAATGGCGAGAACATCGCTGTTGACCCTTTTTTTAAAGAATACAGTTGGACATGGGCGCGATCTATAGATGACGGGGAAAAATGTTTATTTACCATGGGTGATTTTGGAGGTGGCGACGAAAGGCTTTGGTTGTTTGACCCACACGAAGATATCAATTCAAAAGAGGCATTTACTCCTATCTGTTATATTGGAAATACATTTTTATCTGTTGCTTTAGCCGGCAACAGGCTCTATTTTATTCAGCAGGGTGACAACGAGTTAAGCCGGAAGTACAATTCCGAGGGTAATAGAGATCTTCCGCCGGATAAAAATGGATTTCATGTAAACGACCTTCATTTAAAAAGCGTTTCTTTGGATCCCGATAAAGGATATAAAATAATTGATCATGGAAAATTGATTGATGAAAAGGGAAGAACTGCAGCATATATCGGCTCTTTAGCTGCAGATGAAAGTGGAAATGTTTACATGTCTGGCAGCTGGTTGATAAAAGATGGAGATCAGCCAAGTCTGCAATTTATTTATGTAGCTCCTGATGGAAAAAGATATGGTCCTTTAGAACATCCGGGGCAAGAGAATTCCGGGGCTGATAACCAATCCGAAAAATCAGATGACCAGTTTATAGAGTTAAAACGAGGCGAGTTTTTCAGTTGGGTAAACGTGAGTAAAGACTTCCAATAAATAACAATACTTCGGTAAATATTCAATTAACTAATTAAAATTCAATGATTTACATAACATAATTTAACATAAAAAAGATGGTTAAGTAGCTGATTATCAGTATCTTTATAGCTGACGAAAGCCTAATAAAGATGGATAAA
>DHSL01000064.1:2198-4061 GCA_002411345.1 Bacteroidales bacterium UBA5287 | reverse complement strand
AAAATTTCGTAAATAAAAGCGAATGACCTTGTTGTAGGTAATATAGCTTTACAAAAATCAATGCTTTTTTTAGAACAAAATGAAATTTGGATGTCAATGACTCTGAATGAAAAAACTGCATTATTTACTAGAAACTTCAAGACAGATGCTGAAACTTTTACACCGTTTGCTAGATTAAGATCTGGATCTGAGTCTGGATCAGAGTGTCAGGAAACTTTTGATAGAGAAGTTTCAAAAGCATATGCATTAGCAATGTTAGATTTAGCTGTTTGTAGCTGTGCGTTACTTCCGAATCCTATGGTAGGTTGTTTATGTTATATTGCAGTAATTACTAGATATTACGCTACTATTGACACATTAGAAAGAGAAAAAGAAGAATGCGAAAGACAAAATCCTTGAACTTATGAAATTAACAGAACAAATTAAACATAGTTGGCCATTTTTAATAACTACCGTTATTTATGTACTTCTTGTAATAATATCTACTTCCGGTATAGTCACTGTACACGACTTCTATTTTGGCATAATCTACATACTTCTTGCGGTTTCGATGAGTTATGTTTGTTTGCAGAGTGGAAAAAGATTACAAGAGAAGGGTAAAAAATACTGGAGAAGTTCTCTAATAGTTTATGCAGGAGGATTTATGTCAGCGTCATGGCTCATACAGGCAATTGATTTCTTGTTATAGTTAAGAAGGTTATCGGATAAACAAAATCCGATAACCTTTTTTAGGTGTGTGAAATTATGGGAATTTTGTCAATAACACTATTATACCACCTGAAGTCGAGAATGTGAAAGTGAAAAACGACATAAAAAAAAGAGTAACCGAGAATGCTGAAAATCGAAAGAGTAGGTATGTATTAAACTAATTAAACTATTATAGATATGAAAAAAGAGTTCTATCTTGCAGTTTTAATGCTTTTGTTTTGTTTTGCATGCGGCAATTATAAAAAGAACCTAAATACTGAAACCTATACAAGCACTTTACAAGAATTAAATGAGTTCATTGAAAAGCCGGACGACCTACTTACTCAAAAAGAAAAGGATAAAAGGGATCTGCTTTTTAATCTGGTTTTAGATAAGGTCTCTATTAAAAACAATCAATTTTATAGTTCTGCTACAGCTAAGGATTTTACCGACAGACGACTTTCAAAATATTATTACGACATTTTAGAAAAATCGATTAAGGAAACGAATCAATGGGTACAGAATGAGCATATTACTAATTTGGATTCAATGTTTCAAAGTTCAATAAACTTACTTTTCAAAAAAGAATGATATATGAAAGCGGTCTTTTATCCGGCTTATGGCTTTACAAAGCAATTGAATACCTTTTTTAGATCTATGAGGTAAGATAATAGTGAACTTCAAAAATCCGACTTCAAGGCAGGAGTACTTTTTGAGCTTTAAAACTCCAAAATTACTCCTGCCTAAATAAAATGAGATGGTAAAGCACTCTTTTATTATTCCGCGAAACTCTACTCTTATTTGTGCGAAACTATTTTTTTGGGCAAAGTTGCCGATAATTTACTCGGTAATCTTACTCTCTAAGTACAATATAATAAATGAAATAATGAAATCTCTCTTCGAATATCTACTTTACAGCTTAATTTTTTCCCTTGTGAGTTGTTCCCCTAAAATGGACTGTCCGCTGGAAGATGTGTTGAAACTTGCCGGTAAAAATCGACAGGAACTTGAACGTGTTATTGAACATTTCAGTAAGAATCCCACAGACAGTTTGAAATTGAAGGCCGCCGAGTTTCTCATTTTGAATATGCCCGGAAAATATACTGAAAGTTATGAGGCTCCATGGGAAGATATAGCGACAGTAAATTTGCGCTGGACCAGCTCATCTGACAAGTC
>DHSL01000064.1:0-1829 GCA_002411345.1 Bacteroidales bacterium UBA5287 | reverse complement strand
GCAGTTGAAGCATGCACTAGAGTGAATGATATTTTACCTCGTTTTCGTATGGATAAGGATTTTTCTAACATGAGTTTCACTCAATTGATGGCAACTACTAGAGGGACGTGTGACAGCCAGGCATCTTTAGCTATCTTTGTTATGAGGGGGTTAGGGATTCCTGTGACATTTGATTTTACTCCTCAATGGAGAAGTCTTCCAACGGGACATAGCTGGAACAGTGTTTGCGATAGTACAGGACAACACATTTCCTTTTTGGGAACGGAAACGAATCCTCATGGGTTGCACCAAGGGAATACATACCAAAAGGCCAAAGCATATAGAAAAACATTTAGAAACCAACCAATTGCAGAGATAGAAAAACAACACATCCCTCCATTGTTCCATGATAATATCGTTGATATTTCATCGGAGCATAACAATATGACAAATGTTTCTATTCCCATAAAATATCGTCAAGATATTCAAACGGGATTTGTTTTCCTTTCCATGTTTTATGATTTTGAGTGGCGTATTACGGGACACACAGAACTTGATTCAGACAGCATTCGCTTCAAACACGTTGGGAAAGATATACTTTACCTGCCTGTTTACTATATGAATGAGAAACAAGTTCCTGCAGGTGATCCTTTTTATATTGATTCAGATGGGGTAATATATCATCTTAATTCCGACTCTTCAGATAGCTTAATATCATTTAATTCAATTACATCGGAGTATGATTTGCTATTTTACGATCGTATGATCAATGGAGCTTTTGAAAGTTCAAAAAGTGCTGATTTTTCTGACTCAGAAGCGATTCACAGAATATCAACTCTGCCCATGCTGCATAACAAGATAAAATTAAAACAACCGCACACTTGTCAATTTATTCGATACAAATCACCCAATGATGGCTGGTGTAATGTATCGGAAATAACATTTTATGATGCATCCGGTAAAGTGATAGAAGGAAAACATATTGGGACATCGGGGTCTTGGGATAATCTGGGCAACACGGGTGAAAATGCTTTTGATGGTGATATTTTCACTTTCTACGATGCGTCTGAGGCCAATAACTCATGGACGGGACTTGACTTTGGAGAAGAAAAGGAGATCTCTACGATTCAATATTCTCCCCGGATCATAGGCATTGGTATTTATGAAGGTCATGAATATGAATTATTCTGTTGGGAGAAAAATGGATGGCAATCAATAGAGAAGAAAATAGCAACCGAGCAAACAGTAAAGTTTAGCGCTCCCCGTGATGCCTTATTTTATATCACTAATAACACATTAAAAAGGAGAGGAAATGTGTTTTTTGTTAAAGAGAGTCATATCTTTTTTTATAACTAAACCCTGTAACGGTTATTTAAAACTAGTCAAATTAAAACACAAAGGTATTTTGGCGGTTATTCTTTATGGTATTAAAAAGAGTCCGTTCCCCAGACTCGAGCTTTTAAAAATGACACCAATGTTTCCATCGGTGCTCCAGGCAGTGAAGCAATAATGGTATCAAAACTAAAATACAAGGGGCACAAAAGAGAGAAAAATCAACCATAATTAGTCAAGCCTTAAAAAGCCCAATTTCCTTTGGTTTGTAAAATTATACCGTCCCTGTTCGTGTGATGGATACCTTGTTTCCAAACTCGTACTGTTTATGCTCTTTCCCCTTGCTGATGCATTGGACATCCACTTCGTGCAGGGAATAAACCTTGTTCTTGTCGTTCTTCTTCCGTGTAATCCATTTGCCATCAGGCGTTGCTATATTACTTTCAGCTGTATTTTGACTCACGTTTCTTACTATTACGTTTCCTGATATTCCTGCTAAATAATTTAATAACTCCTTT
>DHSL01000022.1 GCA_002411345.1 Bacteroidales bacterium UBA5287 | reverse complement strand
TTTGTTTTCACTGCTTAATTCGGATAATTATATATTGTGGCGAAATATATGTTTATTTTAATATATTTTCATACTTGGGATTTTTTTTATTTAAAAAATCTGATTTAATTTGAATTATTTTTAATAACGTATGTAAAGCAAACAACGGTTTGCTAAAAAAGTTTCAATGTAAAGCACAATCCATTAATTATAAATAGACTAGAAACCGCTGGAACTTTATAGCGCTTCTTTGTGATTGTCAGCTATTTAAATGATTATTTGCCTAATTATTACAAGAAGGGGGGTGTGTACAAAAATATACAAAATAATGAATTCTGGATTTAATTATGCTCACTTCGAAAGTTCGGTATTTTTTCTAGGTGATTATTCATAATTAATTAACTATTAGCAATGAATACACTTTAAAAAAACCAGTATAATCATGAGACATTTTTAATATTAAGTAAAAAAATCGCCGAACTATACTTATTTATGATTCCACATTTAAAGTTATCGAAATTTCGCATGTGTCAATACAACTCAAATATAATTAAATAGATGATGCTTCGCATGACACGCGTTGTACACCAAAAGCATTCTGTTTTTTAACGATCAGGACCAGAACTGGCCGTAAAACTTTACCTCTTAAAAAAAGTTTTAGCTGTAATCGAATCAAATGCGAAAGTTGAATTTATTATTCCATACCCAGTGACCAGATAAAAAGTAAAAAAAATAATAAATCCGATGACTTTTTTTAAAGCTTAAAATTACCGCATTTTTAAAAAAAACATTTTTTAAAATTAAAAAGCTTAATCAAATAACAATTAATTAATGATGAAAAACAAAAAAACAAAAAATGGCAAATCAATAGAAAAGGCGTCATTTGCTTCTTTTTTATTGTTCGGGCAGTTTAAAGCAATCCTGCTTTTTGTATTTGTAACCTGTTCTTTGACTGTTTTACCTGAAACAGCTGATCAACAGCAGAAAAAACATTTATCCGGGACGGTAAGTGATGCGTCAGGTGCACCAATTATTGGCGCAAATATTGTAGAAACAGGTACTACAAACGGAGCTATAACTGATGTGGATGGCAATTTTTACATCGAGGTGGCGTCTAATGCAATTATCAGGATATCATATATTGGATATCTGGAACAGAATATTAACACTACCGGATTAATAAAAATCAACATTACGCTGATTGAAGATACAAAATCGCTTGAAGAAGTTGTGGTAGTAGGATATGGAGTGCAAAAGAAAGTTAACCTGACCGGTGCTGTTGAACAGATAACCAGTGAAGTTTTCGATAATAGGCCAATGTCAAACGTTACTCAAGGATTACAAGGAGTAATTCCAAACCTAAATATCTCACTGGCTGACGGAAAACCAGATCGGAGTGCCTCTTATCATGTAAGGGGGATTTCTTCAATCGGGCAGGGCGGAAGCGCCTTAGTCCTTATTGATGGCGTAGAAGGCGATCCTACCATGCTGAATCCCAATGATATTGCAAGCGTTTCCGTTTTAAAAGATGCTGCATCGGCCGCAATATATGGAGCACGCGGAACTTTTGGTGTTGTATTGATTACAACCAAAAATCCAAGCAAGGAAAAGACATCGGTTACATACAGCAGTAATTTCATGATGAAATCCCCAACTATAGTACCTGATATGGTGACTGATTCATATATTTATGCCAATATGTTTGTTGAAGCCTATTCATCATACTATGATTACGCGCGTTCTCCCTCTACATTCCATAAATCGGTCCCTTACACACAGGATTGGCACAACGAGATGGCAAAAAGAAGGCCGGGATCGGGAAAACCTGAAGTGGAAACAGATTCTAACGGAAACTATTTCTACTACGCTAACACAGACTGGTACGATTTATTGTATAAAGATCGCACATACGGTACCGATCACAATCTCTCCGTACAGGGAGGTACAGAGAGGGCTGATTTTTTTGTTTCAGGACGTTTCTACCAACAGGATGGAATTTTTAATTACAATAGTGATGATTATTCAATTTACAATGTTCGGGCAAAAGGATCAGCAAAAATATCTGATTGGCTGAGGGTTGAAAATAATATGGGATTGTCTCAAAAGGATTATTTTAATCCTCTTACGGTTGCAGACGGTAACGTCTGGTATGGATTAGAGAGCGAAGCTGAACCGATGAGCCCGATGTTTAATCCTGATGGAACATTGACCATGGCAGCTGCTTATAGTGTGGGTGATCTCTGGTATGGTAAAAGCGGATCAAAATCCAAGAAACGATCGATAAGCAACACAACATCTTTATTTGCTTCGTTTTTGAACAATTCACTCCGAGTCATTGGCGACATAACTTATCGCAATACCGACAACAGAGAAGTTACTCGCCGTGTACCTGTGCCTTATAGTCCCCGGGAAGGTGTCATCGCATATCTGGGTTCTTCAACCAACGATTATGCAGAACGCAATTCAACAACTAATTATATTGCAACCAATCTTTATGCTGAATATGAAAAAACCTTTAATGGTACCCACTATTTTAAAGGTATGCTGGGTAACAACTATGAACAATCAACATATAATACTATAAATACAAGAAGAAACGGACTTATTTTTGAAGATGCCGACGATATAAATATGACAAACGGAAATGGAATAACGATAAGCAGTAATTATGAAAAATGGCGTATCGCAGGAGGTTTTTTTAGGTTTAACTACGGGTTTAAAGATAGATACTTACTGGAAGTAAACGGACGATTGGATGGATCAACAAAATTTCCTGTCGATAAGCAATGGGGCTTTTTCCCATCAGTTTCAGGCGCTTGGCGTGTTTCGGAAGAACCTTTCTGGCAATTGAACAATAAAGCAATTTCCGATTTAAAAATACGCTTGTCTTATGGTTCGCTAGGAAATGGGAATATTGCCTCATATGCATATCGCGAGCTATTTAATATAAGCCAGATGAGCCGACTGATAAATGGTACATTAAATCAGAAAACCTCTGTACCGGGAGTCATTCCCGATGGATTAACATGGGAAACAGCCACAACATCTAACATAGGAATCGATATGGGACTTCTTTATGGTAAAATGCGTTTTACAGGAGATGCTTACATACGTAAAACCAAAGATATGTTTACAGTCGGGATTGACTTGCCGGCAGTTTTTGGAGCAACTCCTCCAAAAGGCAACTATGCTGATATGACCACAAAAGGTTGGGAACTAAGCTTGAGCTGGCAGGACAAATTCAACATTGCAAGCAAGCCTTTCCAATACAACATACGCGTTACAATGGCCGATTATCTCTCTAAACTTGATAAATACAATAATCCTGAAAAAGACCTGGGAGGATATCTTGATGCAAGGGTAAATTATTATGAAGGAATGACCCTTGGCGAAATTTGGGGTTATGTAACCGAAGGGTTTTTTACCTCTCTGGATGATGTAAACAATCACGCATCACAAAGACTTTATTTTGCTTCCAACTCGGGAACATGGCTTCCTGGTGATATAAAATTCAAAGATTTGAATAACGACAAGGTTATCGATTACGGAACAAATAAAGTAGGGGATCCAGGAGATAGGAAAGTGATCGGAAATACTACTCCACGCTACACTTACAGCATTAACTTGGGAGCTGAATGGAACGGAATTTTCTTGTCCGCCTTTTTCCAGGGAGTGGGGAAACAAGATTGGTGGCCGGGTACGGATAATGCACTGTTTTGGGGACAATATAATCGTCCTTACAATAATATCCCTTCATCAATGATAGGCAATATATGGTCAGAAGAAAAACCAGATACCTATTTCCCAAGGTATCGCGGTTATGTAGCCCTGCAAAGCACACGCGAATTATCGGTTGTACAAACTAGATATTTACAAAATGTAGCTTATATAAGATTGAAGAACATGCAGTTAGGGTACAATTTCCCAAGAAAAACATTGTTGCCACTAAAGATGGAGGTAGCCCGTCTATATCTTACTGCAGAAAATCTCTGGTGTTGGTCTCCGCTTTACAAGCATACAAAGAATTTTGATGTTGGTAATATTTACGGAGAAGATATTGAGGCAAAATCAGCTGCAGGCAGCGGTGGTACTAATTCAATTATAGGTAATGGAGGTAATTCTTATAATTATCCGATACTTAAGAGTATTAGTGCCGGATTGTCTATTACATTTTAATTGATCTTTCGTTTTATAACATTTCGAAAAATAAAGTTCAAACTATCTCCTGTGATTGAGTCCACAATAAAAATCAATAGAAATAGAGTCAGTTTTTTAAACACTGATTACTGATTCAAGTTTTCATCTGTTTTTCAATAAAAAGACTTTTCACATCCAGAATTATAATTTATTAAATAAAAAAATATGAAAAAAATAATATTCTTTATACTAGCACTTTCATTATTTTATGCCTGTGATATGGAAGAACTACCAAAAGCTCAGGTATCAAAAAAGCCGGTTTTTGGCAGTGAGACAGGGTTAAAAATGTATACTAACTCTTTTTATGAAGTATTTCCTGGTGCAACCACCATATATTCAAATTCATATTATATTGCTCTAAATCAGGTAATCAAATATTTTACTGAAAACGGATTTAGCCCTGAAGAAAGCAGTGGGTGGAGTTGGGGAACTCTCAGAAACATAAACTACTTTATTGTTAATTGCTCCGATGAGTCAGTTCCATTGGATATTCGCAATAACTATATTGGAATTGCCAAATTCTTCCGGGCCTATTTTTATTTTGAGATGATGAAGCGATTCGGAGACCTTCCGTGGATTGATCATCCACTGGGAGTTGATGATCCATTGTTGTATGCGAGCCGCGACAAACGTTCAGTGATTGTTGAAAAAATAAAAGAGGACCTCGATTTCGCCATTGATAACATCAAGACTAAACGGGATCAGTCATGCTCTACAATAACTTCATCCGTTGCTGCCGCCCTGAAATCCCGAATTTGTCTTTGGGAGGGTACTTATCGTAAATATCACACTTCAGCAGGTTTGCAATCCAGCGCTGACCAATGGCTGCAGGAAGCAATAAATGCTGCACAATATGTGATGAATTCCGGATATTCTATCTATACGGATGCAGGTATAGACAAATCGTATCGCCAATTGTTCGTCAGCAAGGTACCCATTTCAAGTGAAGTACTATATGCAGTTACTTTTAATGGTTCTTTGGGTATTGTTCATTCTGGCAACAGAAGATGGACATCAGTAACATTAGGATCTTGTCCTTCGTTGACACGTTCTTTCGTCAACACATATCTGATGAAAGATGGTACAGCATTTACAGATAAGGTTGATTATGCGGCGATGCCTTTTACGGAGGAGTGCAAAAACAGAGACACGCGGCTTTCCCAAACAATAATAACTCCTGGATATACGCGCATCTCGGGAGGGAGAACCATACAAACTCCACCGAATTATGCTTATGCCATAACGGGATACCATACCTGCAAGTTTACCCTGGATGACACTCAGTACGACAATGTTGACATCTGTGATAACAATGTAATATTGTTCCGTTACGCGGAGGTATTGCTGAATTATGCCGAGGCAAAAGCAGAGATGGGAACATTAACTGACGACGACTGGAGCAAAACAATTGGTAAACTTCGTTCACGTGCTGGTATAACGGGTGGACTGAATCAAAAACCGACAAAGGTTGATCAATATTTAAAGAACCGTTTTTTTTCAAATATCAGTAATCCGGAAATCCTGGAAATTCGTCGTGAGCGTGCCATTGAACTTTCTTTTGAGGGATTCTCATGGTCTGATATTTGCCGATGGAAAGTTGGAGAGCTGGTTACCAATGTTTGGGATGGAATTTACGTTCCTGAACTTGATGTTCCCTATGACATGAATGGAGATGGTACGTTAGACGTTTGTTTTACAAAAAATTTAACTCCTAATAAAATACCTGGCGTATATTATCTGTATGTTGGTGAAAAACTGGCTAACGGAGCAATCAATAACGCTCAACTTGATAGCGACGGGCATACATTGGTGTTTATGAAGGACCAAAAGCGAACCTGGAATGATAAATTATATTTCTATCCAATTCCAGCCGTTGATCTTGTTAAAAATCCAAATCTCGGTCAAAATACGGGATGGTAAATAAGTCATTTGGTTTTCGCTTGTATAATTCAGTAAAAAAAACCCCTTACACTGCAAGCTAACCAAAATTTGTATAATATAACATGCGAATGTTTAATTGAATATTAACCTGCTCTGTAAAAGAAGCTGAGAAAAGAGAAACCTTCATGTGCAAATGACGGTTTGGATAAAAGTTTGGCTCTTCTATCTATTTCGTCATTTGCAAAAGGTTAAGTAATGCAAAATTAACAATATTGCCAAGCAGGTAATTTCGTTATTAATTCACTATAAAGCACGAGAATTGTACTTTATATTTGTCATATTAAAATATTCAGAACCCATCTATTAAGATTGACGGATTTCCATATTTATCATATT
>DHSL01000041.1:98281-104145 GCA_002411345.1 Bacteroidales bacterium UBA5287 | reverse complement strand
GACGGAGTAGACCGAATGCTTACGTTCAATTAAAAGAATTATGGATTACTCAAGCGAACAAATTAATGACAAATTTCAATTCCTAATGGTTCAATTAAAAGTACCGCAAGAGTCGCTATTTCATTATCCCTGTCGTAATTTCAATTCCTAATGGTTCAATTAAAAGACTTTCGGAGTGTATAACCATTCCTATTTCTTCTATTTCAATTCCTAATGGTTCAATTAAAAGAAACAACATGTGTGCAAGATATTCACAAGAAGGTCTATTTCAATTCCTAATGGTTCAATTAAAAGTCCATGGGTCTTTTCTGCTTATATCAATAGGCACATATTTCAATTCCTAATGGTTCAATTAAAAGTGAATAGCTGTTTTTTCGTCTTCGTAAATTTTAACATTTCAATTCCTAATGGTTCAATTAAAAGTGTTTGTTAAATTGTTTATTAATTAAATACTTCTAATTTCAATTCCTAATGGTTCAATTAAAAGACCCCATAAAAGGATTAGACCCTTTCTCTGCAACATTTCAATTCCTAATGGTTCAATTAAAAGTCTATATTCCATTTATTTAATGGTAAATTAATATATCATTTCAATTCCTAATGGTTCAATTAAAAGTAAATCCTCGTATGTATTAAATAACTCACTACTTACATTTCAATTCCTAATGGTTCAATTAAAAGAATTTATTCCTGTAATATATAGGCAAATTTACTTTGATTTCAATTCCTAATGGTTCAATTAAAAGTGTTTCATTTTTTCAATGAATACTTCTCTTTGTTCATTTCAATTCCTAATGGTTCAATTAAAAGTTTTATTAATGTTTTATATATTAAATTATTAGAATATTTCAATTCCTAATGGTTCAATTAAAAGATCTATTGGTTTGAAGCTAAACGCTTCATTGAATAATTTCAATTCCTAATGGTTCAATTAAAAGAATTGTTAAATTGTTTGTTAATTAAATATTTCTAATTTCAATTCCTAATGGTTCAATTAAAAGATAACCCTTTAAACGTCCTTAAAAACTATGTATCAAATTTCAATTCCTAATGGTTCAATTAAAAGAACAAAAAAGATTTTCGGTTTTTACAAATTCAAGCTTATTTCAATTCCTAATGGTTCAATTAAAAGCAATCATTGTTATCCATTCGCTCAAAGTCCAGCCGATTTCAATTCCTAATGGTTCAATTAAAAGCTAGAGGTAAAGCTTTTAAGGGCTAGAAAACCTTATTTCAATTCCTAATGGTTCAATTAAAAGTCAGGTTAGAAAAAGGAGATCCGGCTACTACAACTGATTTCAATTCCTAATGGTTCAATTAAAAGAATGTTAGAGACGCAAAATTCATTTGGTTTAAAAGGATTTCAATTCCTAATGGTTCAATTAAAAGGCCGATTTGGAGACTGCAATTCAGAATAATATGGTAAATTTCAATTCCTAATGGTTCAATTAAAAGCTATGTATCAACGGATTAACTACTACCCAAATAACGATTTCAATTCCTAATGGTTCAATTAAAAGCATCAACTTGTAAGCATCAATATGAAGTAAGAAGATTTCAATTCCTAATGGTTCAATTAAAAGTATGTAAAAATGTATATATAAACCCGTTTCACGTCATTTCAATTCCTAATGGTTCAATTAAAAGGTCTCAAAATCCGTGTAGGTTTCAGAATCTTTATTTAATTTCAATTCCTAATGGTTCAATTAAAAGTAATTGTTAAATTGTTTGTTAATTAAATATTTCTAATTTCAATTCCTAATGGTTCAATTAAAAGATCCCAATTATGTTCAATTCCCTCATGCTTTTGCACATTTCAATTCCTAATGGTTCAATTAAAAGTAAACAATTTTGGACACGTTTAGAGGGTTATAACAGATTTCAATTCCTAATGGTTCAATTAAAAGTTAAACAATTTTGGACACGTTTAGAGGGTTATAACAGATTTCAATTCCTAATGGTTCAATTAAAAGTAAAAATGATTTTTGACGTAAATACTGAATACAAAATTTCAATTCCTAATGGTTCAATTAAAAGTATATATGAATTAACAACAACTATTTTACAGCCTCATTTCAATTCCTAATGGTTCAATTAAAAGTATATAAAAATGTATATATAAGCCCGTTTCACGCCATTTCAATTCCTAATGGTTCAATTAAAAGAATGTACTGAAAGGCGCAAGGCGCGAGATCATTCCAGTATTTCAATTCCTAATGGTTCAATTAAAAGTGTTAGTCCGCCCATTGAGCCGATTGCCTTGCCTAAATTTCAATTCCTAATGGTTCAATTAAAAGTCATAGATTTTGTATTCATCTACATCATCGGTTAGAATTTCAATTCCTAATGGTTCAATTAAAAGATCTTCATCTCCTTGTTCTAATATGATTGAATTAATATTTCAATTCCTAATGGTTCAATTAAAAGATAATCGATTGTAGATAAGAAATATATATTATCTTATTTCAATTCCTAATGGTTCAATTAAAAGTTTACTTTAAGTAAAGTTATTAATCTACCTTTTAACATTTCAATTCCTAATGGTTCAATTAAAAGTGAGTATTAAAAATGTTAGCACCATATTACTTCAGACATTTCAATTCCTAATGGTTCAATTAAAAGTATAATGACCATGAATTACCATTGTCCGCTTATTGCAAATTTCAATTCCTAATGGTTCAATTAAAAGTCTTTTTCTTGCAATTAGGACAGAAGAACTTTTTACATTTCAATTCCTAATGGTTCAATTAAAAGTTAAAATGGTAAATCATCTTTTGCACTCTCTGCCTGATTTCAATTCCTAATGGTTCAATTAAAAGTTCAACAGCATTTATGAGCCTGACAGGATAAATGAATTTCAATTCCTAATGGTTCAATTAAAAGAACGTTTTTTCACTTGTAAGGACAAGCGACAAGAGGATTTCAATTCCTAATGGTTCAATTAAAAGTTATATTCGAAAGCATTGATAACGCAATCAATCCTATTTCAATTCCTAATGGTTCAATTAAAAGTATAATTTATGACCCTTTTATGGGAAGCGGAACAACATTTCAATTCCTAATGGTTCAATTAAAAGAGACATTACAATATAAAGCAGTTTATGTTGGTTTAGAATTTCAATTCCTAATGGTTCAATTAAAAGGCTATAGCAATTACAATCAATTTTTCCGCTACATTATTTCAATTCCTAATGGTTCAATTAAAAGTTATATCTGAAATTTCAAAAGATGCCTCATATTCTGAATTTCAATTCCTAATGGTTCAATTAAAAGTGACTGACTGGAAGTTCCCTATATTCTTAACTATCATTTCAATTCCTAATGGTTCAATTAAAAGCAAATATTGTGGTGAGACAATTACATTAAAACAAGATTTCAATTCCTAATGGTTCAATTAAAAGACCGTATCATAAATAAAATTAAAATTACTATATTTGATTTCAATTCCTAATGGTTCAATTAAAAGTATTAAACAAATATTTCGTTAAATAAAGACAATATAGATTTCAATTCCTAATGGTTCAATTAAAAGGAAATTTGAACAATTAGGAAATATAAAGCTATACAAATTTCAATTCCTAATGGTTCAATTAAAAGTTTGTAATAAGTCATTAGTTGAAGATTATATAAGATTATTTCAATTCCTAATGGTTCAATTAAAAGTGAACGAATATTTAAGGCTCAATACAATGTTATCAGATTTCAATTCCTAATGGTTCAATTAAAAGATCCTGAATAAAATCGGTTGCTGGTTCATTCGAGGATTTCAATTCCTAATGGTTCAATTAAAAGTACGTTCGTTTTTTTTGTCCAACCACTCGAACGCGGATTTCAATTCCTAATGGTTCAATTAAAAGAACGGCATCTATATTTGTTCTTGCCTGTACTTTCTGATTTCAATTCCTAATGGTTCAATTAAAAGATTGATTAGGAGCAATTTTTTCAGCACGGAAAAATAATTTCAATTCCTAATGGTTCAATTAAAAGTATATCCTTTGGGTGGCAACATGAGGTTAAAAGCTTATTTCAATTCCTAATGGTTCAATTAAAAGGATTTGGTTATATTTTGGGATGATACCAAAACTTAATTTCAATTCCTAATGGTTCAATTAAAAGGGCAATGCAAAAAGGGCATGATTTTGAGGATTGGTTATTTCAATTCCTAATGGTTCAATTAAAAGGGTCGGGCTTTTATTATTTATTTAAAAAATTCGTTATTTCAATTCCTAATGGTTCAATTAAAAGGATGATTGAAAGCGGTGTCAAGTCAATAAAATCAGAATTTCAATTCCTAATGGTTCAATTAAAAGCAATAATTTAGCCTTACCTATTTTAAACGCAATATAATTTCAATTCCTAATGGTTCAATTAAAAGAGCCCCCCGGCATGCACTATATCGACTATCTCGTGAATTTCAATTCCTAATGGTTCAATTAAAAGAAATAAGCGAGAGGAGAAAATACTTGCAAAAGAGTATTTCAATTCCTAATGGTTCAATTAAAAGATTTACTTTCTTTTTTGCGTATGTCAAAGAGTAGGAGATTTCAATTCCTAATGGTTCAATTAAAAGAGATCATTCCAATTGTCATCAAGTAATTTGATACCGATTTCAATTCCTAATGGTTCAATTAAAAGATCCCAAACTTCACAGAATTCATGGACAAGTATATCATTTCAATTCCTAATGGTTCAATTAAAAGCAGCATCAATATCTGATACATATTTTAATTCAATTATTTCAATTCCTAATGGTTCAATTAAAAGGGTCTGTTATGATAAGATCAATGTTTCTGTTTGGCAATTTCAATTCCTAATGGTTCAATTAAAAGTCCTTCCAGATACTGTAAATTTCCTTGAATGATATCATTTCAATTCCTAATGGTTCAATTAAAAGATCGGGCTTTATTGTATAATTATCGCCTTGATTCATATTTCAATTCCTAATGGTTCAATTAAAAGAATATTCGTATTACTCATCCTAATGGCTTTTACGGCGATTTCAATTCCTAATGGTTCAATTAAAAGATAAATACCATCAACCTATTCCTATATTCGTCTATATTTCAATTCCTAATGGTTCAATTAAAAGCAAAGGGGGAGACATACGAGAAGCTGTTTTCAAGGAATTTCAATTCCTAATGGTTCAATTAAAAGCAAATATTGTGGTGAGACAATTACATTAAAACAAGATTTCAATTCCTAATGGTTCAATTAAAAGATACAACTTACAGAAGGGGAGCAAGCATATTATTATTTCAATTCCTAATGGTTCAATTAAAAGGGAATGTTAGAGACGCAAAATTCATTTGGTTTAAAAGGATTTCAATTCCTAATGGTTCAATTAAAAGTACTGGATAGAAAGAAGACCTTTCTTAACTACGTCGATTTCAATTCCTAATGGTTCAATTAAAAGTCTCGTCGTGATTTTACCCTCTAAGTAGATTTGCGATTTCAATTCCTAATGGTTCAATTAAAAGGTTGATTGCTCCAAAATAAATAATCTTAGGAATCACGTCATTTCAATTCCTAATGGTTCAATTAAAAGCTGTATAATCACCCTTATCCACGATTCTTTGGCTAAGATTTCAATTCCTAATGGTTCAATTAAAAGGGAGGCAATGCAAAGCAAATATCAATTAAAATAAGTAATTTCAATTCCTAATGGTTCAATTAAAAGTTGAAAACGTATATGCAGAGCTGCAATATCAGAGGAAATTTCAATTCCTAATGGTTCAATTAAAAGATCATTTCAAGTAATTTAGCCTTACTCTCCTCGATCATTTCAATTCCTAATGGTTCAATTAAAAGTTTAAAACGGTAAATCATCCTTTGGACTCTCTTCCATTTCAATTCCTAATGGTTCA
>DHSL01000041.1:12287-97981 GCA_002411345.1 Bacteroidales bacterium UBA5287 | reverse complement strand
CCTAATGGTTCAATTAAAAGTATTATATTCAAAAGCATTAACGATACAGTCAATCCTATTTCAATTCCTAATGGTTCAATTAAAAGTGAATACTTTGGTTTGTAATCATTCGGATTGAAACATTTCAATTCCTAATGGTTCAATTAAAAGCATCAATAAATTGGAACGGTAAGTTACCGCTTCTTAAATTTCAATTCCTAATGGTTCAATTAAAAGCGTTAAGCGTTATTACTTTTGCACATCGAATGAGCCATTTCAATTCCTAATGGTTCAATTAAAAGAAAAGGCGATTTGGCGATATTTTGGGATTATATAACATTTCAATTCCTAATGGTTCAATTAAAAGAATACAACCTCGACGTTCTTTAGTTTTAATTTTGGTATTTCAATTCCTAATGGTTCAATTAAAAGCATCGCACTATTGAAGCATGGGTTTACCTCCTTAATTTCAATTCCTAATGGTTCAATTAAAAGCTGTGCTTCATTCAACAAGTCGTTCAGGTCAGCATCATTTCAATTCCTAATGGTTCAATTAAAAGCTTCATAATGTTGTTTTTTATTTGATTATTACTATATTTCAATTCCTAATGGTTCAATTAAAAGTTGTTCAAATCATAATCCTTCAACACTTTTGCAAAATTTCAATTCCTAATGGTTCAATTAAAAGCCGTTATAAACGACCAAAAAAATAGCTGAATTTCAGCTTCTAAACAAAAATTATAATTCACTTTCGTTATAAAAATGTTGTCGATAGACAAAGATATGAAAATATCCGTCTATCGACAACTTATTTTATATCTTGATTTTCAACATGTCAAAGATCACTTGTTTTATTTTTACTTAAACAAAATCAGTTAAAAACATAAAACCGACAACCTCTTATAAAAATATATCTGTGCTACTGCGCTCTTTACCAATTATTTGTTTGTCGAGGAACTGTTCAGAACGACTAGAGAAAATAATTAAACTATCTTCTTCTTTCATTATCAATTTTGCATTCAATGTCAATTCTTTTAACTTGACCTCTGTGATTTCTCCTTCAAAAACGGAATTCTGAATCCAATTTAAATATTTCCTGCAAAGTTTCAACATTTTACCAACTCTTTTTTCACCTATATCATAAACTAAAATCACATACACGTCACCAATACATTTTAAATGGTTTATATTCTTCTATTCCTAATAAATGTTTGCTTAACTTATAACATTCCAATTTAATCAAGTGTCGATAACTAACATTTCGTTTTAATGATCTATGTTTAATAGTTTCTGAGAGTCTCTCTTCAAATGCTTTAACAAAGATTTTCTTACCGTTAGGATTGAGTAAACATTTGTTCAATTTCTTGTCAAAATGCTTATCTTGCAATTCTCTTTTATTTAGTAACTTGAAAATCACTCTATCAACCATTATAGGTTTAAAAATTTCAGATATGTCAAGTGAGAGTGAATAACGACGCTCACCAGGTGTATGAAGATAACTTATAGTTGGATTTAGCTGAGTTTGATGAATTGCACGTAAACACTGCGAATAACACATCATATTCCCAAAAGAAATTAGTGCATTTATTTCGTTTTGTGGTGGTTGTTTCGTACGATTACCCATCTCAAAATCAGGGATTATCAATCCAAATCCTTCATAGTATGTCTGACGTATATTTCCTTCTATACCCATTAATTCTTCTACTTTTTCCATTAGAGGAATTTGAGTAACATAATATTCAATCTTTTCGATAACACCATCCAAATCTTTTCCACGTGTATTGTAATAACGTAAATTCTTATTCATGTTAAAAGCTGCTCCCTCTACAAACTTACGTGCTATTTCCAACCGTTTCTTTTTGTTTTGATAAGCTGAAGTCTGCGCTAATAACATTTTCCCCGATAGTAAACTGTCACGAGGCATGAATGATCCGGTATAGTTTTCGTAATAATCAAAAAAATGAACTGAAATATCATTCTGACCAAGAAAATTATACAACGCACTGTTTGCATTTAATGCTCCAAATGCATAGAATTCAGATATATCTTCAATGGGAAGATAACGAGGTTGACCTTCATGCTCAATCCCATTGTCATCTTCTTCTATTGGAGTAAATCTTAATGTGTTATCTTTACGATGTAAAGTTCCGGAATTAAATAAATAGTATGTCTTTTTCATTATAATTTTAATTGTTAATAGCTCAAATTTCATTTAATCAAACTTCTTCTCCTACATAACAGAATTCATAATAACTACAATTTTTACACTTTGAGCTTTTAATTTTTGGAGGACATTCATTAGATGTTATAATGGATATAATTTCCTTGGAAAAAAGTTCTATTTCTTTAATATTATCAATTGATAATTCAACAGTTTGTATCTTATGCTCTGTAGGATATTCCAACACTCCTTTCACATTATCAATTCCATTCTTTTTTAAAATGTATATGTAATATTTTAATTGCCAAATATGAGTTTGTTCGAATTTTGGTGATTTCTTGGTTTCATGTATGATTTTGTTTTTGTGGTCGTAATAATCAATTTTGATTCCATCAAATTCTATTTGTTCAAAATTACTATTTCTTTGCAAATAAGTCGTTTCTTCTATGAGTTTACCCATAGCAACATCTTCAGAGTTATCTTCAAAACAAATATCATTGGCGTGAAGCCACATTCTCCGTTTGCAATAGAAATAATAAGAAATCAATGTGCCCGTTACATGTTTCATTATAATAATTGATTCGTAATTCCAAGTTCTAAACCAGTTTTGTAAGAATATTTATTTAATTCGGATAAAACTCTTATTCCGAATTTTTCGTCACAATTATTAAAAGGGGGTGGTGTCTGATTTTTTCCTATTCTAATATTTAATATTCGGTTTCCTAAAGCTTTTAATCCGTTATTCAAACGAATTTTTATTTGTTTTTTCTCATCAAACGATTTTGCTTCTTTTAAATGTGACATTATCTCAATTAATTCCTCATAAGAGTTGTCTTTATTATCTTTTGGAATATAATATCTGTATTGTTCACCGAATGTATCATTATTTATTAGTTGAAATTTCCCCAACAAATTGAACTGAGCTTTATTGATACATTCAATCATATTGGCGTGTTGCTCAAATCCATAATCAAAATCACCTATCGTCAAATTATCTCTTATTAAATTAAAAAATTTAGGTTGTAAATTGTATAATTCTTTTTCTTCAATTCCATCCTGAATTTCTGTCCTACAAAACTTTAAAAATTCAGCAGCTTCTTTTTTATAAATAATTTCTGAACTTGGTCGTCCACTTTCTTTTTGAAGTTGGAAGAAATATATTTGTCCTAAATCTATTTTCTTGTTTCGGTTACAGCGTCCAGCACTTTGAATCAGACTTGGAAGCGGGCATAAATCGCGGTAAACAACAGGAAAATCAATATCTACACCTGCTTCTATAAGTTGAGTTGAAATTAAGACGACATGTTTTCTTTTTTGCAATAAATCTTTTGCTATTTCAATTTTTTTACTGCGATCTTCAGGAATAAAATGAGTATTTAAAAGAATTACATGAGGTAATATTTCGGATAATTCGTTATACAACAGCTTTGTTTCAGATATTGTATTTAATATAACAAGGCATGATTGATTTTGGTTAATTATATGTTTGGATAAATCAGTTATAAAGAATGATTCTCCACCTATTAAATTTATTCGATAACGATTAAATACATTTTGACTAAAATATTTATCTGCATTAATAAGCTCTAATGGTAACAAATAGTTTTTAAATAATAATTGAGGATTCTTTTCATCAGGTAAGAATTTTTTTATTGGAAAATCTAATTTTGGCATAGTTGCAGTCGACAATATAGCGTAAGAGTTATGTTTATTACAAAAATCATCTAACCATGCAGCAAAGAAGATATATAATCTTGGTGGAAGTGATTGTACTTCGTCAATTAAAAAAATGCGATTTGCAAAATTAGGTAGCTTTAATAAAGTACTGTTTTTATTGCTAATAAAAGTCTCAAACAATTGTACAAAAGTTGTAACAATAAATGGGTGGTCAAATGTTTGTTCTGCAAAATCGAGTTGTATTAACTTTTCCAAATTATCATTTGACGGATTATATTCATATGCAACCTGAGCTTTTTCTATATCATTATTTTGAGCTTTTGAATTTATAGCTAAATAATCAATCTGTAAATCATCTTCTAAAATTTTTTGAACTTGCTCTGTAATAGACAAAAATGGTAAAGCATATATAATTCCTAATTTGCCATTCTTTTTTTGTATTTGCCTTGCCAATGAAAGCATTGTGAAAGTTTTGCCAGAACCAGTAGGTGCTGCAAGTGTATAAACACGTTTGTTTTGTTGTAAAAACTTTTCAATATTTTCGGTTGCTTCAATTCGTATATTAGTTCGTAATTGATTTAATCTTGAAGGATTAACAGATAAATCAAGTTGCTTGAATTTTAAATTGAGCGATTGATTTATTTCCGTTACTGATTGTTCAATCTTTTCTTCAGTTTGAAAATAATTGTTATTGCCTGCATCCCGCTTATCTGCATGAATCAAGCTGGCAAAAGCAAATTGCATATTGCTAAAATAATCTAATGCCGATTCTTTCCATAATCTCTCATGAATCATTGAATTATAATTTCCTACTCGTCTAAATTCTTTTTCAGAATATTTTATAATGAATGGATTAATTTTTTTTTGTAACTTTTGATTCAGAAAATCACTAAATGGCAATGTGTGCTGATTTAGAAAATTTGCTGCTGAATTTATTTCATCCATATTTAGCATATTCTCAAAATTTGGAATATCACCATGATGATGAGCAATGATTGCTACTATTTGTAATATCCGAAGTGAAAATTGATTTTTATTTTCTACCTGCATCAGCTTTATCATTTCTTTTTGGTTGGTTTTTAGACAATATACAAAAGCTAAAACCGAAAGATATGAATGTCGTGAATATCCATCCACTGGACTTCCCTTTATCTTAGCTTGAAAGTTTACATTCATTTTTCCCAAATCGTGGAACAATGCCGCAATTTCAGTAATTGACAACGAAGAGTATCTACGGGATTTATTAATAACCCCGTAGATATGTTCCTCTAATTGTTTTCCCGGATGCGATAGGAAATTTATATCAGACACCATTTTGAATCATGATTAAAAACAAAATGCTCTCCGCTTACCGTTATTTCTCTGTTTCCTGAAGTGTAAATAACCGAAACGTATTCATCTGGTAAATTCCAGAAATCATCGTTTTGATATGTAGGTACTTTGTCAAAACCAATTCTGATACCATCAATGCCTAAATCTTCCAGTTTATGCTTATTTGAAACAAAACCTTTTGTCGAAAATGTTCCTTCAGTAACATATTCAAAACTTCCTTCTTCTATGAATTCTATTTCAGCAGGACAATTATGTAATCCTAGTACAGGTTCATAGCATGATTTACCACCTTTACAATTTCGAACAAACTCGGTAAAGATTTCCTTACTCGTTTCTATTGCATTGTCTAATAAACAAAGCATTACTGTATAATCAGGGTTGCGAATTATTTCCATTTGTTTAGGAGATTTTTCCCATGCATTGGAAACACTTCTGAAAGTAAAACCCCATGATTGTTTTTTTACTTCATTGTTTATTTGAATGCCATATTTTAAATCTTTGCTTAATATTGGAAACAATGGTTTCATTTTAATTCTGTCCTTGCCTAATACTGCGCCAATCATCCCGATTAACGCTGTTTTTGTAATAAAATCATGAGAAAGTGGATTATTGTTGGTTTCTGGACGGCGAAATTGTCCCCAGTTTCCTTTAATATGTAATCTTACGCCTTTCATTATTTCAATAATGTAATAGGTTTTATTTTCAACTTATTTAAAGCTGTTATCGCATTTTCAATTTCTGGTATCTCTGTATAAAACCTGATTTCTTTAACTTTTTCAGAACTTGCGGCTACTCCTAGTCTGCTAAAATCAAACCTATAGTCTTCCATTTCACGAATCTGTTCTTCTTCTTTTTCAGAAATGATTGATATTAATTTATCGGTGCCATAAAGTTTATCATTTGCGTTATTATATACAATTTGAATTAACAAAACAGAACTTTGATTTGATTTACTTCTAGTATTTGAATTATTTATACTATTCCACATTGCTGAAAATAATTCATTTATATCATCTTCTGTCAGTTTGCTATTTAATGCAGAATATGGATTTATCCATCCATGTATTTGATTCAAGGCATAAGGAACAACTGTTGTTGTGCCTATAGCTCCTCTAGATTTATCTGCACTTGATGAGAATACAGCTGTGTTTTGATGAATTCTCAAATCCGTTTTGTTAAGAGATGGATTTAGTAGTGCGAACTGAACAGGTCCTGTAATATTTACAGCTGCTTCTTTTTCCGTTGAAATACCTCCAAACAACCGTACATCAATACACTCTTGCAAAAGTTTTAAAGCAGCTGATTCATATAATTTTTTATCTTTTGGTTTATTTCCTCCCCATAATGTTTGCATTCGAGCAGAGGCACCAGATTCTTTACTTCCTTCAGCAACCTGAGATTTATCATTAAAAACAAAAACTTTATATTTGTCTTTGTTTTTATACTTGTCTATAAAATAATCCCTAACAAATCGTTTGATTCTCACATCGCTAACCAAAATATGTTTGGTTTCATCGTCGTAACGTTGTTCTCCTGTAAATGGGTCTCCGTTAGGAACAGTAAATTTGCCTTCGTACAAAAAAAGGATTTCCGATTTTTCAATAAAGTTTTCCATATTCAATATTTTTATCAATTGTTTTCTTTGTTAATATCTTCGTTTGATTTTGTTTCGTAATAGCTGGTAAAAAAGCCTAATGAGCAGTTGTATTTGTTATATTTTTCTGTTCCGAAATTTTTAATTGTGAAGATCAATTGTTGATAAGCATTCTTTACGTCAGGAAATAACCTATCGTGCATTACAAGCTTTTCATTTATAAATGCGGCAAATTTTACCAATTCTTCAATAGAAGATGTTCTTCGAGAAAGATTTCCAACATAGGATTTTTCAAATGACTTGATAGGGCAGTCGTCGCGCCAGGATGCAAATTGCTTGGCCATAATACCTAGATTTTTGCCTAATGCATAACTGTTTGATTCTGTAATTTTCATAAGTGGATTATTTTTTTGTATGTTCATTAAAAAATAAAAATCATATTTCAAAGTATTAAAACTCTGACTTCCTTCTCGAATGTTATATTCTGTTTTTTCAAGAAAAGCAGATAGTAACAAGGAGTCTTCATAATAATTATCAGTGTATATCTGAGGAAGTACTTTTAGTAAATGGGACTGAAATTTTTTCTTCTCTTTCGTAACATCTCCAAGAATATTTAAAAAACTTGATCTGATACCAAAATGAAATGGCTTTTTCAAATTTGCGAATTCGCTATTAGCTTTATTCTCCATTTCTTCAGCTTTTTCTCTTATATTCTTATTTATATGTATTAATAAACTCTTTTCGACATCCGAAATTTCTATTAAGTCTGCAAATACACCTGCAGGAGATTTAGGTATACTGATGAATACAATATCAAATTTTACAGTATCATCGAAGTCATTGTTAACAAAATCGGTAAAAAATAAGTCAGAATCATTATTTTCAATCGAATCAATGATATTTCCTTCTTTACTAATTTCAACTTCGACTTCTATATCTAAAGTGTTTTTCTCACGTTCAAAAAAGTTTATAACAGATTCTGATGTTAGTTTATCTGAATGTGGAATAGCTATAATTCCTATATTACCTATCCTTACCGAGGGATTCTGAGGTTCTGTGATTTTTTTTACATAAAGTAAATTTGTTATTTCTTCTTTACTAAATAATCTGTTCTTGTACAAAGATGTTTTGTCAAAATTTGGTGATAACGGATTTTCTTCACCTGCTAGATTTTTATAAAGATATTTTTTAAGAACAAAATGTTTATTAGAAATAGGATTAACTAAATCTTCAATTATTATCTTATCAACAGTATTAACAATGTTTTCTTGTTCATACCACGACATACCATCAAAACTAAAGTGCAATACAATTGATAAATGTTCACTAATAAGATTTTCAATAAAATCAATGTTTCGTTGAAATTCTCTCCTAAATTTTAAAATAAATAAGTTGTCAATCTTTTCTATAATATCATTAGAACGCCAAAAAGAAGATTTTTTATCACCTTCCCATTGTCCCTTAATACGATAATTTCCTCCTTCAATAATTTTATTTTTTTTATCTATATAACAGGAATAAACCAAATCACCGACAAGATACTTTTTAAATGTGTCTTTTTTATTTGCTTTAAAATTCAGATAATAAAGGCTGTTTATTTTATCTTCATCCAATATTTCCTTAATATTTTCAAATTCAAACAAGAATTCATCGCCTTTATCAATTACGGGTATCTCATAAAATGTAGTAGTAATATAAATACCTTCTTTATTCTTTTTTTTTGCCAAAGCTTCTATTTCTTTCATCACATGGTTAATCTGTTCATGATATTTCCATGCATTTTTATCTTGGCGATAAAACTCGCCAATTTTAATTACTGTGTCTAAACTCATATCAGTTTTTGTTATTTTAATGAACCTATCTAATTAATAAAAAATAGATTAATCTGTTATTTTACTTCCTTTACCATCCCAAATCCTAAACTGTTTTTCCCACCAATCCCTGAATTGTACATAATCTTTATTAGTTCAATTGGTGCCTCAACTTCAAATTGACACATAAAACCTCTTACTTTTGTAGATTGGGATGTATTTGCTTTAATGGTTATTAAAGTAGCCTTCGATTTCGAAAGTGGAGTAACATTAAAGGGAAATTCTCTTTCCGGAAAGTCTTTTCCCGTAAAAGCCTTATATTTACTTAACAAATTGAATTTAACCAACTCTTTAGCATTAGGATGCTCAAGCGAGACGTATTCATCACTCATTCCAGGTTGTTTATAAGTCAAGCAAATAGGGGAGAGGGTTTCAAATTGCATGGTTTCAGTAAACACTGGATCGGGCAATAACTCAACGGAATTAACTCTAAATTGAGCACGTACATCTTTATTGCCTATTTCAAAAGTTTGTTCTTTAAAAACACCTTGAATAAATTCACGCGTACTGCGTTCAGGTAAAAAAGCGATTTCCCAATCAATAGTATCAGATAAAATTTTCATATTCTCTCCAATAATCTTAAATTGTGGTACTCGCAGTCGTGAAAAAGTGAACAGCTTAAATTGCTTTCCATTCTCAAGTTGGAAACCATTTTCGTGTAACCACTGTGAATAGTCAGTGTTTGATCTTGAAAGTATTCGATAGATTACGGCGCTACACTCGTATTGATAATTTAATGGTATCAAATCACCGAATCGTCTTTTTTCAAGTTGTAAGGTAAGTTTAAAACGCATGTTTAATATTTAAAATAATGGCAAGTTAACAAAAAAAAACTAAACAAGAAAATGCTTTATGTTAAAATATGTTTTATATATCGTTGGTTTGAAATTGTTAAATATGTGGTTATGAGGTTGTTATGATCTTTTAAAAGTTCTTATCATTGATATTTGAAGCAACCTAATATTAGTTCATAATCATCCCACCCCCCCCATGGAGTAACAAGACTATATAAAAAAGACAAACAATTAGTAACCTGGCAATTAATGAATCTTTCAATTTTTTAAATTTTCTCTTCTTGATAATATCATTCTTGCAGGTAATGATTATGTAAGTTTTGTAATATCTATTAAGTTTAACGATATGTATCTTTTATATTCGAAACAACTAGAAGTACTTAAGAAACTATCAAAAACTTTGAAAACATTCATAGACGATACAAAGTTTTTATGATTGCCACTTCAAACTTTTACACCCCATAAGTTAAACTTTCAAACAAAGTAAGATTTTTCTTTATCCTAATATATATTTGTACTTCAAAGTAAATACGTAAAACTATGTGCTTTACAGTTTCACAGCAAAAGAAGGGATTGGAGATTTTTATTAAAGATGCCAATCTGTTATATGAAGATAATCAGATCAAGAACTTGTTGGATCAGGTCCAGAATAATTTCTTTGTATCAGGATTTCAGTATCCCGGATTAGTCATATTGAAAGAAAATGAAGTAGATATGTTTAATTGGGGCTTAATCCCATTTTGGACAAAGACGGCTGAAGATGCCAATAATATCCGTTCGATGACGCTGAATGCACGTTCCGAAACCATATTCGAAAAACCATCTTACAGTTCAGCAATTAAAACACAGAGATGCATCCTTCCGGTTGATGGTTATTTTGAATGGAAAGAAGTAAACAATGAAAAGATTCCACATTATATTTTTCCAAAAGAATCGTCGCATTTCTATTTTGGATGCATTTATGATCGGTGGATTAATCATGAAACAGGAGAAATAAAAAACACTTTTTCAATAATCACAGTTCCTTCAAATCCTATGATGACCGAGATTCACAATTCAGGACAAAACAAACACAGAATGCCCTTGATAATATCTGAGAAAGATATTGAGCAATGGAACAATCACTCACTAAAAAAAGAAAATATCGAAAAGCTAATGGAACCTTTCAACGAGCACTTCATGGATGCTTACACCATTTCAAAAAAAGCCAATTATAGCCGGGAAAACAGAAATGTTCCGGAAATACTCCAAAAGGTGCAATATTGAAATGTTAATGAAGAACTTTTGCATGTATCACATAACAAAATTCAGTGAGACATGCGAAAGTTTAGTTTTAAAATAGTGATCCATATACCAGACCTGAAAAAGTGGCCATTATCACAACTAATGCAACATATGCGATCGTTTTCTTTGTTCCCATTACCCCGCGGATAACCAGCATGTTAGGCAATGAGAGGGAAGGACCCGAAAGTAATAGTGCTAGTGCCGGACCTTTGCCCATACCACTGGCCAATAGTCCTTGTACAATGGGTACCTCGGTTAGGGTGGCAAAATACATAAAGGCCCCGGTAAAACTGGCAAAGAAGTTGGAGAAAAACGAGTTGCCTCCTACAGCCCACTCAATCCATTCGTTGGGAACAACACCCGGGATAGCCACGTTATCATGTGTGGATCCGAGTAAGAATCCCGCAGTAACCACACCAATAGCGAGCAACGGCATTATCTGTTTGGCAAAACCCCAGGCAGATAGTGTCCATTCTCTGTTTTCCTCATTTTTTTTGTCTAAGAGTGTCATCACAGAGAGGGCAGCAATACCTACAACCATTGGTACTAAAGGTACCATCTTTGGGTTGCGAATGAATTGGTTGGAAAGAAGTGCCGAAAGCGTTGTAGCGGCTACTGCAATTAACACCCATTGCCATTTTATTTTTAATATCTTGATCAACGACCAGGCTAATATCAATCCAAAAAATCCGGTGATATACCATTTGTAAGTAAATAGATAAAACCATAGGCTTGAAGTATCTCCTGATGCTGGTGCGCCCCAGTTGGCAGTCACAAGGATCAGGACCAGCGTGAAGAAGTGAAACATAGTCTGTGAAATCGGCCGTTTTGAAGGTGGTGCTTCAAAATTCATCTGTTCTTCCTGTTTTACCTTTTCCTCCTTACGGAAGATAAAAGCCATGGCCAACCCGATAATAACAGAAAAAAGAATTGCCCCTGTCATTCGGGCTACACCCATTTCCGTACCAAGGATGTTCCAGGTTAAGATGATTGAGAGGATACTTATGGCTGGTCCCGAGTAAAGGAACGCTACAGCCGGTCCTAATCCCGCTCCTCTCTTGTAGATGCTTGTGAATAATGGAAGTATAGTACAGGAACAGACCGCCAAAATGGCACCTGATACAGATGCCACAGTATAGGAAAGCCATTTATTTGCATTTGCTCCAAAGTAACGGATCACTGATCCTTGGCTGATAAATACGGCAATTACCCCGGCAATAAAGAAAGCCGGTAGTAAACAGAGGATTACATGTTCTTGTGCATACCATTTCGAAAGGTCTAATGTTGCTTCAATGGCAGTCATAAAGCGCTCACTACTGATTGGTAGAAAAAAAATCAGTACGAAAATAAGCACCATCCATCCCAAATATTTTAATTCTTTTTTTGTTTCCATTTTTACTTTTTTACAATAAAATACCCTCCCACGTCGCGACGTGGTTATTTTAATAGTTGATTATCCGATAGTTATACTCCTAAAATTTTCTTTATTTCCGCTTCTGAAGGTACGTGTCCTTTCAACTTCACCTCCCCGTTAACTACTATTGCCGGTGTTGTCATGATATTGTACTTCATGATCTCCATAATATCTTCCACCTTGCGGATCGTTACTTCAATTCCGGTTTCTTCTACTACTTTTTGAATGGCTTTATAAGTCAATACACAATTTTTACAACCTGGCCCCAATACTAATATTTCCATAATTTTTATCTGTTAAATTTGTTATTTGTTTTTGTTATTTAAATTTTTTCAGAGACTGATAATGATATAATAGATACCTACAATTATAAATATAGTTGCTACTATACGTTTAAACCACTTCTGGAAACTGTTCATACGATTATAGAACTTCCCTATATTACTAACGCTGTAAGCAAGAAGCCAAGCAATGATAATCACCGGAAGACCTGTAGCGATAGCGAATATTGGTGGTAACAAGAGCCCGGATGTAGAGGCAATTGTCATTGGAATTAATCCCCCGAAATAAAGCATCGCGCTGTATGGACAAAAGGCAAGCGCAAAAAGTAATCCAAGTAGAAAAGCGTCCCAAAAAGTTTTCTTTCCTTCCTTTTTTCCGAACTTATCAGTCAACTTTCCTACACCCGGCAGATTCAACTGAATGAGATCCAACATAAAGATGCCGATCGCCAGTAAGATCACTCCGAGCCAAAGACCGCCGATATTCTGAAGGAATCCGGCAATCTTTAGTTGGCTCGCACCAAAAAAGAAGATCATACCGAGTGCAGTATAGGTAAACATCCTGCCAAGTGTATAAAAAAGACCGTTGAACAATACCCTTTTTTTGTTACCAATATCTTTACTGAGATAGGCGGTTGCCGTGATATTTGTAGCGAGAGGACAGGGGCTTATAGCTGTCATCAGTCCAAGAAGGAACGATGTAAACAAGGGCCAGCTGGAGCCTTCAGTCAGGCTCTGCAGAAAATTCATCATTATTAAGTGAAATTTATTGTAGATTAAAGCCTTCCGTCTATTTCACTCTTTAGTATCTCTTTCACTCCCTCCGGATTGGCAAACGCGTTTTGCGTAATATCTATATAGTCGTCACCCTTTGCAACTATCAGTGTGCTCCATGCTATACCATACTTTTCAACAAGTTCTTTATTTGCTGCATCTTCAATCAATACTTCCTTAAATTTTACATTTTGATTATTATTGTACATCTGTGCTATAGCTTCCTTTGTAAAACTTTGGACAGCTATACAGGTCTTGCAGCGTTGTTTGCCATGAAAATAATAAACAAATACGGAAGTAGTGTCTGCATTTCCGACAGATGATATTTCTGTTGATGTAACTGCTGAAGTTTCCGCTGCATTTTTTTTCTCGTTTCCGTTGCCGCATGCGGTCAAAGTGACTACTGCAAATAAGATAAAAAGAACTTGTTTCATAAGATTTAAAATTTTTGATTGTTTGATGGAAATAATTTGTTTGTATTTTATTAGATTATTTTGCTTCCTTAATTTTTTAGATAAGTGTGAATACTATATACCGTTAACAATAGCTATTTACCTTTGCAATTTGATCGATAAAGCTTCCCAGCAAATCTCGTGCACTTTCCCAGTTTGCTTTGTTGATGCAATACTTTATAGTGGGAGGAGTAAATTCACCCTGAATCAGTCCTGCCTCCTTCAGCTCGTTTAGATGCTGTGAAAGAGTGCTTTTGGCCACCGGAATAATTTCCGACATATCACCATGATAACAGCAATTTTGGTTAGCCAACAATTGTAAAATAGCAATCCTTACCGGATGAGCCAGAGCTTTGGCAATACGGGAAATTCTGATCTGCTCTTCTGTAAATTCTTTTTTTGTCATATCAACTTTTATTAAATACAAAATGTAGTTAATTTCGGTTCGCAAATATACGAACAGTTATTTCAATTCGCAAAAATACGAATTGTTTTTTTAGTTTATTTGATAAATATATACTCAGTCTGTTTTTACTAAAATCTTGTTAAATTACGGACTGGCAATATTGAAATGTTAATTCAGTATTTTGTGCATTCTTTTTTATTATAAAATCCTCATTGGTAACTTTCACTTCGTCAGCACCAATATGAAAATATTTTAATTCCGGATAAGTTAAACAAACCTCAGTTAAGAGATTTGTTATTGCTTTTAGTCCTTCTTCAGACTGCATATCAAATCCCATTGCACGTTTAAAAGCAGCACTATGCCCGGGCATATCAAGCTCAGGAACAAAGGATATATATCTATTTAATTATCTTGTATCTATATCTACTCCAAGGAGATGCAGGTCTTCCACTCCAAGTATCTCTGTCGAACATTCACCCAACCAGCCGTTTTCTTGATTTACACCACAGTATATTTTGATGAAATCGACTCCGGGAAGATTAACTCTTTTTCCGTTTTTATCTATAGCCCAGCTTATGTCTATTGACGCATCATCATATGTGTTTACTTCATTATCGGCATATCCATAACGGAATTTATACAAAACGAAGTAGTTGCCTATTCCGCTTTCATCAATACCGTTCTGCGGGAGACAGGTTCCGGTAAAGGAGAGAGTGTCCCCGGCCCATAATGGATAATAGGGTTGCCGATGGAACTGATTCTTCACTTTGTAACCTGAATTACCCTGATTATCTTCCCAACGGATATATGTACACCATTCATCCGACGAGGTCGGTTCAATCGCGGGTTTGTGATAGGTGATTTTATAATTAAAATAGGTGTTTACATCGTTTCCCCTGGCTCGTGCCATTTCATACCATAGTTCGCCTGTGGAATTAACATGGGCGCTGCCTGCTATCTCAAACCACTCGTCATTGTCAGGTTTTCCATTGGCATTGACATCATAAGCCACCATAATCACACCCGGCTCACAACTTCCGCCTTCAGGTGCATTCGGATTGGGGTTTGAGTTAGCATAAAACGCATTACCAAGTACACGGAAATCACGCTTGCCTTCTATATTCTGTATCGTATGGTCAAAACCGACAACAACATATCCTCCGAATCCACCCAGAGTAATCATTCCTCTGTTATTGTTGCCTATGTCATCAAGCACTTTCTGATTCATGATTTCCTGTGTATCACCATCTTCATACAGTGGTAGTTTGTTGGTAAACTGTCCTACGGCAGGCATATAATCGAACACTTTGGTAATAAAAGGATTAGAGCCCTCTGCCGGAGGGTCTATCGGTCCGTACTCTACTAAGACCGTAAAATAATAGTCGAAAGTGATATTATCCTGAGATACCTGAAGTTTAAGTCCGAACATGCCTCCCTTCTCAAACATGTGTTCAAGATTTTTAGTTTGTGCAATTGGCTTGTCATCTATGAACCAACGGTAAGTGAGTGCATCGTCGGACACGCTGTTCACTTCGATTTTAAACAACTGATTAACCTTGGCTTTAAATCCGTCACCTGGCACAGCTACAGTGATGTCTTCTTTTTTAAGCATGTATCTGTCATTGATTTCATCGTCATTGCTGCATCCGGTAAAGGTTCCGGCAAATAGAATTGAAGTCAGCAGCAGGAGCAAAAACCTCCATGTAATTTTAACGTTCATCTTTTTAATTATTTAAGTTATGCATTAACAGGTCGTAGTTTCTTTTTACTGAAAACAATATGCGCGGGAATATTTCCGGTCGTAATAGACCACTTGCGAATGCCGTCCTTCCCGAAACAGTGAAGGGTTCCGGCTCTGACATAGTCTTTGGCATCGGTAACCAAAAACTCCCCGGTATTCGGATTCACGGCTATTCCATAAGGGGTTTGAATACGTTCTTCAGTACCGTCTTTAATAAAATTGCGGGTTATGATCTTCCTTGTCCGAGTATCTACAATCGCGTAGGAAACGGTCCATTCTTTTGTAACATAGCTCCACTCGGTGCTGTAAACATACAGTGAGTCCCCGCACAGGGTCATATTTGTGTTAGGTAGGTCGTCGAACTCATAGACAACTTCATCGGTATTGGTATCTATGATAAACGTCTTTGAGGGTACTGTGTAATAATCTCCACGAGAGGAAACGTATAGATTGCCATAGTTGTCAAGTTTTATGCGGTGAAGATTTATGGCTACTTCTATCTGTTTTACTTCGGTAAAAGTGTTGAGGTCTATGACTGATACCGTGCGGTCGTAATTCGGCACACGGTATCCACCGGAATTGGTTACATATAGCTTGTCACCCACAATCGCCATCTCTTCAGGTTGATACCCGACGATACACTCATCTACCACTTCAAGGGTAAGTGTGTCTATCTTAGCGACATATCCTATACGTGCATCAGGCGCTATCTGAACAGGCCCGGCATATGCGCTCACATAAGCATAATTATCCTTAAAGGTAAGATAGCGGCAGTTTGGAACGGCTATCTTGGTGATATGCTTGACCGTATTGACATCCATGACCTCTACATAATTAGAACAGTTTATTATTGCCCAAAGTTTATCTCCGTATATTTGGATGTCGTTGCCTACATCCCCGAGGTCTTTTATCTCATATGGGTTCCGTTCACCATAAATATTACGTGTATAAACTCCTGTTTCATAGTCGTAATGATCTATAGAAGCTTGATTGGTTCCCATATTACCTTCGTTGAGAAGGAAGAAACCGTATATGTCACCGGTAACTTCTTCCCCGGGATTTACCTCTATTGGCTCGGACGGTAATATAGGATCGTCTTTGCGGCATGAAGTAGCAAGCACTAACAAACAAATGGCTGCTGTAAGATATCTGGCATTAAAAAATCTCATAATGTATAACTTAAAATGATTTTAAAGTTGGTTCCGGGCATGGGATACCATTTGACAACTTCATACTGTTGATTAAAAATATTATTAACTTCCGTTGTTACACGAAGAAGAGAATTATTCAACGATATGTTCCGTGAGAGGGACATATCGTGAGTGTACCACGGCTGGATATAATTGACGGGAGTATTATTCCCCAACATATACCGCTCGCCGGTATAGATAAAACTGTAATTGAAATCCCAGTCTTTATATTTTGTATTAAGTATAAGCGAACCGCTATGCCACGGGATATAGGGTATTTGATCACCATAGCCGTCTATCACGGGATCATCCCAATTCTCTTTCTTTTCCCGGGTAAAATCCTGAGCCTTTTGGTATGTATAACTTAGTCGGACTCCTATACCGAATTCTCCTATTTGTAAGTTGGGATTTAACGTCATGTCGATACCACGTATCTCAACGTATCCGAGATTTATCATAGTCCATACAAGCTGATTCGAGGTTGGAGTAGCTATTATTTTGTCCTTAACTTCGTTGTAATATACGTCTACTGTATAGTTCAGGGAACTGAACAATCCTTTATCGAATTGTTTGTTATACACGATGCCGATATTGTACTGCGTTGTATATTCCGGCTTAAGCAGGCGGTTGCCTAGTTGCACATAATACAGGTCATTGAACGTCGGCATTCGGAATATCTCTTTATAAAATGCTCTGACATCTAATCCGATCCTTTCAAACGGCTTGAATGAGGCGATTAGGGTAGGGGTGAAAATGTTTTTATTGTCTGCTACCTCCTTGCCACGCGCGCTTTGGTCATGTACAAATGTGTAAAGCAAACTTTCCTGAATACTGAATCGACGCAAACTTATCGAAGTGGCCGCCGCGCTCAGAACGGAATAACGCCTCGGCTTAACAAAATGCGCATTAAACATATCCGTTCCAAACGCATTAAGCTTATTCCATTGAAAGTCAGTGGAGATGTTAGCTGTCCACCAACGGTTGAAAGAAAATAAATTGGCCACCGTATAATAGAATTCTTGTTGCCAATAGTTGTTATCCATTGGCTGTACGGTACTTTCAGGGGGCATCACGTAGTTCATATAATCATTGGCATACTTAGCCTGGATCTTGTAACTATATAAATCTGTCACTTGTTGCTTGACTGATCCCTGAAAGAAAAAATTGCGGTCTTTCTGCCTGTCTTCATTAAACAGCGAGATGCCGTAATCCTTCTTGACAGCTGCACCTGGATATCCTCTCTTAGAGTTATACATATAACCTTTTATTTGCCATTCCCCATGGTTTATACGCCCCAAAAGGGCAGCTTCCGCACGTAGGAACTTTACATCGCCGTTGCGCCTGACCTCCGTGGTATCATAGCCTCCGTCCTTATGGTAGCGAAACTTGTACTCGCCGGATGTGTTGAGAAATTCGAGATTGACGGACGAGAACAATTTATCATTATAGAGGTGTTCCATCAACGCTGAGGCATTGATAAGATCAAACGAACCTCCTTTTAGTTTCAAATTGAGGTTGTTATCGCGCCCTTCCTTGAAAGTGGGTTTACGTGTTTCCATATAAATGGCACTGGCTGAAGCGAAATCACGCGCTGACTGAAATATATTGCTTTTCTGACCGTTATAAACAGAGATATGCTCCATATTATCTAACGAAAACTTACCAAGATCCACCGTTCCGTTTTGTGCGTTACCAATCTGAATACCGTCATAGAAAACTCCCACATGTTGGCTTCCCATGCTGCGGATATTGACTGTTTTCAGACCACCGATTCCTCCATAATCCTTTATCTGTACTCCTGAAAAATATCGCAACGCATCCGAAACGGAATGGGAATTCAGTCTTTGTAACTGCTCACCGGAAAGAACTTGTGCCGGAACAATCTCTTTCATTTGTCTTCCGATAACAGTTACCTCTTGTATGGTATGGGTGCGCAAAGAGTCGACCGACAGTTCGGAAATCGACTCTTGCGCCTGAATATTCCCGATCTGGGTCAGGATTAATAGCAGTATGAATATTGTGTTGATTTTCACTTTTTTAATCCCGACACTGATTAAAATCTTACAGCTACGTCATCATAAGCGAAATAGGCCGGTTGACTGAAGCCGTATCCGTTATCACTGTCACCTTCAACGTTAAATTCTATTTTAGTGACTTTGCCTAATCCGGAGAGATCCCATTTTTGCCAATCAATTACAGTACGATCATAATTGGCAATTTCAAACTTAGGAGTGACATTGGTTATTTCATTACCATTTTCATCGAAACCTGTGGCAACAATCCTTATAAATCCGTCGGGGCCTACAGGGTCGGTAAGACCGTTACCGTTCTGAACACAATTTAACAGGTAGGTGGTAATGGTAACGTACATATGGTCGACTACACGAGCCTCTCCGTCGGCAAAATATATGTTCTGACGTTCAGTTCCGCCATAACCGGAATTATCAACATATCCATAGTGTACACAGAAATTTTTCGAACCTTTGTTGCCACCGTAACCGGTTACCGGATCATGATAATATACTGATAACTGATGTAGATAATCTCCATCATCTATGTTGGTTTCCACATAGTTCGATATAACTTCTCCGCCGCCCCAAAATTGGAAATCGCCCCATTCGTTGACAAACTCAGACGCTAGTTCAGTATTACTCTTATCATACCATCCATATAAAGTCTGTCCTGTAGGATAAAGCAACGACCCTCCGTATTGCGGTGAATCTATAAGCGAAGTCCAATAAGGCGATGCTTCCGCTCCTTTATAATCTCCATCTTCGAATGATAGTATGCGAAGTTCGTATGCTCTTGCTGCCACTTTTAGTGGTATATTTACCGCGCCGTTGCCGATACCGAGAATGTTAATTGTACCCTCTGCAATTGAAACACCTAAATTAATTGCCATTTCATTTGGAGCTGTAACAGATAGTATCCCGACTTCATCACCTGTTTTTTTCAGTACAACGTTCCATCCTGTCGGCCCGGTAACCTGATAACCGGTAACACCTTTCATTTTCACATTGAAAGTGCGAGTTTGTGCATATTTGAAATTCTCTTCTTCATTCGCTTCAATTTCAACAATTACAGGAATGATTTTAGGAACATTGAAAATCGTGCCATCGGCAAGAATAAAGGTTACATTTGTCTGGCTGGAAATAACATCTACGATAAGAGAAGTCTCGCTTTTCGCAGTTGCTTTAATCGGATCACCATTGGAATCGAGAATCTGCTTGGGACCTTTGCCATCACTGTAATCGACAGTCCAAAACCCGTCTTTATCCACACCCATTACAGGTTTCGAGCCATCTTTACCACTTACGGGTATCTTATTGCCGTCAGCATCTCTAAGCCAAGGATCGTTCTCAGGGTTGGTGCTGATAGTCCAGTAATATGCATCTCCGTCTTTGGAAATGCCAATAATCGGAGCATCTGCACCGTTAGCGCCATCGTTGCCGTTTTTACCATGCTCTATTTCGATGCTTGTGTCATCGCTGAAAGTGATGGTCCACCCCTTTGACGATTCAGAAACATTCGTAATACTTTTACTGTTTTCCAATGCATTAACGATTGTCTCCAAAGAGGATATATCGTTGTTTATCTGCTTGACAACTTGTTCAAGGGTTTTAATCCTTTCGTCAAGGTTGTTAACCTTATTCCAAAGATCATCGTCGTCATAGCTACAACTGCTGAAAGCCAGGAGTGTAGCCATCATTAATAATGTAAATAAATTCTTCATTTCTTCAATTTTTAAAAGTTATTATTTGTTGTTTGAATTGATAATGTCCGGAAATGAACGTAATTACAGACAATAACTCTCCAGTGCAGAACTTTATTTCTACTCCGGCTGAAGAAATAACAAGGTTGGAAATACCACAAAACTTCATCATTCGACCGTAATTTAGTTTTTAAACTGGATTACGACCAAACGTATGAAAAACAGCGAACGACGGGATTGGAAAATTTGTAAAGTTTGTCAGAAAACCGCCGGCTTTTACTCATTACCCGTGAGATACGAAATCCGTAAAATGCATAGGCAGGTCTTCTGACTCGTTCCGGTTTCAACGCCTTCCCGGTAATTAAACCAGTGACAAAGATTGTTGAAACTTTTTTGCCCTCAAATGAGAACAAGAACTTACAGCAGCGGGAACTGTTGCCGAATTTCACGACATTCCCTTTTAATCCTTATCACGACCAATCGGTGTGCATCGGGAACCAAATGCTGGTGCAAAGATATATTAAATTATTTGGATAATCTTACTTTAAAGTATCTAAACTCCTCACTCCTGTCTCATGTTATCATTTACCAAACCGCTTAGCATGTAAAATATTTTCTTAACAAATTACAATTGAGAACTATAGATATATAAAGTAGCTTATGGAGACAAATATGGTAAAAATGATAATATCACTCGTAAAGATTTAGAAACAATTGGTATAAACATCGATATTCAGATTATTGAATCTTGATTGATATCGTTGCTGATGCTGTTATTAAATTTGAAATCTATGCAACGGAACTACGAATTAATCAAAGATTTGTTCAAAGCATCAAGTCCGATTTTATTATAGAATAAAGTAACTATAATAAAATAAACTTTGTACTTTTGTAGTAATGATGTATTATCGAAGAAAAATAATATTAGCTTTAATGAGTGTTTTTGACGGAAAATTAACCGCCAAACAACTCCAAAAGTACTTGTTTTTGTTCACTCGAAAACAAGCTGTTAAGTCATTTGATTTTGTGCCGTATCACTATGGATGTTTTTCGTTTCAAGCTAATCAGGATGTATTAACACTAACCAAATATGGCTATTTTAATATTTCAGAAACAGACAATGGAAGATTTTATGAGTTAATAAAAAATGATGGTTTTATTAATATGCTTAAGCCGGATGATAAAAAGAAATTACTTGAGGTAAAAGAACAATTCGGCAAACTAACGCAAACGAATTTAATACGTTACACCTATCAAAAATATCCATATTACGCTATAAAAAGTACAATTGCAACGGATATCTTGAATGGTTCCGAAATTATTGAAATTGAGAGGCAAAAGCGACATTTTGCTGATAAGCAACTATTTACTATAGGATATGAAGGCATTTCTTTAGAAACTTATATAAATAAGTTAATAATCAATGATGTAAATGTACTCTGCGATGTGAGAAAAAACGCATATAGCCAAAAGTATGGCTTTTCAAAAAAAACACTTGAATTAGCTTGTAAAGGTGTGGATATTGAATACATACATTTACCTGATTTAGGTATTGTTTCTGATAAAAGAAAAGAACTTCGCACCCAAGCGGATTATGATGTTCTTTTTGATGAATACAAAAAAACAACCCTATTAAATAATTTTGCTTCATTATTATTTATCCGCAATCTATTAGACAAGGGTAAGCGTGTTGCTCTAACGTGTTTTGAAAATAATCCTAAACAATGTCATCGTTCATGTGTGGCACATTCCTTAATGCAACTACCAAATATTGACTACGAACTTAAAATGTTATAATTCTATGTCATTAACCCGTATTTTAATTTCCGTAAAAACATATCCTACCTTATCTGCAACATACCAAGAATTAGTTTGCACAGCAGGTTTCAAGGAGGATGGTTCGTGGGTAAGAATTTACCCTGTACCTTATCGAAAACTTAAATATGCTGAACAGTATGAAAAGTGGCAATGGATTGAAATGGACATTGTACGAAACACAAAAGATTTCAGAAAAGAAAGCTATCGCCCTACTGATTTGGATAAAGACATCAACTTAGGTAATTCTATTTCAACAGCACACAATTGGATGTTTCGCAAAGAGTATGCTCTGAAAAATGTTTATGATGATATGTCAGTTCTAATTCAAGAAGCAAAAGATGAAACAATAGGAACATCGTTAGCTGTACTTAAACCCAAAGAAGTGATAAATTTTATTTGGGAACCTTGTGATCGTGAATGGGATAAGAAAAAACTTGATTCTATTATTGCAAAACAAGCCCAAGGTAGTTTATTTGACAATGAGGAAACAAAAAAAATATTTCAAGTAGCCAAAAAGGTTCCCTATAAATTTTCTTACGTTTTTACAACTGTGGATAATAAAGAACGTACTATGATGGTGGAAGATTGGGAATTAGGAGCACTTTATTGGAACTGTCTGAAAGCTGCGAAAGGTAATGAAGAAATAGCTTGTCAAAAAGTAAAAGCAAAGTATTTTGACTATATGTTGAGCAAATGTGATTTGCATTTTTTCCTTGGAACTACCCAAAAATTTCACAATGTTGGACCTAATCCTTTTATTATTATTGGCGTATTTTATCCACTAAAAGAAGATAAGACACAATTATCATTGTTTTAAGGTAACCTTTGTTGCAACTAATATTCGTTCCGTGATACTGAACGCACATTCTCAAACCTTACTCGAAAAGGTGCAATATTAAAAAGTTGAACTCTTGATTGTCATATTTGTTACATTTATATAGAATTTTGTTTGTTCATTTAATAACATAAAAAGTAGCAATATGGCAAATAACAAAGTAAATCTGCACCGGGTTTTTGCAGCACCTGTAGAAAAAGTATTTAAAGCATTCACAGATGCCGATTCAATGGCTTCTTGGTTGCCACCTTATGGATTTGTATGTAAAGTTCATAGTCTGAATGTAAAAGTTGGTGGAACATACAAAATGACGTTTACTAATTTTACCACAGGTAATGGAAACTCGTTTGGTGGCGAATATTTGGAAATTATTCCTAATGAACTACTAAAATATTCCGACCATTTTGACGACCCAAATATGCCGGGACAAATGATAACAACGATTGAATTCAAAAAGGTTACATGTGGTACAGAACTTTTTGTAACACAGGAAGGAATACCCGATATAATACCTGTTGAAATGTGTTATTTAGGTTGGCAAGATTCATTAGACAAATTAAAACGTTTGGTAGAACCTAATATCACGGACGAATAAATAATCACTAAAAAATAATAAAATGGCAAAACAAATATTTATCAATTTAGCAGTAAAAGACCTTCAAAAATCAATGGACTTTTACACTGCATTAGGATTTACAAACAATCCACAATTTTCAGATGATGCTGGAAAATGTATGGTTTGGAGTGAAAATATTTTCGTGATGTTATTAACACACGAAAAGTTTAGCTCGTTTGCAACAAAACCATTAGCTGACACCAAATCAAATTTAGCAGGACTTTTTTCATTATCGGTTGACAGCGTTGACGAAGTGAATAATATAATGACTAAAGGACTAAAAGCAGGTGGAACAGAACCAAGCGAATTTAAAGATTATGGCTTTATGCAACAGCGAACCATTGAAGATCTTGACGGACATACTTGGGAGATTTTTTACATGGATATGACTAAATTTCCACAACAATCATAAAGATTGATTTATATGGATAACTTTATAAATAAAATAAATTGACAACTGACAAGATACTTAACATAAAAACAAGAACTGATTGGAGAAATTGGCTTCAGCAGAATTTTAATATTGAGAACGAAGTATGGTTGGTTTATGCTAAAAAGTCGACTGGGGAAGAACGAATTCAATACAATGATGCAGTTGAAGAAGCCTTATGTTTCGGCTGGATAGACAGCACCAATAAAACTCTTGACAAAGACCACACAATTCAGCGATTTACTCCCCGACAACCCAAGAGCAGATATTCACAACCTAATATTGAACGACTGAAATGGTTAGCGGAAAACAATCTAATTCATCATTCGTTTATTAAAACAGCTCAAAAAATTATTTCAAAAAATTATGTTTTTCCTTTGGATATTTTAGATGAAATAAAAAAAGACAAAACAGTTTGGAATAATTATAAAGTTTTTTCAGACTCCTACAAACGAATACGAATTGCATATATTGATGAAGCAAGAAAACGACCAGAAGAATTTACCAAACGACTGAATAACTTTATTAAAAAAACCAGAGACAACAAACTTATTTCAGGTTTTGGTGGCATTGACAAATACTATTAGTGTATGTCTTCAATTTTACGCGCAGCACCTTGGTTTTATTCGCCTAATAAAGGATCACGCTTCAGGGTTTTTCCCACTGCTTTTGCTGAACCAAAGTTCAGAAAATCTTCGGTAAAAAAGAGCGAACCCTTCTTCTCTTTTTTTATTTTTGTAAGTATTTTATCATCAATGCTATCCATTTAATTATTTACTTTTTTATGTCGCAATTATAGTAAATAATTGCGACATTTATTCAATAGTTGCTATAAGTAACTTATTTTCTGAGCAATTCTTATTGCTTATAAAGATATGTTATCTATATTTGCTATAGACGTTTAAAATATAAACTTATGACAAAATCTATTATCACTTTATTTTTACTAATTATCCTCATAAACTCATGTACAAAAATGTATGAGAGAACTTATGATCCGCAAGCTGTTGAATTAAACAACAAAGCACTGGAGCTTATAAATCAAGGCCGACTGGACAGCGCGTTGTTGGTTTATGACCAATCAATTAAAACAGACAAAACATATTATTTTCCACATATAGGAAAATCCATCATTTATATGAGAAAAAAAGACTGGAACAAAGCTTTTGAAGAAACCCAACAAGCAATAAAAAAGAAACCGGATTATGCCGAAGGTTATCAGGCTCTTGGTTTAATAGCTGATGCAAAAGGGGATTCAATAGAAGCAAAAGAATATTATAACAAAGCGATCAAAAAATTTGACGAAAGAATAAAAAGCTCAAACGATTCTAATGCACTTCGATCAAATCGATACAATAAAATAACGACTTTAATTCTTCTCAACGAAACACAAAAAGCTGAAGATGAAATAGAAGAAATAAAAAGAGCAAATTCAAGCGATGGTTTGTTAGAGTTTATCAATACATTGAGCAGAGATTCTATTTTATATATGATTAAAAATCCCTAAACAGAGGTACTCTTTTAAATAAAAAATAGTCTTTGTGAAATTTCGTGTATAAAAGAAAATATCTATGTTTGTGTGAATATATCGGATATTTCAAAGATACGTTTCTTGTTCATCAGGTTGAACGTTACAATATTCGAGGTAAAGAAACTATATTTGGTAACTGTAAATATTATATCAATGATCTTTCGTTTAAGAATTATCTCTATCCGGGATTTGGTTACAACATCGGTTATAAGTTAGAGAATCTTGTTTATCTGGAGCTTCGTATAGCAGGTTATGATATTTATGTCGGAGCGATGAGAGATAAAAAAGTCGACTTTGTAGTGAAAAAAGGCTAAAGAGTGATATATATGCAAGTAGCATATATCCTTGTCGATTAGCAGAACTTTTTTCATTAACGATTTGTCATATAAATTATTTAGTATGGACCCACGGAAATATATGATAGTAGACTTGGAAAAAAGAGGTAATAAACGAATGTTTGTTACCGACCAAGTCGTCTATATTAATGAGAATAAGAATGGTATGTGGGCTGTAAAATTCTCAACCTCTCAACGTATATTCAATTATAATACATCAAGGTTACTGTACCTTACAAATCCGGTATCTATCAATTTAGAAGAAAAAGGGCTATATGTCAGGAATAAACACATTACAAATGTTTCTGAGTTATTGCGATTTGATGATGGTCGGCATTATTATTATTATGTTGTCTACAATAATGGAAATTACGACAACCTTGTAGGAGATGAAGTTTATGTAACACGTACTCCTATTGATAAGAATGGCGGTTCAACTTGGGATTATCTTAACAAACTTGTTGCTGAGACAGGATTGATGACAGAGGAAAAAGAAAATATTCTTGCTCTACAATATGGAGTGATTGATGTAAAACGTGATAATGTTCCACTCGCTCAATATTTAGGAGATAGAACAAAACTTTCTACATATAGACTACCTAATCAAATCTATTATCCTTTTGGATGCAACGCTAGTCAGAAAAAGGCTGTTGAGAATGCTCTGTCTCGTCAGGTAAGTATAATTCAAGGCCCTCCTGGTACTGGTAAAACACAAACAATTCTCAATGTTATAGCTAATCTCTTATTAGCAAAAAAGAGTGTCCTTGTTGTTTCTAATAATAATTCTGCCGTTGAAAATGTCGCGGAAAAATTGGCAAGCGAAGGTCTGGATTTTATTGTAGCTAAGCTTGGTAGTGTTGAGAATAAAGAGGCTTTTATTGCGTGTCAAAAGGAATATCCACAAATGGAAGCATGGAAGTTAGGTGAATTAGCTACAATTATACAGAAATCTGTTGATGCGCTAAAAAATGTTTCCACAGGATTTGATAATCAATCACGATATGCTATACTCAAAGCTGATCTAAATGCACTATTAAGAGAAACTAAATATGATGAATTGCACCATCAGATAGATTCTGAACATGAGTGGTTATCCTCAAAAAGTTCAGCCAAACTAATGACCTTGCGCCTCATTTATGTTTTCATGCATGAAAATAAACAAAAGCCAAGCTTATGGTTTAAGTTGAAGTGGGGGTTTTCACTTGGATTTAAAATAATTAATCTCTTAAAAGCTCAACCATCTACTATCATCAATGCACTGGAAACAGCATATTATATATCCAGAAAACGTGAAATTGAAAGTGAACTTTCGACTATTGAAGGTACTCTTCAATCCATTGATATGTCACAAAGGATTAAGGACCTGCAAACCTGCTCTTTACAAATACTGAAGCACAATATTGCAAATAGATACAAATCTGGAGAGCGTAAGAAATTTACACTAAAAACCATAAAGCCTCAAACAGAAGCATTCTTACAAGAATATCCTGTTGTGTTAAGTACAACCTATTCTGCAAAAACTTGTATAAGCAAAGATATGGTCTTCGATTATGTGATTATGGACGAAGCGTCTCAGGTTGACATTAAAACAGGAGCTTTAGCTCTATCGTGTGCTACAAATGCGGTAATTGTTGGAGATGATAAGCAACTTCCGAATGTGGTGAGTCGTGAAGAAGCTAAGGCTTTAAAATCAATTCAAGAAACCTACAATGTGGATGAAAAGTACTCAGCATTAACACATAGTTTTCTAGAATCGTGCATAAAGGTTTTCGCCGATGCGCCTGTAACATTACTTAGAGAACATTATCGATGTCATCCTAAAATTATAGATTTCTGCAATCAGCGTTTTTATGATGGAGAACTATTAGCAATGACTACCGACAAGAATGAAGATAAAGTTCTTCAAGTTGTCAAGACAGTTCCTGGCAATCATGCTCGTGGACATTATAATCAGCGTGAAATTGATGTTATAGTTCAAGAAGTGATGCCAGAATATTCCAAAGAAGGAAGTATTGGTATCATAACGCCATATCGTGATCAAGCTCATGCTATAAATAAGGCTATAGGTCAGGATATTGCAAGTACAGTACATAAATTTCAAGGACGTGAGTGCGACACTATTATTATGAGTATGGTAGATAATTCTCCTACAGAATTTTCTGATGATCCAAATCTGATGAATGTTGCCATTTCAAGAGCCAAGACTAGACTTTGTGTAGTGGTCAATGGCAACGAAATGCCTTCCGAATCAAACTTGGCTCAATTAGTTTCATATATTCAATACAATAACTTTAAAGTAAAAGAAAGTAAGCTTCATTCTGTTTTTGATATACTCTATAAGCAATATTCAGCAGAAAGATTAGCCTATGAATCCAAATATAAACAAGTGTCTGAACACTTATCAGAGAATCTTATTTATGATACATTAGGTAAGGCTATAACTGAATTACATCTTGGTAACATTGAAGTGTTATGCCATTATCCGTTATCTCGTCTAATTGCAAACTGGAGCCTGTTGAACGATAAAGAACGAGTATTTGCAGAAAGCCCTTTCTCACATGTGGATTTCCTACTCTACAACTCTCTTACTAAAAAACCTCTTATGGCAATAGAGGTTGATGGGTGGAAATATCATAAGGAAAATGAAACTCAACAATCCAGAGATAAGCTCAAAGATGAAATTCTTTCAAGATTTGAACTGAAACCATGCCGTATATCTACGATTGAAACTATTAATGTAGAAACAATAAAAGAAATGCTATCTAAAACCTTAAATAAAAACTAACACGGATGTATTATTATCAATTATATAATGATTAAAGATAGCATAATAAGGACATTGTATGCCTTCAATCTAAGTGATCGAAATCTTTTTTATTTAAAGTAAACTTTTACTCAAAAATTAGAATTCGTTAAGTTTATTATTTCTTTTAACCTTTTCGTAATGTCTCGCCAATCTGCGTTTAAGTTCACTGTCCTAATCTGAATTTCATGTTCTTTATATTTGAAATCTAAATTATAGTCATTCTCAATTGTTGGGTAAAGCAGAATCCCTGTAGCAGTTACAGTTTTTGTAGTATTGTCTTCTTGATTTAACAAATAACTAAACAACTGATAAAGATTTGCTGATTTTATTCGTTCTTTATCAAAGTGTACAGTCATAGTTTCTCTGTAGAACTTGGCATCTATGATTATTTTTTCTTCATCATTTTCCAACGTGATGTCAGTTTCCATTTGGGGTAAATAATCAAAACTTTCATTGTCAATATTGTCAAATTGCCACATGATAGTTTCTTTTTTGACCGCTTTATATTTTCGTTGTTCAATCCTGTAAAAGTTTCTGATAAATGCCTCAAAAAGTTGATTCATTTTATTGTCATCTCTGGTGAAGTCGGTGAACTTATATTTACCTTGTTCTTCTGAAGGTAAAGTACTATCATAAATGATTTGACAAACATTCATTACAAAACCATAGAACCGGTTATTTCTATTTATTTTTACTTGTTTGAATAACGAATTTGTAATTTCTATTTGTTCAATTCCATCTAGCATTCGAAGTATTCCAACTAATTCTTTTTTTAATTCATTGTCAAGACCTTTGGTTCTTGTTAATCTGTAAATAGTGGTAACTAATATTCTATTTGAAATTATGTTGGAGGAAAAATCGTCAAAAGTGCAAATTGTTCTTTGCTTTATAAGTAAATTTCTTTTAAGAGTTTGACTTATCTGAATTTTACCTTTTACACCTGTGAGTTCTTCGGCATAGTCAATATAATTTTTATCTATTCCTCTTTTCAATAGGCTTCTAGAAGCGTTGATTAAAATTTTAGCAAACAAATCAAGAAGTTCAGTTTTACCATCAATCGAAATATTAACACGCTCTTTCTCCTCAAGCTTATTCCAAGCATAACATAGTAGAAAATAAATATTTTCAATTGGTATTTGCATCTCTTATCTTGATAGTTGTTTCATTATGTCATTAACTTTTGATATATCATCAAACCATATTTCTTCCAATAGTGGTTTTATTTCAAAACTTAATACCTCGTTCCACCACTTGTCTTCATCTTCATTAGCCTTGAAAGTACAAAAATAACTGTGTCCAATTTGAAACCCATCTCCAAGATTTACGTCTTCTTTAATTTTGTCGTTTACTTTTGTAACAGAAGTACAAATATGTTCAACTAAACTATCGGATAATCCTTTGTCTGAAAGAAATGCACAGAAATTATCACCATATTCAGGCTGTAAAGTCACAAATGCAAAACGTCTTCTTAAAGCATAATCAACTATTGCTAACGATCGGTCAGCTGTGTTCATTGTTCCAATGATATAAAGATTTTGAGGTACATAAAAACGATCTTCCTCGTCTTCAGCATAGGTTAATTTCAAGGCAAACTTCTCATTACGTTTATCTGCTTCAATTAACATCATAAGTTCACCGAATATTTTACTCAGATTTCCTCTGTTAATTTCATCAATAATAAAGAAAAAGGGTCTGTCAGGGTGAGCTAATGCTCTTTGACAAAAAGTATAGAAAATGCCATCTTTCAAATCAAAGTTACCATTTTGGGTTGGTCGTAATCCCTGAATAAAATCCTCATAACTGAATGACTGATGAAATTGAACCATTTCGATGTTGGCATCTTTCACTTCTTCCATTATTTCGTATGCCAACTTACGAGCAATAAAAGTCTTACCAACACCCGGAGGACCTTGTAGAATAATATTCTTTTTTCTTTTGAGTAAAGCTACTGTTTGCTGAAAGTCTGCTTCACTAATAAAAGGTTTATCTGAATCTTCTTTGAAGTTGTATCTTTTAATGTTAGTTGGATTAAGCAGCTTTTCGGTAATAATATTCTTATTGTCAATTGTTTCCCGAATAATATCATATTCTTCTTCAGTGAGTTTAAAAAGACTTCCTTGATTATTAATAAATACTTCACACTTCTGTAAAGAAGGATTGTTCTTTAATTCATTCCAATGAACAGGAATTTCTAATTTTTCAACTAATTCAAACTCAATCTCTTCTCCTTGAGATGTGTTATGAATGCCTTTTGTTATTTCATAAATAGCTTTGATTTGCTTTGTTGGAGTACTTTCGTAACCAATTATTAAATCTCCTGGTTTAACTGCTTCAAAATATTTATAGACTCTACGTTTATTGCCTTTTTCATTATGAGTTGTGTAGGTTTGTCGTTGTCCTTCAACATGATTGCTAATACTCCAAATTTTTGGATTTGCATTAAGCCACCAAAAATTTAAGGGTTCGTTTTCTTCTTGTTCAAGTTCACTTATGTCAATTTGTTCATCGACTGTTCCTACAGGATTTTTTTCAACTGAATATTTTAAATTGTTTTCATCAAATATTGTAGTTAATTCAGGATATAATCTGATATATTCATTTAAAATGAATTCATGTACTTTTGTTGGACTGAAAGTATCGGGTCTAAATAGTGTTTTATAACCTTTTAATGTTCCTTTGTACTGATAAATTTTATCGGTAATCCATTTTACTGTTCTTTGGTGTTTATAATTTTCAGAATTTCTGTCGTAGCTATAATTTCCTCGAATAATTCCTATTCCTAAGCAAATATTTACTCCTTTTGTTGCAAATACAACATCATTAATGTTCGCTGTCTTGAATAGCCATACGTTCCATGTTGTATTTGAACTATTATCTTCTGGTAGTCCTAAAAAATTATTCATTTCTTCTCTAGAACTATATGTCGCCAGGTCGTTAAAGTCAAAATCAATAGCAATAATCTTTTCTGTAAAAAAACGTTGCCATTCAGAAGCCTGATTGCCAGGAGCGAATTTAAAATAGTTTCTGATTTCTTGATTAAGTTGAATGATTTTCGGCTTTAAATCCTGTAATATTGTTATTACTTCATTATAGCTCTCTGTTTTTTTTAAATTGTTTGGTTCTGGATTTTTAATTGACCAACCAGCAACTTGTCCAGCTTCAGAATGGAAATTTCCTTCATGTCCTAATCGCACAAAAAATTGATAACAATCTTTATGCGTCACTTTGGAAATTGGAAATAAAGCAATCCAACAAAAATCACTACCAAAATTTGAAGGACCCTGATAATCTACTTTATGGTAAGTGTAATCACTCAAATCTAATTTTTGAAGTAAGTCTTTAGCAATTTGTTCCAAATATGTTTGAACAGTTTCCTTTATTTCCCCACGATAAATAAACGTATGAAAAATACTCCAAAGTTTTTGCCAGCTAGCAAATAAATCTCTTTTTGAGAGTGGATATTCACGGAGTTGATGAAGAAAACTTTCATTGTAATGATTGAAAAAATCAATATCCTTTGATCTTATTTTATCTTTTATCTCATTCACAAGATTTTCTGTGACTATTTCTCCTTGTAAAAGTCTTCTTGCTATTTCAGCTCGAAGTAAATTGACGGGTTTAAAATCATTTTCAGGATCGTCATATTCGGCATGTATTTCATTTACTACATTTTCGGGTAATGCGTTAATCTCTGAAAATAATAATCCATTATCTTCTGCATATTCATGATATTGTTTCGAAAGCGAAATTAAGTATTGAAATTGAGTTTCCATATTATATTTTTTAAGCTATGACAAATATAAAAAATAATTTTAACGAAAACTATTATTTTTTTCGTTACTATTCGGTAACACCTTTCTTACAATATGAAGTTTTTAGTGGTTAGTTTGATTCTAATCTGAAAGGAATAAGTTCAGCCACTCTGTCTCATGTGATCATTTACCAAACCGCTAAACGTGTAAAAACCTTTTCGCAAATCAGCATGAAAAGGGTAGAAGTAATAGCACATCATAACGTTCAAGTTAAACATAACTTTCGCCAGTAATAAAACTTGTTCTCAATTATACCTTCATTCCTGCAAAAGTACTTTATACATAATCCACTGGATTTATAGTGTTCATACATACTTTCAAAATCTTTTATGTTCCACTGTTCTCTTTTTTGAAATAAAGATACAGAAACTTAAAAATCTCTATGGAATGCAGTTTACCGTATAGGTATAATTTATTATCTTTATAACTGCAAGAAAATTTTTTAATCCAAATACAATGAAGAAAGATGTTATCTCTACCACAATACTGCTAGTTATCGCAATTTTTTACGTATTTTTAGTATACCTTATAGTTAATATAGTGAAATTCAATTTGTACACTATTCTAACTATAATTGGATTTATCATATACTCGTCTACGATCTCGTATGTGATGGAAAAAACTAAAGACGACGACAACAAGTATAAGAGAATAGGAATAAAAATATTAGCGGCACCAATGCTGATTGTTCTAGTTCCTTTCAGGCTGCTGATAACAACTTCCCCTATCATGATTGCGATAATCGCTTACTTCGGTTATTCTTTTGCCATTCCGTTACTATTTGCCTTTGTTCTTGAAGCATATGGGGTAAAAGAAGAAGTGACTCGATTCATGTGTTACTTCGCTGCCCCGATAATCGCCGTCGCATTTCACGGATTTATCTCGCGCAGCTTGATCAATAATCTTCAAACCATATTGAAGGGTTTCGGGGAGAAAAATAAAAAAGTGAGTGTTGAAATAATACAATACCTGCTGAACGTTGATAACATTCGATTCCTCATATACCTATCGTACTTCATATTTTTGCTTGTTTTCTCGATTAAGTCGATAAACTCGGCCCTCCAAGAAGAATTAACTGACTTCGTTATATTGCAAGCGTTCCTAGTCTTTTTGGCTTTCGACAATATAAAGATAAACTCGAAGTATGTGAAGTTTAGTCCATCAAAATTACTTGAACAGGTGAAGCAAATAATTATGGGAAGTAATGATGATATAAATCTGGAGGATAATCAGTAGTCCGATTTCTCCTTCATCCTTTTAATATGAGCATTGAGACAACTTACAGAACAGCGTAGTTTATTGATTAACAAATTATAATGAGTCAAAATCTATATGCACTTTCTCACTGGTTTCTAAAACTCCTGCTTTCCCTTGTTAATATTTTGCAAAGAGTGGATCAACTTTAAAATTATAGGCTAAATAGTGAGTGTCGTTATTTTTCCTGTCTGCAAATATTTTTTTCCTCAACGCATCTCCATTAAAGAGATCTTTGCTTATATATGGCTGTACATTAAATATATACACAATGTTTTCCTGCAATTCACTCTCTGTTAAATTCCATGTTTTCAATATTAATTCACAAAAATTCTGCACATCCGTTAAAGCTATAAATGACATTTTTAAATTTGCAATTTAGTCTAGTTGGAATTTTTGTATAATGCATATCTACTTCATTATTATGTTCAAAAACTTTTATTATTTCAGAAGTAAAATGATCTAAACATGTAATAAGTAAATTTTTATCAACGCCATTTGAGTATATATTATCACACTCAAGAGCATAGTTCAATTGATCAATATCTAAAAAATTGGTTTTGAAAACACCTTGAAATTCGTTGATTTGGTTACTTTCGTTGCAATTGTTAATTAAAATAAAATTATGACTTTTTTCTCTGAATGGTCCATGTCCATGTCGGGTTTGATAAGCACGAGTAACATAATAAATTGTTTTAGAAAAATCCACTTCATTATATCTTTTAATCATATCCTGAGCATTCTGAGATGTAGTATTACTAAGGGTTATATGTGGTTTAGTTCCATAATTCTGGTCCAACAGAATACCTTGAGAACCTTCAAATATATAAGTTTTCCATACGTCTGAAAGAAAGATATCTTCCTCCTTAACCATAACTATATTATTGTTTAAAATTAGCTTTTTGATTTCTTCGACTGCAATGTAGTATTTTTCCAATTCTGCCTCATGATTAAAAGAGTCAAAAATAAAACAAGTCTCTAAATTTGTTCTTGTTCTGTAATATTCTTGAATCCTTTCAAGTTTATTTTCAAAATCACTATATATAAAAAGATTTTTGAATGTTAATTTTTCTGCCAAATGTTTTTGTCGTTCAATAGTTGTCCTATATCCAGTACCAGTACTTCCTATCCTTACTTCAGTATTAGATATGTCTTTTAATTGATTAAATAGAATATCAAAATAGGTTGTGACAGGACATTCCTCATCAATATATAATGTTGGGCTAGAACCTAAAGTTTTTAGTTCGTTAATAAACGACATAGGTTCGAATGTACAGTACTTTGATCGATAAGTAGGAATATTTCTAAAAGAACCTGCACCAAATTGAGAAAATATATGATTTTTACCTTCTTTCGTAATTACATGATGTGCAGATTGATGCCCTCCGTTATATTTTACAACAATAGAATCTGGATTATGTAAGCATAAATAATCTGTTGCTAAACCCTTGCCTTCATCTCCAAAACCTAGGCCTACAATTATTAATGCTTTTTTCTCTACCATGATGTTTTATAAATAGCAGTAGTAAAATCATCTGTTATTTCACATCCTGTACCAATAAACATAGTTAAATCATTATTATTCACATTTTCTGATAGAATTACCACTTTTTTGTTTTTAGAAATTGCATATCCAATCTCAAAAAGTGTCCCCGCATCCATACCTGAAAATACAGCTAAAACTACATCACATTTATCAAGTCCTGCCAAATCTTTTTCTGAAATATCTTTAGATTCTGTATAAATATCACTGGGATCAATGATTCCCACATCATGCAAAGGTGAAAACACCTTGTTCCCAAAATCAATTAACGAATTTCTTAATTGATTAATTAGCCATCGCTCAGATAAAGTATAAAAAGGTCCAGCTAAATAAACACGTTTTACAGACTTCTTTATCTCTATTGGTTTTAAAGACACCAATGGTTCAACAATTGGTAAAATGTTTGATTGACAAAAACAAGCAGTTTGCATTGATGAATATAACGCTGATTCAAATGGATTTTTCTTTTCAATAATCCATTGCCAAGAAAAAATTGCGGTAAATACATCACCCGATCCAATAGGCCAAACTCTATCAGTTCTAAAAACAGGAATTTCTTGAATATTATCTCCATGGAAAACTAAAGCTCCACTTGATCCATTTTTTATAACAACAACCTCTGCATTTTCAGATTCAAGTAATTTATTACCAACTCTTCTTAAATCTTTACTATTGGTTTTAGCTAAAAGATGAGCTTCCTTTTTATTTAAAATTATTGCCAGATGTTTTGCTGTAGATCCTGTATCTTTAAAACTCCTATGGTTCTGAGGATCATATACAACATAGTTGCCATTAATTTTTGCATTAGCTTCTAACATTCCATAATACAAGAAATCACTTTCATTATCTATAATAATCTCATTAATTGGTTTATTTTTGTCGTAATTGATAATAAATGGCTTTGATAGAGGGTGATAATAATCAAATTCGATTGTTTCAGGTACTAATAAGTATTTATAATTGTATCCAAACAATTTACTTGAATATTTTGCAGTGGAAATGTGTTTTTCTGAAACGCAACTATAAAATAATATATCAATTCCCTTATTTGAAAGGACTGCGGCACCCCTTATACCTGAACCAAAGAAATCTCTTCTATTTGGTTCTTTGCAGTTTTCAAAATAGCTTCCTCCAATAATATTAAACATTTTTTTAATGAATTAGAGGAGTAATTCTTACTCTACAACTAATATCAGTAATTGATATAATTTTAGCAATAAATAATTTTCCTTTTTCAAGACATTTAAATATTTTTGCCTCTTGAGCTGCTGGTATATATCCACATAGTCCATATTCACCAGTAACATATATTAAATCTTCATTAAATTTGACATCTAAAATATCATTTATCTTATAGTTTTTTAAACTTGGTTGTAGCTTTTGTAAGTCAACATTTAGCATTAAGCTATCACAATCATCCTCTTTAGATGGTAAATCTCTAGTATAATTTGTGGTATACCCTCCTCCTCCTCCAATAATAGTGTTATAATTTAATTAAATTGTCTTTATATTTTTTATTATTTTTTTTACCCAATTTTTGCCTTCAATATTTTTCCATCTTCCAAATCCGTATTCACTGTTAGATTCCATGTATATCAATATTACGGCATCACATTCAAATCGTTTGATGAACTCTTTAAGTACTTGCTCGTCAGTTAGATTGTTGATTGGAAATTTTATTGTATTCATGTTTAACTGTATTATATATTAATATTAAATTCCACTCTAAATCTTTCGCAAATTACGAATTAAATCGTAATTAGCAAAATATTTTGATATATTCTTTAAAATAGTTAACGTGTTATTATATTTTTGCCAAAAGGTACCTTAAAAAAATAAATAAATACTATGATAATCTCCAAAAAAATTGGACAATGAATTAAGTTAAAGCGATGAAATAAAAACATTATCTTTAACAAAATAATATATGTCCACAACAAGAAGAAAATTTAGCAAAGAATTTTAAACGAAAGTCGTTTTAGTCGTTAGATGAACGCTAAACGTCTGATTAATTAGAGAAAAAGTACGAACTTTTGTCCACTCAAATTTCAGCATGGAAAACGAAAGAGTTACAAAATTTAGGTCAGATATTTACCTTAGATAAATCAAATCAGAGAAGAAAGAATATGCGGTTGATATAGACAAATTATATTAACAGATCGGTCAGTTGAAAGTTAAAAACGATTTTTTCTAAAAATGTTGTTATGAGAAACACAGAAGAAAAAAAAGATGGTTGATTTTGAAAGTACAACTCAGCTTATCAGTACCCGCTTAATTTGCTCTCCATCTCCAGTAGTAGTTTTTATTACATTCTCAAAGGAGAGAGCGAAGAAAATCTACAAATATTCTTTTTGCTTGATGAGAAATATTTAAAGACACCTTTTACGGTATTCTGCGACTGACGGCTCCAGAACATAAAAAAAATCCTAACTTCTGCAGAACATAAAGATCGAAAGGTCTAAATAGTTTTGGGCAGCCGACATCACGTATATTCCTATAAAACAGGATTTATGTGCCTGATTTCGTTAATTGATCTGCGCAATCGCTATATGCTTCACTGGTCGCAATCTAATACGATGTCCGCATAATGGTGTTCTGATGTGTTGGCGCAAACCATTCAAAAACATGACAAACTCGAAATATTTAATACAGATTAGGTGAGTCAATTTACAAGCGATATTTTCATTAAGGTATTACTCGAAAATGAGGTAACAATATTGATGGATGACTGAGGCCGTGCCTTGGAAAATATTTTTATCGAACGATTATGGTGCATAGTACAATATGAACACATTTATTTAAATGTTTATGAACACGGTTTATCTTTGTGGAAAGGTTTGGAAGGATACTTTCAGTTTTACAACAATGAACGACCGCGCCAGTCTTTGTCTTACAAAACGTCAGCTTTGTGTTACGCAAATCAGGCATAGAACATATTTAAAAAAGAAAAAAAATCTTAACTTGCTAATAAATTTCTCCAGTTAATGGGGAGTACTATAGGTATATGTTTTAAGTCATATCCACGATTACGACCAGGATTATACATTGGACTTGGCTGAACTGCTTCCTTCAAACTGGATTCAGAGAAACTCCTAAAAACTCCAATTCGTCTCCGAATGTTTTACAAGTTTTTGAAAGTTTACTTTTTGAAAACTAAGAAAACTTGAAATTAAACACGTACTTTACCGAATGCATACGTTATAACTGACAAAATGCTATCAATAATTATTAATATCTTAAGATTCGTAAACTAGTATATTTTTGAAAACTAAAGATTTAATAAACGGTATAAAACCACCCCACCACACTTAATAATTGTTAGTAAAGGTACAACAACACCAGAACCTCATATTTATTTTGGTTTATTGCTCCAATAAGTTTTCTTAGGATATTTCTTTTCAATTAATTGGATATCACTAATAGACAAATTGCTTAAAATAATAGAAGATGGTAGTAAATTGCTTTTGACAGTAAATTTTCTGTTATTGAATATTAGTTTTCCTCCAATAACAAGACCTATCATGCTAGAAAACTCAATGTCATTATATAGTTCCTTAGCAGTTTGGTTAAAGTAAATATACATATTGTATTTTCCTTCAGAAACGAAAAAATCAAAAAGAAGAAGATTGTCAATGTCTATGTATGGTTGGTTTTTAAGATAAATCGTGTCATTGGCAGTAGACTTCCACGCTATTCCATTTTTATCATTATCATTCAGATAAATACCATCTTTTATTTTATTTACAGATAAAGGAGAGTATGATATTTTTATATTTGTTGATTTTTGGGTAGCTCTTTTATAATGTACTTTATTGTAAATTAACGTATCTGCTGGTATCGGCTTTTTAGTCAATAAAATAAAATCAGTTATTTTGCTTTCTTTTATGTACGCTACAGCATCGAATAATTTCTTGACTTTAATAAAAGAATGGAATTGTCTTCTTTCAATACCTGTTCCTGTAAACCTAAACGAAGTGATACTATCTAATTTTGATTGCGTAGAAGTATTAAAGTATAATGTATTTTGATTTGTTAGCATACAAGATTCCTCTAAACTATATGGTATAGGAGTTACAAGATTGAGTACTGTAGGCTCAAAAATTGGATTAACCAAAACCGATCCTTTACCTGTAAATAAACCAATAACATAATAATTTTTCCCTAATTTGTCACTTAACCATTTACCTGTATTGTTCGTCTTGAAATAGGTAATATCCCCACTCTCATGCATAATATGTCCTAAATGTCCCCATATAATAGTTTTTCTACCTTCTTTACAAAAATTTTCAATATGTTTTAAAGCTTGTGTTGCCATATATTTATCACGACCTTTATCACCATCATAAGACATTTGGAAAGAAATCCACTCGTCACCTCCAAAAGAATAGTCCATTCCTGTAAAATTTACTTTATCATTATGTTTATCATTATATTGACGAAGAAATTTTATTAAATCAATTGTTTCTTGATTTTGATAAATATGATTTCTATTTGGTAGGTCTTTAAAATAATCTTCTAAGTTAAAGTTGGTATCTATTACTTCATTGTTTATATATTTATTCATGGTAGCAGCAAAAGATTCGTCAAACTCAAAAATAATCAATTTCGCATTCTCATTTTCAACCAGATGTTTTATTAGTTTGTTCCGTAATATTAATTGTTCATGACTTCCATGTGAGGATTCCCCAATACCAATGACAGAAGGTGTATGCAAATATTTCAAGTCCATGTTTTGATCTGATAAACTATCTGCATTTTCAATAAACGACATAGAATTGGGTTGTGAAAATTCTTGAGAATTCATTTTTTGATAATAAGGAATGCCATCTAAACGAATTTCTAAATTATCTACCCAACCTACGCTATGATTATAGGAATTAAAGGATATGTATAATATTCTTTTATTTTTTAATGAAGGTAATTGTAGTTTTAATTTTGATTTTTTCCAATTTATGGAATTTGGTAATTTGACAGAGTCAACACCAATTATCTGATTATCCGAATTTGTAATATGGCAATAGAGATAAGTATTGTTAAGTTGAACTCCTCGGGACCAACAGCTCAGTTCTAGTTTTTTTGTATAAGAAGGAATTGGTAATTTTTGATAGAAAAAGCCATAACCATTATTAAAATCAGTTCTTTCATCAAGAGATAAACTTAAACTACTTTTTCCGTTAATCTTACATATAGTATCGCTATTGATTCTAAAATATATCGACTTAAGAAACTGCCAATTATCATTGAACCCAATCATATTAGATTCATTGCCATCGAAACTTAGGTTATATGGGTCTGTATTTTGGGCTTGCAAATTTAAAGTAACAACAAAATTAAAAATCAATGCGATACTACATATAATAAATTTCATAATAATTATTTTTTTTAATTACTTAATATCAAAAGTAGCTTTATCATGTATGTCTTCAATCTAAAGTTTACTACTGCAAGTTTAGTTAATTTATTTGTAAAAAAACACTTTTTTAAAGATGTTTTTATTCTCAATTTCTGTTTATTTGTTTTGCTGTTTTTCATTTTTAATCTCCGTCAGGTTCCGAAGTTGACATTTATCAGCATCAAATTATCAAATGAACCAAAAATGCATTCACCCTGCATCTTTGATTCATCTATATTCGAAACATAATAAAAGATATTTTAACCTCCCTTAACACCTTGCACCTCCCACCCAGCTCCGGTGCAGCTCCGGTGCAACTCCGATGATGGTCCGATACAACCATCAGCAAAAATCAGGGAAAAAGTTAACAATAATTAACCATCACGACAGTTAATCAATCAGAGTCACCGTATTCATCTTCGGATTCTCAAACTCGTCGGGGGCTGTTTTTTGCGCGGTTACGGTTATCGAACTGAAATCTTGCACAAAATGGGTGAGCATGGTCTCGACGAACTTGCTGTGGTAAAAATTATAGAGCTTGGAGGTTAAGTATTTTCTGCCTTTCCGCTTACGAATACCCAACCGAAGCTCGCTTTCGTCAATCCATATCTCGGGTTTCAACCAGGCTTCGGAACGCCATTGGAAAGTGGTGTAGGTGAACCTGCCGGACTTGTCGCAGGTCCACTTGTCGGCGTTTTTATCGTCGACTGCTTTGTATATTTTCTCTAGTAGTTTATGGGGGTTCGAGGTTTTAATAATTATGGCCATTGGTGTAAATGAATATGCTAATTGTTTGGGTATTACTTGTTTTGTGATTTGTATTGGTCGACTGCTTTTTTTACGGATCCATGGAGCAATAACAGGTTCTTTGCTTGCTCATAAGGTAAATGAAGCTCGTCAATAATCATGCGGGTACCTCGGTCAATTAGTTTCTGATTTGATAACTGCATGTTTACCATACGGTTACCTTTTACTCTGCCTAACTTGATCATCGTGCTGGTGGTGATCATGTTAAGGACCATTTTTTGGGCGGTTCCGGATTTCATACGGGTACTACCGGTGACGTACTCGGGACCGACAATGGGTTCTATCTTGATCTCTGCTTCGGCGGCTACGGGCGAACCGGGGTTGCAGCAAATGGCGCCGGTCAAAATGCCATTCTCTCTCGCGGTACGTAAGGCGCCGGATACATATGGGGTTGTACCGGATGCGGCAATGCCGACTAGCACGTCGTTGGTGTTGATATTATACTCTTGTAGTTCTTGCCAGGCTTTCGCGGGATCGTCTTCGGCGGCTTCTACGGGATTGCGCAAGGCTTTTTCACCGCCGGCAATGAGACCGATAACGTAGGTGTTTGGCATTCCGTAGGTTGGGGGGATCTCGGAGGCGTCTAAAACTCCTAACCTGCCGCTGGTGCCGGCTCCGATATAAAAGAGACGACCGCCGCGTTTCATCCTTTCTACTATCCCGGTAACGAGTTTCTCTATCTCGGGAAGGGTTTTCTCTACTGCTAACGCTACTTTCTGATCTTCTTGATTGATCTCACTAAGGATTTCTCCTACTGATTTGTTCTCAAGATTATTGTATAGCGAGGATTGCTCTGTTATCTTAATGAATGCCATATTATTTATCTTTATAAAATTCAACTAATCCTTGCATGGGGGATTTGTAAATAATACCTGTCTCAATGCCTTTATCTAATGCTGCTTCACGCAAAATGTCGCTGTAGTAATAGGCTATTGAACCTACAAAGTTAACTTTATTGTTTTTATAATTGTAATGCATCACGTTCTTTTCAAAGAAATCGGAGAAGCTGGTCAGGACGATTTTACGGACAACGGGTTCTTCAATATTCTTTAAGAGGAAGGGGGAGAGACTGGCTAAAAAACGACTGGGAAAGGGTTGACGATAGACTTTGTCGATAATGATGCTGGGGGTTAGCTGATAGGTTTCTAAAAAGGTTTCTTTCATTCCTGCAGGTAACTGTTCTTTCAATGCGTTATTCACCAGCCTTTTGCCTAAATCGGCACCGCTGCCTTCGTCGCCAAGGATGAAGCCAAGGGGGGAGATTTGCTTGACTATCTTCTCGCCGTCCCACTCACAGGAATTACTGCCGGTACCTAAAATACAGGCAATCCCCTTCTTATAACCGCATAGGGCATGAACGGCGGCAATCAGATCGCTGTAAACTTGAATGGTTTCCAAGGGAAAGGACTTGTATATGGCGTTCTTAACGATGGGTACTTTTTCGGGAATACAGCCGCTGCCGTAAAAATATATGGCGTCAATGGTCTTGTCTCTATACGCTGGAAAGACTGTTTGATGGATGTATTCTTCTATCTCTTGCTCTGATTGATAGATGGGACTGATGCCTTTACTGTCAAATTGATGGATAACTTGACCGTCGTAAATAAGACTCCAGCTGGTCTTGGTGGCGCCGCTGTCGGCGAGCAGATTGAATTTCATTATAGCTTGATGTATATATTTTTCTTATAGAGGAATAATCCGAATAGCCAGCAAATGGTGACTAAAAATAATGCGTATATCAATGATCCGAAATAATTACCTGCCCAGGGCTGAATCATAACGCTGTAAATGAATCCTTTAAGGGAGATGGTTTCTTCGCGGAACATGAACTTTACATTGGAAAGGATATTGGAAAAGACGCCGGCAAAGACATATATAATCAATGGATTAACTCCAAAGGAGTGGAAAAATGGGGTCCATCGGTCTTTTTTCTTTATGTCGATAATCCAAATGAGTAACGCTAACAACTGGGCGGCAAAACCGGTGGTGGTGAGTACGAACGTGGGACTCCAGATCTTTTTGTTGATGGGACAGCCGTATTGTAGCAATAGTCCTCCGAATGCTAAAAGGGTGCCCCAAATCATGATTTTCTCGACTTTCACGTGGTTGTCTTTGTTGTCGATAATGATCTTGCCAAAGAGATAGCCGATAAGGACATGGGCTATTGAGGGTAGGGTGCTTAATAGGCCTTCGGGATCAAGGGCGATGGAGGTACCGGCTGCATCTGTATCTCGATACATATGGGCGGTGCCTAATATGGCTCTGTCGATAATGGAGATGATGTTGTTCTCACTTTTATCAAAGCCGTTGCCAAATAACAGTAATAGGAAATAGCCGGTTAAGAGTATGACTATCGACCAGATAATGTGCTTGGGCTTGACATAAACGGCTATCAAAGCGGCAAATCCATATGCTAACGCGAGTCGCTGCAACACGCCCAAAATACGGAGGGTGTCAAAATGGGTGGCGGCTTCAATAAGGTTCTCACCTCGCGACAATCCGCCGCATAACCGGCCGAACCAGTTTAAGGCCATGCCGACAAGAAAAAGCAATACGGTGCGCTTCACAATTTTATAGATGCTGGCTTTGGTGGCTTTGAACTCGAACTTGCGAAAGGACATGTACATCGAAACGCCCATAATGAACATGAAGAAGGGGAACACCAGATCGGTGGGGGTTAATCCGTGCCAACTGGCGTGACCTAATGGTTTGTAGATGTATTGCCAGGTTCCGGGATTGTTTACCATAATCATTCCGGCAATAGTGATTCCTCGCAGAATATCAAGGGATAATAGTCGCCCTGATTGTTTGTTAATGGCTATTTGATTCATTTGTATATGTGATATTTTTTAGATTGTTGTTTAAAGGTTGTTTCGTCTTTGGTCCAATAGCTTTGGATATCATTAAAACGATGGTTCTTACTGAATTCTGTCCGGATGAAATCGCTGCCGCTGACTTTGTCGAACATGTTGAATCGTTTTTCATCGGCATGGTCAAAGACTTTATGGTCTGGGTATAGTTGTGCGGCGACTTCCATTACATGAAACTGTATGTCGGAGAGACGGACTTTGTCGAACTGGGTCAGATAGACTTGAACGCCTTGAAGATTCTTGCCTTGGCCTGCGCTGTAAAAGGGCTTCAAATGGATGGGACGGAACGTGACGCCGGGTAATCGCTTGGCATTTAATGCTTTTGCTAAATCTTCGGCATTGATCCATTCGGCGGCAAACATCTCGAAGGGTAGGGTATAGCCTACACCAATGGACATGTAGCCTAACTCGCCTAATATTCCTGAGACGGGATAGAAATAGGCGGAATGGGCAAAGGGGATATGGGGGGAGGCGGGTACCCAGGGGAGACCGGTATCACCGAAATTCATTTTTCTGCGCCACTTCTTCATCTTGACGACTTGGAGTTTACAGGGTTTCTCAATCATCTTCTCGCCAATAATCATCTGGGCTAACTCGCCGCAGGTGAGGCCGTAGATGTATGGGATCTTAAGCTGACTGACAAAGGAGAAGAAGCCTTCTTCTACTAAATTGCCTTCTACTTTTAATCCGCCTAATGGGTTGGGACGGTCTAGGACTATAAACTCGATATTGTTTTCGGCGGCGGCTTGCATGGCTAAATACATGGTGGAGATATAGGTGTAGGAACGGCAACCGATGTCTTGTATGTCGTATACTAATACATCGATGTCTTTCAACATCTCGGGGGTGGGCTTACGGGTTGCTCCGTATAATGAGTACTCGGGAATGCCGGTCCGGGGATCGGATGAGGTGTCGACTTTATCGCCTGCATGGACGTCTCCTCTCACGCCGTGCTCTGGTCCGTAAAGGGCTACCAGATTGACATTGGGGGCTTCGTTCAAAATATCGATGGTGGACTTCAAATTGTTGTCGACGCCGGTCGGATTGGTGATTAACCCAACTCTCTTGCCTTCTAAGATCTTGAAGTTCTGTTCTTTCAATATTTCAATGCCGGTCTTGATCTTTATGTTCTGGGCTGCGAGGGGCGACTGAAACAGGATCCCGCAAACGACCATGATTGATATAAATAATCTCATAGGTGTATTCTTTATTTATTTTTTTCAATTTGCTCTGTTTATACTTTGTCTATCTTTTTACTTATTTTAGACTTGTTCCGTTTTCGACTCTTTTGTCTTTATTACTTTGCTTCGACTTGTTCCGTCTGTGGCTCTTTTATCTTTTTTACTTTGCCGAAGTCTGAATCGACCTTCAGGAATGGGATTATGGATAATGTGGGGATCGCACAGATCATTACAAAGATAAAGAAGTTATGATATCCAATCAGCTCTTGTAACCATCCTGCGAACATGCCGGGTAACATCATTCCTAATGCCATGAAACCGGTACAGATGGCGTAATGGGCGGTCTTATACTCGCCTTGGGAGAAGAAGATCAGATACATCATATAGGCGGTGTACCCAAATCCATAACCGAATTGTTCAATGGCTACGGCCAGATTTATCGCGAGCATGCTCTGGGGCTGATACCAGGACAGGAACAGGTAGGCAAGGTGAGGAAGGGTGATACATAATGCCATTGGCCATAACCAGTATTTTAACCCTTTACGGTTGATGGCAAATCCGCCTATAATACCGCCAATGGTTAGACATAGCACGCCTACGGTTCCGTAGACTAGTCCGACTTGACCGGTGGTGAGACCTAATCCGCCAATCTCGCGACCGTCCAACAGAAATGGGGAGGCCATCTTTACTAGCATGGCTTCGCCTAATCGGTATAACAGCATGAACAGCAGGGCTGCAATGATCTGCTTTTTCCTGAAGAATGTGGAGAAGGTTCTGCCGAACTCTTTCATGATGTCTTTGGGACTATGGTCTTTGGCGACATCGGATGAGGGACGGGGTAATATGAAGTTGTGATAGATGCATAGGATAATGAAAAAGGCTGCTAGTATATAAAAGACGATACTCCAGGCTAATTGAAGATTACCGGAGGTGGCTTCAAATGTGGTGATTGTCTTGTCGTCTAACTTTTTATCGAGCTGTACGACCATATAAGCGGGTTTGTCCCAATTGCTTTCATTGAAGGTCAGGCGTTCTCCGGAGATGAGTGATATGCTTTTGTCGCCGGACTTCATTCGGGTATTTAATACGAATTCTTCGCCTGCTAACGGTTTTTGGTTTAGCTTGATGGCTACAATGCCGGCATTACCGGTTAATACATTCGATGATACTATCTCTTGCTTTTCACCGAAACTGTTTCTGATCCAATTGCCTAACGGTCTGGATATATTGACTTTCCATGCCTTGCTTACGGTTTTTTGCCACCAGCTTTCTGTGCCATTCTCGCTGACAACATTATCGACATGGATGAATCCGTTTTCTTGATTGTGGCTTATCACAAATTGTTTCAGACGATTGAGTGAATCGGTACTGATATTTCCTGTATTTAATTGTAACTGGGAAGGAAATGCAATGAATGTGCCGTTAGATTCACCTGCTGCACTTGCCACTTCCACTGCTGTACCAACAGCTTCACTAACAGTATCACCTCCTGCTTGACCTGCAACTCCTGCGACTTCACCTGCTTCACTAACACTTACATCCTTCACATCTGCCGAATCTTCTGTAGGGAATCCTGTGAATGTGCTTTCAGCTTTACCTGCTGCATTACTTGCCAGTCCTGCAACCTCACCTGCTGAACTAACATTTTCACCAACAGTCTCAACTGCTGCTTCTGCAGCTTCTCCCCCTGAGAATGCAATGAATGTTCCTTCTGAACCAGACCCGGGGACCGCACTTAACGCGCTTTTCCAATCGGTGGTCTGGACTATGTTGTTCGTCGACTGGATCTCGAATCGCATCGGTTCCATACCGGTACTGGTTTCTAAAAACCCGGCAAGGATAATCAATAAGCCTTGACCTGTTATGGAGGCAAATCGGTAGAAGGTGCTGCGGATGCCGACAAAAAATGATTGTTGTCCGTCATCTAAAGCGAGCATATAAAAACCGTCTGCGGCAATATCGTGAGTGGCTGAACTGAAAGCAATTAGCCAAAATACAAGAAGTGTTGCTTTAAAGTAAAAGGACAATGGTATGAAAAAGGCTACAGCCAAAAATCCTATCGCAATAAATAGCTGCATCAAAACTACCCACCAGCGTTTTGTCTTAATCAAATCGACAAAGGGACTCCAGAATGGCTTTATAACCCATGGAAGATATAGCAAACCGGTGAAGAGGGCAATATCGGTGTTGGATATGCCTAACCTTTTGTAAAGGATTACTGCTACGGTATTTACGACGACATAAGGGATTCCTTCTGCAAAATATAGCGTGGGTACCCATGCCCAGGGATTGCGTTTCTTTTGTGTAATTTCTTTCATGTTAAATTGTTCTTTCAGTATTTCTTTTCTATTTGTGCGTTTGGAAAATAGTGCTCTAATATTTGATTGTAGCTATAACCTTTTTCGGCCATCATTGCTGCTCCAATCTGACAGAGACCAACTCCGTGACCCCAACCGGCGCCTATGATATTGAATGTCTGGGGTATGCCTTCGTCATTCTCGTCTTCTGCTTCGATAATAAACGCGGAACTGTAAAGGTGTGAGGGGGATAAGGTTCTCCTGATCTCGAGTTCTTTGCCGATAGTCTTAACGCGCTCGGTACCGACTATCTTGAGCCTGATGATGCGACCGGATGTCCCGCGCTCAAGGGGCTCCAAATCGAGAATCTCTCCGTAATCAACACCTGAACGTTGCTTGATCAATGTGGATAATTCTTCTTGGGTATAGCTTACTTTCCACCTGTAGAAATCGGTGGTTTCTTGATCGTAATCATTCAATACTTGCTTGAGTATGTGGATATCTTTTGTGTTGCAAAAGGCTGGGGGGGTTGTGCGAATCCATTTTTCGACTTCTTCTTCATCGGTCAAGTCTGGGAATGATGTCAATCCTTCTGCACAAACGTCATTACCAATTGACATTGCTCTTGATGTTGCGCTTGTAATTTCGTCTTCTTTTCCCTTCAATCCTTCCTTACAACCGTCTTTCCCACTTGACGCTGCACTTGCATTATTTTCTCCTTTTCCTTTCAACTCTTCTAATAAGTCTGGCTTGCCTTGAAGATAGGGATGGAGTACGGGTTCCCACACGTTTTCAAAGGTTTCCATAATTCCTCCGCAACATTTAGAGAATCGGGTATCGCAAACATTGCCTTCGTAACTGACCATCTCTCCTCGGGTGGATTCGACAGCTTGTTTTACTAGTTGTGTCGACTGACGGGTAATTCCTTGATAACGTTGACAGTGATCGTCGGCGCAGACATCAAAATGGGCGTGGTCTTCTCTATCGTACCACCGAAACATTTCGTTGGGGGTGTCAATCATCTCATAGTGAACATGCTCTGATTGCTTTCTACGCTTTTGTTCTAACTGGGATACCATCCAGCTGCGCGAAATAACGGCATGGGTATTCAATAGCTGAACGGAACTGGTAGCACTCATCTCTGAAGAGATCACGCTGGTGAGATAATCTTCCAGCATGACAATATTGATTGCGGTAATGGCTTCTTTCTCAACAATGAACTTGAGCTCGCCTAAAAATCGCTGGTCTTCTTTGCGTTCCCAATGGAAATTCAATCCGATGATAACGTCCTTGATCTCAAAGGAATCGGTATGTAAATGGTCGGTCTTAAATATGATTTCTTTATGCTTGCTTCCATTAAAAAGTATGCTTCCTTCTGAATACTCAACATAATAATCTCCGGCCGGGATTTCTGTACCATTGAATTGATAGGGGACTAACAACGAAAAGGTGATTTTCGGTTGCTCTAACAATATTCCAACATTTATAAGGGGTTCTTCCACTTTGATTGATGTTTTTATTGTATGATTCTCTATTTTGATATTCTCTTTCTTGCTTGTAATTCCCAAGTACGGATTCTGTCTTTATAAGTATTATGACCGTTCATCTTAACGATGTCAAGTGATGCATCGGAATTATCGTCCCAACGGCGACAAAGATACAAAATATCGTATATTCGACCAATCTGATAGTTGCGGGATATATTTAATCCTAACGCATAATCTTCTCCGTAACTTGTATTGGGTAGCTTGATTTCTCGAAGGACAGGGGTGTAGAAGGCGCGAGGGGCACCAAGGCCGTTGATTCTCAATGCGTTGTTCCTTCCGTTTTCGGGGGTCCACTCTTTATGGTCAATGATTCCGGGGGGGATCATCTGCATCTCGAAATTGGTCATCTGATAGGTGCCGACTACCATTGCGCAGTTCTGTTCGTAGAACGCGTCTACGATTTTTTGCAGGGTGTCTTCGCCGCTGTAAACATCGTCACTGTCTAACTGAACGGCAAACTTACCGCACTTTTCGTGATGAATACCTAAATTCCAACATCCGCCAATACCTAAATCGGTACGTTTTGGGATGATATGGATAAGTCGCTCATCTTTAAAGGAATCAATGGCTTCTGTTGTGCCGTCGGTGGATAGGTTGTCTATGATGATGAGGTTGAACTTGAAATTGGTCTTTTGTATTAACACGGATTGGATGGCATCGGATATGGTCCTGATTCTATTGCGGACGGGTATAATGACGGATGCTTCGTACTCAAATGTGCCTTGGTCGAATTCTATGGTCTTAAACTTGGGTGCTAAATATGCACCTACGTCTTTAAGGTGTTGGGTGCATGCTTGTTCCATCTCTATCTGAACGGCTCGGTTCTTAGGATCTACATAGTCGAATATCTTTTCGCCTGATTGACGTGTGTCTTCTTCTACTTCGGTATATAGATATTCATTGATATGAACAAGTGGATGATTCTGTGATACTTTCAAACGCAAATCGTAAATACCGGCGTATTGATATTGATTGGCATTCATCTTTTCTGCACTTTCTTTTAATGCACCGGAATTGTAGATCATCAATGAGCCGAAATTGAAGTCGTCACGCAGACTGCCTTCTTGATAATCAATTACGGGACTGTTCTTTACGTTGTCGTTGATTTGTGCATAGTAATCCGCATAAACCATGCCGGCCTGACTGTCTTCTGCAATTCGTATCATGCGCTCTAAAGCAAAATATCCTAACTTTAATGCTGTGGACTTCAAATAGATAAGTGAATAATCTGTCGTCGAATACTCTGCGATTTTCTTTATCGTTTGGGTACTCTGAAATGAATCTACATAAACGATTTCGCAACCTGCCAATGGTTGAAGTTCTTTATTGGTGGTTACTAAATATATTGTGCTTATCAAAGGTGACTGCTTGAGATCGGCGACTGTTTTGCTTGCTTGCTCCGACTGTGCATAATAAATGAATGCATTAATATTTTTCATTATCGTATGTTGTTATTTGTTTATTATTCTATTGTTTTAATAATCCTGCTAATATACTGTTTCTTTATTTATCCATTGCTTCAAAATTCACATTAACTAACTGATTTCTTCATAAACTAAGGAACAATCCTCTATGGTTTTGCAACACAAACTTCCCTTAATAATCCGGTTCCTTTATAAATTCATAGCTTCAAGAATTCCCTTAACTAGCATATTCCTGTTATGTTGACCTTTAATTGATTCGATTGGGAAACCCAAAACACAAGTGCTGTAGGTTTGGCCTTTGTAAAAAGTACCTGCACTCAAATTGTTCTCTGTATATCTAAACACGGTATATGCGCTTTTATCTGCTGGCTCAATGGCGTTGGGGTTTTCAACGACGTAACTTTCACTGTTCAACTCGTTGTAATAGGTGTAATTACCGGTTATCGACTCGAATGGGGATGCTACGGTTTTAACTTGACCTGTTACGCCTCCATAATTATTGCGCCATTTGTATTTTAATATGTTTTGTGCCCAATCACGGTCGACTTTCTTTGCTCGTGGATTATCCCATAAGTCGGTCCCGACAAAGGCTCCGCTTACAATAATATTCCCTCCTGATTTACAATATTCTGTTATTTTCTCTTGTTGTATTTTGTTGAATGTTTTGTATTTCGAAGGCATCGCTCCGTGTGCTACGACCCATTCTCGCTGCTTTCCTAATATCCAATCGACTATCTTGTAGGTTGAACTGTTTAACTGTGCGTTTTCGATGGCACTTCCTGAACTGGAGACAAATGAATATCCTGCATTGGTAAACGATTGACCGTGTGTGTATGGATAATCGAATGTGTTCCCCGCAATTGCTGTGGTCTCATAATTCGCATCGCTGTCACCAAATCCGGAAGCGTCATCATCCATCCAGGGAATAACTCTCCGGTATTCATGCATCTGCCCAATAAATTGATGGTCTGAAATATAGGGTACGCCGTTGTCTTCTCTTCCGACAAACCCTGCGATACTGTCACCTGCTGTAAAACTGAATGGTGCGGATACTCGTGTAAATCCATTTACAATTAAAGCTATGCCTCTCTCTTCTGATTTACGACATGCCGAAAGGGTTTCTGAAGGGAAACTTCTGCCTCCTTCATTCACTGCTTCTATCTTAAAACTATAGATCTCGTCTTTGTTTATTTGTTTTTTATAGCTGTTCGTGTTTACGAGTACTCCATTGTCAAATCCTTCATCGTTTAGTCGGGTGTAGACAATGTATTTTGTTGGATTCGCTGACGATTCTGATAAATCTATGGTTGGCTTCCAGTTTAATGTGACTTCGGTGTCTCCGGAAAATGTGACACTGAAATCTTTTACAGGGAGTGGCTGAACAGTATAATTACGATTGTATTGTGATGATATAAATTTAAGCATCCCTTTGTAAATTGCACGACTTACAGTGAATCGGAATGAGGGGTCAAGTCCATATCGCATATCGGCAAAGTTCTGATGCGAAAGCAGTTCCAGTAACATGGTTGGTACATTGGGGGTTCGAGCTTCCGCGTATGATCTGTTCCACATATGACGACGTGTCCATTCTGGCTCAAACTCACGACGGATATCGTTGGTGATTTCTTCCATAATCAACTCGGTAAGGTCGCGAGAGGCCCATCGGGATTTGCCATTTACGAACTTCTCATTGTTGAAATGTGTCATGTATATGCCAAGCGTTCCTACTATTGAATCACCCCAATATGTACCTGCATCTGTGTGAAATGCAAATGTTAGGTCTATTGGAATATTCAACCCTTTGTCTTTCGGCATTACGGTTGAGCCTCCCGCAAGGTAATTTACCCATCTTCCGCGACTGGCATAATCGTCTGTATAGTCGTTCTTACTTTCGTAGTAGTTGTAAATACTATCGGGAACACCGGCCCATTGCATCCAATATCTGGCTCCTTCAGTATATCGTGGATAACCGCTTGTCTCTGGTTTATATGATATCGTTGAACGAGTATCGTCCTTCTTATTTATTGCATTGTCAGAACTTTTTGTGTTGGTGCTTTCAAATCCGTCTGGGTGGGGAAGACGTGCAATATTTCCCATTCCTCCTCCAATTTTAACGGCATCTGTACTAATAATTTTATTCGCTTTTTTACTCTTATTCGTAACTACTATTTTATTGTCATTTCCTTCATTAAATAAGAAGCTTCCAAGATAAATCCATGTGCCTCCTCCCATTTGTTGGTTTACAATAAAGTCTGTTTTGCCTCCTTCGTGAAATACAGTATAAAGTGCATCATCGGTGCTGTTTTTTACTGTTTGGTACGATACATAAACTGTATAAGTATCTCTTTTGGGTATATCGATAATCCATTCTGCTATACTTTCTTTTTCATTAGTAACGGTTTTTGTTTGTCTTGCTGAACCTAAATGAAAAGGATTTTCATTATCGACATAAAATGCTTTTGGATTGGCAAATCCTGGTGCTTTTGTATCTTGCCATTTTTCTTTTCCGCTCTGCTCTTTATACTCAGAATTGCCGGTACTTCCATTATTATCGACAATCACTTCAATCTTATTATAATCTCTTTCTCGTGGAAGTATTACATTTGCTCCTGCATTTTCTAACATTGGGACAAGAAAAGGAAGTACATAGCTTTGAGTGTAAAGATCTTCAACAGTTTGGAATATTCTTGCACGTTGCCATTCCCATCTGCCTAGTTTTTGTTCATAATACCAACCGTGACTTTGCCACATGGCTATGTGGTTGTTAGTCAATCCTTCCGGAAATGATTGGACAGGACTTGAAATGTTCTTTACCAATGGCGTTTTTACTTTATTAGAAAATATACGGTCTTTATCTTTTTCTATTTTGTCGCGATATATGTTCGGAACCAATTGTCGGATATCTTGTTTATCGCTGAATACTTTAATCTCGTGTTTGTTGTATTTTGTGGGTAAATAAAACCTGACGCTATCATAAATTAGCTGCAATGTCTGTTCTCGCATTGGAAGATAGGATAACGCCAGATTTGTATGTAATTCAATAACTTTCTTTCGGTTTATTATCGCAATAGAATCAACTGTTACCTTGCCGGGACGTAATAAAGTCTCTTGGTAAATGTTGGATAAAGAGGTGTTTATCTTTTCTTTATAATCTTCATTGTTTAACTCTTGTCCGTATGAGACAAAGGTTATGAGGATATACAACATTATAACATTAAGTGTTTTTTTCATTTTCTATTTGATGATAATGTTCGAATATAAATTAGAATATTGATGTTTGATTTGGTTTTTACTTCTTTACCACAAATTTAGAAGGTTTGCTCTCTTTATTGTCTGCATTTAAAGTTGTAACACAATAATTACCAGCTTGAGAAATATCAAGGGTTTTGGCTTTCGTTACTGCTATCACAATTCCTTCTTTTGCTAAATCGGTGAAATAGTAAACCACAGACTTTACATTATTTGATGTATCCCATTTAAGAGTATTTCCTTCGAGTCTTACGTTTGAAGGTTCGACTGGATCTCCGGCAACACTTCTGCCCAAGAATGGTATTACTCCGGGATGGGTATACAGCGACCTGAGCTTGTCGGTAACACCAACTTTATTGAACAGAATATATTTAGCACTGTACATAATGTTGCCAAATGATTTCTTATTCTTACGCGTCATTTCAATTTGACGTTGCAATTCTGCTGATGTTTGAAAAGCTGCCCCTGCATTTGGATCTCCAAATCTGTATAAACCATGACCAACCATTAAAGTGGCTTTGTAGCTATATTGAGCCCACCAATTTAGACGTGACTGGAAATCTGCAGTTGGATGTCCAATTTCGTGGTACAACTGAGGAATTATAACATCAACCCACCCTTGTTCACACCAATATGGAACATTTGCATATAGTTTATTCAAGTTATAATCAGGATCGGAAGCAGGAGATACTGAAAATACAACTTCGGGTTTTGTCGCTGCAATTATATCGTGAACACCTTTTATTGCTTTATCTACATTGCCTCTGCGAAAATCTGCTTTATTATTATATCCACTTCCATACTTTGCAAATTCAGCATCGTCTGAAATTGTAACGTCAGCGGGATAAAAATAATCATCGAAATGAATTCCATCTACATCGTATTTAGTAATGACGTCTTTTACAATATCCGCCAGCCTCTTATGAACTTCCGGTAGTGCCGGATTATAAATTTGGATGGTTGGATAGTTTGATACCCAAGATGGATCAATTGACGAATGAAGTTCCGGATATGGTTGAGCTGTTGATATTCTGTAAGGATTCATCCATGCATGAAATTCAATATCTCTGGCATGAGCTTCATCAATCATGAATTTAAGAACATCATAGCCAGGGTCTTGTCCTCTGACACCTGTAATGGATTTGCTCCACGGCTCATAGGGTGAATTATAGAAAGCATCACCCATTCCCTTAATTTGAACAAAGACAGCATTAATGTTCATATTTTTGAACAAATCAAGATAGGTAGTGTAGTGATCCTTTTGTGCCTGTACACCATATTTTCCCATAGGCCAATCAAGCTCCCAGACTGTGGCCATCCAAACACCCCTCATTTCCTTTTTAGGAAATTGAACTTGAGTAGTCGGTGGAGGATTTGGATTGTCATCAGGAGGAGTAACATCTATGGGCTCCTTGTTACAAGCCACAAAAAATACTACCGTTAGCAGAATAAAGAACAATGAATGCTTTTTCATTAATTAATAATTTATTAAGAGTTGTAAAATCGGACAGATAACCAATTTATTATCTGTCCGATTTGTATTGATTTATATTATTCGTCCAACACCTTTTTAGGAACTTCAATGATTGCAAAACCTGCATCATTTGAAGCAGCATAAAGTAATAGTGATGAATCTTTACCTTCGTTATCCTTCACAATATGATATCCGGTTTGAGTTGCCGGTGAAGTATTAACACCTCCACCAATGGAATATTGGAGCAAGGGGATTTTATCTCCCAACTCAAATTCCTTAAGTGCATCAATAGTTGTTGCGCCTTTCGTAATATCATAAAGATAAAGAACGGCGTTACCCGAATAACGAGGAGCAGTTGCCATCATTAGATATCTTTCTCCATTGAAATGGAAGACTCTTGCATCGGCACTTTGAGACGGAACTGAACTAACATTAGTCATTGCGTACAGTAAAGCTCCATCGCTGTTTACAACTCTTAATGGAACAACATTACCAGTTTCATAACCAGAAAAGATATAATCATCTGTTTGCTCAACTCTATTCATGCTCATATTAAATGAAGCTCTTGTTTGTGTTGGCAACACTTTTATTTCCGTTACATTAGTAAAGTTTTCTATTTTTATTCTAAGGACTTCAGTAACAGCATTATCACCAAAGAAGAAGTATCCATTACCATTAGCATCAAGGTGATACGATAGATTATCTCCATGACGTTTTCCGGCACCGGGAATTGATGCAGGATCTACATTAAGTATTACTTCAGGTGCTATGCTTGGGTCAGTCCAGTGATAAATCTTCATACCGGTGGTTCCTGAGAGGTTGGCTATATAAGTATGATTTTTTACTTTAGCTCCAACATTTACAGGAAAAGTACCGCCTGCAACTCCAGTAAGATTCAAAGCAATGGGTGTGATTACATTGTTTTTCAAGTCGCTGACTTTCAATAAATGTGATAATGTTGCATGACGTGTTACGATCAATACATATTCACCATCAAAACTGGAACCTCTTGTCAAAGCACCTGTAAATGTGGGATAAACAGGGTTTCCAAGTTCATTTCCTGAATAGTCGTATACTTGTTTTTTAGAGAAATCAGCACCAAATACCGGTACTCTTAATCTAAGAGTCACTTTGTATTCACGAAAACGTGGTTCGTTCAATACCTTAATAATAACTGAGCTGGCATCTTTGCCTTCTTCGAATGTAAATGCGTAGGTATCCTTTTCTAAATGTGCCCCATCTGAGAGCTCAGCTTCAAATTTTATTGCTGATACATTTGTTTCTGCATCCAATCTTGGGAACCAAACACTCTTAGTGTTTTCATCCACAACTCCTTCTACTACAGTATTTCCGTCAACTCCTGCATTTAAAACCTTTAGAGATTTTAATACAACTTCATTTGGCGAATCCATATTTGTAGGAAAATCTTCACCACAAGAGACAAAAGAGAGTACTGCCAATGAAAACAGGATGGACCAAAATATTGATATATGATATATTTTCTTCATCTTATATAATTTAATCTATTATACTCTAATTAATTCTGAGGCCAACCTTCAGTTTGTTGAAGAACATAACCTCTACTTGCATAATCATCTATTTGTGTTTTACCAACCGGAGACAAATATGGATTCACATTTAATTGATTAAGGAAAGGTTGTCTGCCTTTGGTCGCTGCACCTTTATAAAAACCAACCATTTCAGCTTTGTTAGTACCGTTAAAGTTAATGGCGCTACCATTTAGTTTCACAATTGAAAACTTATTTGCATTAGCTGAATTAAGTTCAGAGCTCATTTCTTTTGGGAAATTAACCCAAGCACCCGACAATAAGAAAGGATTTGCATCTGTATCCATGTACTCCAATTTTGTCCATCTTTTCAGATCTGCAAGTCTGGAATATTCAAAGACAAACTCCATTCTTCTTTCGCGGCGTATTTCCCAAATAAGAGGATTTACATCCGAATCTCTTTCCGGATCATTGGGAAGTTCAGCTAATGATAATGGTGCCGTTTTAGAAACACCCTTAGCAATTGCTTCTGGAGCCAATGGTCTGTCTCTGATCTCATTAATTGATTCATCTATATCGTCTTGAGTTACAGCAGCACCACCAAGAGTAGCATTTTCAGCTTTGGCTTCGATCCAGTTTAGCAGAACTTCAGAAAGACGAAGTACAGGATAATCAGTTATATTTACATTTCCCGATAATTCTGTAGGCGTTGAACCACCAGCTTCTCTAATAGCAATAGCATATCTTGGAAAGAATTTAGCAGGGAATAAATATGACCCTTTACTATTGATAGTAGGTTTGTAATAGAACGTAGCTTCAAAACGCGAGTCTCTTGTTTTCACCAAGCTATCGACGCTAAAAATATTAGCATTAGCAATCGTAGAGTTTTGCCATGGTTGTCCGTCCTTACACAAAAACGATAGAACTAGATCAGCAGTTCCTCCATAATTCAATGATTCAAAAGGATTACTGTAAGAAGCGATATGGTGAGTAACGTTAACGGATGCATCATATTTACGGAATAAAATACACTCATCATTACCAGTAAGATCACTCGATGTAAATAATGTTCTGAAATCTGTTTCGATAAAATATTTATCGCTGTTCATTACCAAATCTCCAGCTTCAATTGCCAGTTCAAGAAATTTCTGTGCCTGCGCATTGTTTTCGTAATAGTATTTTTGCCAAGTACCTTCATGCAAAGCGATTCTGGAAACCATTGCAGCAACAACATATTTGTTTACATAAAGTGCTCCATCATTTGAACGAACATTTTCCATTGCGAACTTCAAGTCGTTGTAAACAGAATCCATGACCTCGTTTCGAGGCGTACGTGCTTTATACAAATCATCTTTATTTGTATCCTCAACAACATGATTATAATAAGGTACATCACCATAAGTGTTCACTAAATCAGCATATTTTACTGCTCTAAAGAATTTAGCTACACCCAACCAATGGTTATATGCTTCTGTTGACAGAATACTTTTCATCCGGTTTTCGATTCTATTAACCATAATGTTAGTAGAACGAACCAATTCGTAGTTCCATATTGAGCTACTTGGTACCGCACGGGTAAAGTTAGTCTGGCTGCCATTCTGTACAACATCGTCACTTGAAAGATAATTAACCAGCGGAGCATCAGCATAGCTTAGTAAGCTGGAGCCGGTGGTCCATCCTGAAGCATATCCAACAAAAAAATCAGGATAAAACTGGTTAGCATACAACCTCAATTTATCTTCGCTTGTCCAGGCCGTTTCGTCATTTGCGTTTGTCAAAGGTGGTCTGTCAAGGAAATCTTCACAACCAATTACAATCAGCAGTAATGGTAAAAGTATAAATGTATATTTAAATTTCATAGTAGTCATTTTATTATAAACTAATTTGAACACCTAAAGAAGCAGATTTGAAAGTCGGATTGGAAGTACCCGTACGTCCTAAATTATATTCACCCTCACTTCTTAACATAGAGTATCTGGAGACAGCTTCAGGATCAATTGGAAGACCGTGCAAGTTATCGAAAGTAATGAAGTTTTCCAATGAACAATAAATGCGAGCATTCTTCAAATAGATATGTTGCAGGAATCTTTCCGGAATAGAATATCCGAAAGTGATGTTTTTGATTTTAAAATAAGACATATCCAACAAATAACGTGTTTGAGGAACCATTACATAACCTGAATTCGTGCCGCTCAAGTTCCATGCTCTTGGGTAGAAAGCATCTGTTCTATCTTCCCTCCAATAATTTTTAGCAAATACCAAAGGCATAGCTCCATCCTTTACGTGATATCCTGGAATTGCCAATTGTCCGTCACCCCAGATGCTTCTTTTGCCAACACCTTGAAAGAATACTGCGAGGTCAAATCCTTTATAGTCAGCATCTAGTCTGAGTCCGTATTCGTATCTTGGAGTAGTGTTTCCTATTACCACTCTGTCGCCCGGATCACCAAAGGTGCTTTTTCCCGGAGTAATGTATCCGTCACCGTTTACATCCACAAATTTCACATCACCCGGTTTCATGAGAAGTATTTGGTTACCATCTTCAAAATAAGTTTGATAAACCGGATTATTACCAGCCAGTTGGTTTGTAACCTTAGCATTTCCTTCCCAAATAATGGTGGTTTGTTTGAAATTGCCATTCTCGTCATAGACAAAATCACCCTTTTGGTATAATCTATCAGTTACATAACCATAAATATCCCCGTATCTTTTTCCTGTTGTATACGTATTATTGATATATCTATTTTCCCAAGGAGTGTTCCAATCGGCTGCTTTAGTGATATCTGTAATAGCGTCAGAGAGGTTAGCGTTAACACCAATTCTCAAACCATTTTCAAAGCGGTGAGAATAGTCCGCTGCGATTTCCCAACCTCTTGTTCTCAGGTTACCAAAGTTACCTTTTGGCGCAGTACTTCCATAAGTAGCAGGAAGCGCTTCACCAGCTATAATCATGTTCTTTGTATATCTTTGATACAATTCGAATACAAATCCAAGTTGGTTTTTAAAGAAACGCATATCGAGTCCCAAGTTTATTGTTTCGATATCCTGCCATCCTATTCCCGCAGAAATAGCATTTGGGTTACCCATTTCGAAAACCTTTTTACCATTGTTGCCGATCCAATTGTTTTCAGCTATATCCATCATTGCCAAATAGAGGCTGTTTGATACAGACTGATCGCCAATAACACCCCATGAACCTCTTAGTTTTGCAAAGCTCAACACAGGATTAAGCGGTTCCATAAAAGATTCATTTGTAATAACCCAACCACCAGAGAAAGACGGATACCATCTCCAACGTAAGTTAGTCGGGAATTTAGATGTTCCATCATAACGTAAGTTAGCCTCTAAAAGATATTTATCCATGAAAGAATAGTTCATTCGTCCAAAGAAACCCACTTGTGAATCCCAGTTTGTTCCTCCACCAGATTGTTGAGTTCCAACTGCAAATTCAAACTGTGGATTATTATTATCGATTAGGTTATTTCTTTGTGACCAGTGGCTTTCCCATTTATTTCCAACGATGTTTGAGCCCAGCATAAAGTTGAATCTATGCGCATCGTTTAGCATTAAGTCATACGTAGAAACAATATTCAGTGTGTGCATGTCCGATGCATACGTATTTTTATATATATAGCTTTGATCAGCCGATATATATTCAGTCATTGGGAACATATAGCCAGGCATTCCCCCTGTCACAACCACATTCCCTTCGTCATCCACATAAACCTGATTACCGTTTTCGTCTTTCCATTCAACCGGAGCATACCAGTGTAAACCACCTGACATTGTTGGTCTTGAAGACGAGTTCTGATTAAACTGACTTGAGAAAGCATAATCAGCTTTTAGATCCCATTTATCCGTAAAATCGATAGTTGTACCCAGATTTAAATTCGTATATCTATTTCTGTTTATAGCATCGTGAGCATTTTTAGTGTCAAAATATGGGTCACGAATTTCATTACCATGATCCTTAACTGCCGTAGGGAACAAGCGGCTCCATCTGTAAAGATATAACCATGGGTCGGCGCTAAAACCTGTTGCTGAATTTGGATATCTTTTAGTGGCATCAGAATACATTGCCCCACCTCTGACAGAAAAGAAATCTGTAAGTTTTGTGTTCAAGCTAATGCTTCCGGTATATCTTCTGAAATCATCATGTTTAGCCGGTTTCATCATACCTTTCTGTCCCAGATAACCGATACCCAGATTATAGCTTGTATCTTTTCTTCTACCGTTCAGCGAAAGGTTATGGTTTTGTGAGAACGCAGAGTTTTTGACCATTGTTTCAACTGGATCATAAATACGGTAACCATATTTTTGACCATCTCTGAAGATCCAGTCCCTTCCATAAATTACCGGGTCATACGTGCCTACAACCCCTGCATATTTTTCTTGCCATTCTTTAGCTTTAGCCAAGCTTTCGTCGTCTATTCTCCAGAATCCACCAGCCGGTCCAGCCCCATTCATATTTTTGTGTGCATCCAAAGTATATTCAAGTCCTTCGATTCCCGCAATTTCGATATCTTTAAACGGTTTTTGCCAAGACATGAAGTTAGAGTAGGTTATTTCGTTAGATTCTGTTAGCGCACCTTTTTTTGTAGTAACAAGTATAACTCCAAAAGCTGCTTTTGATCCATATATTGAGCTTGCCGCAGCATCTTTGAGCACAGAAACAGATTCAATATCATTAGGGTTGATTAGTTGCAGATTAGATACTTCAACGTTATCAACCAAGATTAACGGGTTACTTGATCCTTCGATTGATCCAATTTGTCCACGAATCTTCAATGTAGGTTGTGATCCAACTTCACCGCTTGAAATAGTTACCGAAAGTCCAGGGATAGTACCTTGCAATCCTCGACCCACATCAGAAATCGGTCTACTTCCCAATACATCTTCAACATTTATTGAAGAAACAGCCCCTGTCAGGTTTGCTTTCTTTTGAGTTCCGTATCCAACAACCACAACTTCATCCAAAGATTTGGTATCTTCACGTAAAATGATGTTAAAGCTTGTTTTTCCTTGAGTATTAACTGTTTGTTCGAGATACCCGATAAAAGAAATACGTAAAATAGCTTCATTATCAACATTTAGGTTGAAGTTACCATTAATATCAGTTACCGTACCGTTGTTAGTACCAACTTCAACAATATTAGCCCCAATTACCGCTTCCCCTTTTATATCGACTACTGTTCCCTGAATAGTTTTCCTTGTTTGGTCCACCTCCGCTTTAGTTATAGTAGGAATTGTTGTCTCTGTTTTTTGAGATTTGGCAGGGTCATTAAATATTGTTATCTGTCTGTTTACGATCGAGAAACTTAAACCGCTGTCATTCAGTAGTTGATTAAGGATTTCATTAATAGTTTTGTTATTAACATGAATATCCACTTTTTTAGATAGACTACTTACGGCATCATCCATTATAAGTACCAAGTAATCCGAATTCTTTTCCAATTGGTTGAGTGCCTGTTTCAGCGTGCTATTTTTAAGATCCAGCGACACCGATTTAGACTGAGAATATGGATTCTCAGCTGAAACCGAAAAAACGCATAACAGTGTGAATATAAAAAACACCATAGTGTATTCTATAAACTTATGCTTTTTTCGTAGTGATTGATTAACGTTGTTTTTTTGCATATTCTTTGTTGCTTAGATTAATTAACTAATACATAAATATTTAAGTTTGAAAATTTTCATTGTACATTTGGTTTAAAATAGACTTTCAAGTTCCTTTTCATTCATAGGCTAATTTACTTTTAATGGTTTTGAGATATTTAATATTATTTGCTTATAGTGATTCTGTTATCTGAATCTATCCTATACATTAAATTTGTCATAAGAGAAAAAGACTTAAGGACATCATTTATATTATCTGCCAGGAACAGTTTACCCGAGCATGTTTTTGCTTCCAGCATTAGATCTTTAGAATAGATAAATTCCACATTATAGTATCTTCCAATTTTCATTAGTACATCATTGAGAGGTGAATTATATAATTTAAAGAATCCGTTTTTCCAGCTAACATATTCCGATATATCCACTGTTTTGGTGCTTATTTCACCATTTTTCACTACTGCACGTTCGTTAGGTTTCAGCATTAAAGACTGGTTATTGCTTTCTATTTGTACCGATCCGTTAACGAGAACCACAGATTCTTCTATCTCTTCAGCATAAGCAGAAACATTAAAAGTAGTTCCATAAACCCTAATATTAGATTTTGGAGTATGAATAATAAAAGGTTCTTTTTGTTTTGCCACCTCGATATATATTTCTCCAACAGCATTAATTTCGCGTGTGTTGCCATTAAAAGAAGCAGGGAAAGTCAGTTCCGATCCTGAGTTCAAATAAACGGTAGATCCGTCGGCCAACACTATTGAGCTTCTTTTACCATAAGGAACGATCAATTTATTTGTTTTTATATCGTTCAGTTTTATTTCCTTTTTTGAAGTAGAATCATGAATAATAACATTATTATTCTTTTCTGTTAGATCAAGAGTGGAATTATTGCCAATAGACAATACTTCGTCGCCCGAAAGCAGTTGTATTCCATCGTTGTTGGTATTACTACCTATGATAACCTCTTGATGAGCATTATTCCCATTAAAATTTTTGGTTATAAGAGGCATGCTAATTATCAATAAAAGAGCTGCAGCCACAGATGTAAAGATTGTGAACATAGCCCTTTTCTTCTTTTTGAAGTTTGCTATATTTTTATCCAAGCGAAGTTTTACTATTTTTTCTTCGGTATTATAAGAATCCCGATTAAAGGAACGAATAGTATTAAACTCTTCAATAGCTTCATTAAAAGCCTCTATCGATGCTTCTTCTGAATCCAGGTACTTTTTCCAATAAGCATCAAGCTCTTTAGTTGGACTAATCATCCACAGGATAAATAGGTCGTTATTTAAAAAATCGTTACAATTCATAAATGGTCGAAACGCAATTTAGGGCTTTTTAATATAGACATTCAAATTAACCAAGTCCGGACGCAATTAACTAAAGTTAACCATATTATATTGTTTTAGCCATCAATGTTAAACAAATTAAGTTAATTGTCGCCATATATATTAGTTAAGAATGTGAGACCATAGTGAGAGGAATGTGAGAGGAACGTGAAGAATGTCAGGACGACACAAAGTTAATTTGTTTGATCCAACAATCCATCAATTCTCAAGAAGTTGTATCCTCTTTTCTTTAGTTCAATGATTAGTTTATCCAGAGAATTATAGAATTTATCTGTACGCAGCGGGTGTGTACCGATATGAATCAGCAAGATTGATCCATTCAACCCATTCATTTGTTCCAGTTTGAGCACATTTTCAATAATATTTTGCGAAGAGCGATAGTTTTTCATATCCGGTGTAGTATAATCCGCATTTGTGAAAGTGCCGGAAGTAAAATTCACAAGATTTATTCCCATTGCCTGTGTCCAATTACAGATATCATTATTATACCATTCATAAGCAGGCATAAAATATTTTGCACTATCTATTGTCAGACCAATTTGAGTCATAGTAATATAATTATCATTTATGTCCTTTTCAAATTGCGCCCTTGAGAGTAGGGTAGAGTCCCGTTTATTCCAATCCGCATATAAAAGATGTTTATCAGAATGAGGTCCCATATAATGACCCTCTTTTTGCAGTTTCAAAGTCAGATTTGGGTAAGCCCTATAAAAATCGCCAGTAAGAAAAAAAGAAGCCTTAACCTTGTTTTTTTTCAGTACATTACTTATTTTGTCAGCCCCATCGGCGAATTCATGTCCAGTAAAAACAATTGATAATTGTTTTTTATTTCTATCACCACGAGTAATTGCACAATCATTCTTAGCATTTTTTTGTGCAAATGAACTCAAGTAACCAAAATAATAAGACAGAGAAGCCGTTCCATCCATTGTCGGCTCATTCGTTGAATAATCGGCAAAATCATCATGATAAACCACCTCTTTCGATTGAAAAGGAGCATATTCATCATCTTGAGAAAGATAAACCCCAATTATGCTATTAAAAATAGAAGCATAAATTGGTCCATCTATCAATCCCCCAGTAATAGGAAAATTCTGAAGATGCGTAAAAGCGGAATGAGGATCGGTAGGAGAATCACCATTTGAAGGAAAATCAACAATCATTGAAGTACCCCACGGATTGCATCCCATTAGCCAGTCGCGCATCGCATTTTCTATTTCAAGAAAAGACGAGTCCCCTGTAATTTCGTGATATAGACGACATTGCGTGATAAATGCAACCGTAAGATTATTTGAGCACCATATAAATGGAATTCCATTCAAGAAAGCATTGTTTTGAGCTCTATCTTTGACCCGTTGTAATCCGCTACGCATATTTCTGATGAATTCCTGCGCTGCCCTTTGATTTTTATTTTGGCTTGCCAGTTTATAATGTCCGATATTTATGAAAGGATACCATTGATAATGACGTGCTGAGTCGGCTCCCATCCACGGCGTTACCGGTTCCAGTCGCCCATAATTCATACCCCGTATCAAATAATCATAATTCCCTGAAACAGAGAACAATTCAAGTGCCGCCAGTTCCATGTCGTCCGACCAGTTATCCTCCTCATAGAAATACGGTGCACCTCCCGGTGCTGTTTGGCATGCTCCCGGATTGTTCACTCCATTTTGATAAGCATCAGTCGCCTTTTCGAAGAGTAATTTTGAGAATTCAGGATAGAATTTTTCCAACACTTTTGCCCCCAGCGAAAAAGCCGAAGCATATTTTCCCATTGTTGAGGCCAATCCCGTGCTTCTATTTTTGTATTTAAATAACCCTTGCGGTTTTGGGCTACAGAAATAAACTGGCCGTTCCTTTCCAGGTCCCCATCCATAATCGACCATTTGATTATTAGGCAGAACAAATCCAGCATGATCTCGGTCGTCTGCCAGTTGATTAAAATAAGTTTCTTTATCCGGATTCATTTTCACCAGCCAATCCAAGCCCCATTTAGCTTCGTCTAGTATATCAGGAATTCCGTTAGCTCCGTCGTCGCCATTAGACTGATATTTGTCGCCATAAGCTTCAGGAAATTTACTATAAGCAAAAAGCATTTGATAAACAGCATTTGCTGAAGTCGCCACATATTGCAGATAATCTGAAGCATCGTGCCAACCTCCAGTAGTATTGTAATATTTTCCATTTCTTTTTTCTTGAGGATCCTCCACAGAAATAGCATCATGTATATGGCATGAATCTTTTAAGAAAGGGTTATACCCACATCGTTGTTGACGCATATATTTTAATGGAATATCTGTAGCATCAGCATAAATATTATTGCCAATTTTAAAAACAGGTGAATTAATTTTATTTATCTGAAGATAGTAATTCCCCAGTTTAGTAACTTTTGAAAAATCAAGTCGGTATGTCGATTTAAACCCACCATAAGTCCCCGTATTTTTAGGAATACCCGTATAAACTGTTTTTTTTGTATCAGCATCAATTAAAGCAAACCTTTCAACAATTTTGTTTTCTTTGCTAATCCAAACAGCCACTTTTATATCATTTTCGAGATAGCCAATTTGATTTACTCGAATCCATGAAGATTGCCCATAGCAAGTTGCGGAAATTAATAATAATATCAGAGGAACTATATTTTTCATTATTGAGGTTTTGTTATATAAGTAAAACAACTAGTCCTAAAGTACTTACAGTATAATTAGGACTAGTTACAAATGAAAATTATGAACGATTAAATTTACTTTTTTTTAGCTTTCTAAATCTTTTACCAACCAGGGTTTTGTGTCAATTGAGGATTCAGAGAAATCTGATCTGTAGGAAGTGGGTACCAGTAATGTTTTTTATCGTAAGTTCTTGTCTTATCCTTACTTCCATCAATATAATTTCCCACTTTATCGACTGTTTTATTTGTCGGATCATTAACGATATTTGCCCCCAGAAGTATATCAGGATTAGTTGTTGAATCCAGTTTATCCAGTTGGTGCCAACGAATTAAATCCCAGTAACGCGTCCAATTATCAAACATCAATTCTGTACGACGTTCTCTACGAATTTCCCAAATCAGATCACTTACCCCCATATCGTTTGCCGGGTCTGAGAATCCAACATTCACGTTTAATGGAGGCAATCCAGCTCTTGTTTTCAGTTTATTAATTGATTTATCAAGATCCGCTTGAGTAATGCTTCCCAATTCAGCACAAGCCTCTGCGTATTGTAGATAAACGACTGATAACCAGAAGATAGGTGCATGCGTAAAATTCGCATTTGTTTGATTTCTATACATATTATCGAGGCTCTTATTATCATATTTAGAAACCCCATAACCAGTTGATGATGTCATAGAAATTCCTGTTCCAAAACGTGTGAATCCTCTGTTTACATAGCACAAAGCCGTATCAATTGTTTGTGCTAATCTTTTATCACGAAGTGGTAATATTTTAGAGATTGAAAGTACCGTATCAGGAACCACTTTTCCTCCAACTATTTTTGTTCCAGTCAATCTTTGAGCCGCATCATTTTTATTAAGGCTTGTAAGCGCCAATGGTTTTCCATCAGTAAACAAATATGATTCAAACGCATCTTTAGTCATGCCACTAATTTGAGTTGACGAACTAATATATGCAATCAATGAATGTACAAAAATGCTTTGTTTATAAGCCTTATAGAAAATCATTTCAGTATTTGTATTCAAGTTTGTTGAATTATAATTTCCTTGATAAGAATCATTCAGTTTAAAGCTTTTGTCCATTAAATATGATGCAGCAGATTTTGCTTCCGTAAGGAACTTATTTGCTCCTGTAGCATCAGGTGCAGACTGTCCATCTTCAGCTTTCCTATATTTTCGGAAAGTCCCTTCATACAAGCAAATTTCAGCTTTCATTGCATACGCCACATTTCTATTAAGCGTGATTTTTGAAGTATTATCATACATGTTTTGAGTGGCAAAATTTAGATCTTCAAGAACATTGTCCATAACAATATCTCTGTTGGTTCGTGGTCCATAAAGATATTCCTGATCTTGAATATCAAGCACCTTATCAACCCAAGGAACATCACCAAATTGTCGTACTATTTGATAGTATTGCCATGCTCTCATTAATCTTCCAACTCCAACCCAATGATTTTTTGCCGCATCGCTCATATTTACATTTGGCGCATTTTGTATAAGAACGTTTGCCCTTTTGATTTCGATGTAAGTGTCGCTCCAGTCGCCGCTGCTAGCAGGTGCATTTTTGAACGACCAATCCGCGAAGCTATTACCAGCCTGATCATCTGATAATGTTCTGAAATAAAATAGTCCAGATCCACCCGCATTCCCATATCCAACAAAATCCTCATAAAAAGTATTAGCGTATCCTTCTACATTTTTCTCACTAGTCCAAAAGTTATCATTAGTAAATGTATCCAGCGGACCTTTTTCTAAAAAGTCAGTGCATGAATTTAAGCTCAAAGTCAGGACTGCTATTAAATATATTATTGATTTCTTCATATTTTTTCTATGCTTTTAATATTATTATTATTTAAAAAGTAAGCTGTAAACCAAACGATACCGTTCTTGACATAGGATCTATTCGTCCCCATGTTCCATTTCCCAAGCTACCTTGAGCATCATTTACTTCAGGGTCGATAGGCGCATTACTTTTATTAATTAATTCAGCCAAGTTGTTAGCACTAAAATATATACGTGCCTTTTGCATAAAAATTTTATTTGCTGCATTTTGAGGTAAAGTGTAACCAAGCGTCAAGTTTTTCAAACGAAGATATGCCATGTTAACAATATACTTTGTTTGGGGATAGAAGTTATGATTTCCCAGTGCCAAAACAGCTATAGTACCTCTTCCTGCGTTACCCGGGAATAATCTTGGATAATCTGCATTTGGGTCCGGATTTTCTTCTGTCCAGTAGTTTATTTGATTTTCATAAATAGCATCCGCACCTCGCATCATTGGCATTACAAAAGCACTTTGCGTCCAGTTAGAGCGTTTTCCTACGCCTTGAAAAAACACATCTAAATCAAACCCTTTCCAATCACCGCCCAATCGAATACCATATTGATATCTTGGAGTTGAGTTACCAATAACCTTTAAGTCACCATGATCATCCGCTGTTCCTTTTCCTCCGTCAATAACTCCATCATCATTCAAATTTTTGAATTTGATGTCACCAGGTCCAAAAACAAACGTACCCTGTTCCAATCCTTTTTGAGATGCAACACCTTGTTTATAAGATCCATCCGTATTGAAATCATCTTTGGTAAAATAACGCTCCGTTTCGAATCCCCAAATATCGCCATATCTTTTTCCGCTATAATAACTGTTAAGCAATTTTGTGTCATTATCCCATTTTACGATATCAGTAACAAAATCACCAATGTTAACGCCAGCGTAAACAGTAAGGTCGTTAAATTTATGACGCCAGTCGAGAACCAGTTCCCATCCGTTAGTCCTTAGCGTTCCAGCATTCACATAAGGAGCCGAAGCACCCAATACGTCCGGCATTGTTTTTCCAGGTGCCAACATATCTTTAGTTGTTCTTTGGTACCAGTCGAAAGACACATTCAGGTCATTATTGAAAAATCCCAGATCCGCACCAAAATCCAGTGTTTGTATTCTTTCCCATTTTAAAGTTGAAGATACAAGTTTAGGAAGATCATAAGCGACCACTTTAACGCCACCGTTATCCAGCCAATGAGTGTTAGCATCTGTACGTTTTGCCATTGTTGCCAGATACATGTTATTACCAACAGCCTGGTTACCGACTTCACCAAATGATGCTCTAATTTTTGCGTTGCTTATAATGTTTTTAATTGGATCGAAAAAAGCTTCTTCGCTAATTCTATAACCAGCTGAAGCAGATTTAAAGAACGCCCAACGATCGTTCGCCGGGAATTTTGATGATCCATCATATCTGCCATTGAGTTCAAGTAACCATTTTCCCTGGTAGTCATAATTTATCCTACCAAAATATCCAGCTGTTGCCCAATTTGAATGTGATCCATTAACAGATTGAGCACCTGTAGCCAAGTTAAATTCAGGCATATTATAATCTAAGAGGTCATCTCTTCTTGAATAATGCATTTCATACGATCCACTTTCTGCATTTCCACCTAACATCAAGTTAAAGTTATTATTATCTGCCAATGTGAATTCATAGTTTCCGAAAATGTTTAATGCATATGATTTACTTCTACTTGATTGTTGTTCCAAATAAGAACTACTTGTGAAGTTAATTGGATTATCGATTGCTCCTCCCCATGAATTCCAACCTTTTAATGGAATATAAGCAGCTTTATAAGTATAATTTTCAATGTTATATGTATAATCAGCATTCAGGGTAAGTCCTTCAGCTAGTTTAGCTTTGGCAAATCCTCCCAGTCTTATAAAAGTATCATTATCAGTCCAGTCGCCCGCTTGTTTTCTGTAAGCAATATCATTTCTGAAATCTGTTCCCTGGTATGTTCCGTAAGGACCAAAAAAGCTACCCCAGCGCCACATATATTCATAAGTGTTTCGTCTTGTTGCCGGGCCCTTATAATCCTTGTTGCTGAAATTTATGCGAGACCCCACTTGCAGCCAATCTTTTACTTCTGTTGTTACATTTAACATGGTTGTCCATTTATTCATCTTGTCAGGATTAAATTCCATAACCCCTTCGTCATGGTTATAACCTACCGACATGTAATAAGATGTTTTTCCACTAGTCCCTTGAACTGATAAGTTATGACTTTGAGCCGGTCTCCATTTGCGAAACATGATGTTTACAACATCCCAATCGGCAAAATACATACCAACTCCATTTTTATCCAGTACAAAGTCTTTATCCAGTACCATTTCCTGATACCCAATTTTTTCTCCTTTATGTTCGTCTCTCCATTTTTCAGCATAAGGCAACATAACATCCAAATACATGCCGAATAGTTCATTAGCTAAACCAGCACGACCGTTTGCTGCAATCAGTGCATTTAACTGTGTTGGCACATCAGGATAATTGGGAAGAATTGTAGGTGTGTCCCATGCGAAATTATTTGTATAATTTACCGATACCCTTTCGACTTTAGCAGCTGATTTTGTTGTAATTAATATAACTCCAAATGCAGCACGCGTTCCATATATAGAAGTAGAAGCCGCATCTTTAAGTACAGATATGTTTTGTATGTCTTGTGTGTTTAACAGAGAAAGATCTTCCATTGGAACACCATCCACGATGATTAGAGGTTTGCTTGTTTCGCTATTACTTAGAGTACCTAATCCACGTATGCTTATACTTGGTTGTGATCCGAGTTTACCACTACTATTTACAATTGATAGACCTGGAACCGCTCCTTGAAGAGCTTTAGATATATCTGAATATGGACGAGCCTCTAATGTTTTGCTAACATCAACTGTTGAAACTGCACCTGTAAGATTTTCTTTCTTTTATGTACCATATCCAACAACCACAACTTCTTCTAAAGCTTTTGTGTCTTCTTGTAAAGTTATAGAAAAATTTGTTTGTCCTGTTGTATTAATACTTTGAGGAAGATAACCAATATATGATACATGTATTGTTGCATTGTTGTCCACCTCCAAAATAAATGTTCCATTAATATCTGTTGTTGTTCCGTTTGATGTACCAACTTCGACGATGTTTACTCCGATTATGAAATCTCCATTAATATCCACAACCGTTCCTTTAATAGTCTTTTTTGCCTGATCAAACTTAACATTTGCTGAATTGTTTGATGGAGCTGAACTTGTTTTTGGTAGAAAATTTGAGTTTTCTGCTGTTACGGAAAAAACACCTAACAAGGTAAACATTAAAATTAAATTGGTAATTTTTAGTAATTGATGTTTTTTACGTACTGGTTGATTTTCTTTGTTTTTATTCATATTATTAAATTTTGATTTAATTTATAGATTTACGTTTTTCTTAATAAAGGTTCAATAAACTGTAATTTCTAGTAATTGTTTAAAAGGTTGTTTCCATAGGCAAGAATGTTTAATTTTAAAACTTGATTAATGTTATATATATATAAAGACTAGCTTTTTAACAAAAGCGGGACGCTTTTAACTAAAATTAACTACAATAAACAAAGAATCTCTTTTATAAAAAGTCAATAAAATATTAAATTGAGTTTTTACATTTTTTTAGAGACCGATATATTGTTTTCCTAACAGATTCGGGACTATTGTTTAGAATTAATGCAATTTCGTTATAGTCTAAATCTAAATTATAGTAGTAATAAATAATTTTCTTTTGCTTTGGTGATAGTATTTTAAGAATGCGGTTCAGTTTTTCTTTCAGCAGAACTTGTTTTTCTTCATGAATGATCTCATCAATAATTGTAGGGCTGTTATCAGGTAATAACAATTCATTTTCATTGATATTATTCAGTTGTATTTCATTAGCGTGAAAGTCGAATAACTTGTTTTTTAAACATCGTAACAAGTAGAATTCGATATTCTTGATGTGTTTTAATTTGTTTTTGGAAGTATAGATATTGAAGAATACATCTTGTATAGCATCTTTACATGAGTCATTGTCAAAGCCAAGCTTTATGCCATAAGCAAAAAGCTCTGTAAAGTATTGACTGTAAATCTCATCGAAAGCAGAGTCATTACCTTCTATAAAACTATGCCAAGAATTTGTTACCATCTCAAGCGGTAATATAACTTAATTTGTTTTACGCACGTACAGTTGAAAAGTGTGATTATAAGCGTTTTTATCATCTGCAGAATGATATTCTTCTTCAATTATTTTCCAATCTGCAGAATTGATTTCAGGAAAGAATGTATCTGCCTTATCAAATGTGTGATGTATACGTGTTAGATATAATCTATCAGTCAAGTTAATTATTGAATTGTATACTTTTGCACCTCCAATAAAAAATACTTCTTCTTCATCATTACAAAATTCTAATGCCTCTTTAATTGAATGCGCTATTAAACATCCTGGAAAATTTGGATTTTTGTTTGAAGTCAAAACTATATTTGTTCTATTTGGCAAAGCCCCTTTAGGTAAAGATTTATAAGTCCGACTTCCCATTATAACTGTGTGATTTGATGTTACTTGCTTGAAATGCTTTAAATCATTTGGCAGATGACATAACAATTCATTGTCTTTACCGATAGCGTTATTTTCATCGGCCACAACAATGATTGAAATCTTTTGGTTATAATTTTTCATATATTCTCATCTTATCCTATTAAACAGATACTTCTCCTTTTATTGCCGGATATGGGTCGTAACCGGTGAGTTCAAAATCTTCATATTTAAAACTAAAGATATCCTTTACATCCGGATTGATTTTCATGATTGGGAGTGGGCGAGGAGTGCGTGATAACTGCAAATTAACTTGATCTAAATGATTCAAATAAATATGTGCATCGCCAAAAGTGTGTACAAAATCCCCTGCCTCGAGTCCAGTAACCTGTGCCATCATTTGCAATAAAAGAGCGTAAGATGCGATATTAAATGGTACGCCGAGGAATAGATCTGCACTTCTTTGATAAAGTTGAAGACTTAGTTTACCATCAGCAACGTAGAATTGAAAAAATGTATGGCAAGGCGGCAGTTTCATGTTCTTTAAATCCGCAACATTCCATGAACTAACGATTAGTCTTCTTGAATCCGGGGTATTTTTTATTTGGTTTACAATTTGTGATATTTGGTCAATATGTCCTCCATCATAATCCGGCCATGATCGCCATTGATATCCATAAATATGTCCAAGATCACCGTTTTCATCAGCCCATTCGTTCCATATACGCACGCCATGATCCTGAAGATATTTGGCATTTGTATCTCCGTTCAAAAACCATAGTAACTCGTATATGATAGATTTTAAATGAACTTTCTTTGTAGTAACTAGTGGAAAACCCTCACGTAAAGAAAATCTACTTTGATGACCAAAAACGCTTATTGTACCTGTGCCTGTTCGATCATCTTTTCTAATTCCTTCATTTATTACGTGTTGCAGTAAATCCTGATATTGTTTCATTCGTTTTCAAGCCTGATTAATACACAAATGTACGATATCTTTTGATTTAAACAAATAATTTAACATGTAATTCTGAAATATTCAATTGTTTTTATTTTGATAAAATAAATGTCTTTTTGCCACCTAATATTAAAATAAAGGTTCGATAATAGGAAATAAAGTAGCAGAATGTAAGTTAAATGTATTGTTTATTAGTTGTCGAATTCATTTAATATTGTCGGTTTTTTGCCAGGTTTAGGAAAAGTAATCAGGAAAGAAAGTCCCCCTTCCGGTTTATTTCTAGCAACAATTCCACCATGATGAAAAAGAACAGCATTTTTAACAATAGACAATCCCAAACCTGAGCCACCTGTATTTCGGGTACGACCTTCATTTATTCTATAAAAGCGCTCAAAAATTCGTACAAGGTGTTTTTCCTCTATACCGATGCCATTGTCATAAACTTCAAAATAAATAGCTTCATTTGTTTCCAAGTAGCATCTTACTCCAATTTCGATACCTTCACCTGCGTATGCAAGTGCATTTTCTATTAGATTTCTAAAGATTGAATATAACAGAGATCTGCTACCATAAATTATAATTGATTCATTAACATCAATTGTCAACCTGTCGTTATGTATTTTGATTTTTTCTTCCAAATCAGAATACAAATCATCCAGTAATTGTTTTATTTTTACGTCTTCAAGAGTAAAACGATTTGATGCTTCTTCAATTTTTGTAAGCATGCTGATATCCTGTATCAATTCAGACAATCTGATAGTTTGGATATATGCTCTTTCCAAAAAATTATTGCGTCGTTCCTCATCATTCTTGTTTAAATTTTGAATTGTTTCCAGGTAACCACGAATACTTGCAACCGGAGTTCTTAATTCATGTGCAATATTATTTGTCATTTCCTGTTTCAATAAACGAGTTTTCTCTTGTTTTGTGATATCGCTGATATTAATTTCAAAACTATTATCATCAAAAACAATCATTCTTATATTGAACTGTTTACCATTCTTTTCGATTCTTCGAGAATAAACGTTATCATCCACATTATGATGTTTCCAGAAATCAATAAAGTCGTCAAAATTTATATCTTTCAGTATAGATTCAGCTTCAAGTGTTGGTTTATCTACAATTACATTAAGGTATTGCAAAAAATGAGAGTTTGCATATATTTTTACACCTTCAGCAGAATAAATTGCAATTCCTTCTTCCGAATATTGGAAATGCTGTAATAATCTTTCCCTTTCAAGAACAAGTTTTTTTCTGTTGTCCTGTAGTAACTTGTAATTTTCTATAATATCGGAGCTTATTGCATGAACTTCATCGTTCATTACAAACGATGAAGGAAGAGATACATTCTGTCCTGATTTAAGTCCCATAGAAAATTCTTTCAAACCCTGGATAGACTTAGAAAACTGATTTGCAAAATAGAACATTAGTAAAACGCATATTAAATAGAATAAAACGATGAAATAAACAAAGCTGTTTCCTGAATTTAAAAATGCATTTAATTCCATGTTATAAGGAAGAGCTACCCTTACAAAGTAGTCATCGTATTTTTTAGCATAATACTGATATTTGCTATTTGTACTAGTAGATTGACGTATGTTTGAACCAGACTTATTATAAATAGCTTTTTGGATTTCAGGTCGTTTCAGGTGATTTTCCATAAATTTAGCATCAACCCTATTATCGTATAAAACTACTCCATCCCAGTTAATTATGGTTATTCTTATTGTATCGGGAAAAAATTGCACAACATCTTCGGTAAGCGCTAATCTGTTATTTGAAATTAGATTATTCTTTTCTATGAAATGATGGACAGTTTCTGCATATTTATCCAATATCATTTCCATGCTCTTAGTCCGTTCTTTTCTTACCTGATAGTGTTCAAAAAAAATGATACCTATTGTAAAAAGAGTAATAATAAGAGAGAAAAGAATTATTATGCGTTTTTTATATGAGAGATGTATTTTTTTCATCCTTCGTTTTTAGGATCGACATTTAAGAAATATCCAAATCCAGAACGATTACCAATAATGGAAGAGTAATCTTCAAGTTTTTTTCTCAATCGAGTTATATGAACATCCACCGTTCGTTCCAACACAAACTCATTTTCCCCCCAAACGCTGTTCAATATTTCGCTACGTGTAAGAACATTTGGAGAAGCTTGAGCTAACAATACGAGTATTTCAAACTCTTTTTTTGTTAATGATATTTCTTCATTATTAATTGTCACATGGTTTGTATTGAGGTCGATAATCAGATCTCTATAAGACCATCTAGTCTGCAATGACGGTTTTACTAAAGAAGCTCGTTTTAATACCGCACTTACTCTTGCTATAACCTCTTTTATTGAGAATGGCTTTGCGATATAATCGTCGCCACCCAATGAAAAGCCAGTCAACATATCGTTTTCAGTATTCTTTGCTGTTAGAAATATTATTGGTACAGGATTCTTTAGTATATTACGTAAATGTTCTGCCATTTTGAATCCCGACATTCCTCCCATCATTACATCTAATATTATCAGATTATGTACGTCGGAAAGAGTATTCAATGCTTCTTCTGCAGAATATGCTGTATCTACTATATAACCTACATTTTCGAGATTGAATTGTAGGATATTGCAAATATCTTTTTCGTCATCAACGACTAATATTCTTTGCTCAGACATACTATTAATATTAAAGAATCAATTATTCAGGAGTTTGTTCTGTTTCTGATGAATCTGTATCTCCTTTATGTTTTTTACTTAACGATGGATCATGACGAACATCTTTTCCTTCAATAAGATAAATCGCTGCTGATGATATATCTACAGCTTTATCTGCAATGCGTTCAATATAATAAGATATAACATTTATATGCATTATGTTTAGCAACATTTGGTTGCTAAGTGTTTTATCTTGAAAAGCTTCAGCAATATGTTTTTCTATTTTCTTATCCCATTTATCTATTTTATTATCCTTTAGAATAGTTTGATAAGCCATTTCATAGTTTTCTCCATTAAATGAAAAAACAGCACTCTTGAGCATTTCGCTTGCATATTCTTGCATTTTTTCAAGATACTTAGCGAATTCACTAAAGCCTTCAATAGTAAAGTCTGTTTTTTTAATAGATTTAGCTATATTATTTATTAGATCGCCAACACGTTCCATTGAAATAGTCATGTCGTAATACGTCATGATCTTTCTTAAATCAACAGCTTTAGGAGTAAACAGTATTATCGCGTTTATAACTTTTTCCTTTATTGATAAATCAAGAGAGTCAATAAGTTTTTCGTTTCGGGATAATAGTTTATGTACATTTTCGTCATCAGTATTATTAATCAATAATTTTAATTGTTCCAATTGTGACAAAACAATCTCAGCTAAAATCTGAAAATCGTCCTGAAGTTCATCTAAATAGCGATTTTTTATATTGCTTACGAATAAATTACCGTTACTTTCCATAGTCATATATTTTTATTCAAAAATACTAATTAAATTCATTTTAATAAAACTAATTTACAATTTACCCGAAAACACCTGTCAGATATTCCTCTGTTTTCCTGTTTCTTGGTTTAGTGAACATCTGTTTTGTATCGTCAAATTCAACTAAATCACCTAAAAACATAAACATAGATTTATCTGAAATACGTGCAGCTTGTGATATATTGTGTGTAACTATAATTATAGTAAATTTCTCTTTCAATTGAAGTAATAATTCTTCAATTTTATTGGTAGAAATTGGATCGAGTGCTGAAGTCGGTTCATCCATTAGTATGACTTCGGGTTGTAAAGCTAAAGTACGTGCTATACATAAACGTTGTTGCTGACCACCGGAAAGAAAAGACCCACGTTTATTCATTACGTCTTTCACTTCATCCCATAAAGCTACTGCATTCAGGCTCTCTTCAACAAGTTCGTCTTTCCTCTTTTTATTCAATTTTATTCCGTTCAAATTGTATCCAGCCAATACATTATCGTATATACTCATTGTTGGAAAAGGATTTGGACTTTGGAACACCATTCCAACCATACGTCGTACATCCATTGGATTCATACCAAATACGCTTTCACCTTTCAATAGAATATCTCCTGTTGTTGAAATATTAGGGTACAATTCATGTATTCTATTAATGGCACGAAGAAGTGTACTTTTTCCACATCCTGATGGCCCCATTATAGCCGTAATTGTATTTGGATAAATATCTGCCGATACATTTTTAACGGCTTTTTTTTCAGGTGAATAAGAAACTGAAACATCATTAAGTTTCAATATCGGTTTTGCTTTTTTATCAATTATCATATTTTCCATTTGCGTGCTATAAGTTTTGCTAACCAATTCAATAAGAAGATTACAATCAATAATAAAAGAGAAGAGGACCAAACAAGTTCCACAAGATTAGGATCATTATAGAAATCCCATATTAGCAATGGAATTGCGCTTGTAGGTTCCATAATATTCCAATTTACTATTGATGCGCCTAAAGCGGTAAGCATCAAGGGGGCTGTTTCTCCCATTACTCGAGAGATAGCCAATAATATACCTGTAAATATTCCACCGAAACCTGATGGGATCAATACTTTAAAAACAACATTAGTGTATGATGATCCGAGTGATAGACCCGCTTCTTTTAATGAGATAGGAAGCATTTTTAGTGTCTCCTCAGTTGATCTAACCACCATTGGGAGCATCATTATTGTAAGAGCAACACTTCCTGCTAATGCCGAATATCCACCAAATGGTTTTACTACCCAAGCATAGGCTATTATACCTACCACTATAGAAGGAATACCTTGCATTAAATCAGTAAGAAAACTCACTATTTTAGCAAACTTAGAAGTTTGGTGTTCAGCCAGATAAATTCCAATAAATAAACCGATTGGAATTGTCAATAAGATAGCTAATCCAACGATAAGTAGTGTACCTGTTATACCATTTAGAATACCTCCCGGGATGGGGTCTCCATTTGCTTTTGCAAGCATTGCATCCATAGAAGAGGGGGTGACTTCAGTAAACAACCTCAAATTGAAGTTTGGCAGACCTTTGATTATAACCTCACCGATAATTAAAAACAGAGGAACCATTGCAAGAATAGCAAAAGCGATTATTAAGACATAAACAGCTTTATCTGTTTTGTTACGGCGTTTTATATTTGAAACTTGATCATTCATCATTATGCATTGGTTAATTTGTTCATGATAAGTTTAGCAATAAGATTGATTATTGCTGTAATTATAAACAACAATAAACCAATTGCAATAAGTGCGCTTAACTTTAATCCATCCGCTTCACCAAACTGATTAGCTATAATACTAGCCATTGTATTTCCTGTATCTCGCAATCCTGAGGGTATATTGTTCGTATTACCAATCAGCATTGTCACAGCCATTGTCTCGCCTAAAGCACGACCAAGAGCTAAAATAAAAGATGAAACGATGCCAGATCTTGCCATAGGTATACTCACATGAGTTATAACTTCTAATCTTGTGGCTCCCAAGCTATAAGCCCCTTCTTTCAGTTTTTTAGGAACCATAGTCAAATATTCTGAACTTAAAGAAGATGCGTAAGGAATAATCATCATTGCAAGAACTACAGATGAAGTAAAAATACCAAAACCTTGAGCATTAACTCCCAGTTCAATTGCAAGTGGACGAATAGAATAAAAGCCCCAAAGTCCGAATACTATTGAAGGAATACCAGCTAAAAGATTTACGATTGAACCCACAATTGAAGCCACTTTTCTGCCTTTAAAATATTCACCTGTGAAAAGTGCTACAGCAAAAGAAAAAGGGATACAAATTATTAATGCGAAGAATGACGTATAAAGTGTTCCCACAATAAATGAGAGAGCACCATATTCTTCAGTTGCCGATCGAGGATCCCATTCAGCGTTGGACATAAATCCCCAAATACCATATTCCTGAAATGCTTGGAGAGATTTGCCCACAAGTGCATAAATTATACCTGCTGTAAGAATCAGGATAAATACTGCCGAGAAGAATAGTAGGCTTTTGAAAATTTTATCTTTCATTATCTATCTATTGAATTATCCACTGTTAAATCCAGTGAATCTGTAGTCTGTTTAACAGAGTCAGATTTGAAATGGAATTCGAGTTGTTCATTACCATAATGTATCGACTCTATGAGTGTTTGTGTCTTATTAACCGCTTGTTTGGATAAAGGAGCATAATTAATTTGAGCAGCCACTCCCTGACCTTGCGGACTGATTATATATTCCAGTAAGTTTATCAACTGTTGTGCTTCCTGTTTGGTTCGTTTATCATATTGTTGATCTTTGAAAACCAATAACCAAGTGAATAAACTCATTGGATAAGCGTTTGGATCGGCAGAATCAGAAATGGTTGCACGCATATCATCAGGTAAGTCGACATTAGCAGCCGCCGAAATACTTTCAAGGTTAGCTTCAACGTAATTTCCGTATTTGTTTTTGATTTTAGACGTCGGCAATTTTAAAGTTAGTGCAAATTCAGAACCAATGTATCCAATTGCACCCGGAGTCTGTTGTACGATACCCGCAACACCCGGATTTCCTTTTGCTGCGATACCAGCCTCCCATTTAAGAGCTTTTCCTTTACCCATAATGCTTTTCCATTCGGGACTAACTTTGCAAAGATATTCAGAAAACGCATAAGTAGTTCCACTACCGTCTGAACGATATACGGGAGTAATTTCCAAGTCGGGAAGTTTAATATTTGGATTTTCAGTACGAATACGTTGATCATTCCAACGAGTTATTTTACCCAAGTACATATCTGCGACAATAGGTCCAGTCAGTTTCAGGCTATCTACTTCGGGTAAAGTATAAGCCATAACAACACCACCCATACAGGTAGCGATATGCACTATTTCAGGCATAGAGGCAATTTCTTTATCACTCAGAAACGCATCACTAGCTCCAAAATCCACTGATTTATCTCTTAGACTTCGAATACCACCGCCACTACCAATAGCACCGTAATTCACTACTATTTCCGGATTAATTCTCATATAATCTCGAAAAACGATATTGTAATAAGGGTAGGGGAATGTAGCTCCAGCACCAGAAATTGACATACCCGGTTTGGAGTGGTTGTCATTCTTTCCATTGTTATTACAAGAACTTAGAATTACTAAAATGATTGAAAACAGGATTGTTTTTTTCATCAACAAATGTCAAGTTTTTTTTTCCGCTGCAAAGTTAACAATCTTACAGGACATTTTGTTAATTAGAATGTTACGTTTTTGTTAAGTTTTGAAACAAATGATCGTGAAATAAAATAGGTACGATGATTCTCTAATCGTCGTACCTATTACCTATTCGTTATAATTAAAATTATTTAACAAGTCTCAATTCATTTATTATGTGAGGAGCATTCATAATTTCGTCGATAGTATAAAGCACATAAAGAATATCCACATTAATGCAACGTTGCAAATCGTTGTCGAAAAGGATATCTCCACTCAATGATTCCCAGTTGCCATCAAAAGCCAGTCCGATGAGTTCTGCTTTTCCGTTGAATACCGGACTTCCCGAGTTACCTCCAGTGATATCGTTAGTAGAAAGGAATCCCACATGAAGTTTACCATCTTTACCAGCATACTTTCCGAAGTTTTTGTTCTCCAGCATAGTTATGATTTCCGGTTGCAAGTCGAATTCAGGGTCGCCCGGTTTCACTTTTTGAAGCACTCCATCCGAAGTGGTGAAGTAATCATAATAAACAGCATCTTTCGGAGAGTACCCTTTTACCGATCCGTAGCTCATTCTTTGTGTGAAAGTCGCGTCAGGGTAGAAATTCTTTTTCGGATCCATTTCCATCAAAGCCGCCATTAAATCACGTTCACCTTTATTTATTTGCTGATATGAAGACATTAATGGAGCCATCATTTTTATCAAGGTCTCTCTAACCGACATATTCAGCTGCATTACCGGGTCGGCAGTTAACGATTCAACATCTCCAGATTTGAGCAAGTCCACCAGATCTTTCAGATTAGTGAATTTAGAATTACTAAAAAGCCAGTCGGCATATTTTTGGTAATCCCCGTCGAACTCCTCTTTAATTTTGTTATAAACCGAAGGAAGATATTCTTCCGGTACCCGTTCAGCGTACAGTTTCATTAGAGCAGGAACAAGTTTCTTATCCAGTGTTGGTTCATAATCCTTATAAGTATTGATTAAGCGTTCTTTTACGAAATCGCTCTTTTCTTGTTCAGTAGCCCCCATATCAAATTGTGACAGAGAGTTGGCGAATCCAATAATTTCAATGCCACGTAGAAATGTTTCCATGAAATAAGTAGAATAGTTTGTCAGCTCAGCCGATTCGTTATAAGCCGATTCCAGAGAGCTCAGCACGTTACCATATTTCTGTTTGTTAGCAGCACTGCTATTTATCCATTGGTTCAATCTTGCTTCCAGCGCCTGTTTTTCACCAATAACATTATATTTTGTGAGCGCCTCGTTCATACCTATAGAGTTCTTCCAGTAGTTTGAACTTCCAGCATATTTAGATGCATATTTAATGCGGATAGTATCATTTTTAGTCATTGCATTCCACCAGATATCCTGTTTAGCGCCACGCACTTCGATGCGCGGTTTATTTTCAGATTCCATACGTTGGTTGATTCCCCATGAAGATAAATATCTTGAAGTGCTACCCGGATAACCAATTGTCATTGCGAAATCCCCTTGTTTAACCCCTTTTAATGAAACAGGAATTACATATTTTGGTTTGTAAGGTTTGTTTGATTCGCTATATTTTGCCGGTTTGTTGTTTGCATCTGCATAAACACGAAATACCGAGAAATCGCCAGTATGACGTGGCCACATCCAGTTATCGGTATCTCCGCCAAATTTACCGATTGATTGAGGAGGTGTTACCACCAAACGAACATCGCGGAACACATCATAAATTACCATATAGAATTTATTGCCCGTATAAAAAGGGATTACTTGAGCTCTAACGAACTCGCTACCGGCGTATGGTTTAGTCAGTATTTTTGATATAGAGTCAATTACCACCCCCCTTTGTGTTTCGCTCAATACAGAAGGTAAATGTTTGTTCATTTCGTCCGAAACATCCTTTGTTGAACGAAGAAACGACACATTTAATCCTTCAGCCGGAAGTTCATCAGCAAAAGATTTAGCAGCGAATCCATCTTTCAGGTAATCATGTTCCACTGCACTAAGTTTTTGAATAGCCCCAAAACCGCAATGATGATTTGTGAAAATCAATCCCTGTTCAGAGACTGCCGCGCCGGTGCAACCACCACCAAAAATTACTACTGCATCTTTCAAAGACGCATTATTTTCGTCGTACAATTTATTTGCAGGGAATTTGAATCCCAGTTCTTTCATTCTGGCAATGCTTTGTTTATTTAGCTCTTTCAGTAACCACATGCCCTCATCGGCATAAGTTGTCAGTGCCAAAATCAAAAAGGCAAAGGATAAAATGATTCTTCTCATATTATATATATTGTTAGTTAATTATAAAATCTACTTAATAAATTTTCCCAAGACCGGTAGTCGTTGAAGCATTTCTTTAGGGAAACCTTTTTTAAGAGCGATAATCACATAAGCCACTATTAAAGCCGTATTGATTAACAGTCGTACCCATTCTTTACCGATATAAACAAAGCCATAAATAAATATTGCCATCATCGCGATTGCTAATATCATAAAGAACCCAGCCGATTTCAGATCATATTTGATAGGATAGTATTTTTGACCCATAAAATAAGAAATAAGCATCATTACCAGATTAGCAAAAAAAGATGCCCATGCGCAAGCCATGTAACTATATTTTGGGATGAATACAATGTTGATAATTAAAGTTATAGTCAATCCGATCAACGACATGTAAGCCCCCCATTTAGTCTTGTCAGTAAGTTTGTACCAGAGCGATAAATTAAAGTAAATGCTGAAAAAGATCTCACCCATCATTACGATAGGAATCACGATCAACCCTTTGTGATACGTAGATTTTATCAGATATTTTATAACATCCAGATAACCAATCACAAAAAGCATCACGAAAAGACCAAAGATAATAAAATATTTAGTCGCATCCGCATAAGCCTGTTTATTATCTTTTTTGTCCCTGCTCTTAGAGAAAATGAACGGTTCGAAAGCATAACGGAACGCCTGTGTCATCACTATGAGAATGATAGCAATTTTCATTGCAGCGCTATATATACCCAGTTCGCTAAATGCCGCATGTTTTTCGGGTGAAGGATCAGGATATATTTCCGGGAATAAAATTATTGAAGCATTTTGGTTAAGAATACCCGCCACGCCTAAGATGAGTAGCGGCAGCGAATATTTGAGCATTCGTTTAAGTAAATCTGTTCCCCCAAACTGATATTTTATGCGAACCTGTGTAAACACAAAAATAGTTTGGAACACAGACGCTATAATATTTGAGATCAAGATATATTCAATGCTGTTATCCAGTGAGAACCATGCGAATGAGTCGGGATATTGTTTTGCCAGAACCGGGCAAGCCAAAAAGAAGAACAAGTTGAGAATAATTGTAACAACAATATTCGATATTTTGATTGAAGCAAATCTTATTGGTCGGTTTTTGTACCTCAGGAATGCAAAAGGAATTGCACTTATCACATCCAGTGCCAAAATGATGACCATCATTATCACCAGGTGCTGTTTGTCGGCCACATTAAGTCCCGATGCGATAGGATTTACAAACGAAATTGCCAGAGCTACGAACACTAAAGTAGTAAAAAATAAGCTCGTTATCGTTGTAGAAAAAACTTTATCCGGGTTTTCATTCTCTTTGTTTGCAAAGCGGAAAAAGCCCGTCTCCATACCATAAGTCAAGATAACCTGAAAGAGGGCGATCCATGCATAAAAATTATTGAACACACCCATGTCCGCCTGTGAAGGCAATACATAAGTGTAAAATAAGGCGAGGAACCAACTTAATGATTTCTGAACAATGGTTGTACCACCATAAATAACAGTTTCCTTCGCAAGGGTTTTCATCCCTCCTGCCATAATGCTACATCTATTTAATAATTTACAAAAATACAAAAAGTTTTCATAATCGTTAATGAGATATTATTATATGCCGGAAATCCAATTGAAAGTTGAATTTTAAAATGGATGATAGTCGGCGATCAAGTTAAACAATGTTAATTCAGCTTCGGAAATCTGAGCTTTTTATGTGAGACCATAGTCGGAGGTATAACGGACCATCCTCGGACCATCCTCGGACCATCCTCGGAGCATCCTCGGACCATCCTCGGAGCATCCTCGGAGCATCCTCGGAGGTGACTCGGATGTCTCGTCCTGAAATAGGTGGTTCTTCTTCAATTTAGTTGAAAGAATTCCATCTTGTAGATGCGAAACAGCCGTAATACG
>DHSL01000041.1:0-11880 GCA_002411345.1 Bacteroidales bacterium UBA5287 | reverse complement strand
AGTTCTGCCATTCGGTCAATCGATCGTCCTATAATTGAAGTTGCTGATAAGTTTCATCTTATCAAAAACATGTCAGATCGCTTTACCAAACTCATTGGTGAGCATTATTCGGACTATCGTAATGTGATTAGGGAGAGCCAAATCGTCAAGGAGAGATTAATGTATAATGAACTTAAAGATTTGGAATCATCCCTAAAGTCGGAAAGGAAGGATTCACGTATGGTTAAATTTATAGAGGTGAAAAAATTGCAGCTAAAAGGAACTAGACCATCTGAAATAGCAAAAAAATTAGGAATAGCCAGACAAACAGTCATTAAGTTCTGTGAAATGGGAATATTACCTGAGCGTAACAACAAGCATAGGAATAAATATCATTTATATAGCAAATATGTGGAGAATGAGGCTGCTACCGGTAAAGCTCTTGTTAAAATCTATCACGAAATATGTCAAATGGGATTTAAAGGTAGTTTATCTCCGTTTTACGAACACTATAAGTATCTGAGTGATGGTCATAAAGGTTACAGAGCCAAAGATTATAAGCCAATAATAAAGAAAGCAGAAACAAGATCTCTATTAGTTCCCATTAAATTGTTATCATCCATGGTCACACATTCTATTTTCAGCAAGAAGAGAAGCCTGGAAGATGAGCAGCTTATCGAATTGTTGTCGAGATTCACCTGGTTTAACCAAATGTATGAAGCCTCCACTGCATTTTATGAACTAATTACAGGCAATGATCCTGATGCATTAATCAGGTGGATGAAGAAGTTTTGGAAGACTAAAGTAAACACCCTTAAAGCATTTATTACTGGAATCAAGATGGATTTTAAGGCTGTTAAAAACACGATTAAATATAATATAACAAATGGTATAACGGAAGGATTCGTAAACAAACTGAAAGTTGTCAAAAGGGTTATGTACGGAAGAGCAGGATTGGATTTACTTAAAAGAAAAATGATTATGGAAAAGATTCTTTTCAACTAAATTGAAGAAGAACCAAATAGGTTTACGAGCTATGTGAATAAAAATCAGAATGATACACACGTTAAAATAGTGGAGGAATTATTTGGATTTCAAAGGTTTTAGTATCTTTGTTGAATAATGAGTGGATTTTTTAATGGACTTGTTTAATCTGTAAAATTTTATCTATGATGTTTTTAAACTTTTAAAATTCAATTATTATGAGAAAATATTTTATACTTTCAACAGTGTTAGTCCTGGCTTTTTTTCTGCTGGACTCATGTATTTCAAAAGACGAAACAGAGTATTTATCTCGTGAAGATGCAGAAAAAATTGCCGCAGACTGTGTGTATTTCACTAAAAATGGATATGAATTAAGGTTAACAGCAAAGGAAGCAAAGGAGAAAAAAATAAAACCAGAAGATTACCGTTCCTTTCAAAAAACAATAGAATTATCTAATAAAAGCTTAGCTGAACAACTTGATACATTAGGAGATAATAAACTCAATTTTTTCTTTCCTGAAGATAGAATTGAGAAAGAAGGGCTTGATCCACGGATAGTGATTAAATAGTCAACAAAAATAATTAGGGCATGGCGAATAAAACTAAAAACCCCATTATGGATAGCCTATTTATCAAAAAAAAACGTTTACTTTGCAAGTTCAAAAACTATAAACACTTACAAGGTTGATTGAAGAAATGCGGATAACTGCTAAAAGCAAGCTCCCTTCTGAAATCTAGAATAACAAGATGGCACAAGAAGACGTTTTTAAGAAAATTGTATCGCATTGCAAAGAATACGGATTTGTATTTCCGTCGAGTGAAATTTATGACGGATTAGGCGCAGTGTATGACTACGGCCAGATGGGCGTAGAGCTCAAAAATAATCTAAAGAAATATTGGTGGGACAGTATGACATTGTTACACGACAATGTTGTTGGGCTTGATTCCGCGATATTTATGCATCCAACCATATGGAAAGCATCGGGACACGTAGATGCATTCAATGACCCGTTGATAGACAATAAAGACAGTAAAAAACGCTATCGCGCAGACGTATTGATAGAAGATCATTTAGCAAAGATTGACGATAAAATCAACAAAGAAGTTGAAAAAGCCGCTAAACGATTTGGCGATAGTTTTGACGAGCACATGTTCAAGCAAACCAATCCCCGTGTACTTGACAATCAGAAGAAAAGAGACGAGATTCATGGTAGGTTTAAGAAAGCATTGAATGATAATAATTTAGACGAATTACGTCAGATTATCATTGATTGCGAAATTGTTTGTCCCATCAGTGGAACCCGTAATTGGACAGAAGTACGTCAATTCAATTTGATGTTTGCTACTGAGATGGGTTCAACTTCTGAAGGAGCATCCAAGGTTTACCTTCGTCCCGAGACAGCTCAGGGTATTTTTGTAAACTTTCTGAATGTTCAGAAAACAGGCCGTATGAAAATACCATTCGGTATTGCACAGATTGGAAAAGCTTTTCGTAATGAGATTGTAGCCCGTCAGTTTATCTTCCGTATGCGTGAATTTGAGCAGATGGAAATGCAATTTTTTGTACGTCCCGGAGATGAAATGACATGGTTCAACTATTGGAAAAAGACCCGTTTGAATTGGCATCTTGGCATGGGATTTGGGAATGAAAACTATCGTTTTCATGATCATGATAAATTAGCCCATTATGCAAATGCCGCTACCGATATAGAATTTAACATGCCATTTGGTTTCAAAGAAGTAGAAGGGATACATTCACGTACCGACTTTGATTTGAGTCAGCACGAGAAATTCTCCGGAAAGAAGATGCAGTTTTTCGATCCCGAATTGAACGAATCATACACACCATACGTAATTGAGACCTCAATTGGAGTAGACAGGACCTTCCTTTCCATTCTTGCAGGATCGTATGCCGAAGAGCAGCTTGATGGAGGTGAAACCCGTGTAGTGTTAAGACTTCCGGCCTTTTTAGCGCCAATAAAACTTGCTGTTTTGCCATTGGTAAAAAAAGATGGTCTTCCCGAAAAAGCAGAAAAGATCAAGAATGCACTGAAGTTCAGTTTCACCTGTCAATATGATGAAAAGGACAGTATTGGCAAACGCTATCGTCGTCAGGATGCTATTGGTACCCCATATTGCATCACTGTAGACCATCAAACACTAGAGGATGATACTGTTACTGTTCGCGATCGCGATTCTATGGAACAAAAGCGCGTATCCATATCCGACTTAGAAGGATTTATTGCTGAACGTACAGATATGAAAAATATTTTAAAGAAAATTGCTGATTAAAATATGAAAAAGATTGTATATATACTTTCATTAGCACTTGTTGTTTTGCTATCTGCATGCGACGATTCAACTGAAGTTAAATCAGAATGGCAAATAGCCCAAGAAGCAGGATTTCAGAATGTTACGCTAAAAATAGGAAGTGATGGTTATAATAGTGTAACATCACTCTCCAACGCCGGCTTTATTGTTTATAAAGAGATAACCGATGGAAACGGAGTAAAACCCCTTTTTACAGATAAGGTAAAAGTACTTTACACAGGTTGGTATAAAAGAGATTGGAGTAAAGGCGATACATACAAGAATGCAGAGGGACAAATTATCAAAAACAAAGTCATTTTTGACTCAACCTCGTTCAGAGCCAATAATCCAAGTACTTTCAGTGTAGCAGCCACCACCGGCGGTTATTACAGTAGTGGCGGATTAATAGACGGCATGTCGACCGCCTTACAAAATATGGAAGTAGGCGACAAGTGGGAAGTATGGATTCCCCAAGAATTAGGTTATGGAGCTATTCCCCAGACTTCAATTCCCGCATATACAACTTTAGTATTTGAGATTGAATTATTGGAGATTGTAAAATAAGTTACAAGCTTTCAAGATATTTTTCAATGGCACTACGGACTTGAGTCCTGGTGCCATTAAATTTGTTAACCATTATTGTGAAAGCATATTTCTTGTCGCCATCAACTAAATAGCCAGCAAAACATTGTACTCCACCAATGCTTCCACTTTTAGCAGCTATTTTACCTTCGTATTTTGTTCCATCCATAAAGTTTTGCAAAGTAGATTCCGGTTCACCAGCTTTTGGTAACGATTCAAAGTAAGTTTTAGAATTATTACTTTTAACATACATGTATGAAAGTAAGTCACAAAAGAAATTTGGACTTGCCGCATCTTGCGGTGCAAGTCCGCATCCATCGTGAAGAAAAAGAGCTTCCGTTCTGATATTCCTTGCTTTTAAAAATCGATAAACATAATCAATACCCTCCTGTAACGCATCACTATAGATGTTCGGATTGATTTTTCTCCCAATCGTTCTGATAAGATGTTCAGTATAATGATTATTACTTTGCACATTCACTTCGCGAATGATGTCGCTCATTGGTTGAGAGCGATGTTCATAAATAATTTCCCCAATAGAATAGGGAGGAGTTGCAAATTTTTGATCTAGTTGAGCGATGTAATCTTCTTGTGCAGTATTTACCGATACAATATTGATTCCCTTTGACTTAAGAACTTTAGAAAGTTCGATTCCCAAAGTCATGCCCGGATCAGGGATATCACCTTTAATGCTGAATTCTTTTCTTCCTGCCGGAATATTTCCTCTAACGCTTCTTTCATAAGAAAAAGGTGCACCATAGATATATCCATTATCGCTTCCGTTTGTATTTAAGGTCATGTAATTTGTGAATTTCAGTTCCACTATTTCCGGAACCGTTTTGATAATTGTCGGTCGCCCATTTTTATTTGTAGTATCAAAATACAGTCGGTACGTATTATCGAAAACGCTGATTCCGTAAGCCCCCGATGCATAGTAATTTCCCATATCAATCCATGTCCATTCAGGTGAAACCCCAGCATATCCAAACAAGTCGTCCACAACATACAATTTCCAACTGTTTTTAGCAGCCAGTCTTGATGTAAGATTGTTTGCCCAAACAGACAGAAAGTCACGTGATTGGTTGTCAAAAGCTTCGCTTCCCAAAGTTGGGTCGCCAGAACCAAGAACAAGTATCTTATTTGTGTTTTCTTTATCTAATACAATTGTAGTTTTGTATCTATAATCCGGGCCAAAAAGTTCCAATGCAGCAGCAGTAGTCACGAGTTTCATTATTGATGCAGTAGTAAGAGATTTATCCCCGTTATGTGAATCAATAGTTTTTCCCGTATTTAAATCTTTAACCATTACCCCTACCGATGCATGTTTCAGTGCCGGATCGTTTACGAATTTTTGCAATGGAGATTGAGCGTAAGCTAAAGTTGTTACTATCAATGCAATAGATATAGATATAATTCTTTTCATTAATTTTATGAATTGTGTATCAGTTGTTATTTATCATGCAAGATACTAAAATAATTCAATTTCTACAAAGTATTCAATTTCCATACTTTTTCACAGTAAAAATCACTTTTTAAAGGAAAACAAAGGATAATTGTTTTATTTTTACTAACTTCGTAGCTTAATTTTAGAGAAAATAATAATTACACAAATAACAAACAATTAAATTGTAGTAAATGGCTACTTTACAGAAGATTAGAGACAAAGCAGGCTTGCTTGTCGCAGTGATTGGTATTGCACTATTAGCATTTATTTTAGGTGATTTATTCACATCAGGTTCAAAAATATTCTTCAAAGATAAGACTATAGCCTTTGAAGTTAACGGTCAGCCTGTATCAGTAGAAGATTACTTTAAGAAAGTAAATGAGTGGGAAGAGTTTCAAAAGATGGTTAGCGGACAAACGTCGCTGGATGAAAATATGACAGCCCAGATCCGTGAAATCGTTTATGATCAAATGGTGCGTGAGCGTTTATACAGCAACCAAGCTAATAAACTTGGGATAGCAGTTTCGAAAGCCGAGTTGAACGATTTGGTTCATGGTGAAAATATCTCACCAATTTTAAGGCAGTTACCCTTTTTCGTGAATCAACAAACAGGTGCTTTTGACAAAGAAGCGCTTATTAATTTCTTGAATACGGTAAATATGCCAGCTGAATCATTACAACCAGAAGAACTGGCAATGTTGAACCAATATAAATCAATGTGGTTGTTCATTGAGAATATGGTTAAGACTCAACGAATTGAAGAAAAGTACAATATGTTGCTTGTAAATTCAATCATGGCAAATGATGTTGAAGCACAAACGATGTTTAGCGAATCTCAGCAAAACGCAGATGTTAGTTATACCGTTCAAAACTATTATACAATCCCTGATTCTGCAGTAACCGTTTCTGAAGCAGAAATTAAATCGTTCTACAACAATAATAAGAGCAGTTTCAATTTACCTACAGCAATGGTAAAGCTCACTTATTTCAGCAAAGATTTGATACCTAGTGATGAAGATTTTGCAGTTGTATCAAGTGAAGCAGAGAAAGCTGCCCAGCAATTGAAAAGTTCAGAAAACACTGCTACTGTTGTAGCCGATTATTCCGATGTACCTTTCCGTGATGTTTATGTTGCATCAAATTCATTAACACCAGAACAACAGAATTTTATTAAATCTGCTGCTGTTGGTGATGTTTACGGACCAGTACGTGTTGAAGAATCATATGAAGTTATGAAGTTGATGGGAACAACATCATCTCCAGATTCCATTTTCTTACGTATGATGGCTATACCATCGAATATGGCTACTGATTCATTAACAAATCATTTTGTTGACAGTGTTTATAATCAGTTAAATAACGGTGTTTCGTTTGCGGATGTTGCTAACAGTCTTAATCCACAATCAAATGGAGGAGAAGTTGGTTGGGTTAGAGAAGTTGATTTGGCATCAATTGGCGCCGCTCAATTAGTAGATAAAGCATTTAGTCTTCCTATTGGTCAGCCCGTATTAGTATCAATACCCGGTCAACATGTTATTTTACAAGTTGAAGAGCGTACCGCTCCAATTCAAAAATATAAAATTGCTTATATTCATATGCCAGTTGTTGTAGGAGAGAAAACCTCCAACAATGTAGATAATGAATTAAATCAGTTGGTATCTAATGAAAACATCAGTAAAGACTTCAATGAACTTGCTTCTAAAGAAGGATATTCAGTTGTTCCAAGCACTTCAGTAATGGCAACAGACTTTACACTAGCTCAGATCCCTGGAACCCGTACTGTAATTAACTGGGCTTCTAACGGTAAAAAAGGCGATGTAAAGAAATTTGATTTCACTGATTTAAGAATTGTTGCCCGTATAGACGATGTTATTCCAGCAGGAACAACTCCTATTTCTGAAGTATCCAACGAGATACGTGCAGAGCTTGCTCGTCAAAAGAAAGCAGAAAAGATCATTTCAGATTTAAAGTCAAAGAATTTGAAATCATTAGATGAATATGCTGTTGCAATGAATTCAAGAATAGATACCGTTAAGTTTGTGAACTTCAACACACAAAATATTACCGGTTTAGGTTTTGAACCAATAATCAATGCAATTGCAGGTTATGCACCCGTAAATCAACTTCAGGGTCCTGTTAAAGGTAATTTAGGTGTTTATGTAGCATCTGTTAATGACAGAGTTCAGGGTACTGATGTTTATAATGCAAAAGCGATGAAATCTCAGTTGCAAGGCAGTATAGCTTATCGAGTTCAGATGCAAGGCAATGAAGTATTAAAATCGAAATTAAAAGTTAAAGACAATAGATTTAAATTCTATTAATATTTGACATAAAATATATCAAAGGGATTGTTCTACGGAACAATCCCTTTCTTTTTTTATTATAGTAACCTAGCATACAAAAAAGACCGGAACAACAGTCCCGGTCTTTTCTTATAATTGTGAAGATTGTTTTACTTTGCTCCTTGTTCCAGTTGCAATGTTTTGCTTGGTTGGTCGCATACTTCGGTAGGTCCGAAATATTGAATAGGTCCCGGATAAACATAATCTGTTTCTACAGCCCATTTGTAACGTTGGCTTTCAAAATATTTAAATGGAGCACCTTGAAGTTCAACCAATGCTTTTTGTATTACCGGTTTCATTTCTCCGCTTCTGCGCTCCATGTTCATCATCATTGTGATAGGAATTCCTCCAGGTATCCATTGATTAGCCGGAGCAGTTGTATTTCTAACCGATGACATATATCCAGTTTTTCCTGACGCAATAAGCATTGAAGCAGTATAGCCTAATGAATAGCAATAATCAGCATCATAATTTGATGGAGCAGCACATCTTCCTTCATATCCGAAGAAGTGAGTGATTGTAGAGAATTTGCCATTGAATTTACCTTCTTTTGCCCATTCTTCTAATCTGTTAGCAACCATTTCTGCAAGTAATTCTTCAGTTTGGATCATAGACACTTGAACATTTCCGTGTGGATCGCGGTCTAAAGCCAGCTGACGAGCAACTTTCTCAGGTAGTTTTGAATATATCTTTGAATTAGCCGGTGAAAGCTTGTTGATAATGTATTCACGTTGTTGTGAACGACGTACAATGCTAACCTCTTCTGTATTTGCCAAGAAATCATTAAGTTCAGAAATCAACAATTTCACTGCAGGAATAAATTCAATAAGACCTTCAGGTATGATTACTGTTCCAAAATTGAGTCCTTTTTCAGCACGTTGTGCTACAACCGAAGCTATTTGATCAACTATTTCGTCAAGTGTCATTTCTTTAGCTTCCACTTCTTCAGAAACAATACAAAAGTTTGGATGTGTTTGTAATGCACATTCCAAAGCAATGTGAGATGCTGAACGTCCCATCACTTTAATAAAGTGCCAATATTTGCGAGCCGAATTACAATCTCTTTGAATGTTTCCGATCAGTTCAGAATAAACTTTACATGCAGTATCAAAACCGAAAGAAGTTTCAATTTGATCGTTTTTTAGATCCCCATCAATTGTTTTTGGGCAACCTATTACTTGTACTCCAGAATTGATAGATTTGTAATATTCTGCCAATACGCAAGCATTTGTGTTGGAATCGTCTCCACCAATAATGACCAATGCTTTGATGTTTAGTTCTTTTAAAATTACAAGTCCTTTATCGAATTGTTCTTTTGTTTCTAATTTAGTTCTTCCTGAGCCAATAATATCGAATCCACCTGTATTACGATATTCGTCAATGATGTCTGATGTCAGTTCTACATATTTATGATCGACTAAACCTGCAGGTCCCATCAGAAATCCATAAAGTTGACTGTCGGGATTGATGCTTTTAATTCCATCAAAAATTCCGGCAATAACATTGTGACCACCAGGAGCTTGTCCACCTGAGAGGATTACTCCAACATTAATAGGTTGGTTTCCTGACAATGGTTCGCTGGAAGGTACAAATTTTACAATTGGCATTCCGTAAGTGTTAGGGAACAGTTCCTTTATCTCTTTTTGATCGAGAACAGATTCTGTTGCTGCTCCTTCTTCAATTTTCACATTGCTTTTTAGCACTTCGGGCATTTTAGGTGCATAGAGTGATCTTGCAATTTGTAAAGCACTTTTTGTCATTGATTTACGAGTTTATATATGGTTTAATAAATGTTAGAACGTACGTTCGTTATTAACTACAAATATCGCTTAATTTTCTGATATTTTAAAATAAATTTGTTGACAGTTTATTCAACTATGTTGAACTTTGCAAACTTTAGTAACAATTGTTTTCTGCCTGCCGATTCAAATTCAACAAAAGCCCTTTTATTATTCCCATCTTGTTCGATAGAGATCACTTTTCCTCTTCCAAATCGTTCGTGTTCAATAATGTTTCCTTCTTTTAATTGTTTTGCTTCATCTGGAAGTTGAGCAGAAGAATTACTTGTTTGAATACGAGATATATTAGTTAATTGTTTTGGAGGAGAATATTTTGATCTTGTTTGAGCAGGCGTAATTTTAGACTGCCTTTCCATTGATTTCCAGAAGCCATCGGTATTTTGTGTATTTGAAATGTTCGACAATGTTTTTTCGTCTATGTTGAGAAATGCTATATCGATATCATTAAGAAACTGGCTTTCCCGACAAGAGTTTAGTTGTCCGTTTTTAAAACGACTTTTTGCATACGATACCGTGCATGTTTTTTTTGCACGTGTAATTGCCACATAAAACAGTCGTCTTTCTTCTTCCAATCCCCTAAGTTCATTTTTAGCCATTGCAGAAGGGAACAGATCCTCTTCCATTCCGACAACAAACACATGTTCGAATTCCAATCCTTTAGCAGAGTGAACCGTCATCAGTGTTACTTTTTCTTTAGTCTCTTCATTTTCCGTATCTTGATCTGTTAATAAAGATACTTCAGACAGAAAATCTATTAATGAGATATCTTGATCGCCTGTTTCAATTCTTGTCGTTACAAATTCATTAAGAGCATTTAGTAATTCCTGTATGTTTTGTGCGCGACTCATTCCTTCAGGAGTCATATCGTCGTAAGCTTCTTTGCTAATTCCCGACTCTTTGATTACAAGCTGTGCTAATTCATATGCATTTACCAATTTATTTTGTTCCATAAAATTGCTCATCATCGTGTAAAATGCATTGAGTTTTTTAGCTGTACCCGAATTGATATTTAGTTTGAAAGCTTCAGGATTTGATGTTACTTCCCATAAGCTAACTCTATTTTCTGTTGCAGCTAATCCAATTTTATTTACTGTTGTATCTCCAATACCGCGTGTGGGATAGTTTATGATTCTTCTGAAAGCTTCTTCATCGCCAGGATTAACAATCAATCGAAAATAACTTATTACATCTTTTATTTCTTTTCTCTGATAAAAAGATAGTCCCCCATAAATTTGATATGGAATATTGTTTTTTCGGAGTGATTCTTCAAAAATGCGTGATTGAGTGTTTGTTCTATAAAGAATAGCGATATCAGAGAATGATGCATGTTCTTCTATTCTCAAACGAGCTATTTTATTTGAGACAATTAATCCTTCTTCAAAATCAGAAAATGCAGAAATAACATCTATTTTATCACCTTCTTCATTATTTGAATATACATCTTTGAATATTTGTTCAGAGTTCTTTTTTATTAGACTGTTTGCTGCATTTACAATGTTTTGAGTAGAGCGGTAGTTCTGTTCCAGTTTAAAAATCTTAGCTTCGGGATAATTGGATTTGAATTTGAGAATGTTATCAATGTTTGCTCCACGAAACGAATAAATACTTTGCGCATCGTCTCCCACCACACATATTCGATGATGTTTATCAGCCAGCTGTTTTACAATGAGATGTTGTGAAAAGTTAGTGTCCTGATATTCATCCACAAGAATATATTGAAACTGATTACGATAGTTCTCCAATATATCCTCGTTATCTCTGAAAAGAATGTTTGTCTGCATAAGCAAATCATCAAAATCCATGCAGTTAGCGGCATGTAATCTATTCTGATAAGTGCGGTATATTTCAAAGAGTAAAGGATGTTTTGCCATTTGGTCATATTCGATCAACTCTTTATTCTGAGCATACATTCCCGGTGTTATCAAACTATTTTTGGCTCTTGAAATTTGTCCTTGAATTGAGCCAGGGCGATATTGTTTATCGTCCAGTTTCATTTCTTTGATGATTATTCTAATCAGATTTTTTGAGTCCGAAGAATCAAAAATAGTGAAATTAGAATCATAGCCAATACGTTCAGCATTTCCTCTTAGAATTCTCGAGAAAATATGATGAAAGGTACCCATCCAAAGTTTTTTAGCTTTTTTTTCACCCACAAGTTCAGCTATTCGGGATTTCATTTCTCGAGCCGCTTTATTTGTGAAAGTGAGAGCCAGAATATAGTAGGGGGGGAGTCCTTGTTCTAATAGATAAGCAATTTTATATGTAAGCACACGCGTTTTTCCAGAACCTGCTCCAGCTATTACTAAAGAAGGTCCGGTGCAATATTCTACTGCTTGTCGTTGCGCTGTATTTAGTTGATCGAGTATATTTTCCATTTTCTATATGAAATACAAAAGTACGAAAAACATAGCACAAAATAAAAGGGGCTGTTCCAAAAGGA
>DHSL01000050.1 GCA_002411345.1 Bacteroidales bacterium UBA5287 | reverse complement strand
TCAACTAAATTGAAGAAGAACCAAATAGCGTTACATAAAAAAAGACGTTATGAAAGAAAAAGAAGAATCGTTTTATGTTAAGCGTACTCAGCGCGACTACAGTTTATCATTTAAGCTTCAGGTAGTATCCGAAGTAGAGAGTGAGGAGTTAAGTATTCATCGAGCTTTGCGCAAATATGGTATTCAATCTCATGGGACGGTATTGAATTGGATAAGAAAATATGGTACCTTTGATCGTGAATATCAAGTCCATCGCCTTATGAATAAAACTTCCGAACAGAGAATTTTGGAGCTCGAACAACGTGTTAAACTGCTTGAAAAGCAGAAATCCAGTCTGGAGAAACAGGTTGAGATTGCAGATGAGAAAGCTATATTCTTTGATATGATGATAGATATAGCCGAAAAAGAGTTGAAAGTTCCGATAAGAAAAAAGTCTTTACCCGGACAATCAAAGAATACACAAGAGAACGGAAAAGATCAATAAATTTTGCTTGTGGATTGTTCGGGGGAAACCGTCAGATTTACTATCGCAGGCTCAACAGTGAGTCTCAAAAGCAGCTAAAAGCTCAAGAGGTGGTCACCTTGGTTCAAGGCATACGGCATCTGCTTCCCCGTGTTGGAACAAGGAAGCTCTATCACATACTTGAAGAGCCCTTGAGGGCTTTGTATATTGGCAGGGACAGTTTATTTATGATAATGAAAGCCAATCTTTGGACATAAAGCCCAAGCGACAGTATCGCGTTACAACCAACTCACATCATCCTTTCGTAAACATAAAAATCTGATCGAAGGTCTAGATATAAATAAACCTGAACAACTATGGGTATCGGATATAACCTATGTCGTAAGCCGAACAATACCCATGTATCTTTCCCTTGTTACGGATGCGTATTCAAAGAAAATAATGGGTTATAATTTATCAGAGACTCTGGCAGTAGAGGGCAGTTTGAAAGCGTTAAAGATGGCACTTAAGGAATGGAGATACAGAACTCACCCATTAATCCATCATTCCGACAGAGGATTACAATATTGCAACAATGAATATCAATCTGTTCTGAAAAGAAACAATATTATTCCAAGTATGACTGAAAGTTATGACCCTTACGTCAATGCTGTGGCCGAACGGGTAAACGGAATACTAAAAGATGAGTTTATGATTGAGAAATACGCATTTATAAAAAGAAATCCATAAGTTTGGAAGCTAGCTTCCAAACTTATGGATAAAAGAACTAATTTTGTAAAAAACCTGTAACGGTTATTTAGGACTGGTCACTATATATAATTAAATAAGTCATGAATTGGAAATCATTCATGTTGTATTCTTTTGTTCAGACACATATGAGTGATTAAATTTTATACTTTTTTATACTTAAAGATAATATGATTTTTTTATGTAATTTTGTCCCTGATTTCAATTAAGTATTGTGCATAAATTAATAATCATTTATGTCATTAAAACAAGAGTCAGATAAATCTGAACTACAGAATTTATATCAAAAGAATAGACTATTTGATAATGAAAAGGTGGATGGAAATGATAGTCGCAAACTCATCAATAGAGTACCTTTTTTCGTTTCACTTTTAGCGGTTCTTATTATCTTCATTGATTTAGGCTTTGTACATAACAATGCCCTGCGCATCATATTTAATATATACTACAATGTAGTACTTTTAATAGGTATATTATCAATTTCTAAACCATATATCAAGAATAGGAAAATCAATTTAAGCAAAGCATATTTTATCGATATTGTTTTATTATCTGCATTGTTATTGGTATTACTCTACAATGTTTGGATAATAATAACAAATTCGTTGCAAAGCACTCATAGCTTTATTACACTTTTCCTTGTTGTGTCTTTTTTTATTCGCGAGTTTTTCAATTTGAGAATGGAGATAAATTACAGGCGACTAGGACCGGCTCAAATATTTGTAATAAGTTTTTTTACAATTATATTCCTTGGTAGTTTCTTGTTAATGCTGCCAAAAGCAACTATAGGAAATATTTCGTATGTGGATGCTTTATTCACTTCAACAAGTGCCGTTTGTGTGACTGGATTAAACGTTGTAGATGTGGAATTTACATACACAATCTTAGGGCAGGTGATCATTATGTTCTTAATCCAGATTGGTGGATTGGGAATAATGACTATCACTACTTATTTTAGTTATTTTTTTAAAGGGGGATCTTCTTATAAAAATCAGCTGCTGGTAAAAGATATAACTAACGATGAACGACTGGATAATGTTTTTTCATCTTTAAAAAGTATTCTAACAATAACATTCATAATTGAAGGACTAGGTTTTTTACTGATTTTTCTATCGTTGAATAATGTAAATTTATCTTTGGGTGAAAAAGCGTTCTTCTCAATTTTTCATGCTGTATCGGGTTTCTGTAATGCTGGTTATTCAACATTGTCCGGCAATTTATATGATATACGCATAAGATTTGATTATCCGGTGCATCTTATCATTTCAGGTCTTATTATCTTTGGTGGATTAGGTTTCCCTATTATTCATAATATTTGGGAATATGTAACAACCAATATCCGAGATATTATCAAACGAGTTTTCAAGCATGAGAAATATACTTATTCTACATTGGTGATTAATGTAAATTCTCAAATTGTAATTATTACAACGCTTATTCTGTTAATTGTAGGTACTGTTGGCTTTTATGTTTTTGAGAAAGATGGAGTGTTGACAGAATATTCATCGGAGTTTGGAAAATGGACAGCGGCTTTCTTTGGTTCTGTAACGACAAGAACGGCTGGTTTTAATAGTACCGATACAGGGGCGCTGACTATCCCAACCTCTCTTTTGTTCATTGTACTTATGTGGATTGGAGCTTCACCGGCTTCAACGGGGGGTGGTATAAAAACAAGTACTTTTGCTGTTGCTTTCTTGAATTTTATTGCTCTTATTAGAGGAAAAAAACGTATCGAATTCGCGGGTCGCGAAATTTCACAACAAACCGTTTCAAGGGCATTTGCTCAAATGACTTTGGCAATTTTATTCATAATGATAATTACTTTTGTAATGATTACTTTTGAAAAAGATAAAGAGCCTCTGGATTTACTTTTTGAAACGGTTTCAGCATATGGCACTGTGGGATTGAGCAGAAATATTACTCCATTACTTTCAAATCCAGGTAAAATAGTGATTATTATAACTATGTTTGTAGGACGTGTTAGTTTATATACATTGTTGACTAGTATGATGCGACAAGTGAAATTCACAAAATATAGATATCCAACAGAAGAAATATTAATAAACTAGAACCATAATAAAATGAAATTTGTTGTTATAGGACTTGGGCATTTTGGAGCAGCACTGGCTGAACGATTAGTCGCGATGGGGCACGAAGTGATTGGTGTCGATAAATCAATGAATCGTGTAGAAGCATGCAAAGAAAAGTTGACAAATGTTATTTGTCTGGATAGCACAGATCCGATAGCTGCTAACCATTTACCATTAAAAAATACGGATATGGCAGTGGTATGTGGAGGGGCAGATGAAGGTGAAAGTCTTTTGATTACAGCAATGCTGAAGAAAAGAGGAGTGCAGAAAATTACGGTTCGTTCTATAACGGGACTTCAAGAGAGTGTGCTCGAAGCTATGGGGGTCTCGGATATAATACGTCCGGAAACGGAGTCGGCCGAAAGATGGGCAATGAAACTATCAATTAAGAACTATATAAATCTGTTTGAAGTAACTCACGACCATTACATCGTGGAAGCCTTGGTTCCTAAAAAACTAGTTGGAAAAAGTATAGGGGAGACAGAACTTAATAAAAAATATAATGTAATTGTACTTACAAAACTTAAACAGATCAGTCAGCAGAACCAGATTGGTGCAAAAACATTTATATTGAAGGCTGGAGATATTGTAAATGCTAAAACCATGCTCGAAGAAGGTGATATTATTGTTGTTTACGGACATAAAAATGATATCAAAGAAATGATTGAAGATAATATGTAAATCAAGTGCTTAGATGCTTTCTTTCATTTTAGTAATGAATTAAAGTTTAAGATATATTGATTGATATTCTATAACAGACAATGTTTATATATAGAATTTCTTGATACAAATGATTTATGGAAATTCATAAACCAAAAAATATTGATGACTATATTTTGCTGCAAGATGTTCATATTCAACTTTTATTAGAACAATTAAGAAAAACTATAAAACAGTGTGTGCCTGAAGCTGTTGAGTGTATTTCCTATGCAATGCCTGCATTTAAACTAAATGGGAGACCTCTGGTATATTTTGGTGCTGCAAAAAAACATATTGGATTGTATGCAACTCCTAATGTTCATGATGCTTTTCGTGATAGACTATCGACTTACAAACAGGGTAAGGGTTCTGTTCAATTTCCTCTCAATAATATAATTCCTTTTGATTTGATAGAAGAGATGGTGATTTTTAAAGCTGAAGAAATTCGTAAATCACAAAACAAAGAATAATTAAATATTTCTTTGAAATTGGTGTAAAAACGAGCAATTGAAAAAGCGGAATTTAATCGGTATTTTACAGGAAGAACATAAACCTGAATAAGAAATGCTTGATAAAAAGAATAGGACAACAAAATACTGTCCTATTCTTTTATTATATAGCCTTGTAATAAAACGTTATTGGAAATATAGACGTCTCGAAAGATCAATAACACTTATTAAAGTATGTGTATTTATTCTTTATCCCGTACATACAATTCATATAAAGGAGGAGAAGGTTTATAAGAATCGTCTTCCCATAATCTGCTGGTAATCATTAAGTCTGCGCTATAACGATTGCAGGCAATGGGGACATTGTGCACCCTGCACTGACGAAGAAGCATCATAATATCTGCTTCGTGGGGTTGAGGATTCAAATCATCAATTAAAAAAACAGCAAGGTCAATTTCTTTTCGAACAACCATCGCGGCAATTTCAGCATCTCCTCCCATAGGACCTGAATGCATACATACAATATCTGGATTTTCTATTCCTTCATGAATTAATGCTTCACTAACTAATTTGCCGGTTGTTCCTGTGCAAACTAAATGATGCTCAGCAAGAAAATCAGAATTAAATATTACCCAATCAACCATATCGGCTTTTCGATGGTCATGGGCTACTAGCGCTACTGTAAGTTTTCTTCCCATTTTCAATTATTTAAATTCCTAAATCTATACGTATCTGCTCAATCTTGGCATTTGCTTTTTGTTCGGCATCCGTGAGCTCTTCACGAGAATTTACTTTCCCGTGTACTTCAATATAATATTTGATCTTTGGCTCTGTACCTGAAGGACGAATGGATAGTTTAGTGCCGTCTTCTGTGAAATATTGCAAAACATTTGAAGTCGTTGGCATACCAAGCGTAATATGTTCACTATTAACATAGTCCATTGCTTCTAATTTTGCAAAATCTTTACATAATACAACAGATGAGCCACCCATTGTTTTCATTGGGTTAGTGCGATAATTTTTCATCATTGCCTCAATTTCATCTGCTCCTTCTTTACCTTTTCGGACTAAAGAAATACCGACTTCCTTTGAATAACCATATTCTACATAAATATCCCGAAGCATTTCATACATCGTTTTGCCATTATCTTTTGCCCATGCGGCAATCTCGGCAAATAATGTACATGCTGAAACAGAATCTTTGTCGCGAACAAAATCTCCGGCAAGAAAACCATAACTTTCTTCGCCTCCACCAATATATTTATTAATGCCTTCGTTTTTCCGAATGACATCGGCAATCCATTTGAAACCGGTATAGCAATCAAACATCTTGATATTATTCTTGTTTGCAATGGTTTTAACTAATTCGGTGCTGACAATAGTTTTAACAATATATTCATTGCCTTTTAATAGACCAAGCTCTTTGCGACGGGTCATCAGGTAATACAAGAAAATGAGCATTGTCTGATTTCCGTTTACAAGAATAAATTCACCATTATCATCACGGATAGCTGTACCAATCCTGTCTCCGTCAGGATCACTTGCCATAACAATCTCGGCATCTGTTTCAATGGCTCTTTCAATGGCCATTTTCATTGCCGAAGGTTCTTCGGGGTTTGGAGAAACTACGGTTGGAAAATCACCACTTATTACATTCTGCTCAGGTACATCAATAATATTTGTGAATCCAATGGCTTTTAAAGCAGCTGGAATTAAAGTGATTCCAGTTCCATGAATTGGTGTATATACAATTTTTATGTCATGATTATTAACAATGGCTTCTGGTGATAGAACAAGTCGCTTAACTTCTTCAATAAAAGCATTGTCCATGTCTGTACCAATAATCTCTATTAGATTTTTGTTACCTTCAAATTTTACTGCTTCAAGCGACTCAATATTGTTTACTTCTGCAATAATATTCTTATCATGGGGTGCAATCACTTGTGCACCATCATTCCAATATGTTTTGTAACCATTATACTCTTTGGGGTTATGAGAGGCGGTGATCATAATGCCACTCTGACAGCCAAACTTGCGGATTGCATAAGAAATTTCAGGGGTGGGACGCAGATTCTCAAAAAGAAACACTTTGATTCCATTGGCACTGAAAATATCGGCGGTTATCTCTGCAAATTTGCGACTGTTGTTTCTGCAATCATGACCAACTACTACTTTTATCTGATCAAGATCCGAAAATTCTTTTAATAAATAGTTCGAGAGTCCTTGAGTGGCTGAACCTACAGTATATATATTCATTCTGTTGCTGCCAGCACCCATTACCCCGCGAAGACCGCCAGTTCCAAATTCCAAATCTTTATAGAATGCATCAATCAGAAGTGATTTGTCTTCGTTATCCAACATTGACTGTACTTCTTTTTTAGTTTCATCATCATAATTACCCTTCAGCCAATTTTGGGCCTTGTTGGCAACACTTACCAATAATGTTTCCTTATCCATTTCTTTTTTGTTTAAAGTTTTAAGATTGAAAATTGAATTAGAATAATACTTTGTATTTATCGCCTGTCTCTTCAACTATTTTGCGACGTTGTTCTTCAGTATATCCTGGACGCTTTGGGTAAATAGGATTGCCATGTTCATTTCGTTTGAATTGACCATTCTCTTCTATTTTTATTCCTCCATCCATATATTTTACTAAAAGATATTCACCTAACTTTTTCCATTGGGCTACTCCCTCTGATACTTGCGTATTTGAATAGTTTGTCAGATAATCGATAGCTTTTTCAGACGAACTTTGATAGAGGGCAAGTGCCTCTTTTTCTACTTTCGATTGTTTACCTAAAAACGATGTTTCTAACTTACCTTGAAGCGATTGTACATCAATTATCATATCGCTGTATCTGTTATAAACCATATTTGAAACCATATTGTGAATCCAAAAAGCTGAGGTACCTGAATAGGTCGTGAAATCACCATTGCCGACACGCATTTCTTCAGGGGTGGCATTATTTGCACAATATACTGGGTAATAAACAGTTTGAGCGGCATCGTCTACTCCAAACCATAAGATTCCACCAATAGCATTCGGAAGCCATGAACGCATCTGGGCTACAAATGAAAACCCTGTTTGTTGAGTGGCTATCGGACGCTCGTTGCAATACATTACAGAATCTACTTCCCATTGAAGTGGCGATAATCTGTATGGTGCACCAAAAAGTCCTCCACCGGAATCAAATCTTAAATCAAGTGGGGTGTCTTCATAATGGTCACGCATATAACGCTGAACATTAGATATACTAAGTTTTTCATCTGGCTTAATATATAATGGCATAGGGTCTGTTGTTTGACCTAATGCATAGGTTACATATTTTGCCATATCATTATTTATTTGATTGAAGAATGACCATACGCGTGCTTCGCAAAACCTAAGTGCCCCAAAATCAAGAGGAGCATATGCCTTGGCAAAACTGAAATCTTTGTCGGTACCTTTGTAATAACCTTTTTCACGGGCAAATGATATAACATCGGGCGAATACATGCAATTCTCTTTGTCATCCAATGGGATCTGCTGAATACGTGCCTGATTGGCATGGGCCGATACGCAATCGTCGGGAATACGAATGGCTACCCATACTGCTCCTTTATTGCCTAAGCCTTTTCCAATCATTTCCATAATCCAAACTTCATTTGGATCGGCAATGGAAAAAGATTCACCGCTACTAAAATAACCATGTTCCTTAACCAAATCGGTCATGGTCTTAATGGCTTCACGGGCTGTTTTTGCACGCTGCAATGTGATGTAAATCAGACTTCCATAATCCATAATTCCTGTGCTGTCTGATAATTCTTCACGTCCACCAAATGTGGTCTCACCAATGGCTAACTGATGCTCGTTCATATTGCCAATTACATTATAGGTTTGGGAAACCTGGGGAATCTCACCCAAATATTTTCCGGTATCCCATTCATAAACCTTGAGTTTTTCGCCCTTTTTGTAATTCGCTGCAGACCAATGATATAACTCGCCGTATAAACTGTAGGAATCAGCTGAATAAGAAATGAATGTCGATCCATCTTTTGAAGCTTTCTTACCTATTAGGAAATTTGTGCATGAGAATGCATATGAACTTAAAAGTAGAAATGCAATGCTTAGGCACACAAGTTTTTTAGTCATAAAATAGTATTTTTTTGTTTTCTGAAGCGTAAAGATAACTTATTTTGTCCAAAATATATGGATTTCAAGATATAATTTTATTCAACATTAATTCTGTACCATTTGTCTAAAATAATTTCTATTTTTGTGATGAAATAAATTTTTTCGGTATATGTTGCAAAATGAAAAAGAAAAAAATAATCGGATTCTGGGACTTACAAAAGTACAGATCATTATAGTTATGGTATTAATGGCAATTCTTTTCTTGTTTAGTGACAGCGGAATACCACAGAAAATTAAATACGAAAATCAAATCAATTCTCTTAAAAATCAAATTGATTTTTTTCAGAATCAGACGGCTAAGGATAAGAAAAAGTTGGAAGAACTACAATCAGATGACTCTAATCTGGAAAAGTATGCGCGAGAAAATTACAGGATGAAAAAAGCAAATGAAGATATTTTCGTTATAGAAGAATGAATAATTTAACAAATATGTTAATTTTAAGCTTTAGAAACTAACTTTAAATCATAAATCAAGCTTTCTTTCATCTCTCACGCACTTCTCACGCACCTCTCACTTTTGTCTCACCTTACTTTCTCTATAAACTCATACTGCTCTCATAAATTTCCTTAATTTATATCTGTGTTCTTACTTAATTTTATCAATTATTAAGTATCTCATAACACTAGATAACTTCAAAGAAAGTGATGAAATCAATAAGATATTGCTTATCTTTGTTTACTAAAGTTCCTTTTAAACTTTAGAGATAATAGCAATTACAAGAAATATGAACAAATTAAAAGATCTTCTGTATAAAGCATCGGCAATCACAATTCTGGTGGCTGCTGTATTATTTGCTTTTTATCCGTTAATTGCTCCTTGGGTAATGGCATTTGCTGTTGCAATTTTTACTGTCATAACAATGTTAACACCTTATCCCGGCAAAAGCATCCGAGGAAAACGTTTGTTCTTGTTTCAGGTGTTTTCATGTATTCTCATGGCTGTTGCTACATATTTGATGTTTAATAATAAAAATGAATGGGCTGTGATCATGGTCATAGCTGCAATTTTTCTTCTTTATTCATCAATTGTGCTTCCCAAGGTATATGAGAATGAAAAAGAATAACCAGAACTTAGCCAATACAAAGGACTCAATTATTGATAAATATAGGCGTTATTTGTTACTCGAAAAAGGATTATCGAAGAATACAATTGATGCTTATATGACGGATTTGACAAAATTGAATGATTATGTCAATACACAGAGACTTGCATATAACGAACTGGAATTTACACATTTGGAAGATCTGATCGCAAGTCTTTACGATCAAAAGATCAAAGCACGTTCAATTGCTAGAATAATTTCTTCAATAAAGTCTTTCTTTCGCTTTCTGGAACTCGATGAATATATACAAAACGATCCGTCTGAATTGTTGGAGGCGCCTAAAATAGGACTAAAACTTCCTGTCGTTCTTTCAATTGAAGAGATTGATCAAATTTTGGGGGTAATAGACCTCTCAACACTCGAAGGCACTAGAAATGCTGCAATTATTGAAACGCTGTACAGCTGCGGATTACGTGTTTCTGAACTCACAGGATTGAAATTCTCTAATCTCTATTTTGATGAGAATTTCATTCGGGTAGAAGGAAAAGGAAGCAAACAGAGATTGGTGCCTATCTCTGAAATAGCTATCAACAAAATAAATAATTACATTCTCTACCGTAATCAACAGAAAATCAAGAAAGGAAACGAAGATATAGTTTTTATTAGCGCAAGAGGAACGGCAATTTCACGCATAATGGTATTCCATTTTATAAAAGAATATGTGGAAATGGCGGGAATAAAAAAAGATGTGAGCCCGCATACTTTTAGACACTCTTTTGCAACGCACCTACTGGAAAGAGGAGCAAATATCAGGGCAATACAAGAAATGATGGGACACGAAAAGATAACAACGACGGAAATTTATACTCATTTGGATAGGAGTTTCCTCAGACAAGAGATTATTGAGCATCATCCTAGAAATAAAAAATGAGCGAAATCTTCCCTTTCTAGCAGATAATTTTATATATTTGTTCCACAAACAGAATCATCGAAAAATAATATATTAAATACATTCATTATGAAATTTGTAGTATCAAGTGCAACTTTATTAAACCATTTGCAAGCTATAAGCAGGGTTATTAATTCAAAAAGTACTTTGCCTATTTTAGATTGTTTCTTGCTGGAATTGCAAGGTGATGAACTTTTAATCACAGCAGCAGATAGCGAAACTCGCTTGGAAACCAAAGTGGTCGTGAGTGATTCTACAGGAAAAGGCAGCCTTGCAATAAATGCTAAGAATTTGTTAGACCCACTTCGCGAATTACCAGATCAACCATTAACCTTTGAAGTAAATGATGAAACTCTCGAAGTCTACATCTTTTATCATAATGGGAAATATAATTTTGTGGGATTAAAAAGCGATGAATATCCGGTTCCTCACGAACTCAACGATACAGCTATGGCCTTGACAATGGATTCTTCAATTCTGCTCAATGGCATAAACAAAACGGTTTTTGCTACGGCTGATGATGAATTACGTCCGGTTATGAATGGTATTTATTTCGATATAACGGCTGATGATCTTACTTTTGTTGCATCAGATGGACATAAATTGGTGCGAGTAATAACAAAAGATGCAAAAGGGGATGGAAGATCTTCTTTTATATTACCAAAAAAACCGGCTAATCTTCTGAAAACTTTACTGCCTAAAGAAAATGGCGAAGTTGTGATTAATTTTGATGAAAATAATGCATATATCACAACACCTAACTTTAAAATGATTTGCCGATTCGTAGAAGGACGTTACCCTAACTATAATTCAGTTATACCTACTAATAATCCTAACTTCGTGATTTTGGACAGGTTGTCACTTGTAAACACCTTGAAACGTGTTGCAGTATTCTCAAATCCTGCAAGTAGCTTGGTGAAATTACAATTATCAGAAGATAGAATTATTGTGTCGGCACAAGATATTGATTATTTAACGGCTGCTGAAGAAGTTATAGCTTGTAATTATCAAGGTACGGTAATGAGCATAGGTTTTAAAGCTATTTTCTTAGTGGATATCTTAAATAATATTCCTTCAACAGAGGTGAAAATAGAACTTTCAGATCCTTCACGAGCTGGAATTATAATACCTACAGAGAACGCAGATAATGAAGATATGCTAACATTGCTTATGCCAATGATGCTGAACGAGTGATATAGATAATAACAAATGGAATTAAAATTAAAGAATCCCCTTGTGTTTTTCGATTTGGAAACCACAGGAATCAATTTGGCTAAAGATAGAATAGTTGAAATATCATATTTAAAAGTTTATCCAAACGGAAAAGAAGAATCAAAGACGAAAAGGATAAATCCTGAAATGCATATTCCTGAGGAATCAACAGCAATTCATGGGATTACTGATGAAGATGTAAAGGATGCACCAACATTTAAACAAATAGCAAGATCATTGGCTACTCAACTGGAGGGTTGCGATATAGCAGGATTTAATTCAAGTCGGTTTGATGTACCAATGCTCTCGGAAGAATTCTTGAGGGCTGATGTTGATTTTGACTTTAGTAAAAGGAAGTTTATTGACGTGCAAATCATTTTTCATAAAAAAGAACAACGTACTCTTGAAGCTGCTTACAAATTCTATTGTGATAAAACTCTCACTGATGCGCATTCAGCAGAAGCTGATACAAGGGCAACTTACGAAGTGCTTAAATCTCAATTGGATAGATATTCTGATTTGAAAAATGATGTCGATTTCCTTTCAAAAGAATTCGGAGCTTTTAATAAGAATGTTGATTTCGCTGGGCGCATCGTTTTGAATGATAAAGGCGTTGAAGTGTTTAATTTTGGTAAACATAAAGGAAAATCGGTCCTGGAAGTGCTGGAAAAAGAACCTGGTTATTATGGATGGATGATGGATGGTGAATTCCCGCTTAACACTAAACAAATGCTTACAAAGATTAAACTTAAAGCTTTTAATGGCTAACTTGTTAGTGGGATGAAGAGAACTTTTTATTTATTGTTGATTGGTTTTTTGGTGATAATTGTTTCGTCATGCTCAAAAAAAGATAATGAAGTTGAATCGGTACAAGAAACTGTCAAGAATGATAGCAGGACTCGCTTTTTAGGAAATTATAACCGTGAGTTCAATGATTTGCATGATCTTCATCTTACTGCTGCATTGCAAAATGGTGTTCAACCCATTGCATTAAGAAGTGACACATTGTTGTTAAAAGATAGTCTGGTAAGATTGCCTGATGATTTAGAGTTGTTTAAGATGTATGATTTAACACATTCAATTCCATTTCTGGTTCCATCGGCAGCAAAATTGTTGACCGATATTTCAATAAATTTCCGTGACTCTCTTTATCGTAAACATTTGCCTTTATATAAATTGAATGTTACAAGTGTAACCAGAACGGAAGAGGATTTAAGTAAACTTATTAAACGTAACACCAATGCTAGCGATAATTCAGCTCATCGTTATGGAACAACATTTGATGTCTCATGGAAACGATTTGACAAAATCGATAGCGATACAATAAATACATTGTCACAAGATAAATTGAAACTGATTCTTGCACAAGTATTGTTTGACTTGAAAAGCCAGGAACGATGTTATATCAAACATGAACGTAATCAGGCTTGTTTCCATATTACAGTAAGATAAATTATATAGATTTTAGATGCAACGATTCTTTATCACTCTAGCTTATAACGGTAAAAACTATGTGGGTTGGCAAGTACAACCTAATGGAATGAGTGTACAACAAGAATTGCAAGATGCTTTAAGTATTATATTAAGACAGAAAGTTGATATAACTGGCGCGGGACGTACAGATGCAGGTGTGCATGCAAGAAAAATGGTCGCTCATTTCGATTGGAATGGGCAACCTTTAAATGCAATAGAACTTGTTAATAAACTGAATAGCTTTTTGCCTAAATCAATATCTATCAGTTATATACGCCAGGTTAAATTGGATGCTCACGCTCGTTTTTCAGCTGTTTCAAGAACTTATTCTTATTACGTAACTACAAACAAAGATCCTTTCTTAAATGAATTGACGCATCGGATTTTCTTCCAACCAAATCTCGAATTAATAAACCGATTGTGTTCTATTTTAAAAGAATACAACGATTTTACTAGTTTTAGCAAACTACATACTGATGTGAAAACTAATAATTGTGTTATATCATTTGCTCAATGTGTAAAAACAGGTGAGAATATGTACGTTTTTACTTTAACTGCCGACCGCTTTTTGAGAAATATGGTGCGCGCAATTGTTGGTACTTTATTGGAAGCGGGTAGGGGAAGACTCGATGAAAGGGGCTTGCGTCGTATTATTGAAGCTAAAAACCGTTGCTTAGCTGGTGATTCAGTACCGGGACATGCTCTATTTCTGGAAGATGTTATTTATCCTAATGATATCTGGTTGTAGATTCAAATCTTCGTGTGATAAACTAAGTACTTATCTTTCTATACACATAACATCCTGCTTCAGTGGGATGATCAAGTGCATAATCATTTCGCTTCTCGTTATAAAGAATTTGAATGACCAAAAAATCTCCTATTGCTCCTAATATAAATAAAAAGCCGAAGAAAAAATACAAGAAACATCCTGTTATATAGCTTGTAACCAATGGGAAAACTCCAAGTATGATGGCGGGCATTATTGCACCTAATCGGTAATGCTTTATTTTCATAGGTTCAGTACAATGACAATATGGAGAAATAGTTTTCCATATTATGCCAAACTTTATTGTTTTTAGACCTTTTTTAGCCGCAATCATCCAAGTAATTGCGTGGATTAATTCATGTAAAATGATTCCTATAAAACTGGCTATTATAATAATCAAAGTGTCAATCATGTATCTGGAAAATGACCAACCTTCAGTAAAATTATATATGATATCGTTCCAATATATAATCAAATATGGTACTAATAATCCAAGAAATAATGGCCACATTATTCGAAAACCAAACTTATTCGCATCCTCTAAGTTGATGACTTTAGTTATTTTCTCATAGTCTTTTTCATTAAACATCTCATGAATTTTATTTGTTTATTATAGTATGTATAGTAAACAAAATTACTGATTATTTAATAGATTTGAAACATATAGGATTACGATTTTATTACATAATAAAATGGGCTGATCATTTGATCAACCCATTTATATTATCTATGAAATTAGTCATTCATTGAGATAAGGAATTCTTCATTATTTCTTGTTCTTCTTAATCGAGTAAGCAAAAACTCCATTGCTTCAACAGAATTCATATCTGCCATGTAATTACGTAAAATCCACATTCGATTAAGTGTGTCTTCAGATAGAAGTAAGTCGTCGCGACGTGTACTTGATGCAATTATATCAACAGCAGGGAATACACGTTTGTTAGATAACTTTCTGTCAAGCTGAAGTTCCATATTACCTGTTCCTTTAAACTCTTCAAAAATTACATCATCCATCTTTGAACCTGTATCTGTTAGAGCTGTTGCAATAATTGTAAGTGATCCACCATTCTCAATATTTCTTGCTGCACCAAAAAATCGTTTTGGTTTGTGTAAAGCGTTAGCATCCACACCGCCAGAAAGAACTTTACCTGAAGCTGGTTGAACAGTATTATAAGCGCGTGCTAAACGAGTAATTGAATCAAGTAGAATAACAACATCGTGTCCGCATTCAACCAAACGTTTTGCTTTGTTCAATACAATTTCAGCAATTTTTACATGTCTATCTGCTGGTTCATCAAAAGTTGAAGCTATAACCTCTGCATTTACACTGCGTTCCATATCTGTAACCTCTTCAGGACGCTCGTCAATTAGTAAGATAATCATATAAACATCAGGGTGATTATCTGCTATAGCGTTGGCAATATCTTTCAATAACATTGTTTTACCTGTTTTCGGTTGTGCAACAATAAGTCCACGTTGACCCTTGCCTATTGGTGAAAACAAATCTACAACTCTACATGAAAGATTGTCATTATGACCTTTTGTCAGATTAAATTTCTCGTTTGGAAATAAAGGTTTTAAATGATCGAAAGGTACGCGATCACGAACATCTTCTGGTTTGCGTCCGTTAATTCTGTCAACTTTTACTAATGGAAAGAATTTCTCACCTTCTCTAGGTGGGCGAATAGGTCCTTCAACTACATCACCTGTTTTCAATCCAAATAAACGGATTTGTGATTGTGATACATACACATCGTCAGGAGAAGACATATAATTATAGTCAGATGATCTTAAAAAGCCATATCCATCAGAAATGATTTCCAAAACTCCAGTTGAGCTTAAAATTCCATCAAAGTCAAAAGATGGCTCCTTTTCTTTCGATTGATTTTGTTGAGGTTGCTTTATTTGGATTTTGTTTTTTTGTTGGATAGGTGTACGTTGTTGTGGTTGTACTGGTGCGATTAGATCTTCCAAAAGAGGTTTTTCCTCCTCCAAAATTGCTTCAATTTCTGGTAGAATTGGCTTTTCTTCGCTAGGAGCATCTTCTGCAACAACTAAAGGAAGTGTTGCTGGTGGAATGTTTGGTTTTTCTTCATTTCTTCTTTTGCTTGAACGAAATACCAATTGAGTAGGTTTGAATGGATGTTTATCTATAACCTCATCAGTTTTATTCTCTTCTTTTTTTGCATCAGGAGTTACAACTTGTTGAGTTTTCTCTGCTATTAGTTTTTTAACTTCTTCTTTTTTTGAGGTTTCTGCAATAATGATATCAGGTGAAACTTTTTTTGCTTCAGAATCTGATTTTTTGATTAATTGAGGTTGTGAAGAAATGCTCTGTTTAGGCACAAATTCTTCTACATTTTGATTAATCTCTTTTTTCCCAATTTTAATAACAGGTTTTATCTCTTTTTTTTCAGGTTTAATATCTGTTTTAATATTTTGGGACATTTCTGTCTTTTTCTGTTCCGGTTGGTTCTTATTGTTTTGCCTTGTTGAAGCAGAGCTGCTCAGTTTTTTTGTTTCGGCAATAGCTTGTTCGTCGAGTATTTTATAAATCAATGCTTCTTTTTTATAAGCATCGGGACGTCTAATGCCCATTTCTTTAGCTAGTGCACGCAATTCGGTGGTGAGCTTTTCGTTTAGTTCGATAATATTATATGTCATTTAAAACGTATTGATTTTCTTTTTGTTTTGTGGACCAAAAAATGTTGTTTGTTAAAAAGGTGTTTAAATAAGAACGAGGCCCTAATTAAACATAATTAAAAAATGTTGTCAATTTTATAATTGAGAATTGTATTTTGTTTTGAAAATGGAAGACAAAAGCTTATTTTGATCTTCCCATTGAAGATTTGATACAAAGGTAACATTTTAATTTAATATATAAAATTGTCCGAGTGTTTTTTTACCATTAACTTTCAAAAAAGATAAGATAATTATATACAATAAAATGAATTCACCAGTTGTTTTAAAAATAAACAAATCACATTATTTACTTTGTTTGCATATCTAATTTGTTAGAATTATCCTGTCTTCGTTTTATTTCGGTTTTATATATTTTAGTTCTTTTTCTGTCCAATGAATTTTGACTTGTTGTTTGTACGAATAATTCCTCTGAAATGATAATCCATTTATAAGCATTATCCATATCATCTATCATTTCATATGCGAGAGCTATATTGTTTGCAGCCTTTGCTTTTTTGTTTTTGTCCTTTTCTGTGTTAAAGAAAAACTCCCATCTTTGTATAGCTTCAAGCCACTTGTTGTCTTGAGCAAGAACTTCTCCTTGTCGCATTGGGGTATTTGGAAGAGTATAATACCATCTGTCTTGCATCACCCAATGAGGTGAAAAAATATAAGTCATTTTTTCTGCAGCATAAATTGACAATTCCTTAATTGCATTTTCTCTTGAAGGAAGTATAAACTCATTCATACCAAATGATTCTTGTAAGTCAAATCCTTCCCACATTAAACTGTCATTAAACTGAATGGTTGGTATTTTACCATCCAATGATGGAAGATAGACGTGAATAATAGAATAAATATTAGCTTTTAATTTACCATAAATTAAGTTTTGCTGGACAAATTGATCTTCTCGATTAGTTTGAACAATAAGTTTGTCAAGTGATATTATGGCATCTGCACCTGTGGTTTTGCGCATTCTATTCATAGTATTAGGTTCGATGGGTTTCTGTTCCCAAAAATCGTTATCAATTCTCAATGGTTTATTATATAACTGTACATTTTCGAAATAATTCTCTTCATTTAGAAATTGAGATAGAGCTTCTGTGTAAAAAATTGCAGTACTGTCAATATTTACTGTAACACGTTCATAATCTTTGGAACCGATTTTTTTTAATGTATGTCCAATGTCTTCGGGTTGATTTACAACATTATTAACTATTAAAACTGAATGTATATTTGTGGGCAAAGTAACTTGAGCAGGTTCGTGTGTCTCGATAGTGAAATATTTAATACCTGCACAACTACTTAGCAGTCCGGTAATAACAACTAATAATAGGAGTTGAACTTTTTTCATACGATTCTTTATTTGATCTCTTTATGTGTTTTGATTATTTCAATTACGACTTATTTGACTACTCAGTTGTAATTGTAAAAATACTCACTTTCTTCATTAATAATATATCGAAATTAAAGCATCAGCTTTGTACAAAGATAGTTTTTTGTTTAATTGGTTTAATGTATAAAGCCACTTTTTTTCAAGAATTAAAAAAACATTGTGGTTATAATTAAAGAACTTTTTTATAAACTATTGTCGGAGCTGAAAAAAAATGCGTAAATTTGTTTGTTTTTATTTTAACTACACTAATCATAATATATTAAAAAGATGGCTTTTAACATTATTGTATTGGCTAAGCAGGTTCCTGATACTCGAAATGTTGGGAAAGATGCAATGAAAGCTGATGGAACTGTAAACAGAGCGGCATTGCCGGCAATCTTCAATCCGGAAGATCTAAATGCATTAGAGCAAGCATTAAGAATTAAAGATCAATATCCCGGTTCAAAGATAACTATTCTTACGATGGGTCCCGGACGTGCGGCAGAAATTCTTCGTGAAGGATTATTCCGTGGATCAGATGACGGAGTGTTGCTTACCGATCGTGCGTTTGCCGGTGCAGACACTTTAGCAACATCTTATGCCCTTTCCATGGCAATTAGGAAAATAGGTGATTTTGATATTATTATATCCGGTCGTCAGGCTATTGATGGTGATACTGCTCAGGTTGGGCCTCAGGTAGCTGAGAAATTAGGTATTCCTCAAGTAACCTATGCAGAGAATGTTGAAGAGATAGATGAGACCAAAGTCCGTGTGAAACGTCGTTTAGATAATGGAGTAGAAGTTGTAGAATGCAAGCTTCCGGTGTTACTAACGATAAATAGCAGTGCAAATGCTTGTCGTCCTCGTAATGCCAAATTTCTACAGAAATATAAACACGCAAAAACTGTTACTGAAAGACAGTCAGAGAATATAGATTACATAGATTTATACAGTGCTCGTCCATATTTGAATTTAACAGAATGGAGTGTAGCCGATGTAGAGGCTGACACAACACTTTGCGGATTATCCGGATCACCCACGAAAGTGAAAAAAGTTGAGAATGTTGTCTTCCAGACAAAAGAAAGCAAGCAAATATCTGCTGACGATTCAGAAATTGAAGAGTTGATGAAAGAGTTAATAGCAAATCATACAATAGGATAAAAAGAAAGATATGAATAATTTATTTGTATATTTAGAGGTAGAAGAAGGCTTAGTTGCCGATGTTAGTCTTGAATTACTTACAAAAGGTCGTTCTTTAGCGAATCAACTTGGTTGTAAGTTAGAGGCAATTGCAGCAGGCAAGCAGCTAACAGATGTATCAATGCAAGTTTTCCCATATGGCGTTGAAAAATTGCACATATTTGAGGATGACAGACTTTCTCCTTATACAACATTACCACACACATCAATTCTTGTAAAACTGTTTAAAGAAGAACAGCCCCAGATTTGTTTGATGGGAGCAACAATAATAGGTCGTGATTTGGGTCCCCGTGTTTCATCAACATTAGGTAGCGGACTGACAGCCGATTGTACATCGTTAGAGATTGGTGATTATGATGAAGCTAAGTCAGGCAAGTCATATAAGAATCTATTATATCAAATTCGTCCTGCATTCGGAGGAAATATTGTTGCTACTATTGTTAATCCTGATCATCGTCCACAGATGGCAACGGTTAGAGAAGGAGTAATGAAAAAAGAGATATACGATCAGAGATATAAAGGCGAAGTTGTTGAACATAATGTAAATGACTATGTTTCAGAAGATGATTTTGTGGTTTCTATTATTGACCGACATATAGAAAAGTCAAAAGTAAACATCAAGAATTCACCAATTATAGTATCAGGCGGTTACGGTGTTGGATCAAAAGAGAACTTCAATTTGTTATATAAGTTAGCTGATCTTTTAGGCGCAGAAGTAGGTGCGACCCGTGCAGCTGTTGATGCCGGATTTACCGAACATGAGCGTCAGATTGGTCAGACCGGGGTTACTGTTCGTCCTAAGTTGTACATTGCATGTGGAATTTCTGGTCAGATACAGCACATAGCTGGTATGCAGGAAAGTTCAATTATTATTTCCATTAATAATGATGCCAATGCTCCTATCAACGCTATTGCCGACTATGTAATCACCGGCGATTTGGAGACTGTTATTCCGAAGATGATTAAATACTATAAAAAGAATTCTAAATAAAAAAACCATCTTACTTATCCTGAAAGGGAAGTTAAAAATTCAAATATTATGTCAAATTTTTATACAGATACACCTCAATTCAAGCACTATCTTCAACATCCGTTGATGAAGCGAATTGTGGAATTAAAAGAAAGGAACTACGCTGACAAAGAATCATATGATTATGCTCCAATTGATTTTGAGGACACATTGGACAGTTATGACAAAGTGTTAGAAGTAGTTGGTGAAATTTGTGGTGAAATTGTTGAGTCCAATTCCGAAGAAGTTGATCATACAGGTCCAACTTTGGATCAAAATAGAGTATCTTATGCACCAAAAACCTCAGAGAATCTGGATGCTTTAAATAAAGCAGGATTAATGGGTATGACACTTGGTCGCAAGTACGGCGGTCTCAATTTCTCGATGGTTCCTTATATGATATCAGCCGATATTGTTAGTCGCGCCGATGCAAGTTTCCAAAATATATGGATGCTACAGGAATGTGCAGCAACCATTTATGAATTTGGAAGTGAAGAACAGAAAAACAAATATCTACCTAGAATAGTTGAAGGTGAAACAATGTCTATGGACTTGACTGAGCCTGATGCAGGATCTGATTTGCAGGCAGTTATGTTGAAAGCAACATACAATCAAGCCGAAGATCAATGGTATTTGAATGGAGTAAAGAGATTTATCACCAACGGTGATGCCGACATTCATTTAGTATTGGCTCGTTCAGAAGAAGGCACTAAAGATGCACGCGGATTATCCATGTTTATTTATGACAAGAAAAGTGGTGGTGTAAATGTTCGTCGTATCGAGAACAAGATGGGAATCAAGGGAGCTCCAACCTGTGAATTGGTATATAAAAATGCCAAAGCCGAGTTGGTAGGAACCCGCAGAATGGGACTCATTAAGTATGTTATGTCGTTAATGAACGGTGCCCGTTTAGGGATTATGGCTCAATCCGTTGGACTTAGCGAAGCCGCTACGCGTGAAGCATATGAATATGCTATGGAGCGTCGTCAGTTCAATAAAGAGATCATCAATTTCCCAGCAGTATATGAAATTCTTGCCAACATGCGTGCAAAAACCGATGCGTCACGTACCTTATTGTACGAAACATGTCGTTTTGTAGATATGTATAAAACATTAGAAGATATTTCTTCAGAGCGTAAACTTACTCAAGAAGAAAAAGCTGAAATGAAATACTATTCAAAAATGGCAGATGCATTTACTCCACTTGGAAAAGGAATGAGCAGTGAATATGCCAATCAAAATGCATCTGATGCAATTCAAGTGCATGGAGGATCGGGTTTCATGAAAGATTATAAATGCGAACGATTGTTTCGCGATGCCCGCATCACCAATATTTATGAAGGAACAACGCAATTGCAGGTAGTAGCTGCAATTCGTCATGTGACAACCGGCACATACTTACAACGAATCAAGGAATATGAGGCGATGCCAGTATCTCCAGAGCTTGAGTCATTGAAACGTAAGCTTTCAAAGATGACTCAGATGTATGAGAAACTGACAGAAATTGTTGCTGCTCCACGCGATGAGGAATATTTAGATTTCCATTCACGTCGATTGGTAGAAACTGCCGGACACATTATTATGGGTCATTTATTGGTTCGTGATGCCAATAAAAATCCTGATATGTTCCGTCGTTCTGCAGAAGTATATATTATTTACGGTCAAGCCGAAGTAATCAAAAACTATAATTTTGTTACTAAATCAAACGTTGAAGATCTGGGATATTTTAAACCAGAATTAAACGATTAAAAAAAGTTCATAGTTCATAGTCAATAAGTCGGGGAACAGAAGTATTCTGTTTCTCGACTTTTTTGTAGGTATTGTTAAGAGGGAGGTTTTTGGTTAGGGAAGTCGGAAAGAGTGGGGAGTTAGTCTTTTTGGGTGTGTTGAGGAAGTCAGGAAGAGTGGGGAAATTGGCATTACAGTTGTGTTGGGGAAGTCAGGAAGGGTGGGGAATTTGAGGATGGCATATAGGATGAAATGATGCGATGGATGGGGAATTGGTGAATCAGGAATTAAGTGAAATGATGGGAAAATTTATTAGTTTAATCATAGGTTAAATATCTATAAAACTATTTTGGAGAAATTTTAAATTTTAGTGAGACCATAGTGAGAGGAGGGTGGGAGGTGGATGGGAAGACTGTAAAGTTAATAAAGTGAAACATGTGATATGTGATGTACATATATTAATGGTTACGAAACTGAACGAGAGAACATAGCATTTTTGATGGTGGGTGAAAAAGGTACAAATATTACTTTGTACCTTTTATAGATTTCAGTTTTGCGAAATACATACCGAAGGATCGATACAGGAAATGTGTCCATTTACCGAAAGGTACGATTATGATTGCCCATTGAGCCAAGACAGTCAAGTGGATTATGTACATCCATTTATTAGATTCCAATAAATCGATATCAATGAACAGTCGCACTAAAAACGCTGTAATCCCCATTAATAGTAACCATATCACAAAAAACCAATCAGAAGGTTGGGAGAACTTGTTCAACGATTTGTTTTTCTTTACTCTATCAGAGACGAAATGAATTGTCACCATAAAGATCAGTAAACTAACCACATATCCAAATATTATTACGAATACGTTATTTGTCGCGAACCAGTTCAGAAACACCGTAGTAAACAGTAAAGACAAGTATGAAAGTACTAAAACCAGATGTTCGAGCCATCTGAAATTGTTTTTTTCGTCGCAATCTTTTGAACGTTTTTGAGTGAACATATTGACAAATAAATCCTTCAGAGCCGTAAAATAATATTTAAACGGCACCTTTGTATTTGTTTTTACGATAGTGAAATACCACATTGTCAGCAGGTTTGGTAGAAAAATCACAACCATCATAATTCCAATAGCAATTATTTCGAAATAATGTCCGAAATGAAGCATCTGTTCCAGGTTATAACTCACAGAATCAGCAAAAAACAATACAGCCACGAATACTATTGCCATTGCAAGAATTGTGAGAGGAAGCGATTTGTACAGTAATCCCGAGAGTCCCGTCCAATCATATTTTGCCGTCAACCATCTTCTAAGCGACATCATCAGTTCACCCGGGTTCGCCTCTTGCGGACAATTAGTCGTACATTCGCCGCAATAGTAACATTCCCATGGTTTTAGCGACGATTTTATTTCATCTTCCAGTCCCAGCACACTATTGCGAACCATTTCGCGTGGAAAAGATTCGTCGTTGGTTGACAAAGAGCATATTGCCGTACACGTTCCACAATTGTAGCACGCGTTCATATTCACAGTCCCATATTTTTTCAGCTCCTTTGAAAAAGCCGGATTTATTTTCGTAGCCATATCTATGCCAATTTATAAGAATAATATTCGTCCATATCATCAATCTCACCCACTGCCACAACTCCATATTTTACTAACGTCGTTACAAAATACATCGTTTCCGAATTCGACATCTTCAATTTTTCCGATAGTTGAGCAATTGTTAACTCCTCATTTTTAAGTGCTTCCGATATTGCCTTTTTTATTCTGTTGAATTCTTTCAATTCCTCCTTCAGATGCTCCGGGACCCCTTGTTTCTCCCGGAGATATTTAGCTGTTTTTCCTACTTCTATTTCCATAATTTTAAGCTAATACATCGATCATACTCATTATTTCTTCACTTGTATATCCTATCAAATTTATTGCATCTTCAGGGCAAATAGGCGCGCACATGCCGCATCCCTTACATACTGAGGTATTTACAATTGCTATTGGTTTGCCGTTGACCTCCTGTTTTTCAATAGCATCAAAAGGGCAAGCCTCTTGACATTTTCCACACCAAACACATAAATCCTGATTTATTTCTGCCACAATCGGTTCTGTTTCCAGAGTACCCTTACTGATGTATGAATAAGATTTTGTAGCAGCCGATAGTGCTGAGTTGACCGATTCAGAAATGTTTTTTGGTCCCTGGCAAGCACCAGCTATTGTTATTCCATCAATAACTGTTTCCACCGGACGCAGTTTCATATGAATTTCATTAAAGAATTTGTCCCTTCCTTTTGGCAATTTGAACATAGTACCAATTGATTGATCCGCTCTAGGAACCATTCCCGTCACCAAAACTATCAGATCAGTCTCTAGTGTTAATTCTTTGCCAGCCGAAAGAATATCTTTCACCGTTACAACAGTTTTTTTCCCTTCCGTGGCGATTTGTGGAGGATTATTATAGTCGAATTGCAGATATATATCACCCAATTCAAGCGATTCCGAATAAAGCAATTCCTGTTTGCCATACGTCCTAATACCCCTGTTGAGATGAATATTATTTATATTCTTGAATTTCTTTTTCGCCACAATTGCCGTATGAATCACTGACGTACAACAAAAGCGAGAGCAATAAGTATTTTCACCATCCTCCTGTCGACTTCCAACACAATATATATATGCGATATTGTTTATTTCTTTTCCTTTGTACACCAATCTGTTTCCCGTTGATTTATCAACCAGTTGTTTAAATTCAGGAAGCGTTATTATGTTATCATTTATCATGTAATCAAACTCTCCTTTTTGAGGAACATAATGGTCGAATCCCGTTGCCACGACAACAGAACCCACATTCACCTCCATAATTTCCATTGGATCACTTTCGTTGTTGGGTCTTTTTCGTATTTTTAGAGTAAAATTACCAATACTACCTTTCGAAGAAGCTACTTCTGCCCCAGTAAGAATTGTAACATTTTCACGTTGAGCTAGATCGCTGTATATACGATTGATAAGTTCGTTACCTTTCTCGTCCGACATAAATAAGTCGCCCCATTCAGCCGTATGTCCACCAATTTTGTCATTCTTTTCTATCAGAATAACCGTTGATTTTTTGTCAGACAGTGATATAGCAGCTTTCAGTCCCGCGATTCCCCCACCAATAACGGCAATAGTTTTCTCTGCCTCAAATTGATTAGTGTATAGAGGTTCAGCGTAACGTGATTTCGCAATAGCCGCTTTGACCAGATGAATAGCTTTTTCCGTGGCCCCATCCGTATCGTCCGAGTGTGCCCAAGACCCTTGTTCTCTGATATTTGCGTGAACATAAGTATATTTATTCAAATCTCCCCGTTCCGTGACATTTCTGAAAGTAGTCAGATGCAATTTAGGTGAACACGAAGCCACAATAACCCCATCTAAACCAAATTCTTTTATGTCGTTGACCATTTCATTTTGATTGGAATCAGAACAAGCAAACATTGAAGTTTTTGATAATACAACCCCCTCTTCATGTTCCACTGCCTGGCGTACTTTTTCAACATCCACATAATCAGATATGTTACCACCGCAATGACAAATATAAACACCTATTCTATTTTTCATGCCAGTTCATTTTGAATTAAATAACTGATTGCCTCAGATGAAGCCGATCCAGCTGAAAGAATTGAATCAGGAATGTCCATGGGACCACTTGCTGTTCCTGCAACAAAAACACCATCGATATTTGTCTTTGAAGGGCTCTCCATTAAATCGCTCTGTGCTATAAAGTTAAGCTGGTCGAATTTAAGAGTTCCATTATCAAAAATTGTTTTAGCCGTAGGATTGGATTTTGCTCCTACCGAAAGTACCACCATGTCATGTTCAGCCTCTTTTAGAACCCCTTCATTTATATCTTCGTATCTCAGGATCAGATTACCATTTTCTTTTTCCGTTATTTTGGCAATTTTTCCTTTGATAAAATTCACTCCCATACCCTTAGCCTGTTGGTAGAATTCTTCAAATCCTTTACCAAACGACCGAATATTTATATAATAAATTGTTACATCCGCCATGGGTAAAGCCCCCATTAGAAGTTGAGCCTGTTTAATGGAATACATGCAGCAAACCTGAGAGCAGATTGGATTTCCAACTGTTTTGTCGCGCGAGCCCACGCACAAAACATAGGCAATTTTATCAGGCACCTTTCCGTCCCCCGGACGTAAAATTGTATTGTAAGGACGAGTAGGTGCAATTTCCCGTTCCATTTGCATGGAAGTGATCACATTTTTATATTGATTATACCCATATCGAGGCATTTCCAAGGGATCAAAAAGATTGAATCCCGTAGCCATGATAACAGTTTTTGCATGCAACTCATAATATTCCGTTTCCATTGTAAAATCTATGCAATGAGTAGGGCAAACCTTTTCGCACGCCCCGCATAAAGTACAATTTTCAATATCAATTGCCGCTGCTTTTGGGTTAGCTATGCTGAAAGGGATAAAAGCCGCTTTTCTTCCTATCAGTCCAAATTGGTATTGATCGCGTACATTTACCGGACAAACTTTTTCGCAAAGTTGACATGCCGTACAATCTTCCACATGCACATAGCGAGGTTTTTTTGTGATTTGTGCTGTAAACTTATTTTCGACATTCTTGGTTATGTTAGTCACTTCACTTTCCGTGAAAATAGTTATATTCTTATGACGTGCAATCTCCGAGACCTTAGGAGTTGTGATGCATGCTGCACAATCGAGAGTGGGAAAGACTTTGCTCAGCAAAATCATTTTTCCTCCAATTGAACGATCCTTTTCTACCAGCAACACTTTGTAGCCGTTATTTGCCAGATTCAGAGCAGTCTCGCCACCTGCGATACCTGCACCTATAACCAAAGCATCGTAATCAATTATTCTTTTATCTTTATTCATCAACTATCTGAATGTAATGTTTTTAACAAGTACTCATTAAAACTTCGAATATGTTTCACGAAAGCCTCGCTGCATACAGAGCAAAGTGCAGCCATTCTTAATCGTGCCGTGTCAATTTCTTTAGATTTCATTAGTTCATGGGTCATTGATACCACCTTTCCTGTTTTCTCAGTACATGATTCACCAAATATACAATCTGTTCCATCTGCCGCTATGAAAACCCCGTCGAATCCCTTTTCATATGCATGAAGAATCCATGCAGGTTTAATTCCACTTGAGCAAGGTATAGTAATTGTGTAAACCGTTGGTGGATAATGCAATTTCAGGAGTCCCGCCATATCAATGGCGGGGTCCGAAATTTTTTCTGTAGAGAACACCAGTATTTTGGCATTCTTTTTTAGTTTAAAGTTCATTTATACTTATCCCTTTTAAAAGAGTGAGTTATTTTTTTTTCATATATACTTTAAAGTATCCGTTTTCTTCTAAAGTACCAAGGAATTCATGACCTTGTTTACTGCACCATTTAGGAATATCAGATTTTGTTCCTTCGTCAGCCGAAAGAATTTCCATCACATCGCCCGAATTTATTGTACCGATAGCTTTTTTGGCTTCCAATAAAGGTCCAGGGCAAGCCGTACCTCTCGCATCAACTGATTTTGCGACAGTCACATTCATTAATTCTTCTGTTGTCATAAAATTTATATTAATTATTTATAGTATATCAAATCATCCATTGCATGGCGCTTTCTCCAGCATCAGCAACAAATGTCGCCGCACCAGCAACCCTTATATTAGGGTAATCAATCATCTCTTCTTTTTTGAATCCCATCAAGTTCATTGTCATTTCGCAAATTGTAATTTCAACTCCCAATTCTCCAGCCTGTTTAAACATCTCGTCGATTGACATAACCCCTTGTTTTTTCATTAATTTCTTCATTATTATCGGGCTCATTCCCAGCATGTTATATTTGGATAGTTTGAGTTTGTTTTTGCTTTTCGGCAACATCATTCCAAACATTTTTGAAATAAAACTCTTCCCTTTTACATTTTTCTTTGGATCACGCAGTGCGCTTATTCCCCAAAAAGAGAAGAATAATTTCACTTTTGTATCCATTGCCGCAGCAGCTAATGCAATAATCATTCCCGCCATGATTTTATCCATATCTCCCGAAATGATAGCAATAGACAATTGATCTTGCCTTGCATTTTCAAGTTGGGTTGTCCGATCTTTAAGTATTTGTAATTCATTTACAAGATCAGTCATTTTAACTTCTTTAGAATCTTCCATATTAAGTAGATAATTTTCAGTGATTTATTTATTTGCAAATTAAGAGAGAATTTATTGATTATTTTTTTTTTGTTAAGTGAATTTTAATACAATATTTTGTGATATGTATCACTTTTTCATATCTTTATGCCATGAAGAATGAATGTCTAAATTGTGGTTGTATCATGAAGTCGGCTGGTACATTTAAAAGTTGTCAGATGGAGCAACTTGAGAATAATCATGCCGTGATCAATTTCAATAAAGGCGATTCTATTATAAAACAAGGCATGTTTTCTACCAATGTAGTTTTTCTAAGAAAAGGATTAGCGAAGCTCCATCTTACCGGTCCTTATCATGAACAGATTGTACGATTGATTAAAGCCCCTTCATATATGGGTTTACCAACGACTATTGGCAATAAAATAAATCAATATTCAGTTACCGCCGTACTTGACTCAGAAGTGTGCTTTATTGATTTAGGAGTTTTTAATAGGTTGCTTGAGGAGAATAAAGAGTTTTCTTCATATATCATTTTGGAATTGTGTAAGAGTGAGTTAGAAACCTACAGGCGCTGTTCGAACCGCACACAAAAACAAACACGAGGCAATGTTGCCGATGTATTACTTGAATTTTCGGATAATATTTTCAATTCTGACGAGTTTGTGATTCCTATCTCTCAATCCGAAATAGGGAACTGGGTTGATTCTAGTAGAGAAAGCATCAACAGAATTCTATCGGAATTTGTTAACGACGGGTTGATTTCTTTAGACGGTAAGAAAGTAAATATTTTGAATAAGCGCTCACTTATGATGGTAAGTCAGAACGGATAGAGTGTAAGTTTACTCCATTTTTCTTAATCTGACTTCGATACCAGAACCTACGAGTTTCTTTTTAATCTGCTTTACATCAGTATTTCCAAAATGATAAGGATAAAACACTTTAGGTTTAAACATTTTTGATGCATTAACAGCTTGATCAATAGTCATTGTATAAGGTTGATTTACCGGCAGGAAAGCGATATCAATATTTTTCAAGTTCTTCATTTCAGGAATATCTTCCGTATCTCCGGCAATATAAATTCGCAAGTCATCAATAGTCAGAACATATCCGTTATCACGATGACGCGGATGGAACTTTTCTCGACCTTTAGTAATGTTATATGCTGGAACAGTTTCAATACTAATACTTTCTGTTAATTTCTGTTTGTCCCCATTTTTCATAACCTCACCTTTAGAGATAATATTTCGACTAGATTGATTTAAAATTAGTCGTGCATCGTTTTTTGACACATTTTCAATTGCCTTACTATCAAGGTGATCGCCATGTTCGTGGGTTATCAATATAAAATCTGCTTTTGGAAATTTTGAATAATCTGCAAACGACGAAACCGGATCTAATTGAATATATAAACCCTCTACAGAAATCATTATTGATCCGTGTTTAATAAATGTAATCACAACGTCTTTATTGCTTTTTGTCTTAAAAGTGTCTGTCTCAAATGAATTAGCAGTTGCTAAATTGGCAAACATAGTTCCCATAATTAATAAAATATATATCGGTTTCATAGCCTTATTTATTAAATTGATTAAGCTTTATTAATTTAAATATAACGTTAATTCTACTTTTTTGTTGGTAATTGGATATAAATTTTTAAAGTACATAATTTCTTGATGTCTAATTTAGTATATATTAATTTGCTCATAAAACTGTTAAAATAGTAACTATTCGTAACAATTAACGGGTTTTTATTAATTATAAAAAAGTGTAATTTCGGACAGTGAGAAAAAAAATGATATACCTTTGGTTTTGTAAAGGGTTGTAATTTGCATTATTAATTTTGCATTTTGCAATTAAAAATTAATTATCTAATGTATAAAAACGATGAAAAAGAATTTAACGAGACTTATGTCAATGGTTGCTATTGCTTCCATGATTTTTTTAGGAGTTAGTTGCGAAAATGAAAGCAGCAATTTGAAAGATGGAAAGGCTCAAATTCAATTTAAACTTACAGACGCTCCTTCTTTGGAATATGATGAAGTAAATATTGACATCCAGGGTGTTTCTGTTGGAATTGGCGACCATTTTTACGATGGTCCAGATAGTGTTAAACTTCAATGGATTGATTTAGAAATGACCGACCCAGGTTTGTATAATTTGTTAGATTTCAGAAATGGAGAAACAGTTATGCTAGCCGGTAGTTATATTCCTGTTGGGAAAATAAGTCAAGTACGATTACTTTTAGGGCCAAATAGTAACGTAGTAGTTGATGGAGTTACTTATCCACTAACAACACCATCAGCTAATACAAGTGGATTAAAATTTAACTTACATGAAACTCTTGAAGCAGATATGATGTATAGTTTTACAATTGATTTTGATGCCTCAAGATCTGTTGTCAAAGCCGGAAATGGTAATAATCGCAAATTCATTTTGAAACCAGTTATACGTACATTTGCAGATGCATTTGGCGGTACTATCAAGGGGGTAGTTTTGCCTGCCGAAGCAAATCCATTTGTACAACTGATAAAAGGAACAGATACATTGATTTCACTTCCAGATTTGAACGGCCGTTTTTTGTTTCCAGGTTTGGCTGAGGGAAATTATGAGCTTACTGTTATTTCTGCTGATACTTTAGGTTATGGTGATTCATTAATAACTGCAGTACCAGTTGTAAAAGGTCAAATCACTGATTTGGATACAATTAAGTTGGTGAAATAAAGATTTTCAATATTATAATCAAAAAAAAGCTCCTAAAAAGGAGCTTTTTTTTGATTTCTGAAAGTACCATTGTCGATTTGAAAATGGCACTTTTGATTTTCATTCACTTTAAAAGTTGTCAGTTAATATAGATTTATTTCTTTGTAAACCTTAATGCTCTTAAGTTGTGATCGCCTCCATCAAAATAGTATTTCACTCTATGTTTACCTACTGGGAAATTAATGCTTAAGCCAGAGTTAGGAAACCATCTCCAGTTCCCCCAACTGCTATTATTAGGAACTTTTACTGATCCACCCGGAGTGACATTTACACCATCGAGTTGAATATGGAAAGCGGCATTATTTCCATTAGCTGAAAGACTTATATCTACAATATATTCACCCGGATCAACTACATCTATCGTAAAAATCAACCATTCATCTTTGTTTGTATATCCAACATTTGTACCATTTCCTTCTACCTCTACTGCACTACCATTGCTGTCTCCATTATCTCTGCGATAGTTGTTATTTGACCTATTATTTGTGTCTTGATCATGAAATGCATTTCCTTCTCCTCCGAAATCAAAGTTAGCCGCTGGAATTTCACATGGAGTAGCAGCAGAAAGAGTATGTGGTCCTTTAAATGGTAAAGTTAATGCTGAATAAATACTTACTTTCTTTACAATATCACCAATTTTATATACAATATTCGTACTACCTTCACCTACCAAAGTGATTTTTCCAATCTCATTTACAGTAGCTATGTGCTCATTTTCAGAATACCATGTATATTCGGGAATGTCATTTGCTTGTTGAGGAATATAATTTACCAATATCGTTTTTTTCGCGTTAACAAAAGATTCGATTGCCGTTTCACTTAATACAACATCTGTTACAGGGATTCTTTTTACTGCTGTCAATGGAACTTTGGTTTCGATATCACCACCTTTTACAATAATATTGGTGAAACCTTCAGCAATGACATTTACTAGACCATTGATGTCCACAGTAGCTACTTCGGGATGTTCACTCAACCAGGTATATTTGTAGGTCCCATCAGTAGGACTGGCCATAAGTTGAATTTGCTCACCTACAAATGGATTTAATGACGTATGATTTACATAAATATTTTTTTCAACTTCTGTTCTTACGTAATCATTACATCCAATAAATCCTATTAAAAGTAAAAGTACGAGACTATATTTTAAGAATTTTGTTTTCATCTTTTCTTTAATTTAATATTTCAATTCTATGATTTTATCAATTGGTTTGATTCTTCTCTTCTTCTTCATTAAATTGAAGTCTCAATTCTTCTTTAAATTCATATATTTTATTGTCGGATTTATAATCATATCTAAGACGGAATGTTTTAAATGTTTTAAATCCGTCATCTTCAACAATAAATGTATTTGAGTAGAAAGGGTCACCATCAATTTGATATACTTCAATATCTCTGTATGGAGAAATCGTCACTTTATTGTTTTCGTCAACTGTCAGAATAATTGCAAGTTTATTAAAGGTATTAATGTTTCCAGCTTCATACTTTTCATTACCTGCCATAATACGTACTTGATTTTTGCTTATTGGATGCATTACCTTTGTACCAGGCATTTGTAATTCATATGTTTGTCCTCGTTCACCCAATTTTCCGTTCATACTATAGATGCTTGTACCATCAGCTTCAGCCCAATAGTTTTTTGTACGAACACTATATAAAATATAACTCTTTTCCGGGTTTACTTCATATGCAGAGTGTGATTCTACTCTTAGTGCGATCATATATTGGTGGTCAGGTGATAATCCATCGGGACGAATGCGAATAGGCAATCTTCCGCTAATTTCTCCTGCAGGAATAGTAAATTCATAGCTGTCAATATCATAATTCTCTTTTGGCATCTTATGTGCATACTTTGTCTTATCTACGTCATAGTTTGTTTTGTTGAATTTGTCTATAAATGATTCATCTTCAACTAATGTGATTTCGATATTTTCAGTCGTTGGATTTGTACCACCTAAAGAAGCAGCTACATACCCAACAGATTCTCCTCCTAAAAGATGGAATTTATGAGATATATTATTACTTTCGCTTATCAGTGCAAATACATTTTTGTATTGTTCTTTCTCAAACACTTCATCTCTATCGCAAGAGTATAAGATTAGGAGAGAAAACAAAACTAGTATATTTATACCTTTCAAAATATGATTATTTAGAAAGGATTTGTTTCGGTTACCTTCCATATTATTGTTTTTTATATTTGATTGTTTCATCTGAATGATATTTTTATTAATCTTCCCAACCAGGGTTTTGATCTAATGATGGCAGAATCCTTACTTCTCTTAATGGGATTGGCATTAAAACCAAACGCCTGTTTACAATTCTTGCACCAATACGTGAAGTGTTTGGAATAACTTTAGTATAATAAACTTCTTTAGGTCCATCTACATTCATACCTCTGATTGGCTCACTTTCTGATTCTTCGTATATTCCCCATCTTCTGACATCATAATAGCGACGGTTTTCAAACAAAAATTCCACCATTCTTTCTTTTTCAATATATTGTTGTACAGTCTTCATATCTTCAGAACCGTTCAAGCCTGGAAGACCTGCTCGATACCTTACTTGATTGAATGCCTTCATAATTTCATTCATATCTCTTGAATAGGTTTGTTGTACACCATCTACTTCAATTGTATGACTAGAAGTCAGATTATTTAATGCTTCAGCATAAGAAAGTAGAATTTCAGCGTATCGGATTATGCCAAAACCTTTATCCATTCTTCGTGCATTAGTTCCACTCCACGCATCATTAGGATGAATATACTTTTTAAGTACGTATCCTGTGATTGGATAATCCTGAGCAGCAGCGACTCCACCTTTGCCATTGCGAGAATCAAAATAATAAGTTATAGTTTGATTATATTGTCCTGATGAAGTGGATGAACTCATTGGCCAGTAACATTCACTGAATCCAATGCTTGCATAGAAACGTGCTTCGCGATTATTATACATATTGCTTACACCTGAGTTTAATCTGTATCCTGAGAATATTTTTGCTGTATTGGTATAACCTGTCTCATTATACGGATAATCAGGACTAGAGTTGTCAATTGGATTGCCATCAACCATTGAATAAGTATCAATAACTTTTTGAGTTACACACATTCCATTCCATCCACTAAGGCCTTGTGGAAAGGATGCTTGTGTGTTATCTCTAATAGAACCGCTATTTCGTCCCCATACATATTCTGTATTTACGGGTATTACGGATTCCCCTGTAAACATGTCTGAATAAGATTTCAATGGATCGATTCCTGCAGCTCCATCAGGCCATTCCAAATAATAATTTGGATCGGAAGTAACACCTTGTGGAAGTGGGGGGGTTTCACTATCGGATTGAATTGTATGTAATTTGTATAATTGTCCTCCAGCTCCCTGCATATCCATTACTCTTTTTGCTGCAGCAGCAGCCACTGCCCAACGCTTTTCATCATAATTTTGAGATACATAATTGACTCCGTCGGTTGAACGTTTCCAATCACCAAAAGTACGACGAGCAGCATCTCCTCCATTGTATAGAGGACTTGCATGAAGTAATCTTATTCTTGCAATTAAGCCATAAGCGGCTCCTTTTGTAGGCGTTCCAAATTCCATTAAAGGCACAGTTAATGGTAAATATGTAGCGGCTTCTTCCAATTCGTTGCAAATGTATTCAACAGCTTCATCATAAGTGCTTCTTGGACGATCATAATATTCAATCTGTTCGTTGGATTCCATAATTTCATCACCTAATAAAATTGGAGGTCCGTAATCAACTAAAATATTGTAATAAGCATAAGCTCTTATAAAGCGTGTTGTACCAAGAATCTCAAATCTATCCTTAGTTTTCATGTCTTTTGCTTCGTCTATTCGTGTAAATATGGTATTACATTTGCGGATTACACGATATAAATTACCCCATGTGTTTAAACTATACATTGAACTTGCAGTGATTTCTCCTAATACATATCTCATGCCATTATAATTATGTATTGTAAAAAAAGACGTAAAAGCTTCGTCAGTAGCCAATGGACCAGGTGTATAGTTTTGGTTCAATAAATTACCTTCATCAGGAAACATATTTGCAGCTCCCCACATATAAGCTTTTATATATCTGGTATTTGCAAAAACAGAATCCAGTTTGATCTCGTCACTAAAATAACTGTCAATACTCAAATAATCCTTGCATGAAAACAAAGAAGACAATAATACAATTGAAAATATAAAAGTGAAAAGACTTTTATTAAATGTGTGTTTTTGAAAAATTCGTTGTTTAAACTTTATTGTTTTGCCGTTTAAACATTGTTTATAATAATTCAACATTTTCATATTTCGTATTTTATTATAAGTTAATATACATTTGGAACGCATATGTTGTTGGAATTGGATAAACTTCACCATTCCGATGTGCTTGTTCCGGATCAAACAATTTTACTTTGTCCCATAAGAAGAGATTATTTCCAACTAATTGTAAGTCTATTGAGGTTATTTTTAATTTGCGGAGGAAGTCATTTTTAAGATTATAATTAATAGTTACTTCCTGCAATCTTAAATATCTTGCATCACCTTTCCAAAAGTCGGATAATTGAGAGTTGTTCTCGTTGTATCCATACGTCATTCTTGGATAACGTGCATTTGGATTTTCAGCGTATTTCAAGTCAATTCCATTCTCCAAAGCGTATTCTTTAGTAATCCAGCGATTTGCAGGATCTTTTACTATAGATAAAACATTTCCATTTACTCCTCTAAAGAATGGTACATAACCGATTCCGTTTCCAGAATATCCTACATGGAAGTAATCTGTTTTACCTGTACCCTTAAATAAAACGCCAACTGTCAATTCTTTATATCTAAACTCTCCACCAAAGCCATACATCAATAATGGATATGTGCTATAAGACAAAGGAGTTCTGTCATTTGAATTAATGACGCCATCTCCATTTACATCTCGATATTTAATATCACCCGGCATAACTGTACCGAATTGGGTGGGACTATTTTCCACGTCATCCCAATCTTTAAACAATCCGATTGCATGATAACCACGAATTGTCCCATAGGGATATCCAGATGCCTCTTGATATGGATAAGCAGGATTAGCTTCTTCCCAATGCTGTACATTGTTTCTTGAATAAGTAAAATTTCCTCTGATAGCAAAACTCATATCTTCATTGATGTTTTCCGTAAAAGCTACATTACCGTCACTACCAAAACTACTCATCTTGCCGATATTGCTATAAGGTGTTGTAATCAAACCTGCATAATCCGGTACTTGAACACGTTGCATGAAAATACCGTCACGCTGATCATTAAAGATGTCAATAACAAAAGAAAATCTTTCTTTAAAAAGGCGACCTTCAATACCTAGATTGGCTTTAATGGCTTTTTCCCATTGAAGATTATCAGCACCAATTCTGGTTTCGCCAATTGTTTCGAGTGCTGCTGAGGTTCCCCAAGGTCGTCCACTTCCAAGATCAACCATTGTTAGATAAGGAAAGCGTAAATTACTGATTCTATCATTACCAACAGTTCCATAAGACCCTCTGAATTTCAGGAAGTTGAACCATGGTAGTCCTTTTTGAAAGAAATCATAGTTCGAGGGAACCCAACCTATTGCTAAAGAAGGAAAGAATCCATATTGTCTTCCCGGTTGAAAGTTCTCAGAACCAGTATATCCAAAATTGACATCTACCATATAAGTGTCTCTAAATCCATAAGTAAATCTACTTGACACCCCTTGATACCTCAAGGGTATAGCTGTGAGGTTGTTAGTAGCATTACTTGCCCATTTTTCATCACTTATATAATAATAAACTAAGCCTGAAACACGATGATCTGAGGCAAATATTTGTTCATAGTTTAGTGTGGATTCAAAATGATATTTACGATATTGGTTTGTTCCTTTTCCATATGAAATAGGTCCTTCCTGAACCCTTTGAATTGTAATAAGTTCCCCTTTCTGATCCCTTCCTACAGCTTGATATAAGGCAGGATTTAATAAACGGTTTTCCCAAAAATAACTATCGATATCATAGGCTCCTTGAGCTTTTAGAGATAGTCCTTTTAGCAACATAGAAAAGTCTTGATCGAGAGCAAGTGTAAATTTTCCATTGAAAGCTTGGTTGGTTCTGCTTCCCATATAGTTAATCTGAACTAATGGCGAAGTGAGTGATCCAGTTCCTGTAGCAGGAAATTGACCATTTGAGTATTTTTTAGGTAAAAGCAATGGGTTTATGTTGGATTGTGCATACCAAATATAATCTGTACTTGCAACACCCGGGTCTTTTTGATCGGAAAGAAAACCATCAGTTCCAAAATATAGTGTAGTAGAAGGTGAAAGTTCCAAATCGATATTTGCCCTGTATGTATAAGTATTGTAACCTACATTTGTAGCATAAACACTGTTTTTATCAACATTATATGCGGCATCTTCATTACTAAAACCAAGACTCATAAAATATCTGGCAACCTGAGCTCCACCTCTTGCACTTACATAATATGCTTGTCGGAATCCGTTCTTTTTTAATACTTCGTCTTGCCAATTAACATCCGGATAAAGATCAGGATCTGATCCGTCATTAATAATGTCAAGTTCAACATCTGAATAAATGGGGTCTTCATTTCTTAAAGAGCGTGCCTCATTAGCAAGTAATGCATAATCATAAGCACCTAAATAATCTGGTGTTCTGTTTAATCTAGAAAGCGAGTAGTTTACGCGTCCGGTAATAGACAATTTACCAGCTTGTCCTCTTTTAGTAGTAATAAGAACAACGCCATTTGCACCTCTTACACCATAAACAGCAGTTGCAGATGCATCTTTTAATACTGAAAAACTTTCAATATCGGCAGGATCAATTGAATTTATATTCCCTTCCAATCCGTCAATTAAGACTAATGCACTAGAGTTTGCCCCAAAGGTACCAATACCACGTACCCAGAATTCTGATATATTTCTTCCTGGTTCACCACTTGTTTGCATAGAGATAACTCCAGGAACACGTCCACCTAAAAGGTTTGTGATTGATGTAGCAGGTGTCTGTAACTCTTCAACATTAACGCTTGAGACTGCAGCTACGGAGGATATTTTTCTTTGAGTTCCCATGCCGACAACAACCACTTCGTCCAATTGTGCAGCTTGTTCTTTAAATTTGATTATCAAATCTTTCTTTTCTTCTTTGGCGAGATATTCAATTGATTCGTATCCAACAAATGAAAATATGATTACGTCGTTTTCACTAGCTCTAATACTAAATTTACCTTCTGAATTAGTTGAAGTTCCAATACTTACCTTGTCTCTAAGGTAAACTGTTGCACCCGGTAGGGGAATGTCTGTTTCATCTAAAACAGTACCTTCTATAACAAATGTCTTATTAACTTGCGCTTGTATTGGAAAGCAAAAAGATGATAAGATCAATAATATACATAAAATGTGTTTCATTAAGCTTAAATATTTTATTATTAAATCATGTATAATTAGAATTGTTTCATTTAATTGATAGATAGTTTTCTAATCCTACCATTCATATTATCAGCAACATATATGGAGCCATCACTGCTGATTCCCAATCCTCTTGGTGTATTAAACAAGGCTTCGTCTTTACCTCCATCTTTCCAACCTGCTGTTCCGGGCATACCAAGAACAGTTTCAACCATTCCTTCAGGAGTTATTCTTCTGATACAGTGATTACCGCTATCTGCAACATAAATATTTCCATCAGCATCGCTATAAATTTGAGCAGGGTTTTTAAATTGAGCAGTACTTAATTTGCCATCTCTGTGACCACCACTTGTAGAACCGGTTAATTTCGTAAATGAATTTTCTGGATCTGATACATCAATGCTACATATACTATTTGCATTGACACCGGAATTATCCCAAAAAGAAATATAAAGAATATTTGGTTTATCAGGTACAAATGTTAGTCCATAGCTGTCACCTTGGGGTGATTTGTAAATGGTTTCCACTTCATAGGTACGAGGATGAATTTTTATAATGTGTCCATGAAAGTAACGAGTATAAATATAACCGTCAGAAGGATTAACAACCATAGAATGCTTATAACCCTGATCAGGTGTATCTCCTTCAGCAGGCCATTTCATTTCTCTGTATCGAGGAGCCCACATTTCTTTTGGATCAAGTGAAACAAATGAGCCAACTGTGGTTTCAGTCGGGAAAGTAATAACGCCAGTAACGGGATCTGCTGCAGGAGCATTTCCTATTAAGTCTCTTGCAATTGTGATAAGTTGGTTACCTTCTTCATCAATTCTTGCAACATGCATTTGTGAACTTGTATTGTTGTATCTACTTCTTGTTATTACAAAAAGATTATCTTCTTTATCAACACACAAATAAATTGGTTGTAATATAGAATTCGTTAAATCTCCATCTTGATAATCAACAAGGTTACCATTACCAGCAATTGTGCTGACAGAAACAGATTTATGGTACATAAAAGGTTTTTCATAACTCACGGAATCATCTCCTATTGCGACTGATATGACACAAGTATCACCAGGTAAACGTGGAGCAAGTACGTACATACGTTCTCCTGTTGTTCCAACAACAGCCGCTTTTTTCTGGTTAAAATAAACTCTGATTTGTTCAGGATCAGTTCCAAAATTAGATCCGGTTAATAATACTTGTTCAAGATATTCTCCTGAATCCGGATAAAAGGTATTCAACATAATTGGCTTGCTCGGATCATAGTTTGTGCTTTTATCCGGCTTGGCATCGTTTTCTCCACATGAGAACAAAAAGGAGAAAAATACAAGAAAGATAGTCGGCAATAACCATCCACTTGATAAATTGATTAATCTTTTGTTTGTCATCTTTACTGGTAATTGTTTTAATTTAAATGATATTTAAAGTATTTTTATTAGAGTATTAACGTGTTATTATTTAAAAATAATATGGTAAAAATCAATATAATTACATAGATTTATTTTTTCATGTTTCTAAAAAAAGCATTTATATTTAACGTTTAATTAATTAAATTAAACAAATAAAAGTATAATATTTTATATTCTAATTAAAAAAGAGGTTATAAAATGTTAATCAAGAGTGTTAAAATTTCACAGATATCAATTAATGCAAAGATAATAAGTGTTTTAATGAGGTTTAATTGTTTTAAAAAAAGAGATTAACTATTTCAAGATGATAAAATGTAATAAAACCGTTTTCTTTAAAAGAATCGAAACGATAAACTTATTCATGCATTATGAACAATGTTAAAATAGTTCATTAGTTTTAGAATTATGGCTAATAAAAATCCTACATAAAAAGCCGACTAATTTTAGTCGGCTTTTTATGTAGGAAGGAGTCCTCTTAATTCTATACACAAAATAATTGTATTACTCAAAATCGATTTGCTTTAGTTAAGACGTTTCAAAAAGGAGCGTATACACAACTTTTTACCATATACTTCAGAACATGAAAACTTCTTAAATTGTCAAAAACGGAATTAAAAAACTATAAATGCCAGCCTAAGAAGTAATAAATGAAATATTAAACCAATTTGTATCAGTATAAAAAAACAACTTACTTTCAAATTTTGAAGCAGAACCTAAAGCTCGATGGTTAATGTTTTCAATTGTATTCCAAAACACCTTTTTATAGGTAGATTAGTAAACAGAAAGAAAACAGTTGAAACAAGATATGGTGTATTTCGAAAAAAATAAACTATAATCAATCGCTTTTTTAAGGTGATATCATATTGTGTTTATTTAAACAGATTTGCAACTTTTGCAAAACGAGCTGTTCACATAAGTTTTAATTGATACTAAAAATCGATTATTAAATTAAGTTTTGGCATTTCTGATGATTTGCGAAAGCTTATCTTAATCACGACAGACTAACTATATTGCTTACTTTAATAAATTGATATTTATCAAAGTGTCAATTAAGAAAGAATGCATCAATCGGCAATTCTGTTAGATTTTGGGAAATAACATGCGGACAAAACCGCTACATATCTTTTTTATGAGATCATTCGACATGAAATTGAGTTTTTAGTGTCGCCTAAATGAAGAATGTCTCACCTTAACAAAAGTTTCACAAAAGTATTTGATAGAATCACTTTACTTAACGATTCATGGTGAGATGAACCTTGAAGCAAATGTGTAATATCTAAATAAATTTGGCATCGTTTTTCATTTTACATGAGAATAGTCAATCAATAATGCAATACAAAAACTTCTATGAGTTAATGAATTGAAGAAAAACAGAATAAAAATAGAATAGACTACCATTAACTCTAATTCTAATATTGAAGATATTCTCTTATTTGTGTACAAAATGTCAAAGAACTCCTTGTATCTCGTGTACGGGTATAACTCGTACATCATATACTTTTGATACATCGCAAATATAATAAAAACGATTGGTGTTTCCAAATAATTTGCGCATAACATATGAACAAGTTATGAACATTGTTTTAACAAGTTATGAACATTAATGGATTTAGGAAGCTTATTAGATATTCAAGTCTGTGAGAAGTATTGGTTAAGGTGTATGTGTTAGAAAATCAGTGACTTGAAGATATTTGAAGTCCAACCACCGAAATTATTAGAGTAGTAAGGAAAAACATTCGCCAGAAAGTAACTGGTTCGTGGAAAGCAAATATTCCAACAATCACCGTTCCCACAGCGCCTATGGCTCCCCAAACTGCGTAAGCCGTCCCAACGGGAATAGCTTTTTCGCCACCCATAGCTTTAAAGAGTAAAATCATGCTGCTACTGACAAATACAATAAAAACTATGATCCACAACCACATTTCTTTCCCTGTTGATTGATGAATTTTGCCGAGACTTGTTGCAAATGCAGTTTCACATAAACCACCAATAATAAGAAATAACCAGTTGATGCTCATATTTATTCGAATTTTATAGATTTTACAGGAGTAATTTTTGAAACCAAATACGAAGGCCCAATCATCATTATTAAAGTGACAATTAATGTACCGATATTTAGTAGTATCAAGTGTAAGAAATTCATTTCGATAGGAACAGCTGAAAGATAATATGTTATCGGATCGAGTTTTAGAATTTGGAATTTATCTTGAATAAAACAGATAGAAAGTCCAATTATGTTACCCCAAATCATTCCTTTCCCGATAAGAAATGCAGAAAGATAAAGGAATACTTTGCGAATGCTAAAGTTTCTTGCCCCCACAGCTTTTAGAATACCAATCATGTTTGTACGCTCCAAAATAATTATAAGTAACCCCGAAATCATAGTGAAGCCAGAGACAATTATCATTAGGATGATGATAACCCAAACATTTACATCAAGGAGATCCAGCCAGTTGAAGATAATAGGATTAATGTTCTTGATTGACAGTGGATATAATGAGTTGTCCAGACGATCTTTGTAGTCAGACAAAGCAAAAAACAGTTCTTGAGTCGTTTGATCGAGTTTGTCGAAATCGTTCACCATCAATTCTACTCCGCTAACCATATCCGCATCCCAATTATTAAGTTTTGCAAGAATATTGATATCCGTTATGGCGTACATTTTATCATACTGTTCAAAATTAGTTTCGTAAATTCCTGTTATCGTGAATCTTCGTGCGCGAACCGGTTCTTGGATAAAGTAAGTAGTAAATCGATCGCCGAGTTTTAGGTGTAATTTATCCGCTATATATTTAGAAATTATTGCTTGATTACCATCTGTAGTGTCGTTTGGTTGAAGTACTTTCCCAGCGACCATGTTTTTTTGGAAGAACTCCCAATCAAAATCTTTGTCGACACCTTTCAAGACAACCCCCTGGAAATCCTCGTCAGTTTTAATGATTGCCGGTTTGGTAATAAAAGGTTGAATACTTTTTATTTGAGGGTTAGACATTATTAGGTTTACGAGTGTATCCGAATAAGAGATAGGTAAATTCTCGTAAGTCGCTGTCTGGCTGTAACTACTAGTGATTTGAATGTGTGAACCAAAGCCAACGATTTTATCGCGGATTTCTTTTTTAAAACCCACAATAACACAAACCGAAACGATCATTACTGCCAATCCCAGTGCAATTCCGGCAATAGCGATTCTGACTGCAGGAGAAGAAACATTCTTTTCGTTTTTCTTATCCCCTTTAAAGATTCGTTTAGCTATAAAAAGTTCAACACGCATTCTTTCTTATTTTCTTTCTTTATATTCTGCCAATGCTTTCTCCAGTAATGTCATGGCAATATCTAAATCATTAATGTTTAAGACATAAGCGATACGCACTTCGTTGCGACCTAATCCCGGAGTAACATAAAATCCAGATGCAGGCGCCATGAAAATTGTCTTTCCTTCATATTGAAAATCAGATAAGCACCATGCGCAAAAATCTTCAGCATCCTCCACAGGAAGTTTGGCAAGAGTATAGAAAGCACCCATTGGAACAGGAGAGGAAACGCCCGGTATTTTGTTTAGGCGCTCCAAAAGATAGTTTCTTCTATTCAAATATTCATTAAAATTTGATTGCATATAAAGTTCACCTTCGTCCAACGAAGCATTTGCGGCTATTTGTCCAATCAAAGGAGGGCTTAGTCGCGCCTGGCAAAACTTCATCACTGTATCATGAATTTTTTTATTCTTTGTAATCAATGCCCCAATTCTAATTCCGCATTCGCTATATCTTTTTGAAACCGAGTCGATCAGTACAACATTATCTTCAATTTTTTTGAGGTGACAAGCCGAAACATAAGGCATATCATTATAAATAAATTCACGATAAACCTCATCAGAGAACAAGAATAAATTATATTTCTTGACAAGTAAGCGAATTTTCTCCATCTCTTCGGCTGTATAAACATATCCGGTTGGATTATTCGGGTTACAAATCAAAATACCTTTTGTACGTTCATTGATAAGCTCTTCAAATTTGGAGATTGGAGGCAAAGCAAAACCAGTTTCAAATGTTGAAGGCACTGTTTTTATCACAGCACCGGCAGAGACAGCAAAAGCCATGTAATTTGCATAAGCCGGTTCAGGAATGATTATTTCGTCACCCGGATTAAGGCATGCCAAAAAAGAAAACAATACCGCCTCTGATCCACCCGTAGTAATTATTATATTATCAGGTGACAGATCAATATTGTAAGAGTTGTAGTATTTTACAAGATTTTCCCTGTAGAATCTATAACCGTCACTTGGGCTATATTCCAAAGTTTTACGATCAATTTGTCTTATTGCCTCCAATGCTTTTTCCGGAGTAGGCAGATCCGGTTGTCCTATGTTTAGATGATAAACCTTTGTTCCTTTTGCTTTTGCTGCATCCGATAATGGAGCAAGTTTTCTAATTGGAGATGCAGGCATTAATTTACCTCTTTCTGATATGTCCGGCATATATTTTTTGTTCTCTTTAATAACCAATATTTTCAAAAGCAAAGGTAGTAAAAATATGTTTGTTGATAGAGGATATGTTTTGTATATTTGCTTGTTTATAAGTCAAAATAGCAAATTATCGATTATGGAAAACAAGATACTTCTTTTATTTGTGATACTAATGTCATTTTCTTTTATGTATTGTTCAGAAGATGAAAATAGTCGCCGTTGGAAACTTACATGGGAAGAGAACTTTGATGAAAGCACATTAAATGAATCCGTTTGGTCTAAAATACCCCGAGGAAGAAGCGACTGGAATAATTATATGAGCGATTACGATTCACTATATGATATTGAAGATGGTAATCTTGTACTTCGTGGTATACAGAATGTTGTATTGCCCAATGACACAGCTCCATATATAACCGGCGGTGTATTTACAAAAGATAAAAAGACCTTTGGTTTTGGAAGATTAGAAATTCGCGCAAAATTGCAAGGAGCAAAGGGAGCATGGCCAGCATTTTGGATGTTGCCCGCTCATGGTCAATGGCCAAAAGGCGGAGAAATTGATATTATGGAACGATTAAGCTTTGAAGACAAAGTATATCAGACCGTACATTCAAGTTATACTCATGTTTTAGGGATAAAAGACAATCCCAAAACCAGTTCGACAGGAGCAATAGATCCTAACGAATATAATATATATGCAGTTGAAAAGTATCCCGATAGTTTAGTCTTTTTTGTAAACGGTAAACAAACATTGACCTATCCTCGTATTCAAACCGATAAAGAAGGTCAATTTCCATTTGATGAAGATGAATTTTATCTACTCATTGACATGCAACTTGGTGGGAGTTGGGTTGGAGCCGTTGATCCAAAAGACCTTCCCGTTCAGATGGAAATCGACTGGGTGCGATTCTATGAATTGAAAGAATAAAGATATCAGTAAACGTTCTTTATCTTCATTTATTCTTCAACGCCCATTTTATTCCTCTTTTTTGTATCTCGAGAACCTCAGGGATTTTGAAATCTTGCATTGTATGTCCTAAAGAAGAGTAGAAGACCCGTCCCTTTCCGTATTCTTTTTTCCATACAACAGGAACCTTGCTGCCATTAATCCAAGGAGAGTAATCACCTGAAAAAGTCGTAGTAGCAAGAACCTTTATGTTTGGGTCCACATGTAAATAATACTGTTCTGAATGAATATTAAAGTCGTTAAGACCTTTAGTGACATCATCATTATGATCAGTGATGTTTACCCGATAATCAATCACGCCACCCGGGTGAGCCACCCATTGTCCACCAACCATGAACTGATACTCGGTGTTTTCTCGAAAAGAATCACCAATTCCACCGTGCCAACCAGCGAATCCGCAACCATTTATCACCGCGTCGAGCAACCCTTTTTCCTGTTCCGGAGTCAGTTTTCCCATTGTCCAAGTTTGAATGATGAGATCAAGAGAATTCATCAAATCCTTGTCCAGATAACTATCCAGGGAATCAGAAATGACAACGTTTGCCCCTTCAGATTTGAGCCATGGGACAAAGACATCGACTGATTGTTTTGGTTCATGTCCTTCCCATCCGCCCCACACAAAGAGAATTTTCCTGTTTTTCAGGGGTGATTCATTTATTTCAGAAGAAATATTTCCAAATATAACATTTGGAGACATTGCAGTAGCAGCTCCTATCAAAATAGAAGAGCGTAAAAACTCTCGGCGCGATTTATTTTTCATAGTATCAGTATTTTATAATGGAAATGAATGATTAAATAATCTCTCTTCAGCTAATTTTTCGTATTTTGAACCCTTCTCACCATAATTAGCATAAGGATAAATGCTTATACCCCCACGAGGTGTAAAGATTCCAGTCACCTCTATATATTTGGGATCCATTAGATTAATAAGATCCTTCATAATGATATTTACGCAATCCTCATGAAAAGCCCCATGGTTTCTGAAGCTAAAAAGATATAATTTCAAGCTTTTGCTTTCGACCATTTTAACTTTTGGAATATAGTCAATTCTGATTGTCGCATAATCCGGTTGTCCCGTGATAGGGCAAAGACTTGTAAACTCCGGGCAATCGAAAGTCACCCAATAATCGTTATTTTGATGTTTGTTTTCAAATGCTTCCAATACTTCAGGAGCATAATCTTGTTTATATTCAGTTTTTTTACCCAATAAAGTTAAATCATCTGTTTGCATATTCTGGAGAATTTAAATATTCATTTAGTCCTTTGTTTCGAAGCTTGCATGCAGGGCAATGTCCACATCCCTCAGCAATTATTCCATTGTAGCAAGTAAGTGTCTCGTTTCTTACAAGATCAAAAACGCCCAGTTTATCCGCAAGCTGCCAAACCTGTTTTTTGTCTCTCCACATCAGGGGAGTATGGATTAAGAAATGTTTATCCATTGCCAGATTAAGTGAAGCATTTACCGAGTGAATAAAAGTATCTCTGCAATCCGGATAACCGCTATAGTCCGCTTCTGAAACCCCCGTAACTAAGTGTCGAATTGATTTTGCATAAGCAATAGTCGCCGCAAAAGTTAGGAATAACATATTCCTTCCCGGCACAAAAGTGTTAGGGTAGGAGTCGGCAGGTTTGTCGTCATCCATTACGATAGTAGGATCTGTAAGCGAGTTAGGCGCAAGATGTGAGATGATGCTTGCGTCAAGAATTTGAAACGTCACATCCGCCATTTTTGCAATCCGTTCAGCATTTTTTACCTCTTGAGTATGTCGCTGTCCGTAAGTAAAGCACAATGTATGAACGTTTCTAAAATGTTTTTTTGCCCAATAGAGGCAAGTTGTCGAATCTTGTCCGCCCGAAAAAAGCACAAGGGCGTCCTCATTTTTATAATTACTCATTAGCTCTCTGTTTTTAATGTGGTTGCCTAAGTTACACAGAAAAGAAAAATCTTTTCGACTACAAATTTACGTTTTATTTTGATAATTAGAAAGTTCATGAATAACAATCAACAATATTCTTGTTGAAAAGAAGTTGGGTTTTTGAAAGAAGTAGGAGAGAGAAGGTTGTTAATGAGTTATGAATTTGGTGCGAATTAGGTATGAATAGGATGAGAAAATCGTACAAAAATGGTACGGATTTAACAAAGATCGCAGTGGATTTTAGTGAGATCATAGTCGGAGCTGAGTCGGACCATCGTCGGAGCATCCTCGGAGGTGAGTCGGACCATCCTCGGAGCATCCTCGAAGGTGAGTCGGACCATCCTCGGAGCATCCTCGGACTGTCTCGTCCTGAAATAGGTTGTCTTGTCCTTAAATAGTTTTTACAAAATGTAAATTTAAAACAGGACAATGAAAACAAAATTAAACAAATTTCAGGACGATACAAGAGGTGGAGTTATTTTAAATTTGGCATTTCATCACGTGAAATAACGATTGGGTTAGTGAAAGCAGTTTTCCACCAATCAATGTTTGCATGAACATGTGAAGTTTCTAAAAAAGCGCTGCTTGAAGTATTCACTGTCCTATCGAAATCGTACCACGGCATAAACCACGACCATTTTGAGCCGGTGTTCCATTGATCAGTTACGTTCGGTACATTTCCACATTCGCTCAGTGTGATTATTTTATCAGGATATTTTTCAACCAGCTTATCAAATTCAGCTTGAATCTGTGATGGAGTTGTTTTGTTATAGATATCCCTTCCAATTATATCTACATATTCATCACCCGGATACCAATCCGGATCATTGTTTTCAGTAGTCCATACCCAAATTAGATTGTTTAATTGATGTATATTAGTCATTCTTTCGTACATCAATTTCCAGAGTGCTTTGAACGGAGCAGCCCCTTTAGCCCCCCACCAAAACCATGCCGTTCCCCCAGGGTAACTATTTGTGTTTCCGGCAGCCTCATGCAGCGGTCGCCATATTACCGGTATATTCTTGTTTTTCAGAAGTTTCAGATACCCTGCCACCTCGTCAATATCTTTGATCATCAATTTATATTCAGCCGAATTAGTGTCCGATATTTTGTTAACATCGAACAATGTTTTTTCAGGTTCAGGTCCGTAATAAAAACTTGCAGCATTTTCGATTCCACTGTTAGCCGGTACGTTCCAGTGCCACATTGCCGCCACCAAACCATTATTGTTCCACCAGTTTTCCACAACTTCAGTATTGTTATAATCAATCCAGTTGTTTGGTGAATAATGATGAAAAATAAAATCGAAACAGTTTAGTGCCGGATATTTTCCCGTATGCTTAAAAACCCATTCCGCTTCGTTAATGTTCCAGCTCACGTTAGCCATTGTGCCTGAAATCAATGATTTACCATAGTTGTCCCTTAAAAAGTTATAAACATTTTTCACTTCTTTGGTCGGATTAGGCACGACCAAATTAGTCTTGATGACCTGTTCTTTTTTACCCCCAGTTTTAAAAGTTATTTGAATTCTTGAAGCATACAAACCGTAAACCCCTTTAATTATATCATTTGGAATGATAAGCGTGTAAGTAGTTCCTTTTTCCAGTATTACATTTAATTTCAGTTCTTTTCCATCCGTAGAAGCATCGTTAACCTCAAAGCCATTCAGTGTAATATTATGTGGAGAAACAAGCGTAATATCCTGATTAAATCTAAATGACAAAGTCGTTTGGTCCGTCACCCAATTAGCAGCTCCATCCGCAGGGTATGAGAATACCAGTTCCGGAGCCTTTTTCACGCCATTATCATCCGGGTTATTACCGGAAGAGCAGGAAAACAACAATAATAAAAAAAGCAAACCTGTTGTCGTACATTCTTTTAAGTCATTATTATGCATCATATATTTATATGTTAACAGGAAGATATTACTAACTTGATTTTAACGTGTCAAACCGTCACTTTAATTTAATTATTTATTAAATGGAGGGGATAGAAATCCCCTCCATTCCTGTTACTTAATTTTTTCGTATCTAATATTATCAATACAGAATCCAGTGAAATTAGAGCTGCTAACCCACGTTGCAATTCCCCATTCACCCCCTTTTGAAGGTGTTGGATCAGCTAAATCACCCCAAGCCGAGAGCGGAATTGTAATAGTTTTCCATTCACCTCCAGTGCTCCAGTTGGCCCCTACGAGCAGATAAGGCATAAAGTTCACAACTTTGCCACCCAGCATCATTCTGATTTCAGCATTAGTTGCAGGAATATCAACACGCAGGCGAACATCCATTTTTAGCACATGATCAGATTTTGTTACAGAAGGATGAGTCATCCAGTTTTCTGCGAACCACCAGTAGCCACCATTCCAGTTAGCCGCTGTAATTTCATAATATTTTCCCGAAACAGCATCAGTTGGATTTCCCTCACCACCTACGCCATTCCATCTACCATCATTTGCCAATCCATTTTCGAAGTCGAAAATCATTAATGCCGGATCAACGACCGGATCAGTTCCTTGAATAGAGATGTTTGCCAGCACTTCTTTACCGTTAAAAGTAACCAGTTTCATGGTAACCGCCCCCTTCTTTGCATTTTCAGGAACATACACCTCCAGTAAAGTCGCCGAGCGTGTACCATATTGAGTAGCTTTTACATTGTCAGCAAAAATCACTGATTCCACCAGATTTAGTTTTGTTCCGTTAATTGTTAGTAATTGCCCCGGTTTTATAGCCGATACCATATTAGTAATTACCGGAATATCCGCAGCTGTAACAGTCAGAATATCCACAGATTCCACTTGTGTGCCATTCACCGTTATCAATGTGATTTTCCCCGTGGTGGCTGTAGGAGGAACAGTAACCATAAAAGACGTTTCAGAAGTCGGCGTTATTTTCACATTTTCCGAAACCGAGTTAAATTTAACTTCCCTCACCAAGTCAAGATCCGTTCCCGTAATTGTTATATCGTTTCCCGCCATGATAGTAGTCGGATTAAACGAAGCAATTACAGGTTTCACATAATCAAAAGCAGGTGTTTCAACAGATTTAGTCGATAATGTTGTGAGCACCCCTTTGTTAGCCGTAGCTTTATCAGGCACAGTCAGTTTTATTTCTGTTGCAGTTTTAGAAGTAATTGCAGCAACCAAATCACCAATCTTTATTTCTGACACTAAATCCAGATCTTTTCCTGTAATGGTCAGCGTTTTTCCATTCTTTACCGTCAACGGAGATACTGCTAACTCTGTAGGCATTAGCATTGTGAGAGGAGTAGCATTTACAATTTCCACACCCGATTTAGCGATCAGTTTAATTGTACCATCTTTTGCATCTGTAGGCACAGCAACAGTAATTGTAGTAAAACTCTGATTAACCGTAAACGTGGTCATTTTTTTGTCCCCGCCAAAAACAATAGAAGCAATCAGGTTCATATCTTTACCAGTTATTGTCAAGTTATTCCCCGCTTTTATTGTTGTAGGTGCAAAAGAGGTAAAAGTAGGAAGAACAATATTTACATCCGTTGTAGAATACACCTCAATAGGAATTTCTGCCCCATTGGAAATTCTGATTTTCCCTGTTTGTGCTTCCGCAGGCACTTTCACTTCCAGTTTCTTGCGTGTTTGACTAACAAAAGCTGTTTGTGGAACAACCACTCCGTCAAAGAAAATAACTTCTTTGATAAGATTCAGATAATCACCTTCAATTGTAAGTACATCACCCACTTTTAAATTCCCTGTCGTCACACTACTTATGATGATAGGTTCTTCATAAGTAAGCATAGTCATGGTTGTTATATCCCCCTGAGGAGTTTTCAGCACCACTTTTCCCGGCATAGCATCTTGAGGTATAATAATTTTTATCTCTCTGTCGTTCACTGGAGTGATAGAAGTTATTTCTGCAGTTCCGGGTATCACAACTGCTATTACCTGATTCATATTGTTTCCAATGAATCGAAGCTCTCCGCCCCTTAAAGCGGGAGAGGGACCAAACGATTTTAAAATAATTTTATCGTCTGCTGTATCACTTTTATCGCATGAGGTAAACCCGACTACCATCAATAACATAATTGCTACTGCTGCTATGAATTGTGACAACTGTTTATATTTTCTATTTTTTTGCATAATTGTATATGTTTTATAGGTTATTCTGCCGGGACAACACGCACGTTATCAATCAAAATAGTAGGACTGCATGCAATTCCTTCCACACCCCCTTGTAACACATGTATAACAAAACTTCCCAATTTACTTGGCAGCTTATCCAATACATTTCCGCCAGCATCAAATTTGAAATCTTTCAAAGGTATAGATACTGTAACCCAGCCATTTGTGGTGAATCCGTCCGCTCCTTTTCCTTGCCAAGGCATCCATAATGCTCTTGGATAAGCAGCGCTTGAATTCGGACCATTTCCAGAGGTGTTCCAGTCGCAAAAAACAAATTGCATAGCTACAGAACTCCACTTATTCAACACATTTACTTCAAACTTAAATATTGATGATGCAACATCGCTTGTAAATAATGGTGCATCAGGTCGGCCATTGGCTTGTCCCCATAAATAACAAGCAAAACCTGCTTCGTCGCCCCATTCCCAGGCTCCGCCACCTAGACTACCGGAGAATTTCAGATAATTTCCGGAGATGCTATAAGTAGGATTACCTTCAATAGTTCCCGGTCGCCAGCTACCATCCGCTCTAAGGTTATCGAAATTGAGGAATATGCCCCTATCATCTCTGAAGATAAAAGATGACCGTCCATTACCATAGATTGTGCTCACATTGATATTTCCTTTTTGGCTACCTGTTGGTATTTTAAAAGTCACCTGAGTTTTCTGAATATTAAGAATCTCAGTAACCTTAACATTTCCAGCCATTGTTATAGTCAACGGTTTATTCGGGTCGTCCAGCAGATAATCACCATAAATTGTCGCAATTCCTCCATCAACAATATGCTCACATGAAATGCTGCTTACTATCGGATTGGGAACAAGCACTTTGAAATCATACGGTATAGTGTCATTATTACCCGTGATCATATAAATTTTATTAGTCACAGTAGTCGGGATTGTTCTTGGAACGTTGACCAGCAAAGTATTATTAGTAATAAAATTAATATTGAGCAGTGCTTTTTGGTCGTTAAAGTACAGTTCTTTGATGCTCGTCAGATTATTTCCAACCAAGCAAATGTTTTGTTCCATGTATGCCCCAACTATCAGCGAGTCCGCCACATCCGGATTACTGAAGCGAACATAATACACTTCAGGAATACCTTCGGTAATTTTGTAACTACCATCGTTTGTATCCTCGCAAGCCACAAACGTGCCAACAGACCAAATAATTAGTACGATTGCGCTTAATTTATTTATGTATTTAAATATATAATTCTTCATAATGCGATGATTTATTTAGTAAGTATATCCGCTTAAGTCATATTCTACCGGAGCCTCTCTCAGATTAGGATTCATTGCTAAATCAGTATCCGGGAACGGAGCAAAAAACTTATCATGAGTAATATTCAAATCAGCCATATCCGTATTATATCTTGGCGTTGGTTTTCCATCACCCCCAATAATAATGGTACCATTTCCAGCTTTGTAGTAATCATTCAAGCCAACATAAGTCTTTCTCCGCTGTGCTTTTAGTATGTTCAGCGCTTCATCCGGTTTATAATAATGCAAGCGTACAAAATCGTACCAGAAATCCCCTTCGCAAGCCAATTCCAGTCTTCTTTCCTTCCAGATATCATCAAATGTGATAGACGTTTTTGTAGAAACCCCAGCTCTAGTACGTACAGCATTAAAAACAGCCAAAGCCTTTGTGTCGGTAGTAGAAGCATTATTTCCCAGAACTGCTTCAGCATAAATTAAATACACATCAGCCAAACGTAAAAGATGCGTAGCCAAGCTTGTTTTCATTTCTCCAATTCCGACTCCTGTTCCCTGGATATGATCGTAATTATCCCCCACCAAATGTTTTACAGCATTAGCACCTGTAGGACTATCAAAACTTTCTCTTCCAAGTTGGAACGCCGTCCAATCGAATCCCCCTCTATCAGCCCAAAAATATTCATATTTATCTCCATACATCATCATTGTAGCTTTTCGTCTAGCATCCCCATTACGTCTTTGCGTCAGGTTTAGAGCATCCTCACCAAAAGCATCCTGCAAATCTACCGATGGTCCGTTCCATCCACCCCATCCGCCAAAATCATCAAACCCTGCCAAGCAAAGATCCGGTTGCATTGCGTTTGACGCCGTCCATTGCGGTGCGACTGTCCATCGCCAAGCTATCAAACTTTCGCTTGCCAAATTATTTTTAAGTCTGAATATATCCGAATACACAGGAACCAATACTCGTCCACTTTCATTAATAACTTTCAGTGCATATTCAGCTGCTTTATCAAGATCTTCTTGACGACGCGTTCCCGTTTGTCCCAATCCGGATTTTGTCAAATAAACCTTTGCCAGTAAACCATAAGCCGAATATTTATCCATTCTTCCAGGAGCACCCGGTCGTGCAGGCAGCCATTCGATAGCTTTTTCCAAAGTCATGATAATATAATCATAAAGGTTTTCCGTAGTAGCCTTATAAAGTTTATTATAATTACCCGTAGCTATTTCCGCCGAATTGTTGTGTATTATAGGTACTTCCCCCCAGATACGAACCATAAAGAAGTAAGCCATAGCCTTCCATACCAGTGCTTCGCCCTTTGCCATGTTTCTTCCAGCCTCGGTGGTTTGTGGTCCCGCATAAAGATTAATATTCTCTATGATACTATTACAATAAGCATTCACCGACCATAACGACGCCGACATATTTGCCAAGTCCTCGTTACTTGAAGTCAACGTGAAATCCTGATACGGTCCTGTCCAGTAATAATTTCCCGACTGAACCTCTCCAATTTTGAAGAACGCCCTGCTGAAATCGTGCCAAGGAGAGTTATAAATAGGATTCACTGCCTGAAGACATTGTTCATCATTCTGATAAAATGTAGAAACCGTATATCCGTCTTCAGTAGGTCTATTCAAAAAATCTTCACAGGATGATAATCCGAGAACTAATCCTGTTAGAAGAAGCAAGCCTATTAATTTTATTATTGTTTTCATATATTTCATTCTTTCCTTTTTATTAAAATGATAAACTTAATCCAATAGAATAAATCCTTGGTGAAGGATATCGTCCGTTGTCGAGGCCAAACACATTTGCACTCTGCGGGTTGATACCTATTTCCGGATCATATCCAGTATATTTTGTGAAAGTGTAAATGTTTTGAATGTTTGTATATATTCTAATGCTTTCAATGTTAAAAAGATGGATTAATTTCTTTGGAATTACGTAACCTAATGTTATATTCTTTATTCTCAGATACGAACCATCTTCGATATACCTTGTACTTGTTCGGTTATTGTCATACGGCAGATTTCTTCCGGCACGAGACATTTCAGTATTAGGATTTGAAAGTTTTACGTTATCAACATCCTCAAACCAGTTATTGATAGTATAATTATTACCTTGTGAATCTTTTTTTGTTATAGGATAAACTATTGATTCATCAATTGGAACAATCTGTGCAAAATCCATAGCCTTTTTAAGTTGGTTGCTCCAGTACCCCATACTTGTTAAACTTCTGCCAATGTAATTCATTATTTTGTTTCCATAGCTGCCATGCATGAACACCGACAAATCGAAATTCATATATCTGAAAGTATTTGTCAATCCAAAAGTGAATTTTGGCAAAGGCGATCCGATAAAAGTTCTATCCTGTTCAGTGATTTTTCCATCCTGGTTAATATCCCGGAATTTCACATCCCCCACAAATACCGTATTATATCTATTATATACACCATTTTGAGGTATTTGTGCATATAAATGTTCTTTTATATCGTCAGCATTTTGGTAAATCCCATCAGCAATGTATCCATAAAACCTGTATAACGGTCCCCCTATTTCCGAACGACTAACAACATCGAACCATTGTCCATATCCTTCAATAGCAGAAGCTTCAGTACCATCAAGAGCAATTAATTTGTTTTTATTGAAAGACATTTGGAAATCCGTGTTCCACTCAAAAGCCCCGGTAAAGTTTCTTGAGCTAATTGTAAATTCCAGTCCTTTATTGTTTATTGTTCCATAATTACCATAAGGAGAAGATAGAGCAGAAGAAGCGTTTCCCCTTGTTCCCATATACGATGGTAGTTGTAATTGCATCAACATATCTTTTGATGTTTTATCGTATAGGTCAATAACCAGGTTTAGTCTCTCATTGAAAAAGCCAAGATCCAGTCCGATGTTCCATTGTTCCTGAGTTTCCCATTTCACATATGGATTAGCAAGATTGCTTTGTCGGTATCCTAATCCCAAATCCGAGGGCATTTTGCTTATAGCAGCCCCCCATCTATACCCTCCAATATTTGAGTTACCTGTTTGTCCCCATCCGACACGTAGTTTTCCATTACTTATTATATGGTTAATTGATTCGAAGAATTGTTCATTTGAAAACCTCCATGATCCAGCAAAAGAGTGGAATCCCGCCCATCTGTTTTTCGGTCCAAAATTAGAAGATCCATCATATCGATATGTGTAAGTTCCATAATATCTGCTATCATAATCGTACGTTAAACGAGTAAAAAATGATGCCATTGCCGCACTGCCAAAGCCACTTCCTATTTGAGGATCTTGTCCGAGAGAAGGATTATGTATTGCGTTACTTGGCAAATTTTCTGTAGCAACACTTTGAAACTCCCAAGAAGATTCCCATAGTTCTTGTCCCAACATCGCAGAATAGTTATGTTTATCCACATTTCTAGCGTATGTGATATAGTTTTTAAGTTGCCAGAAAAGATTGTTATTACGTTGAATAGAGCTAAAGTTTTTTTCACGTTTATTTGGTCCGCCATAATTGAAAGACGGTCGCCAACGTTCAGCTCTTGAATTACTGATATCGTATCCAAGTTCACTATGCCAAACTAGGAATTTAATAGGAGTAATATCCATGAAGATATTACCTGTCAGTTTGTTTCTTTGCAGCAAGTTTTCTTCGTCCAAAGCTTTTGCTATTGGATTAATGCGCGTGTATCCTTCTCTTACAACGTTAGCATAATTTCCTTCCGTATCAAAAACAGGAATGTCTGGTGGAGTCAGCAATGAATATGTTAGTACCCCTTCTTCCCCTTCGGCCAAGCCTAGTTTTTCGTCTGTAGAAGAATACATAGCGTTGAATCCCAGCTTCATCCATTTTTTAAACTGTGCATCCATATTTGCTCTAAACGAATATCTATTAAACTCAGTGCCAATGATAGTACCCGCCTGATCCATGTATGATCCTGAAATATAATACTGTACCCTCTCAGAGCCACCCTGTGCCGAAATGTTATGCTGGTTCATCATTGCGGAACGGAAAATGGCATCCTGCCAGTTAGTTCCTTCTCCCAATAACGAAGGATCTTGATATTCAGGAGTTCCATCCTGTCCTCCAGTAGTAGCAGCAATTGCAGAGTTATACAGTGCATATTCGCGTAAATTCATCATGTCCAGTCTTATAACCTGGTTTTGAACCCCCATCATTCCTTCATAAGTGAAACGTGCTTCTCCTGCTTTACCCCTTTTTGTTGTAATAAGTACCACACCGTTTGCTCCTTGAGCCCCATAAATTGCAGTAGCCGAAGCATCTTTTAGTATTTCCATCGAAAGAATATCACCCGGATTAATCGTGGACATTGGTGATATTGAAGTCATGCTTCCATTTCCCAGCGCATCACCTAATCCTACAGAATGCCCGCTTGATCCTCCACCTTGCACAATCACTCCGTCAATCACATAAAGAGGTTCCGCGTTAGAATTTATTGTAGCCTGTCCACGTATTCTAATCGACACTGATGATCCCGGTGCTCCAGAAGTCATCACCGACGTGACACCGGCCGCATGTCCCTGTAAAGCCTGGTCAAAATTCGTAATGATTGAACTTTTTATCGCATCTTCTCCAATAGATACAGACGATCCAGATAAGTCGCTCTTTTTTCTTGTTCCATATCCAACCACCACCACTTCTTCCAGAACTTCTGTTTCTTCTTCCAATGCAATGTTTAAAATTGATTGGTTTCCAACGTTAACTTCAAGTGTTTTAAATCCAATCATTGTAACAACCAAAACAGCATTGTCCGTGGTCAGATTTAAAGCAAATTCTCCATTAATATCCGTAATGGTACCATTTGAAGTACCTTTTTCCGAGATATTGGCACCAATCAACGCAGCATTATCATTACTGTCAATTACTGTTCCAGTAATTCTTCGCTGCTGTGCCGATAACTGAATGCCCATAAATAGGGCCAAACACAACGTCAAAATGTTCTTCATAAATCTGTGATTATTAAAATTGTCAAAATAGTACATTCAAAAGCAAAAGATCAATCAAGACTCAGTTCTTTTTTGATCATCTTTCCCCATTCTTTCAAGTCCTCATCTTTCCAATTACCTGTTGAAGATGCAGATGGACGAATTATCGAATTGATCCCAATGAGGTGATCCCACTAAAATGAAATTACCTTTATCAATAGCCCTAATTGTTTCAATAAGTTTTATTGAATATGTTTTTACATCGCTCCAGGAATCTGTTTCGGGTTTATTAAAAATCTCATAAATAACATTAGGATAATCTTTATATTTTTCAGCCATTTTAGAGAAAAAAGTTATAGCTTGATCCGTCTTTATTGTATGGCTGTGCCAATCTATAATGACATAAATTCCATTATCAATTACTGCATCAAATACCAGTTTTTTATCATTTTTGTTAATAGAGTTACTGCTGCAAATTAATATCACAGCGATTAATGGTAGTAGTATTAGAAAATGTGCTTTCATTTTTTTAATAATTAATTATTAAAACATTTCATCACACAATCAAAGAACACGAGTGATTGAATATATATTGATATATATTGATCTATAAGGTAATTTCTGTTTCTCTACTATAACGTGCAAATATAATAAATAATAATCAATATTTGATACTTTTTATACAATAATTATCATGATTTTCAAGGGTTTACCTAGAAGTTTTTCAAAAAAATATCTAAAATAAAGGTTGGAACAATTAAAAAAAAATAAACCGTTCAAATTTCACAATCTGAACGGCTGAACAATTAAGGTGTCATGTTTAATGACAGTGATACAAAGATAATATTTTTCACTAATACTAAAATAAATGAAATGCAATTTACATTTCAAAAATAGAGTATCTTTGTTGTTATTAAAAAAATAACATATGATTGATTTCTCAAAGGTACCTTCTCCTTGTTATGTGATGGAAGAAGAACTTCTTAGAAGCAACCTCAGAAAAATTGCTGAGGTTAAAGAACGGGCAGGGGTTGAGATTATATTAGCATTCAAAGCTTTTGCTCTTTGGAAAGCTTTTCCTATAATAAAAGAATACGTTGGTTTTTCCACTGCAAGTTCCGTTAACGAAGCACGATTAGCATTTGAAGAAATGGGTAATTCAGCTCATACGTATGCACCATCGTATACCGATCATGAATTTCCTGAGTTTCTTAAATATAGTAGTCATATTACTTTTAATTCCGTTTCTCAATTTGAGCGGTTTTATCCAAGTGTATTGTCTGATGGTAATCGTGTGAAGTGTGGTTTGCGTATTAACCCAGAGTATTCTGTTGTAGAAACAGACATGTATAATCCAAGTATGCCAGGATCTCGTTTAGGTGTAACCTCCTTTAAATTAGGAGATTCACTTCCTTTAGGTATTACAGGTTTGCATGTTCACAATCTATGCGAAAATAATTCATTTGCACTTGAAGAAACCCTAAAAGTAATTGAAGAAAAGTTTGGACATTTGCTTGATAAGATAGAGTGGTTGAATTTGGGGGGTGGCCATTTAATGACTCATGAAGATTATAATATTGATCATTTGGTGAATATTTTGCTATTGTTTAAAAAACGTCATCCAAATATTGATTTAATATTGGAACCCGGAAGTGCATTTGTTTGGCAGACAGGTGTTTTGGTATCTAATGTGACAGATGTTGTTGAAAACGAGGGAGTTGTTACAGCAATGCTGAATGTTTCTTTTGCTTGTCATATGCCAGACACTTTAGAAATGCCTTATAAGCCACGAATAAGAGGAGCCTACCAAGAACCAGTTGAGGGAAAACCAACATACAGACTTGGTGGAAATAGTTGTTTAAGTGGAGATTTTATGGGCGATTGGTCGTTCGATAATCCATTACAAGTGGGCGATTTAATAATTTTTGAAGATATGATTCATTATACAACAGTAAAAACCACTATGTTTAATGGAGTTTCACATCCATCAATAGGTCTTTGGTCCGATGATAACAAGTTTGTGTTGTATCGCAAATTCAGTTATGAAGATTATAAAAACAGGATGTGCTAATTTATTTGAGTTTTTCTTGAATAAAAATAGTAATATTGAGTAAAAAATAACTATAATTGTGAGTTGTTTTTTTGCTAATACATTTTTATAAACTAATAAATTAAAGTACTATGGGATGGTTATGGTTTATCCTTATTGGTCTGCTAGCCGGTTGGCTAGCCGGAAAAATAATGCGAGGTGGAGGATTTGGTCTGCTTATGAATATTATTGTAGGTATTATTGGCGCTTTATTGGGAGGATGGGTGTTTGATTTATTGAGTATTGAAGTTGGAAGCGGATTAATTGGAAGCCTGATAACAGCATTAGTAGGTGCCATATTGTTGTTATGGTTAATTTCATTGTTCAAGAAAAAATCGTGAATAATTTAATTTAAAGACATAGAGAACCGATACATGTCTGATGTATCGGTTTTAATATTTTTGTCATATAGTAAGAAAGTGAAAAATGGTCAAAAAACAAATAGGCATATTTTCAGGTTCATTCAATCCTATTCATGTAGGGCATTTGATATTAGCCAATTATATTGCAGAATTCACATTGCTTGATGAAGTATGGTTATTGGTGTCTCCTCATAATCCTTTGAAAGAGAAAGAAGATTTGCTTGATGAAAATATACGTCTTAAAATGGCAGAAATTGCATTGGAAGATTATGATAATCTGAATGCTTCTGATTTTGAATTTACCTTATCACGTCCCTCTTATACGATAAATACCCTAGACAAATTATCAATCAATTATCCAAATTGCATTTTCACTTTGATTATTGGTGGAGACAGCTGGTTGGATTTTCACAGATGGAAAGAATATGATCGATTGCGTCGAGAATATAATATTATGATTTATCCCCGTTTGGGAGAGGAAGTTATCATTCCCGCCGAGTTTAGTCAACATGTTCAGCTTGTTAAAGCTCCTTTTGTGGATATTTCTTCAACATTTATCCGTGAAAGTATAAAAGAAGGAAAAAATATGCGTGCATTTGTTCCTTCCCGTGTTTATGATTTCATTGAGGAAAATAAGCTATATCTTTAGAATTCAGCTGTTTTCTCTATCATATTTAATCTTATCTAATAATAATGGAAATACTTTGGTGTCAATACCAGCCATTTTCAATTCTTCCTCATCTTCTCTTAGTAATTTTTGGAATGACTCGAAATTACCTTCTTTTTCATTTGCTTTTTCATACAATTCAATAGCTTTTTTGATATTATTTATGCAAAGTTCAACATGACCAGCATTTAGATAGTCGTGTGTTGTTGGACTTTTTTCCAATATTTGTCCATAATATCGTTGTGCTACTTCGAATTTTCGTGATAGAAAAGCGCACCAAGAAATGGACCGCCATGCACGAGTGTTTTCACTATCTGACAGTTCCACTTTGAAATAATAATTCAATGCTTCATCGTACTTTCTTAATTCCAGAAAACAATGACCAATGTTGAGTTGAATATTAAAATCGTCCGGTTTTAGTTGTTCCAATCGTCGATAATAAATCAATGCCGTCTCCGGTTGTTTTAATATACGATAGCATTGAGCTATCTTTCTCAAAAGCCATGTATTATTTCCATCTATTAACTCAGCTCTCAGATATGCATCCAGTGCTTTTTTTACATCTCCAAGCATTTGGCGGCAATAACCAATCTTTTGCCATATTTCACATTTACCCGGATTAATTTCAGAAAGTTGTGAATATGCTTCCAGTGCTTCTTGAAAATTATTTTTTTCAAAATAGTATAAAGCAATTCGATCAAGATTCATTTGTTCATGCACGATAGGATAAAATGCATCAATCAGATGATAATTAAGTGGTAAAGCAAATATGTCAGTAAATTCATCTTTCCTTTTAAAAAGTTTAAAGAATCGATAAAGATCTTGTATATATTGTTTTATACTATTTTCCTCTTTCTGATGAGGCAGCAACATATTATCTTCTTCTTGCATTTCTTTTATTCCCTCACTTTCAGCGCTAAGTTGTGAGGTAATCATTTTCTGATATTGTTCAGGCATGCTTACCAAGCTAAAAGCAAAAGAGTATTTATCGGAATCGCACATCATAGATGTTGTAGAAATAGTATTTAGTAGTTGAATACTTTCCGGTTTATTATTTGAATATTTTGTTATTTGTGTGTGAAAAGGTGTGAATGTTAAAAACCAGTTATTCATTTCATGAAAGAAAGGATATAGTTTCAGATTGGAAAATGTAGAATGGAATATATCCGCACCTTCCATTTGTAAATCTGTAAATTCTTTGAGCTTATCACCCAAACCAGATTCTTCAAGTATCTTTTGCCATTCCGGGTTTTTATCCTCCACTTCCGATTTTTCACCAAGCCATTCGTCTAAATCAATTTTTTTCCCAATAATAGGACTGAGTTTCATCATTTCCGGTATAATCTCGTCCCTGAGTCTTTGGGTAATTTTTTCTGTTTCACGTGCTTGTATGAATTGAATCATAGACGTCATAAACCGTCTACAGAATACGTTATCATCTGCCAATAATTTCAATCTATTTGTACATTCCGGGAATAGATACCACCATGATTTATATTTCTGGAAAATGGCAATTAATCCAACAATTGCGCGGATAGCAATTTCTTGTTCAGGATGTTGAGAAACGTCAAAAAGGAAAGAAGTCTTTTTATCATCCAACCGATGAATTATGTTCATTGTTAATGCCGAAATTAACATTGATTTATCTGAAACAGGTATTATTTCATTATCAATGAATCTGCGGTATGATTCTATCATTGCACTGTCCGCTCTCCAAGAAGCATACGTTGAGTTAAAAAGGTCTTCTATTGTGCGTTCGTGTGCTAAAGTGTTTTGAAATAATCTATTACTTTTCTCTTCACCCTCCGGAAACAGTTCTATAAAAGAAAAAGTATCCATTTGTTTAATTATATTATCCCGATGTTCGTCTAGCAAAATTGGATTACGAACTGTTTGTAGTCGAGCTTTTTCATAAAAGTAAAAGGAGCTATGCTGCATGAATACAATTTCCGCAGCATCTTGTGCAAGCAAATAAGTATCACGAATAAGTCGGTTGTAAATTAGTTTTTGCTGAGGATCGTTATTACCTTCCGCAAAATAATGGAGCATATACTTATAGTTAGTTTCAAGTTCTTCAAGACGTTGATTTATCTGATAATTATGTTGCTCAGAATTTAGCTGGTTTATTCCTTCAAAAGCCGATTTGAGATGTTTATTCTCTACAGCTTTTTTTATCGTCTTAAGTAATGTTGAGGCTTTTTGCAAATCCATTGTTTTTTAATTTAATTCATCTTTTATGATGAGTGTAGTTGGAAGTGATTTATTCCAGGTAATTGATGTATGCATCAGTTTGTCCCATCCTTCAATTCCTGTAATTATCAGGTCATGTTGTTGAATAACCTCTTCTGTTATTTTCTGATCGATGTTCCACATTTCAACTCTTCCATCGGTCCTTTTGTTCATAGAAGTGTATAATTTTTGTAGTTCTGGAACATTGGCTATCAATCCAATAGCGTCCCAAATTAAGAGAGTTGTATTTTCATTTAGTGGAAAATGATGAGCATATCTTAAAATACTAATATCACTTATGTCTAAAATAAAAACAAAAACTTTCTTTATCAATTTAATGCCTCTATCAATAAATAAAGCAGTTGCATTATCGTTTCGTAAAAGAAGTTCACTTACATTTTTTATCCAGGGGTTTGCAACATTTGATAATGGATATTTCTGTGTCTCGTTTTTTGGAGATAAATACAGATTTTCATTGACCGTGAAATCCAGATCTCCTGAAGATAATTCAATAACAATTAGTTCTGACTCATATTGTTCAGATAATTTTAATATATCAGAAGTAAAATCGTTTGAAATGTTTACAAATGACCGTGCTATTGTGTTTTCTTTTTCGCAAATCGATGTTAAGTCTTTGAAAAGCATATTTTTATATTCATCAATATTGTCAATAAATTCAGCTTCTTTTGGACTTATCATTTGAAGTATTGTGAATGTTATTTTTTCTGTTTTTGACGTCCGGAGTAATGCGTTAGTAATCATTGTCAAAGATTTTCCATCACTTTGACTCGTGAAAAAAGATAACACTTTTTTTCTATTTTTGACATCAGCATCATCTTCATATTTTTTTAAGAACTTAACGACATATTCCATACTAAACTTTTTTATGAGTGGTTTCCAAACAGCTTACTGTCAAGCATTGAATCTTTGTAACCAAGAAAATATAAAATCCCGTCAATTCCAACACTTGATAATGATTGGCGTGCATTTTGCTTAACTTTTGGTTTTGCATTAAATGCAATTCCCAATCCAGCAAGTCCCAACATCATTAAATCATTTGCGCCGTCTCCAACAGCAACAGTTTGTCGTATATCAATTTTTTCAACTTGAGCAATTAGTTTTAGAAGTTCTGCTTTACGTTTTCCATCTACAATGTCACCAATATAATTACCTGTGAGTTTACCATCTTTTATTTCCAACTCATTGGCATACATGTAGTCGAAATTGTATTTATCTTTCAGATAATTTCCAAAATAGGTGAATCCTCCGGACAGAATTGCTGTTTTAAAACCTACTTTTTTCAAGACCGCCATTAGTCTTCCAATACCTTCTGTCATAGGTAAATTTTCCGCAACTTCCTTCAAGATAGATTCGTCTAAACCTTTAAGTAGTTGGATTCTCTTTTTAAAGCTTTCTTCAAAATCAATCTCGCCGTGCATAGCTGATTCTGTAATAGCTTTTACTTTACTACCAACACCTGCGCGTTCAGCAAGTTCATCAATTACTTCGGTTTGAATAAGTGTAGAATCCATATCAAAACAAATCAAACGACGCATTCTCCTATACATGCTCTCTTCCTGAAAAGAGATATCGAAATTCAAATCAGCAGATAATTTAAGAAATGATTCGTGCAGAACCTTTTCGTTATTAGGTGTTCCACGAACTGACAGTTCAACACATGACATGCGTGTATTTTCTGCACTTTCCAAAGGAATTCGACCAGTAAGGCGCACAATATTATCAATATTTAATCCCTGATTTGAAATGATTCGTGAAACAGAGGCTATTTGTTTTGCAGTCAACACTTTTCCTAATACAGTGATTATATATCTGTTTTTTCCTTGCTGGCTTACCCAATTGGAATATTGTTCATCTGATATTGTTGTAAAACGGAGTCTAATATCAAGTTCATTAGCTTTAAATAATAGATCTTTAAGTAGTTCTCCCGAACTACCACAGATAGTCCTGAACATGATTCCTAATGATAGATTTCGATGAATATCCGCTTGGCCGATGTCTAAAATAAAGGCCTCGTGCTTAGCTAATATTTCTGTTAATGAGGCGGTTAGTCCAGGTTTGTCATCCCCATTGATAGTCATAAGAATTATTTCTGAGTTATCCATATGTCAATTTGTCAAATGATTAGCATTGATACTTGTGAAAATATATCTACTATATCATCTTTTTGTATTTTGTCAAAATCTTCTTCTCTTGGAGTAATTATTAAGCCAGCCATATCTAAAGCTCCCGGACTAATTAAAAGTTGTTTGCTACCTTCGATAAAGTATTGTTTTGGTCGGTGTGCTTTACGAGGAAAAATATGAAGCATATATTTGTCATTATCCATAAAAGAAATAATATTTAGCATAGGTTCATCCTCCTCAGGTTGTTGTTTTTGCAAAAAGAGATACACATCTTCAGCTAAATCCATTGCTTCTGTTTTAGTAGTAGCTTCAACTACAAGACAAGAACGTAATTCGTTTTCCCCTTGTAGTAAAACGGGTGATTTTAATCCAGCTTGCAAATGAAAATGATCGGGTGCAGATGCTCCACTTTTAGGTCCATTATAAAAAACTATATAATCGGGGAGCTGTTCAGAAAGCGAAAGCATATCTCCAATTTTCTTTCTAATCCTTTGTGGTACATGTGAATGGATAGGAATAGTTAAATGATTACGCAAAATAGGATAGGGATTTACCAAAATTGTATATTTATCGAGAAAAGACAAACCTTTTTGCACTGTTGGTCGATTTTGTTCGCACAAAAAGCATGGTCTTTGTTCAATATTTTTCTTATCAACCTTTGCCGATGTTGAGGTAATCCTTCCCGGATTAAATTGAATATTAACCTTAACGTTATCACCCCAATTAAACTGTTTTACGCGAATATTATCCAGTTGTTTAACTGCATTTCTAAAAGATTCCCATTCTTCTTGTTGTTTGTTATATAATTCTTGTATGTTTGATTGTAAATCCATAGTCTCGATAATTTTATCAGACAAATTTACATGTTTAATTTCGAATTTCCATATTTTCTTATGTTATTAGTTCTTGAAATACGGTTGTTTAAGCTGTCGTATTATTTTTTATGATTTTATTATATAAAAAGGAATAATTAAAAAATAATTTGATTAAAATATTGTACCTTTGCATAAGAAAATAAATTGAGAAATAAAAGTTATGAAAGTGTTAAAATTGGTTGTGTTAGGTTTATCATTGTATTTTTTGCTTTCTTGCTCTCAAAACAGTCAAAAGCGTATTAATGAAAACATGAATAATGCAAGTTCTCCGGCGAACATAGAAAAAGTTCAGAATAAACAGAAACAGGAGAATTTTTATTCTTTTCTAGAAATGTTCAACAGAGACGAATCTTTTCAATTGAAACGAATTGTTTTTCCGATTACGGTGCTTACTACAAATATTACTGAAGACGGAATGGAAATGGAAAATGAAACAATCTCGAAGTATGATTGGGAATTGTTAGATTTGACATATGATAGCACTTATGTAACTCGTGAATACGATAAGTATGAACAGATGATCTCCTTTAGAAACGATTCAGCAATTGTCTCTTTAAGAGGAATAGATAACGGTATTTATGCTGATTATTTCTTTAAACTTATTGATAATAAATGGTTTTTAGTAACCCTTGATGAATAAACTTTTATTGCAGCATTTCTTCTCCAAAATGGAGTGGTAGAAGGTCTGTCGCATTATCTAGTTTGTAAATCTCTTCATCTCTGCTGATCAATATTTTGATAGGTGATTTAAAGCGAGTTTCTGTTTCCAGCAATACTTGTCTACAACCGCCACAAGGTGTGACATCAGTTGAATATTTTCCTTTATAGAATGCAGCTATAGCGATTGCTTCAACTTTATGTTCAGGGAAATTGGCATTTGCACTAAAGATTGCAGTACGTTCTGCGCACAATCCTGATGGGTATGCGGCATTTTCTTGATTAGTTCCAATAACAATTTCTCCATTCTCTAGTAGTACAGCTGCACCTACTTTAAATTGAGAATACGGTGCATAAGCTTTTTTTGTAGCACTTTTTGCTGCTTCAATAAGTTTTTTTTCGATATCGGAGCACTCATCTATGTGATAAACCGTTATCTTTGTATTTAAAATAAATTCTTTCATAGCAATATAATGCATAATTTGAATTACAAATATACATTTATTTCAAAGTTCTTTGCTATTTTGACTCTTTTATTTATTCCGTTACTGGCTTTAGGTCAAAATCGGTCTAAAATTTATGAGAATTACATAGACAGATATTGTGATATAGCAGTTGAACATATGAAAATATATAATATACCAGCTTCAATCACATTGGCTCAAGCCTTGTTGGAGTCAGGAGCCGGAAATGGAGATCTTGCTACCAGATCCAATAATCATTTTGGCATAAAATGTCATAGAGGATGGGAGGGTAGAAGCGTTATTAAGGCTGATGACACTCCAAATGATTGTTTTAGGAGCTATGATCGCGTAGAAGAATCATATTCGGACCATGCTAAATTTCTTGTTAACGGAAGCAGATATAGTAAACTTTTTGATTTGCCAGTAACTGATTATCGTTCATGGGCAAGAGGTTTACAGAATAGTGGATATGCTACAGATAAAGCATATGCCAATAAATTGATAAAGCTGATAGAAGATTATGAGTTATATCGGTTTGATGATAAGAGATATCGAAGTCGCAATGTTGGAGTAGAGGAAAAGAGGTTAGAAAGTTCAGTCGTTCAATCTGTAAGTTGGAGACATCAGCCATATTTAACTCATGGTTTGGTTTATGTTATTGCTGTTGAAGGTGACACTTACAGTACGATAGCAGATGAATTTGGTTTTAAAGAAAAAGATCTTTTGAAGTTTAACGAAGTTCCGGAAGATTTTCCTTTAAGTGGCGGTGATATTGTATATTTTCAGAAAAAGAAGATTCGTGCAGATAAGCCTTATTTTGAGCATGTTGTTCAGATAGGTGAGTCAATGCATAGCATTTCACAGAAATATGGTATTCAAGTTAGAAACTTGTATCGTATGAACAATAAAAAATATGAATATGTGCCTGAAGAAGGTGATATTCTTAAACTTAGATAAAAAAAGATATGAAGTATAATACACAACAAAAGAAGTTGATTTTACCAGAATACGGTAGAAATATTCAGAATATGGTAGATTATTGCATTACTGTTGAAGATAAGGAAGAACGTGCAAAATGTGCAAATTCAATTATCAATATAATGGGCAATATGTTTCCCCATTTACGTGATGTAAATGATTTCAAACACATTCTTTGGGATCATTTAGCTATTATGTCTGATTTCAAACTGGATATTGATTATCCTTACGAAGTGGTGAAAAAAGAAGATCTTTTTTCTCGTCCCGGTCATTTAGAATATAGTCGTCCCACCATGCAATACATGCATTATGGAAAAATTCTGGAACAAATGATTAAAATAGCAGCAAATATGGAAGATGGCGAAAAAAAGTCTCATCTAATTAAGATGCTTACAAATCAGATGAAAAGGTCCTATATTTTGTGGAATAAGGAGGTAGATGATGAGAAGATATTTAAAGATTTAGAAATACTTTCTAAAGGTCAAATTAAATTGACAAGTGAAGAATATACAATTCCAGAGATAAAATCAACCGCAACTCGTACTAAATTGCAAAACATTAAGATGCGTCGTAAAAACTGATTAAAATGATATTTAAGGAAGATTTAGTTCTGATAGGTAAACTCTTGAAACCTCACGGTATCCAGGGTGAGATTACACTTTTGTTTGAAAAAGAACTCTACACAGAAATCGAAACTCCTTATTATCTACTTGAATTAGATGGAATTTATGTTCCTTTTTTTATAGAAGAAATTTGGTTTAACACAAATATATCGGCACGTGTAAAATTTGAAGATATTGATTCTGAAACTACAGCAGCAAAATATTCAAATACGTTTGTATTTATCGAGCGTAAGAACCTTCAATCAATTGATTCTCCGGAAGATGAATGGGATTCGTTGATTGGTTATATTGTTGAGGATCAGAATGGTGTTGTTCTTGGTGAAATAGATTCTGTTGATTCATCAACAATAAACGTGCTTTTCATAGTGAAAAAAGATGAAGTAGAACTTCTTATTCCAGCAACAGCAGATTTTATTACTGAGATTGACGATGAAAAACGATTAATCCGGATGGAGCTTCCAAATGGTTTGATAGATAATTGACAACATACTTATCGTGGCATTTCTTCAATTAAATAATCTTAACGTCGGTTACTTTAACAGCAATAAAAGTAATATAATCCAAAAGGATATTAATCTATCAGCTGAAAAGGGTGAGCTTATTGCATTAATCGGAACTAATGGATGTGGAAAATCGACTTTGTTACGTTCAATCTCCTGTCTACAACCTGTAATTTCGGGTGAGGTTTTATTAGATGGACATGATGTTCTGAGAATGAAACCTAAAAAACGAGCGACTCAAATTTCTGTAGTACTTACATCAATTGAATCTGTCGCTTCGTTTACAGTGAAAGAATTAATTTCAATTGGTCGCGATCCTTTTACCGGTTGGTTGGGAAAATTATCTGTCGAGGATGATGAAATCATCCATAAAGCGATAGAAGTGACCCATCTTCAGGGTTTTGAGAATCGAAATATTCACCAACTATCTGATGGAGAGCGGCAACGTGTTTTTATTGCAAGAGCAATGGCACAGGACACCCCTTTAATGCTTCTTGATGAGCCGACTTCTCATCTTGATTTGCCAAATCGAATCAATACACTATTGCTTTTACAGAAATTGGCCCATCAGACATCAAAAACCATTTTGATTTCAACTCACGAATTAGAAACTGCAATGCAGGTCGCAGATAAGATCTGGTTGATGAAAAAGAATGCAGGAGTGAGTGTAGGAACACCCGAAGATCTTATATTGACAGGGAAAATAAATACCGCTTTTGACAGTAATAATTCAGGAAATGATTATATATTTGATGAAATGTCGGGAGGTTTCTCTATTAATCAACAAAAGTCTGAAGTTATTGATGTTGAAGTTAACGGAGGAAATGAATTGATTCGAAAGTGGACAATCCAGGCGTTGAGAAAAAATGGATATAACATTGTAGATAATGCATTAATTGAAATTCTTCCGGATGTGGAAACACGATCCTGGCAGATAAGGATGGGTAATAAATCAACGACAGTCCGTTCAATTGAAGAATTGATTATTGATTTAAAGAAACATACACATTTGAAGTGAATAGCATTATTGCTATCAGAAACGATTTTTGCTATCTTTGCATACTTTAGAATACAATGCAAGAGAAAAATAAAAGGAAAATAGCTATTCTGGGATCAACAGGGTCCATAGGAACGCAAGCTTTGGATGTAATTGGCAAGCACTCAGATCTATTTGAGGTGTACGCACTTACAGCCAATAATAATATTGAATTACTTATTGAACAGTCGCGTAAGTTCTTACCCGATATGGTTGTCATATCTAACAAGGACAAGTATCCACAATTGCGTGATGCATTGGTAGATTTACCGATAAAAGTATGGGCAGGCAGTGAAGCCATTTGTGATGTAGTAAAAAGCAGTCCAATTGACATTGTTTTGACAGCCATGGTAGGGTTTTCCGGATTAAAACCAACAATAAGTGCAATAAAAGCCGGAAAAACCATAGCATTAGCAAATAAAGAAACATTGGTAGTTGCCGGTGAGCTTATCACATCGTTAGCATTGGAGAACAGATCACCCATATTGCCAGTCGACTCAGAACATTCAGCCATTTTTCAATGTCTTAATGGAGAAAGTAACAATGAAATTGACAAGATATTACTTACTGCCTCCGGAGGTCCGTTCCGTACTTTCACAAAAGAGCAGTTGAGCAAGGTTACTAAATCAGAGGCACTTAATCATCCTAATTGGGTAATGGGTTCAAAAGTGACCATTGATTCCTCGACTCTTATGAATAAAGGTTTTGAGATGATAGAAGCCAAATGGCTTTTCGGTGTTCAGCCATCACAAATAGAGGTGATTGTCCATCCTCAATCCATTATCCATTCAATGGTTCAATTCAAGGATAAATCAATAATTGCTCAACTTGGAGTTCCTGATATGCGAATTCCAATTCAATATGCATTTTCCTATCCAAACCGACTTCCATCTGATGTTGGAAGTGTTGATTTCTTTGAGTTGCAAACCATGACATTTGAACGTCCCGATACGGAAAAGTTTGTTAATTTATCGTTTGCATATAAAGCGATTGAGAAAGGCGGGAACATGCCATGTATTCTTAACGCAGCAAATGAAATAGCTGTAGATGCATTTTTGCATGATAAAGTAAGTTTTTTTCAGATGAGTGAAATTATAAAAAAAACAATGCAGCGAGTATCGTTTGTGAAATCACCTACATTGGATGATTATTTCCAAACCGATTTTGTTGCTCGTCAAATAGCGCTTGAAACAATAAACAAACAATCATAGGATAGTTACAAAATAGATGGAAACATTTTTAATAAAAGCATTACAATTAGTTTTGAGTTTGTCCATTCTTGTGATTGTGCACGAATTGGGACATTTTATATTAGCTCGTGTATTTAAGATAAGAGTCGATAAATTCTATCTATTCTTTGATGTCGGTTTTGCATTATTCAGATATAAGCCAAAAAACAGTCACACAGAATTTGGCGTTGGTTGGTTACCATTAGGCGGTTATTGTCAGATAGCCGGGATGGTAGATGAATCGGTATATAACGAACAGGATATTAAGCCGGCAGAATCGTGGGAACTTCGTTCGAGGCCCCCATGGCAGCGACTTTTGGTGATGATAGCCGGAGTGGTTTTCAATATGTTGCTAGCTTTTTTTATATACGCGATGGTACTTTTTCAGTGGAATGACACCTATCTTCCATTGAAGAATGTTAAGATGGGTATGGAATTTAGTCAAGCTGCCAAGAATGCAGGATTTCAAGATGGAGATATTCTACTTCGTGCAGATGATAAAGAGTTAGAACGATTTGGTGTCAGGACCTTGATGGATGTTGCAGATGCCGAGTTTGTAACTGTAATTCGTGATGGAAAAGAAATCAAGTTGCCAATGTCCAACGATTTGATGAAGAATTTATTAAGAGACAAAGAAGGTTTTGCGACATATCGTTTTCCCACTGTAATTCAGGAAACAGCAGTCGGCAGTAATGCTGAAAAAGCCGGTTTGCTTCCAGGCGATAGTATTATCTCTGTTAATGGAACTGCTACCCCAGTTTTTACTGAATTAAAAAGAAAACTAGAAGAAAATAAAGGAAAAGAAATATCTTTGGAAGTAGTCCGTAAAGGAGCTTTACTGACATTACCTGTTCAAGTAGATTCAGTCGGGTTACTAGGTTTTTATCCAAAAGCAATAGGCAGTTTTTATGATATTATCACCGTTAATTACGGCTTTTTGGAATCATTTCCTGCAGGTATTAAACGAGGTATACAAGAATTAAAGGACTATGTTGCTCAGTTTAAGTACGTTTTCACGAAAGAAGGAGCAACATCAATAGGCGGTTTTGCAGCAATGGGGCAACTATTTCCTCCTGTCTGGGATTGGTATTCATTTTGGATAATGACAGCATTTTTATCTGTCATACTCGCATTTATGAATATTATTCCTATACCGGGATTAGATGGCGGGCATGTTCTTTTCTTGCTATACGAAATGATTACCGGCAGGAAACCAAGTCCCAAGTTTGTGGAATATGCTCAGATTGCAGGACTATTATTTCTACTTGCATTGGTTATATATGCCAATGGTTTAGATATTTTGAGAGCAATAATAAAATAGGAGAATTATGCTATGAGTGTATGCGATTTGATTCAAAAAACTAAAAAGACAGCATTTTCGTTTGAGTTGCTCCCCCCATTAAAAGGAGGCAGTATAAATCAAGTGTTTGAGACTATTGATAATTTGAAGGAGTTTAACCCTTTATATATAAACATCACATCCCATCACAGCGAAAATACATATCAGGAAGATGCCAAAGGAATAATTCGAAAGGTAAATATTCGCAGGCGACCCGGTTCAGTAGCCATCTCCGCAGTCATTCAAAATAAATATGGCATAATTGCCGTACCTCATATGATATGCAAAGGCTTTTCGAAAGAAGAGACCGAATATGCTTTGATAGACTTATCATTTTTGGGCATAACCGATTTATTATTGTTACGAGGAGACAGTAACAAGCTTGATATAGACCAAAGAAAAATGGATAGTCATGAATTTGCTACAGGATTGCAAGATCAAGTAAATACATTCAACAGTGGAATTTTGTTAGATGGAACAAAGTTTGCTGCACCTGACGTACCTTTTTCGTATGGAATGGCCTGTTATCCAGAAAAGCATGAAGAATCGCCAAATCTAGATTCCGAAGTATATTATACAAAGATGAAAGTCGATAATGGTGCAAGTTATTTGGTTACCCAGATGTTTTTTGACAATAACAAGTACTTTGAATTTGTGGATAAGTGTCGAAAAGTCGGAATTACAGTACCCATAATTCCCGGCATCAAGCCCATTCATCGTATGAATCAATTATCTATATTGCCAAAGATTTTTCGCACCGAGATACCCGAAGAATTAGCAATAGAGATTCGTAAATGCAAAACTGATAGTGAAGTAAAAGAATTAGGATTAGAGTGGTGTATTAATCAATGCAAGGAATTGGTAAATAAAAAAGTTCCAAGCATTCATTTTTATACAGTAAACGCAGTCGACAGTATTTACAGAGTAGCAAAAGAGATTTATTAAATGTATTTCAAAGATATCATAGGCTTAAGCGATGTAAAAAAGCATCTCATCGAATCCGTCCAGATGGGTTTTGTGCCCCATGCCCGTCTGATATACGGTCCCGAAGGAGTTGGTAAATTACCTTTAGCCATTGCATATGCCAGATATCTCAATTGTCAAGATCGTCAATCCGATGATGCATGTGGCAAATGTCCATCGTGTCACAAGTTTGATAAGCTATCACATCCCGATTTGCACTTTGTTTTTCCAACGATCAAGTCAAAGACAAGCGATGAATATTTGGCTGAGTGGAGACAGTTCATATCACAGAACACCTATTTTGATATCAACGACTGGTTAAGTTTTATCAACGCCGGGAATGCTCAAGGAATAATTTACGCAAAAGAAAGCGATGAGATTTTACGAAAATTAAGTCTCAAGGTATACGAAGCACTGTATAAAGTGATGATTATCTGGTTACCTGAAAAGATGAACGATACAAGTGCCAATAAACTCCTTAAGATTCTAGAAGAGCCCTCAGACAACACTGTTTTTTTGTTAGTATCAGAAGATTTGGAAAAGGTGCTATTAACAATTCAATCCCGCTGCCAACCTTTGCATATCAGAGCAATCGAAGAAGAAGAGATGAAGTTCTCGATTCAAAAGCTGTATGGTTTAGATTCATCTTCAGCAACTTCCGTAGCCCATGTCGCCAACGGCAGTTTTACCAAAGCAATTAATCTGATTCAGTCCTCCGATGAAAACGATTCGTTATTGGAATTATTCAAGGAAATGATGCGTGCATCAGTATCCAGAGAAATCAAAAGAGTAAAAAAAATAGCATTTGAAATTGCCGGTATAGGTAGAGAAAAGCAAAAGAATTTTCTTCAATACTGTCTTCGCATGTTCAGGGAATATTTTATAAGCAATTTAAATGAGCCAAAGATGGTTTATTTAAATGCAGAAGAATCCCAGTTTGGCGAACGATTTGCTCCCTTTATCAATGAAAATAATATAGAAAAGTTATTTGATGAATTTGCGCTTGCCCAGCGTCAAATTGAACAAAACGGAAATGCAAAGATCATTTTTTTAGACCTCTGCATGAAAGTTACCGTGTTATTAATCAAATAATTTTGTAAATTGCGAAAAATAATTTCTAACAAAAATCCATGGTCATTTTTTTATGGCCAATGGTTCAATATAATATATGAATGAAGAATTAGAACAAGACCTTTTAGGAGATATAGCTCCCGAAAAAGTTTGTACAAAGCGAAATACAAACGGTTGTTGCGGCTGTATAAACAGCAATCGCAAGTTAACTACATATGATTGGTTACATGATTTTCCTGAATTGCAGAATTCTACAGATTTAGTAGAAGTTCAATTCAAGAATACAAGGAAAGGATATTATTTGAACAGTAATCATATTGAGTTAAAGCAAGGAGATATAGTTGCTGTAGAAGCTACTCCCGGTCACGATATAGGCGTTGTCACCCTTACCGGGATACTTGTGACGATGCAAATGAAAAAAGATACACACCGGATTGATAAAGATGGTTTTAAGCGAGTATATCGAATTGCACGTCCTTCCGATATTGAGAAATATGAAAAGGCCAAAAGTTTTGAAGAACCCACAATGATTCGTGCACGTCAGATTGCTGAAGAGCTTGATTTGCAAATGAAAATAGGTGATGTTGAGTATCAAGGAGACGGAAACAAAGCAATATTCTATTATATTGCCGACGATAGAGTCGATTTCAGGCAGTTGATAAAAGATTTGGCAAGTGAGTTTCACGTAAAAATTGAGATGCGTCAGATTGGTGCCCGTCAAGAGGCAGGTCGTATTGGTGGTATTGGTCCTTGTGGCAGAGAGCTTTGCTGCAGTTCATGGATGACCAGTTTTGTATCAGTATCAACTTCCGCTGCAAGATATCAAGATCTCTCTATCAACCCTCAAAAATTAGCCGGACAATGCGGTAAGCTCAAATGTTGCATGAACTATGAAGTAGATGCATATCTTGAAGCACAAAGAGAATTACCATCACGTGAAGTCGTTCTTCAGACAAAAGACAGTGAATATTATCATTTCAAGACAGAAATTTTTTCAGGAGAAATAACCTATTCAACCAGCAAACATCTACCATCAAATCTCTTAACCATTTCAAAAGAGCGAGTGTTTGAGATTATTGCTATGAACAAAAAAGGTAAAAAGCCCATTACTTTGAGTCCTGAAGTGGTGAAAGACGAGAGTCAGCCCGTTGGCGGCGATATACTTACGGATGAAAGCATCACACGATTTGACAAGCAAAACAACAAATCCAATAACCGTAAAAAATCGCGTAACAGGAAGAAGCCACCAGTCAAAGCAGAAGGAAATAATAATCCAGAAAAAGCAGAGTTGAAACCGGCTCCAAGTCCAAAGACAAATATAGCAGAGTCAGAAGTAAAGAAGAATAAGAACAGACGTAATAATCAGCAGAGACGTCGTAAAAGACCTTCAAATAAAAACAATGACGCCAACCCCAAGGATAGTAAAGACTAATCTCTATTATGCACTAATAATAGGCCTTTTCTTTTGTCTCACTTCATGTAATCAAGGAGAGGTCTATTATCAATACCGCCTGATTCCTGCCTCACAATGGCAGAAATCAGCAGTATTAGGTTTCGTGCCAGATTCATTAAATGTGATTCCCTCAAAGCAGTACGATCTATATATAGAAATTATAAACAATAATCTGTATAAGTATCAGAATATCTGGTTAATTATAGATCAGAATATTGAATCAAGAACAATGAAATCAGATACTATTGAAATAAAGATTGCAGATCAGTACGGGAAGTGGTATGGATCAGGAACCGGAGGTTTGCATCAAATTTCATATACCTACAAACAAGGATTATCACTTGATTCCACTCAGCAATATCTTATATATTTGAAACAATATATGACAGATGATCCGTTGAAAGGAATTGAAAAAGTCGGAATTAAAATTCAGGAAACTATTTAAGTCAACCATTATTATTTGTCGTCGCCAAATTATCATTATAATTTTCTTTTATATCAGAGCATATTGTGAAAATTTATGCATAAATGACTCATAATAAGTCTTTGATACAGGAATATCCGGTGTATTTTCTTCTTCCAGTTCCAGCACTATACCACCTTTTATCTTCTTCAATATTTTAACCTTATCCATATTTACTATGAATGAACGATGGCAACGGACTAAAGGAGTCTCTTTAGTAAGATGTTCCTCCATCCATTTCAATGAATTACGTAACAAAAAATGTGACACACCCGATTTGTTCAGGTAAAATATAGTCGCATAATTATCCGCAGACTCAATATAGAGTAGATTTTCCAACATAACAGAAATTTTCAGATCCCCCTTTTCATCCGGGAATGCTATCAGTGTTTTAGCACGAATATCGGTAGCTTTTTCCTGTTCTATTTGTTCCAGAAGCGTCGATTTCTCTTTCCATGAGAAATAGAGCCAGGTGATTGCATAAGGTAAAAGTAAAATTAAAGCCGTATTGATAAGACTCTGTTGAAAAATTTCAGAGATACCCCTCTCTATTCCATCTTTAGGAAAGAATTTCGCAAAAATCGTATAGAATATAGCCATCGCCACAATCTCACACAATATCCACAATGCATACTGCCAATATAAGATGTCACTTTTTTTTGAGTAAGCAGTAAGAATTACCCTACTGATTACAACAACCATCATACCCGTAAGAATGATCAAACTTGAAAAAGCAAAATATCTGATATCAGAAACCTCAGGGTACCAATCGCGTGAACCGAACGGTTGAAAAAGATTTATAAACAGCAACGCAAAAAGCGCTGTAAAAAGGATCGTTTTTACGCTGTTCTTCTTTTCATATAAATATGCAGGAATTTTTCTGTCCATTGTAGAATGAATAATCTGTCCATCCGATACAAAAGTAAATTATTCTTGAAGACTTACCAAAATAATCGATTTCCCCTTTGTTTTTTTACCCCTGAATAACCATTTTCACCCCATATACACGATTCTGTCCCTTTTTCATTCCCTTATTCCCTTTGTTTTGGATAAGATTTAGAAAGCTTGTTCTTTTACTGGAAATACTTTGATTATGATGAATTTCAACGAACGATATATAGAACTGAACAGTCAATTCAGTCAAGGAATAGACCACCATGTAGAAGAAACAAATATTGACATACGCTTTTTCCGTTTTCACAGTCATTCAACCGGAGAAAAGGGAGGAACATCACAACGAACAGATATAAATATTACCGAAAACTTTTCTTTTGAATACCCCGTATTTATTCCAGCAGGTAAAAACAAACAAGAAAATGCAATATTATTGTTACATGGTTTGAATGAACGAAACTGGAGTAAATACCTTCCTTGGGCAGAGTTTTTATGTTTAAATACCGGAAAGCCCGTCATTCTTTTCCCGATAGCCTTCCATATAAACCGTGCCCCCGTCACATGGTCGAATCCACGTAACCTTATTAACCTGTTAAATTTCCGTAAAGAGAAATACAACGGTGATCACTCAATAAGCTATGCAAATGTAGCCCTGAGTGACCGAATCAGTCAAAGTCCGGAGCGATTTTATCTGTCCGGTAGACAGACCTGGGCAGATTTGACTGTACTATTTGAAGAAATAAAAACGGGGGCTCATCCACTTTTTAAAGAAGACACACAAATTGATGTCTTTGCCTATTCTATTGGAGCATTCCTATCCCAGGTAGCTTTGATGGCCAATCAGAAAGGTCTTTTTTCCGACTCTCGTCTTTTTATGTTCTGCGGTGGGAGTATTTTTCGCTCCATGTTCGGTATTTCCCGAAGCATCCTTGACAAACCCGCATTTGAAAAACTTCAACAGTACTACATTCACTTTTTTGGCAATGAAGTCACATCCGAATGGGAGAGAGACAATGCTTTCGACGCATTTGTTCAGATGATCACTCCCGAAAGACACCGTTCAGAACGTGAGAAATTTTTTAGTAGTTTCAAAGAAAAGATCAAGGGAATTGCACTGTCCAACGACCTTGTCATCCCTTATCACGGAATAATAGAAGCATTAGGAGAAACTAACGGTCATACATCCATTCAATTACTCGATTTTCCATTCCCTTACACCCATGAAAACCCTTTTCCGCACAATTCTAAAGACATTACATCTGTGAATAACGCATTTACAAACGTTTTTACTCGAGCCGCAGATTTTTTAGCATAATTTAAATGTTGGCTATTATTTGTTTTATAAATGTCTATTTTGTTGAAAATAGACATCTGTAAGTTTATTTGTTTGAATTATAGCCATAGTATCAAATAAAAAAAGGACATTTCTGAGCTTGTTTGAAGAATGTTTTGTACAAATATTTATTAATTTAAATTGTTTTTGTAACAATAATTAGTTATATTTGAATATTAAATACTAACACATGCGCTTTTTGAATAATACACTATGGAAAAAATATTAATACTTATCGATTATTCCAGTAAATTTAGTCGACAACTATTGCAAGGTCTAATACAATACTCCAAAGAACACGGTCCTTGGATTTTTTATCGATTACCCTCATATTACAAAACCCTTTATGGAAAAGATGGTATTGTTAATTGGGCGAAAGAGTGGGGAGCCGACGCAATTGTAGCACAATGGGATCATGAAGGGACCAATTTATTGAAAACATTAAACATACCAATATTGCTTCAGAACTACAAAGAACGAAGTCCCTATTTCTCCAATTTAACAGGCGACTATTTTGGAACCGGTGAGATGGCAGCCAATTTTTTCATAAAGCGACGTTTCAGTAATTTTGCATTTTACGGAAACAAAGGCGTCGTTTGGTCTCGTGAGAGAGCAGAAGGATTTAGGACTGAGATTGAAAAAGCAGGAGGAAATTATTACTATTTTGAAAGTGAAAATCTTGGAGGTAAAGAATGGGGTACAAGTCATATACAACTTGATGAATGGCTATTATCTCTACCGAAGCCAGTCGGACTGTTTGCATGCGACGATGAATTTGCGTTACGAGTATCACAAATATGTAAAATAAACAACATCAAAATTCCAGAAGAAATATCATTGTTAGGTGTTGACAATGACGAATTAATTTGTAATCTTTCCGATCCACCCATATCTTCTATTGTTACAGATGTAGAGAAAGGCGGATATGAAGCCGGAAGATTAATTGATCGATTTTTGAAAGGAGAGAAAAAAGAGCCATTCGATATTATTATTCGTCCGATACGATTAGAGCTTCGTAAATCAACCGAGAAGTACGATATAGAGAATGAATATATAAATCAGGTAGTGAATTATATTGAAGACAATTATACAACCGATATTAATATTGAGACCTTTTCTGAAATGGTACCATTATCCCGACGTAATTTGGAAGTCAAATTCAAGGAAGAGATGGGAACATCAATTTATCAATTTATATTAAATTGCAGGATTGAATATTTCGCACATTTATTATTAACTACCGACAGAACAATGTTTGATTTAGCTTTAGAATCAGGATTTAACGACTGTAAAAATATATCCCGTATTTTTAAGAAGATAAAAGGCTATACTCCCATAGAATTTCGCAAAAGACATAATTATGTTTCCAAATAAAAAACGTTATTTGAACACATAATTACGTTTTTAAAGCATTTTATGAACATATTAAAAATTAATTTTGAGCTTTAAGTATATTAAGCGGAGCTACCTTTATTTAAAATTTATAATAATATGAGTAACAATTCTCAGATTAACTGTGTAAAAGACAAAAGTACTACCATTAAGTCGATGATAATATTAGCTTTGCTATTTTTTATTTTCGGATTGGTATCTTGGGTAAATACAATATTGATACCCTATTTTCAATTAACCCTTCAATTATCGAGGTTTCAGTCATATTTAGTTACGTTCGCCTTTTATATTGCATATTTGATAATGTCAATTCCTTCTTCGTTCCTGCTTAACAAAGTCGGATATAAAAAAGGCATGATGTTAGGATTATGGTGTATGTCATTGGGAGCATTATTGTTTGTCCCCGCCGCATATTGGCGTATCTATCAAATATTTCTTTTAGGATTGTTTTTGTTAGGCGTAGGTCTTGCGATATTACAGTCAGCCGCCAATCCATACGTAACAATTGTCGGTCCCATTGAAAGTGCTGCAAAGCGAATGAGTATTGTAGGAACCGGTAACAAGTTGGCCGGTGTTATAGCAAATTTGATTTTTGCCGCAGTCGTCATCCGCGAATCCGATAGAGTTTTGATGCGAGAAATTGAAGCGGGAGTTTATACTGGTGCCGATTTGGATGCTGCTCTTGATACTTTGATTCAGGGAGTTATGACGCCATATTTTGTTTTAGCAATAACTCTTTTTATTTTTGGAATCGTTGTTCGTTATTCCCCGCTGCCGGAATTAGATCCTTCGGTCGTAAACAAGCAATCCAAAGAAGATGAAAATTCACATAAATCAATCTTTCAATATCCAGCACTTATTTTAGGTGTGATTGCCATGTTTTTTCATATTGGAACCCAGATGGTTGGTTTAGGTACCAGTATTCAGTATGCAGGTAGTATGGGAGAGAGTCTTGCCGGTCCCGCACACAACATCCCCTCTTATACAATGTCTCTGACATTTATTGGATATTTCATAGGAATAATCTTTATCCCAAAATATTTAAACCAACGACATGCCCTATTAATATGTGCTTCCATAAATTTGGTTTTATCCACCATGATTATTACCACTTCAGGTACCGTAAACATATTTGGACTGACCACAGACATATCACTTTGGTATTTGGTGATGATGGGCTTACCCAATGCATTGTTGTACGCCGGTATTTGGCCTTTGGCAATTAATGGATTAGGTAAGCATACAAATTTGGGATCTGCATTCCTTGTTATGGCCTTATGTGGAAGTGCAATTATGCCCATTGTTTATAATTCTTTTGTAGAGGTGAATTCATTTTTATCTCTTTTTGAAGCGATGAAGAAAGCCTATTGGATCCTTATTCCCTGTTTTGCATATATTGTTTGGTATGGGGCTTTTGGTTACAAAATCAAATCATGGAAAAAAGTTAAAAACCAATAAACAGATATTATGATCAATCGACTTATTATAAAAAATGGAAAGTTCATTTTTCCTGATAAAATAGAAATGAATTTGGCCATAATTTGTGAAAACGGGAAGATAATTGATATCGTTAATTCAGATAATTTAATTGTTGGTAATGATGATGTAGTTATTGATGCCCAAAACAAATATGTTTCTTCAGGCTTCATTGATATTCACACACACGGAGGCGGTGGTCACGACTTTATGGACGGGACTGTCGATGCTTATCTTGGAGCCGCTGAAACGCATGCAAAACATGGTACAACTGCCCTTTTACCTACTACGTTGACCAGTACTTTTGAAGAGTTGATCAATACATTTTCAATATATAAAAAAGCAGTTCAGCAAAACAATAAAGGGTCAAAATTTCTTGGTCTTCATTTAGAAGGTCCATATTTTTCATTTAATCAGCGAGGAGCCCAAGATCCCAAATACCTCAGAGATCCCGATCCAAATGAATATAATAAGATTCTTGCATCATCAGACGATATTGTTCGTTGGAGTTTAGCCCCTGAGCTACCCGGCTCATTAGCGTTTGGAAAAGCCCTTAGCAGTAGAAATATCCTTGCTTCCATTGCCCACAGTGATGCCATTTACGAAGAAGTGTTAGAAGCCTATCAAGCAGGGTTTACCCATGTGACCCACTTATATTCAGCGATGTCTACAGTTACAAGAAGGAATGCATTCAGATATGCAGGAATAGTAGAAGCAGCATATTTGATAGACGATATGACTGTAGAGATTATAGCCGATGGAGTTCATTTACCCAAATCCCTCCTTCAGTTTGTTTACAAATTCAAAGGGCCCGATAAAACCGCTTTATGCACCGATTCTATGCGAGGAGCCGGTATGCCTGATGGAGAATCAATATTGGGCAGTCTAGATAAAGGTCAAAAAGTTATTATTGAAGATGGAGTAGCCAAATTACCTGATCGTACTGCATTTGCAGGAAGTGTAGCTACGACAGACCGTTTGGTCAGGACAATGGTAAACATTGCCGAAGTACCTTTAGTAGAAGCGGTAAGAATGATGACTTTAACGCCGGCGCGTATTATGCGAATAGACCAAGAGAAAGGATCTATCGAAAAAGGTAAAGATGCCGATTTCGTGATTTTTGATGATAATATAAATGTTTCACATACAATCTTAGAAGGAAATGTCATATTCGGAAATTAACTCAAATGTAATCACTTTTACAAAAGGGAAATTAGAAGTGAAGATCTACCCTAATCGTGAAGAGATGGGTAAAGAAGCAGCCAAAAATGTTTCGGACACAATTCAAAAACAGCTTCAGCAACACGATGAAATCAATATGATTTTCGCTGCAGCTCCATCGCAAAGCGATTTTATGAAAGAATTAATCTCAGATAAATTCATTCAATGGGAGCGAATTAATGCTTTCCATATGGACGAATATATAGGATTAGAAAAAGATGCACCACAAGAATTTGGCAACTTCTTGAAAGACCGCATATTCAGCAAAGTACCATTTAAGAGTGTTCATTATATCAATGGTCAAGCCGATGATCCTATGAAAGAGTGTGAACGTTATTCCGACTTGATGAACCAATATCCTGTAGATATTGTCTGTTTGGGCATTGGTGAAAACGGTCATATTGCATTCAACGATCCACCGGTAGCCGATTTTAATGATCCATTACTGGTTAAAGTTGTTGAACTTGAAATGGCATGCAGGCAACAGCAAGTAAACGAAAAACTATTTGCCAGTATAGAATTAGTACCAACTCATGCCATCACTGTAACCATACCCGGATTATTGAAAGCAAAATATATGTTTTGTATGGTTCCCGCAAAAAATAAGGCAGAAGCCATCTATCATACATTAAATGATGAGATCAGTGAAAAATGTCCTGCAACAATATTAAGAACAAAAGAAGATACCATACTTTATTTGGATGAAGAAAGTTCATCGTTATTGAATTAAACAATAAAACATATGAGAGTCAAAGTATTACTAATTACATTTTTATTAGGAATTTTATCTGTAGCAGAAGCACAAATAAAAATAGGTATTATCGGATTAGATACCTCGCATGCCATAGCATTCACCAAATTTTTAAATGGAGTAGATAAAAAAGAAGAATTCAAAGATTTTAAGATTGTGGCAGCCTATCCTTACGGATCAAAAACAATTAAATCGAGTTCTGACAGAATACCCGGTTACATAGACCAAGTAAAAGAGTTGGGAGTAGAGATTGTTCCATCTATTGAGGCATTATTGAAAAAAGTAGATTGCGTGATGTTGGAAACAAACGATGGCAATATGCACTTAGAGCAAGCCCTTGAAGTGTTTAAAGCCGGAAAAATAATGTTTATAGATAAACCACTTGGTGCCACATTGGCACAATCAATAGCTATTTATCAATTAGCCAAAGACTACAATGTCCCTATTTTTTCCTCATCAGCATTACGTTTTGTACCACAAAATCAGAAGCTGCGCAATGGTGATTTTGGAAAGATTTTAGGAGCAGACTGTTATTCACCTGCAACACGAGAAATAACACATCCCGACTTTGGTTGGTATGGAATTCACGGAGTTGAAACATTATTTACTGTAATGGGAACCGGTTGCATATCTGTCAACCGTATGTCTTCAGAAGGTACAGATGTAGTTGTTGGTTTATGGAATGACGGTAGGATTGGCACATTCAGAGGTCAACGAACAGGAAAAGGAATTTATGGAGGTACAGCTTTCACAGATAAAGGTTCAGAACAAGTAGGTCCCTATCAAGGATACGAAGTTCTTTTAGTAGAAATACTAAATTTCTTTAAGACCCGAGTTGCTCCTGTTTCTGAAGCAGAAACATTAGAGATATTCACCTTTATGGAAGCCTCTAACGAGAGTAAGCGTAAAGAAGGTAAAATAATTCTGATGGAAGATACTTATCGTAAAGGGTTAAAAGAATCCCGTCAATTACTTCAAGAATTAAAAGAAAAAAAATAATATGAGAAATTATTGGTTGGCATTTATAATTGGGATGATGTTTATTTCATGTTTGCAACAAAACAGAGAAAAAACTGTCAGCAGTGAATTTACAGGAAAAGAAGATGATGTAAAATTAATTGTCCTTGCGCCCGGTCATTTTCATGCCAATCTACTTCAAAAAAGTTCCATTCCTCAAGTAAACGATTCTGTATATGTATATTCGATATCACCTGATGATGCCGGATTAATTCAATATCTCTCAGCTATTGAATCATTCAATAATAGAGCTGAAAACACTACAAAATGGAATGAAATTGTATATACCGGCGAAGACTTTACTGAAAAGATGCTCAATGATAAAAAAGGTAATGTTGTTGTACTTGCCGGAAACAACAAAGATAAAACAGAGTATATACATAGTGCGATAGTCGGCGGATTTAATGTGCTGTCTGACAAGCCGATGGCTATAAATCATGAAGATTTTCTTTTATTAGAAAAAGCTTATGAAAATGCAGAATTAAAAGGCGTTCAACTGTATGATATGATGACAGAACGATATGATATACTGAACATTATTGAGAAAGAGTTGATTAACGATCCCAACTTTTTTGGCGAATTAAAAAAGGGAACGCCCGAAGATCCAGCTATTTACATGGAAAGTGTTCATCATTTTTACAAAGAAGTCTCCAGTGCACCTCTTATCCGTCCCGCCTGGTATTACGATGTTGAGCAACAAGGAGAAGGCATTGCAGATGTAACAACCCATCTGATTGATTTGTTGTTTTGGAAATGTTTTCCTAATCAAAGTGTCGATTATAAGCAAGATATAAGAGATATATCATCCACTCATTGGGCAACTGAGATATCCTTGTCGCAGTTTACCCAATCGACAGGAGAAAAAGTCCTTCCTGAATACCTTCAAAAATACCTAAACGATTCCATTTTAAAAGTCTATTCCAACGGAACCATTAATTTTGAAGTAAAAGGACTTAACGCAGGTTTAAAAGTTATTTGGAATTATGAAGCTTCCAAAGGAAGCGGCGACACATTTAAGTCGTTGATAAAAGGTACAAAAGCTATCATAAAAACTGTTCAGGATAAAGAGCAGTCTTTTATTAAACAGCTCTATGTACAGAAATCCGAAGGAATAGGAGAGAAAGAGTTTTTGGAAAACCTGCAAAAAGCAATTAAAGTAATCAACGCCACCTATCCATTTGTTTCTGCTGCACCTACATCAACAAAAGGAGAATATATTATAAGCATTCCATTAGAAAACAGGGAAGGACACGAATTTCATTTCAAGCATGTTGCTGAAAGTTTTTTTTGTTTCTTGTCAAATAAGAATATGCCTAATTGGGAAAAAACTAATACCTTAGCGAAATATTATGTTACAACAAAAGCAGTAGAGGTTGCAAAGGAAAGAAAATAATATTAAGAAAGCATATTACGAATCATCTAAGATGTTCCGTGGATCTTTAATTAACATCATGGGAACACGATTCGATATTTTAATTATTGGTAAAAGCAAGCCGGAATCAGACTCACTATGGGATAAAATTGTTTCAGAGTTATGCCAACTTGATAAACAACTGAACAGATTTGATCCATTAAGTGAGTTATCGCTTATTAACCAAAATGCATCATTTAAATCTATCTCCGTAACGTCCGAAATGTGGTCGATTTTGGTTAGTTGCAAGCAATACAATCGTCAAACATTTGGGTTATTTGATATCACTTTAAAAGATTTTTCAAAAGTGATATTGTCAGAATCCGATAAATCAATCTTTTTTTCTCAGTCAGATATTTCACTTGATTTAGGCGGATATGCCAAAGGTTATGCTTTGAAAAAAATCAATCAATATTTATTTAATGCCCAAGTTCAGAACTGTTTTGTCGATTTTGGCAATAGTTCGATATTAAGCATCGGTCATCATCCATATGGTGATTCATGGAAAGTGAGTATTCCTAATCCATTCAATCCAAGAGAGAGTTTGGATGAAATTTCTTTAAAAGATGAAGCGATGTCCGTTTCAGGAAATACGCCAACCTATTCGGGGCATATTGTCCGTCCTGATTCTAAGGAAGTTATAATAGATCGAAAAGTAATATCAATTACCAGTTCAGATCCATTAGAAGCAGAAGTACTCAGTACGACATTTATGATAGCTAATGAAGAAGAAAAAAAGCGTTTATGTGATAATTTTGAAATTAAAAGTTTTACAGAATATTTTTTATAAAGATTATGTCAAATAAAAAACCAAGACAAGTTGATACAAGTCTTCGACAATTCATCAAAGACTTAGGTTACATATCGGGAGGAGCCGCATTATTAGCAACCACCCCATGGCTACAATCATTTACACCAGATAAAGCCAAAGAAATAAAAAGCGAAAAAGCTCGTATAGGTTTTATTGGAACCGGCTCCAGAGGTCAGTACAGTATCCATGCAGTATTAGCAATACCCCATGCAGAAATAGTAGCCCTTTGTGATAATTATGCACCCAATTTGAAGACAGCCTCAGCATTATGTCCAAAAGCCAAGACATATACTGATTACAGAAAGATGCTTGAATCACCCGATATTGATGGAGTAATAATTTCCACGCCACTTTATCTTCATGCTCCGATGACCCTTGATGCGTTAGCAGCAGGAAAGCATGTTTACTGTGAGAAAGCCATGGCACTTACTATGGATCAATGTAAGTCAGTTTATGATGCATATCAAAATACAGATAAAGTCCTTTATTTTTGTATGCAACGCATGTTTGATGAAAAATATATCAAAGGAATGCAAATGATTCATTCCGGTTTAATTGGAGATATTGTTGGAGAACGTTGTCACTGGTTTAGAAATCATGATTGGAGAAGACCTGTACCATCACAAGATTTAGAACGGCACATTAATTGGAGGCTCTATTGGGAATCTTCTGCAGGTTTAATGACAGAACTTGCATCACATCAATTAGAAGTTTGTTGTTGGGCAATGCAAAAGGTGCCAGAATCTGTAATAGGTGTTGGAGACATAGTATATTGGAAAGACGGAAGAGAAGTTTATGACAGTGTAAATTTAGTTTATCATTATAATAATGGTGTAAAAATCAATTATGAATCTCTGATATCAAATAAGTATAATGGTATGGAGGATCAGATATTAGGTAATAAAGGTTCCATGAACCTGGCTACCGGTAATTACTATCTTGAAAATGAGGAAAGTTCAAAAAGATCAGGTATAGAACAATTAATAGATAATATAGGAAATAAAATTTATGCATCTGTTCCTGCAGCCGGTCCCAGTTGGCGTCCCGAAACAAAAGAGAAATATGTTCCATATAATATTTTGGAAGGAAATTTTAACGTAAATGATGGTCTTTCTATGATTGGCGCATTGAAAGACGGTTCCGATGAAATACTCTCTTCGTTCTGTCAGGCATGTATTACAGGCGAGAAGGGTAAAAACATTGTCGAGGAAGCCTATTCTGCAACAATGCTTTGTCTTTTAGGTAATCAAGCAATGTCAGAACAAAGGAAAATTACTTTCCCTGAAGAATATAAAATTCCATATATGAAGTTCTCTTAACTACATATTATTTAATAAATCTCAAGATCATAAAAAAACTATTGAAAATATTCAAATGAAAGACTTAGTTATATCATCAAGTAAGCTCAAGAAGGAGATATTATTTTTTGCTGTTTGTTTTGTCGCAGCATTTATAATTAACATTATAGCAGTAATTATTTATAAAACACCTTGGTATGAAATGTTTACCCAGATAGGATATGTGTTGGTTATTACACTTGTTATCTATTTTATGGTTATTCTTTTCAGAGTGATTATTTTATTAATCAAGAAACTGTTTGTCCGCAAATCTTGAATAAATAGATAAAAAAACATGTAAACATGAAAAATACCAAGTATTATATTTGCCTGTTGTTGTTTGACCTCTTTTTTGTAAATGTTGTTTGTGCAGAAACATTCAGCATAAAAATAACTCCACAAAATCAGACTTGGACCTATAAGTTAGGAGAAAAGGTAGAGTTTTTAGTCACAATTACAGAAAAGAATCAGTCAAATAGCAACTTTACTATTCAATATGAGATTGGACCTGAAAAGATGCCCCCTACAATCAGAAGTTCGATGAATGTGAAAAGTGGATTAATTAAAATAGATGGTGGAACTTTGGGATATCCCGGATTTCTTAGATGTAAAGTATCTGTTTCGAAAGGTGATGAGGTATATACAGAGATAGCCACGGCTGCATTTACGCCAGAATCAATTGAGCCGACCTCAGAATTACCAGCAGATTTTGAGAATTTTTGGAATGAACTTAAATCCTTGCATGAAATTATTCCACTTGATCTCAAATTAACACCTATAGAAGCTAAAAGTACTGATAAAACAACCTATTATCATGTAGATTATCAGAATTATGAGTATGGTAATCGTTCCTACGGTATTCTTACGGTACCTAAGAAAGAAGGTCGTTATCCCGCTGTTATTCGCTTTCCCGGAGCCGGTATTCATCCATCGGGTGGAAATTCGATAATCTCAGAAAAAGATATTATCACTCTTGATGTCTATATTCATCCTTTTCCTGCAAATATGGAAAATGAATTCTATAATCAACTAGGAAATACAATGTTGCCAAGCTATATGTTTTTTGGTATTCAAGATAAATATACCTATTATTTCAGGAGAGTAATTTCAGGTTGTTTAAGAGCAGTCGATGTAATATATTCATTACCCCAATATGATGGAGAAAATTTAGCAGCCTGGGGATCTAGTCAAGGAGGTGCACTTTCGATAATTACGACTTCTTTAGACAAGCGAATAAAGAAGTTAGTAGCATTGTGTCCAGCCATGTGTGATTTTACCGGATATTTGAATAATCGTGCCGGTGGATGGCCCCATTTTTTTAATCAGGAAAACCGTTCAAAGTACCAAAACAGCAAGAGTATAAAAGCATTGTCATATTATGATGTTGTAAATTTTGCACGACAAATTACTGTTCCCGGTTTTTATTCATGGGGTTATAATGATGAGACCACGCCGCCTACCTCGATTTATTCAGCATTTAATGTTATTAATGCACCAAAGAACAAGTTTATTATTCCTGAAGGCAAACATAAAATATATCCCGAACAAGTGAATAAAACTTATACTTGGATACTAGAATCATTTAGAATTAAGTAACCAAAGAATACGTTAATTTTAAATCAAATATCTAACGTTTTTTGAGACACGAAATGCGGAAACTAATCTTTTTAGAGTTCCCTGTTCTTTATTTTTGCAATTGATAGTTTAATTAGTCGCCCCTTAAAAAGTATTTAATTGTTTATATCACAGTAAAATAGATCACATTTTCTTTGTTTATATCTGCAAGTTTTTGTATATATGAGATATAAACCTTGCAGAAAATTATGCTTACAAAACAACAAGATCGATCACAACTTTCACTGTTCTTTTCACTGGAAAGTACATTGAATCATAAGCACCCGCTATTCATTTTAGCCAATAAAATTGATTGGGAGATGTTTGAAAGAGAGTTCTCACCCTTGTATTGTCGCGATAATGGACGTCCGGCGAAGCCCATACGTTTGATGGTTGGGTTATTGATCCTTAAGCATATTCGCAATTATTAGTGTCCGCTAAACTTTAATATTGTCAACAAAGCTTTAGCAGAAGCCTCATTTTAGTGTTGCTTCTGCAAGAAAAAAGAAATCCAAGCCCCTTCTAATCGAATAAATACGGTTCGAATGGGCTTTTTGTCAACTCACAAACTGATTTTTCCCAATCTTTTTCAGGGTGTTCCAAAAGGCTTTGAATATTTATATAATACATCAGCATAATTCTGACCATAGTTGCTAGGCCGGAGAAACTCCATGATCGCTTAACGCTACGTTGCAGCAATGTTAATAACAAGTTTGCAATTAGTGTTACCCACACTTGGATTTTGATGGCGTTTGCGCTTTCTCCATAGAAATACCTCAATGGAAAGTTCTGTTTCATCTGTTTGAATAGCAATTCGATAGCCCAACGTTTACGGTAAATCTCTATGATTTCTTCATATGGCAATTCAAGATTGTTTGAAAGTAATCGTATCAGTTTCTTCTTTTCCTTGTCTGCGTATGTGATTATACGGGCTTTGTGTGTGATGTTCCTACCATTTCTTTCTTTTTTTGTAAACACCACGACTTCCTCTCTCCATACCATTTTCCCATCCATATTCATGTGATAAACAGAGGAAACAGTTTCATATACAAGGCTTTTCTTCATCTTTGTAACATACATCACACCACATTCAGTTAGTTCTTCAAATTTTCCGTAGTCAATGTATGCTCTATCAAGTGCCAGAAGGTCGCCTCTGTTGAAATGGTTGGGGACAAGCATAAAATGATCGTGTGTGGCAGCAGAGGTAAAGCATACGTCACACGGTACTCCTTCGTTGGCGTGAATCACCGTATGACATTTCAATCCGCCTTTCTTCTTTCCCATTTTAGGATTGCGTCCAACACCTTTGAAAATAAGGTTGGAAAACAGACTTATTGTTGTGGAATCGATGATTTGCAGGTGTTTCATCCAACCAGGCAACTTATGAGATGAGCTGTCCGAGGAAAGAATATGTTTGTTATCCTCATAGAGAGAACGGTATATTTCCTCAAATACCTCATTAGGACGCCTCATATTGGCATCAGAAAGAGTGCTGCGTCTTGGAAGGGAAGTTATACCCAGATGAGACAGCTTTCTGCTTTCCGCCTCTGTCGCTGCCGCAATTTCACGAAGAGAATCGAAACGCATAATGACAGCATAAAGCATAACAACCAGATGCTGCCAGGCATCAAATGACTTTACATAGCGTTCACCATCCTTAGCTCGGCTGATTTTGAGTATTTTTTCTTTGCCGATGCATTTTATTAACTGTTCTAAAACCGGCTGTCCGATAAAATGTGTACTTTTACCCATGTTCTTATTACTTTGTGGTAAAAGTCAAAGGAACAAAAAAAGGCTGATTTCCAAGCGAGGGAATCAGCCTATATTTTTGTGCATATAAAAACTTTGAGCGGACACTAAAAATTTATGAAACACTTTATTGCGTTATTTGAGTATAAAGTTGCGTTATTTGATTGTTGTTGTTAAATAAAATTTTGTAAATTTGATATATTAAATATTTGATATATTAAATATTTGATATATTAAATATTTGGAAAATTAACATTTAGATATTGACTTTAGGATTGAAATAGCAGTTCAATAGCAAAAATCCACAAAAAAAAACTTTCGTGTATTTCATTATCAGGTAAAGTATTTTAAATAAAAGTAATTAAAATTAAGATATAAATTGTTATTATATACCAATATATAATTTGATATTTTGTAATAATAAAACGTAATTAGTTTAAATTTAAAGTTTTTAATCAATGAGAAAATTCAATGTTTTTATTATTCTTTTTGCACTCTGTTCGTTTATGTTGAATGAAACCGCAATTGGGAGTGAAAGAGAAAAAGTTAATTTTAGAATTGAAACAGATGCAGTTCAAGAACAAAGAAGGGTGTATGGTACTGTAACTGACAAAGAGGGAGAATCCTTACCTTATGTCACTGTTTTGGTAAAAGGAACCAATATTGGAGCTGTTACCGATGAAAATGGAGTTTATGAAATTAATGTTAATGGAAATGTGACACTTATCTTTAGTTACATGGGATTCAGAGATTATGAAGTATCTACTGATAAAAAAACTAAAATAGATGTAGTTCTTCTTGAAAATAGTGTTGCTTTAGATGAAGTAGTTGTAACTGGATATAATACTGTGGAGAGGAAGCATTTAGCATCCTCTATTGAATCAGTGGATTTGGATAAGATTGTAACCCGTCCAATAATTAAACTTGAAGAAGCTTTTTCTGGAACTGTTCCAGGAGTGACTATGTTACAAGGAAGTAATCTACCAGGTTCTGTGCCAGGAAGTATTTCCATAAGAGGTATCAGTACACTTCAAAACGCACAACCATTGGTTATAATAGATGGCATGGAGCAGCCGCTTAGCGATATTGATCCAAACCAAATTAAAAGCATCAATATTCTAAAAGATGCAGCTGCTGCGTCGATGTATGGTTCAAGAGGTGCAAATGGGGTTATTGTTATTGAAACAAATAGAGGAACGACTGGACAGTTTAAGGTTAATGTGAATTCATGGTTTGCTGTATTGCAACCATTGAATCTTCCTAAGTTTGTTAATTCTGCCGATTTTATGCGACTGAGAAACGAAGCTCATACTATTCAGAATCAACCTCTCTTATACACTGACCAAGAAATTAAGCAGGCTGAGGAAGGTTTAACACCTAATACAGATTGGCTCAAAGAGATTATGGAAAGGACAGCTTCTTCATATAATACATCAGCAAGTATATCAGGAGGTGGAGGTGTTGGTACATTTAATCTTATGTTGAATTACATTGAAGAAAATGGACTTAACAAAACTGAAGGATCAGATAAATTCAGTGCTCGTTTTAATACCAATATTAATATTGCTGATCGTTTCATTCTTTTGGCAGATTTTTATGCTCATCGTCTTAAAGTCGATAGACTTCAAAGAAATAACGATGGTCACGGATTATACCAGATTGCATGGAGAATGAATCCTACTCAAGCGGTGTATTACAAAGATACAGATATCCCAAACCATTATATGTTGCACAATGATTTGAATCCTATTGCTTTTATTAATGAGGGGGGAACCTATAACTACATGTATGATAAAAGTACAATAAATTTAAGACCACGATATTATATTACAGATGACCTTAATCTAGAGGGAAATATTTCCTATATGATTGATAAATCTGCTAGTAAATGGAGAAGACTCACCCATAAATTCTTTGATGGAGATGGAAAACCTGTAACGACTTGGGGAAATGATATAGGGGCTACTCAGAATGTAAGTCAAAGTCAGTTAACTGGTAGAGCGCTTTTGAATTTTGAGAAAGAATTAAGAGGAGGTAAAGATAAGCTCTATGCCGTAGCTGGTACTGAAGCCATGTCATATGTCTTCACTGATTACAGAGAAATTACCAAAGCATCATTTTTTACTAAATTGAATTACTCACTTAATGAGAAATATCTTTTTGAGACAACTATTAGAACCGATGGTAGCAGTAAGTTTGCCCCAGGCCAGCAATGGGGATTTTTTCCATCTGCTTCTTTAGGATGGAATGCACATAACGAAACTTTCATGAAACCATTAAAGGAATCTGGAGCTATTTCCAACCTAAAACTGAGAGCTTCTTGGGGGAGAATTGGAAATGAGAATGTAGATCCATATTTATGGCAAGAAGTAGTTAATACTTGGGGATGGACTATGCGTGTTCCTAATCCTGATTTTACTTGGGAAAAACAAAATCAATGGAATTTGGGACTCGATTTGGGTATACTGAATAACCGTTTAACTGTAACTGCTGATGTTTATAAAAAACATTCATTTGATCTGATATATTCTGATTTTCCTGTTCCTCCATTGACAGGGTCATACTATTTGACATCCTCTGTGAATATTGGTGAGGTTGAAAATAAGGGGTGGGAAATTTCTGCAAAGTGGGCAGACCAGATTGATGATTTTTCTTATAGTATAGGCGGTATGTTGTTTGATAATAAGAATCAGGTTTTTAAAGCTGGATATAATCGCTCAGATACATTAATTTTTAAAGGGACCAATGATAGAATTTGGTACCGAGGTATTTCTATTAATAATTACTACGGTTATGAGACCAATGGATATTTTCAAAATCAGGCAGAGATTGATGATACAAATGCAGTATTTCCCAATACACTTCCGGGAGATATTAAATATGTAGATCAAAATAGTGATGGTATTTTAAATGATGACGACAGAGTATATTTAGGTGATACTGCACCTCATTACAACTATTCTATAACATTTGATATGCGTTACAAGGATTGGGATTTAAGTATGCTCGGTCAAGGTGTTGGAAAGAGAGTTGGAAGACTTGGCGGTCAGGAAGGTTATCCAGTGTTTGTGGATGGAGGAAGTAATAATCTTGGTGCTCCTCGTCAGTACTATGCAGATAACCGATGGACGCCAGAGACGCCAAATAGTCGTTTTCCCCGTGTCTGGACAGGTTCGAGCACAAATACTTATCTCAGTGATGTATGGTTAAGTGATGCCTCTTTTTTCCGTATTAAATCACTTCAAGTAGGTTATTCGATACCAAAAGTGAATAAGAATATTAGAAATCTTCGTATTTATTTCAACGCTCAAGATTTCCTCACATTGACCAAATGGGAAGGTCTTGAACCTGAACGCGACGGAGGTAATGGAGCATATCCCAGAATGGCTACATACAGTATCGGTTTTCAAGTAACTTTATTCTAACTTTAATTTAAACTATAAAATGATGAAAAAAAATATATATTTAATTTTGATATTGTTCACAATATCTCTAATTAGTTGTGAAAGTTTTCTTGACAAAAAAGACCCTACAGCTACATCTTTCGTTGAATTTTTCAATGATGAAGAAGACTTAAGAAGAGTAGTATACAGCAGTTATCTAGACGTTTTTACTAATCCCACATCAAGAGAAATAATATTTTATATGGATGAAGGAAAATCGGATAATGCATATAGTCGATTAGAAGGAGATAGACATCAAAATATTGCTAATGGCAACTTCAATAGCAATACATATGACTTTCTCTATTATTATGAATTGTACATGAAGCATCTTGGACGTCTTAATACATTCATAGCCAATGCCGATGTGCCATATGTTGAAGGTGAGAGTGTACGTGATAAATACAAGGGTGTATTGGAAGCTTTACGTGTTTGGCACTATTTCAGACTTACCATGCGATGGGAAAATGTTCCTTTTGTTTTGGAACCAGCTAACCTGGAAACTGCACGTCAACCTGCAACATCCAAGGAAGAAATTCTTAATACCTTATTTCCTTTAGCAGATGAAATTGCAGCCAAATTGCCACCTGATGAATATACTTCCGATAAGTATATGTTTAACAGATACTCATTTAAAGCTCTTACAATGCGTTATGCATTATACAACGGCAGATATGAGCTAGCTGTAAAATTAGCAAAAGAAATTATTGATAGTAAAAGATATTCACTTCATCCAGTATATGGTGATCTTTTCAATTATAAGGCTGCAAAAGCAAATAATGAATTTATTATGTGGTTTGATATGTCCAGTCACGGTAATAGTGCAACTCAGTCATTCCAGCATTTGGGTCCACACTATAGAACTGGTTCTGGACAATCTTATCTTGTGCCTACAAAAGCATTAGTTGATTCTTATTGGACAGCACAAGGAAGATCTATTGATAAATGTCCATTACATACAAAAGAAGAATATGAACTTAATCCTTCTTTAAATAGAGATCCCCGTTATCTAGCTTCTATTATGGGAAATGGTGATTTATTTTACGGTGAGGAGATTGATATCTACTGGAATTGCCAACTTATTTG
>DHSL01000025.1 GCA_002411345.1 Bacteroidales bacterium UBA5287 | reverse complement strand
TAACGGTATTTTAGGACGAGACAAACTATAAATAAAAAACCTGATGCTATAAAACATCAGGTTTTTTTATTTAAAATTGTATTTTAAAACTATTAATTTCAGAACTAGGTACGTTTTAGTAATTACTTAACACCTAATTTTGCTTTAACATCAGCTGTTATATTTTTTGCAGTTGCTTGATTAATATAAACAAGTTGAGAATACATCGTAGCTACGTCAAAAACATATGTATAACCATTTGCATCAGCAACAGTTTTTATTGCATCAGTTATTTTCTTGTTCACGGGAGCTAAAAGCTGTTGTTGTAAATCCTGAAGCTCTTTTTGGCTGTTTTGGATGTACAATTGATATCTTTCATTAATCTGTTCCAATTGTTTTTGTTGATCTGCTTTTACCGCTTCAGAAGAAGTTGCTGCGATTGCTTGAAACTCTTCATTCTTTTTGTTGAATTCATCAACTAAAGCTTGACCATTTTTAGATATCTGATTCTGTTTTTCACTCAATTGAGTTTCAATTCCAGGAACTTCTGGCATTACAGCAAAAATCTCCTGAGTATTAATGTATGCAAGTTTGTCTTGCGCAAATGCTGTGATTGGAGCAATTGCAATAATTAGAATAAGTAATTTTTTTAACATAGCGATTATTTGTTTTATTAATTTGTTATCATTTTTATTATGTCATTTCTTTTACACAACAAACTTACTGAACGATTCTTTACTTTTGATATTCATTTATCAATTTATTCAATGGTAACGTAAAATTGAACTGTAAAGTTAGGTTTTTTAATTTAATATCCTAACAAATCAAGTACTTGATCACTTATATCAATTGATGGCGAAGCAAAAATAATGGATGTTGCTGATGCTCGATCGATTACCATTTGATATCCAACTGAGTTTGAAATTGATTTAACAGCTTCATAAATGTCATCCTGAATAGGTTTCATAAAAGCTTCTCGGCGTTTTAATAATTCGCCTTCAGGGCCAAAATATGAGTTGCTTAATTTGTTTATTTGATTCTCTTTTTCAACAATCTCATTTTCACGTTTGGTTTTCTCTTCTCCTTTTAATGAATCAAAATCTTTTTGATATTTTTTATACATAGCTTCCACCTCTGTGGTTTGTGCATCTATTTCAGCTTGCCATTGTTTAGAAACTTCTTCCAATTCTTTGTTAGCTTGTTCTACTGTTGGAATATTTTTTAGAATATATTCCATATCTATTAAGGCATATTTCTGTGCATAACTAGAGCTAACCGCTATTATGCTAAATAAACAGATTAATAATAAGGATTTTTTCATAATGCTTTATTTGTTTTACTTGTTAATAAAGACGTAGTTAGAAAAGAAACGTTTATTATTGTATACGTAATTAATGTTAATTATGCTTTTAGAATTCTTGCCCTATAACAAAGTGAAATTGACTTCCACCACGCTGTCCCGTTCTTGGAGCAACATCAAATCCATATGCCCAGTCAATACCCATCAAACCAATCATAGGTAAGAATATACGAACACCTACACCAGCTGAGCGCTTCAAATCAAATGGATTAAAATCTTTAATTTGATTCCATGCGTTACCTGCTTCTAAAAATGTTAAACCATAAATAGTAGAGTTGGGTTCCAAAATAAATGGATATCTTAATTCAAGTCCTAATCTTGTGTAAGCTCTTGCTTGTTCAGCTATTGACAGATTTTCATATCCTCTTAAAGCAATATTTTCAGTAGCGAAAGAACTTGAATAACCGCTCATACCATCACCCCCAACATCAAAGGTCTCAAATGGCGTCAGTTTGTTTTTGTTAAAAGAACCAACAAGTCCAAACTCAGCACGAGTCGCGATAACTGGAGTTCTCTTTGCTGTTTGTGTTAAAGGAGTATAGGTACGGATTTTTAATTTCCATTTGTGATACTCGTTCCATTTATACTTCTCAGGATCATTATTTGCCATAGATGCATAATCTTTTCCATCGATTAAAGAGAATGGGGGAGTAATGCTTGTGTTCAGAGTAAATTGAGAACCTGTACGCGTATATAGAGGGTTGTCTATTGAATTTCTTGCTAAAGTTAGACTCAAAAGAACGCTGTTGCTAACACCTGTACTGAATGGAAAATAATTATATTGCCAATTCTTTAAACCATATCGTTGGTAACCTAATTCTCCTTGTACATAGAAATAATCATCAGGCCATTCCAATCGTTTACCATATCCTATAGAAAAGCCAATCATACTGAATACCTGATTTGGGTCAGATGCATATTCTGCCATATCTTGATATCCATAACCACTACCATAACCACTACCATAACCATAACTACCATATCCATAAGGACTATATCCGCCATATCCGCCATATCCGCCATATCCCCCATAAGGATTATAATACATATTGTTATACATATTCTGTTGATAGTAATTTGAGTTCATGCCGGTATATCTTGAATAATAGGTACTTATTGAGAAGTTATTTGGACGTTTTCCTCCAAACCAAGGTTCAGTAAATGAAAACTGGTATGATTGATAATACTGACCGTTTGTTTGAGCACTCAAAATCAGTGTCTGTCCCTCTCCCTGAGGAATAATACCTTTATAAGATTTGGGATTAAGAAGGTTTTTCAGTGAGAAGTTCTTTAATTGCAAACTTAATTTTCCAACTAATCCCGTTACACCCCAACCAGCAGAAAGCTCAATCTGGTCGTTACCTTTAGATGTCAATGGATAAGTTAAATCAACTGTTCCATCTTCTTGATTTGGAACTACCCCAGGTTGAAGGTTCTCTGGATCGAAATGACCTGTCTGAGCAATTTCTCTAACTGAACGAATCAAGTCATCTTTACTAAAAATCGCACCGGGTTTTGTTCGTAATTCCCTGCGAATTACATCTTCATATAACCTGTCGTTACCTTGAATAATAACTCTTTTAATAGTAGCTTTAGGACCTTCTGTTACACGTAATTCTAGTTCTACTGAATCGTTTTGAATATTTATTTCTACAGGATCAATATTCGAAAAAAGATAACCATTATTCTGATAAACGTTAATAACAGCATCTTCATCTGATATCAATCGTTCTTGCAATTTCTTCTGATTATATATTTCGCCTGGTTTCATATTCAATACATTTCCGAGATATTCGGAATTATATTGTGTATTTCCAATCCAGTTAATGTCTTTAATATAATATTGCGGACCTTCTGATACGTTGATCACGATATTAACCGTTTTAGGATTATATGGATAAACCGAATCAGATATAATTTCAGCATCTCTATACCCTAATTCGTGGTATTTACTGAGTAAATTCTTTTTATCTTCCTGATAAAGATTATCTACGAATTTCTTCGTACGGAAAAAGTTAATGAGTTTACCTTTCTCATTAGTCTTTTTCATAGCCCATTCGAGTTTATTGTCGGAAATAGCTTCGTTACCAAGAATTTCAATATTGTTGATCTTGATTTTTTCTTTTTTGTCGACAATTATATCCAATATTACTTGATTTTTACCTGCAGGATCAGGTCGTTGGTTAATTGATACCTCTGCATCACCAAATCCTTTATCGGAAAAATAGGTTTTGATGATCTTTTCAGCATTATCAATTTGATTTGGTGTAATTTGAACACCCTTAACCATCCCTACTTTTTCCTCAATATCCTCTTGTTCATTCTTTTTCATTCCCGAATAGTGAATATTCGTAACACGAGGTCTATCGGTAAGTCGCAATTCCAACCATATACTGTCACCCTTTATCTTATCAACAAGAATTTTGGTGTCTGAAAACAAACCTTGGTCCCAAAAACGCTGAACTGCATTCGTAATTTCATCGCCAGGAACTAAAATCTCTTGACCTTTCGACAAACCGGAGAAACCAATCAAGACAAAGTCTTCATACATTGAGTTTTCCAACCCTGTAACTTTAATATCGGCAATAATGTACGATTTTGGAGTTGCAGTATAATTAATTATTGGGTTTACGTCTACTGAATCAGTCGCCTTTTGTTGTTGAATGCTATCATTAGTTTGTACTATCTGACTAAAAGCTTTAACCTGAAATAGGACTGTAAAAAGTACTAATATGAAAAATGTTTTCTTTAACATTGTTTGATTTTTTCTATGCTGATATATTCAGTCGTAATAAATTGAATAAAATATTCAATCGAACGATTCAATCTGTTCACTTATTTTGCCAAAACGGCGTTCTCTGTTCTGAAATTCTAGAATAGCCTCGTAAAAAGAATCCTCTGAAAAGTCAGGCCAAAAAGTTTCCGTAAAATAAAATTCAGTATATGCTGATTGCCAAAGTAGAAAGTTGCTTATTCGCTGTTCTCCTCCAGTTCTGATCATTAATTCAGGATCAGGTATTCCTTTTGTTGTAAGGTAATCTGAAACTAAATTTTCATTGATTTCATTCAACTGAAGATGACCTTCAGTTACATCTTTAGCAATTAATTTCAAGGCGTTTCCAATTTCCCATTTTGATGAATAGCTTAGTGCTACAACCAAATTTAACCCGGTACATTGAGACGTATCTTCGATTGATGCTAGTAGACTCTCTCTCGTTTTTAACGGTAAACGATTTAGATCCCCAATATTCATCAGTCGTACATTATTCTTTACTAGACTTGGAGTTTCCTTTTTAAGAGCATAAACCATAAGATCCATTAATGATTCAACTTCTTCTTTTGGCCTTTCCCAATTTTCAGTGGAGAAAACATAAACGGTCAAATATTTAATTCCAATATTGGAAGCTGCTTCAACAGCTCTGCGTAAAGCTGCCACTCCTTCTTGATGACCTTCAGAGCGCTGCAAACCATTTGCTTTGGCCCAACGTCCGTTTCCATCCATGATGATTGCAACATGCTTTGGTAAACTCGAAGTATTTATATTATTAATCAAAGACATAAACAAGTAAATACATTTTATATCGTTCAATTGTTAGTTTACAACCAATCTATTTAGTCTTCCTCTCCAAATATCCGACAATTGAGTGTTATTAATGGCTGATCCGCCAAAAATCCAAATAAAGTTATCTGTATCCTTCAAAACAGAGGCATTCTTTCTATAAGTGAAGTCGGTAGGCAATGCCTGTGAGGTGTTCACTTTTGTCCAGTTAACTCCATAGTTTTCAGAAGAATAAATAATATTTTTTGCGCCATCTTGTGCAAAAAGATATAATTTGGAATCATAAGGAAACAAATTACTACCCTGTAATTCTTCTGCTACAATATTTTTTAAGGTTGTAATTTTATTATCACTCTCTTTTAATATCCAGATCGAGTTATGATTTAATGAACCCGATGCTGTTGAGCCTCCAGCAACAATAATAAATTTTGCTGAGAATATTAATGGATTTTCAAAACTGACAGATGTAAAGCCGCTTATAGGAAAATCGACAGGCACGTCATTTAATAAATGAAAACTATTTAAGTCTTTTGATTTTGCAAAAGTCAATTTCCCAACATTTTCAACGATTACCAGAATTGAATCAGTTCCGGCAGAATGCATATTCCCTAAAATAGAACGAACGGGAAACATATTGTTTGTTGATGTCCAAATACTTCCATTTGTTGATTTATAAACATTGTTCAATTGTTCCAATGCAAATCCTGTTGTGGTCTCACCATTGGAAATAGTATGAATAGTCGATATGATTGTATTTGCAGGTAAACCGCTAATAGTAAATGGAGTGTGGGTTGTTGGCGTTGAACGGTTGGTCAATAATCCTGTTAAAATACCGTTACTGCGATAAAAAGTATAAAAGGAGTTTCCTAACAAAATAGTTTTTTGTTCATTAACCTGAGCTGTTAAATAATTATCTTCAACATTTACCCAAGTTATGATATTGGGATTCTGTTTGTGAACATTCAATTTGAACTCATAAAGCATTTTATACTTTCCATCTTCAGAATTAATTTCGATGGATTTCAATCTCGACAAATCAACAGAATCTTGTCTATTCCAATTGAAAGAACTGTCTGGATTAGATAGAGACAAACTGATTATTTCACCATTTGTCTTTGTTGTAACATTTAACAGGGCATTCTTTGGTACAAAACCGAATTCAAGTGAGTCGGGATTAAAAACCCTTGGCTTACCGTCAATTACACCTTTTTGATCTATGGAAAATTTAGCATTCTTCAACGTCTCAGTGGAATCGTATCTCGCAGTTGCTGAAAAAGCGTACAATTGAGGATCAGAAGAAGGTTCGTATGACTGATATGTGCTTGAATTATTCAAACATGAAGAAAATAGGATTACCCCAATAAAAAGAATCAGACTTCTATTAATATATTTTATAAACATTTGTTTCAAAAATAATTGTATAATGTATTTAAGATGTGCAAAAGTAGAAAGATTTTTCACTTAAACCTAAGCAAAATGAATATTTAAAGAAAATTTTGAGTTATTTTATTCTTTAAATGGTATTGCAAAGAATTTGAATATCTTTTTGATATACCACTCTGCCAGTTTAAAGATGGAGCTTTAACACCGGAATTAAATTCAATATCTGAAACTTCAACATATGCTTCATCCCATAAATCTCTTTCAATAAAAGAATTGAGTAGAAAGGTTCCACCTTCAATCATTAACGAATAGATTTTATGCTTATAAAGATAGCTCAAAATATTTAAATTAACATCATTTGAAAAATCTAAAGTTACAATGGTAACTGACTTTTTTTTGATATTATAATCCTCCTTTTCTGTAAACACAATCGTAGGTGCATCATCATTAAATATCTTTGATTCGCGAGGAATTCTCCCGTTCCTATCCAATGTGATCCTGACAGGATGATTGCCACACCATTTTCGGGCAGTTAATAATGGATTGTCTTTTATAACAGTATTTGTGCCGACCATAATCCCTTGTACCAATGTTCGTTCTTTGTGTACAAAACATTGTGTGATAATGTTGGAAATCTTTGCAGGTTGATTCACTACAGAATCTTGTCGTTCAAAATCAATGAATCCATCTTTACTTTGTGCCCATTTCAAAATAATATATGGTCTGTTTAATAACTGATTCACAAAGAACATCCTATTAAGCTCTTTTCCTTCTTTTTCCAAAATTCCACATGAAACTTCAATTCCTGCATTTCTAAGTAACTCTATACCTTTTCCTGCAACAGTTGGATTAGGATCTGTTGAGGCTATCACAACTCTTGGAATCTGTTTTGAAATAATAAGTTCTGCGCATGGTGGAGTTTTTCCATAATGTGAACAAGGTTCTAAGGAGACATAAAGGGTTGATTCAGAAAGTAATGATGGGTCCTTTACTGATGCAATAGCATTCACTTCTGCGTGCGGTTTGCCATATTGTCTGTGAAATCCTTCTCCGATTATGTTATTGTTGTGTACTATAACAGCTCCTACCATCGGATTTGGTTTTGTAAATCCTTCGCCCTTTATTGCCAATTGAAGGCATCGAAACATATATTTTTCGTTGACAGTCATTTTATTTATCTTTGTTCTAATGAATCAATCAGAATACATAGCAACTTATTTCTCTCGTGAACTTTCGGGATATTATCCCAATGATGAAATAAAAGCCATAACACGTCTTGTACTGAAAGAAGTGTGTGGTATATCGCCAAGTGACTTGTTCTCATGCAAAATTACGATTTTATCTGATGTTGAGAAACAAAAACTTGACGATATTATCATAAGGTTGAAAAATCAGGAACCTCTTCAATATATTTTAGAAGAGACAAGATTTTATGGCTTGTCTTTTCACGTAAATTCACATGTGTTGATTCCACGTCCCGAAACAGAAGAACTGGTTGAATGGGTAATTTCTGAAAAAGACGATAAAACAAAACGTATCCTTGACATCGGAACGGGAAGCGGTTGTATCGCAGTGGCACTTGCTAAAATGATCCCTTCATCTTATATCGAAGCATGGGATATTTCTGCTGGTGCACTAAATGTTGCACAAGAAAATGCTGAAAGAAACATGGTCAACGTAACCTTCAAACAAATAAATGTGTTGGAATATTCATTTAATGATGATAAATTTGATGTTATAGTTAGTAATCCGCCTTATGTGACTGAAAGTGAAAAACATGATATGGATTCTAATGTATTGGATTTTGAACCGAAAACAGCATTGTTCGTCCCGGATAATAATGCTTTGATTTTTTATGAACGTATCGCTGATATTGCTTTGAAAAGGTTGAATTCTAACGGGAAACTGTACTTTGAAATAAATAGGAGTAAAGGGATTGAAATGGTCGAAATGCTCATCCAAAAAGGATTTCACAATGTTGAACTTCGAAAAGATATTTCAGGAAACGACAGAATGATAAGAGCTCAGATAAACTGGTGACATGGAAAAGAAAAAGATATCTGAGAAAACGGCTTATTGCAGAATGGCACGTATTTGTTCTATGAAAGAGTGCTGTGAACACGACATTCGAATAAAAATTAGGAGATATAATATAGAGGAGGATGAGGCAGAAGATAGAATAATTGCTTTGTTGAAGAAAGGAAAATACATCGACGATAAAAGATTTATCGAAAGCTTTGTACATGATAAATTCCGATTTAACAAATGGGGAAAAGCAAAAATAGAGGCTGCTTTGTGGAATAAACATATTTCGGCAGAATTAATTAAGTCTGCTTTTGACGATATCCCAAATGATAAATGGTCGCAATCTCTAATGCCGTTGCTGACAAATAAACTTAAATCAATTAGTTCTCAATCTGAAATGGAGACTAAAACAAAATTACTCCGTTTTGCTGCTGGCAGAGGTTATGGATATGAGGAATCATTGAAATGTATTGAGGAGCTGATGCGCAATATGAAAAAATAAAAAAAATGACCCCTCACTCAATTCTACACGATTTTTTGCATCTTTTTTTCCCTGATTGTTGTTGCTTTTGTGGGAATAAACTGAATGTGTCAGAAAATGGTATTTGTCTGGAATGTCTGTACAAATTGCCAAAAACTAATAATTTTAAAATACCGGGAAACAAAGCTGAAGAACTTATGGCGGGTCGATTCCCTTTTCAAAGAATTGCGTCTTTTTGTGTTTATACTAAAGATGGAATTCTGCAAAAATTGGTACATCAATTTAAATACAACAATAGAAAAGAAATAGCTATAATGCTCGGACGATTGTTTGCAAATGATATTCTTGGTAGTGAGTTTATTTCTTCAATAGATTTGATAGTACCGGTGCCATTACATCCAAAACGACTAAAAATCAGAGGATATAATCAGTCGGAACTGATTGCAAGGGGAATGTCTGAGGTTACAGAAATATCTGTTTCTTCATCAAACTTGATTCGATCAATATATAACCCTACTCAAACAAAAAGAAGCAGAACTCAAAGATGGGAAAATGTTAAAGATATATTTGAGTTGAGAAACATAAACGAGTTTGCCAACAAACATGTACTGTTGGTCGATGATGTAATTACAACTGGATCAACAATAGAGGCTTGCTCAATTCCTATTTTAAAATGTAACAATGTTAAAATAAGTATTGCTACGTTAGGAGAAGTTTTTTAAAAGATTTAAACATTAAAATAGTCGCTTTTTTTTGTCTAAAGTATTACTTTTGTACTTAATCTTGAAAGATGAACTAAAATGGAAATAATTAGAAAATTAACTGCTGAAAAACTGCTTCAAATAAAAGCTATAAAATTACAACCGGCTAACCCGTTCACATGGGCTTCTGGTTGGAAATCACCAATTTATTGTGATAATAGAAAATTAATGTCTTATCCGGCAATAAGAAACTTTATCAAAATAGAATTCTGTCGTTTAATTCTTGAGAAGTATCCTCAAGTAGAGGCTATTGCTGGTGTCGCAACAGGAGCTATTGCACCGGGTGCTATCGTTGCGGATGCTCTTGGATTGCCTTTCGTGTATGTTAGATCTGCACCAAAAGATCATGGACTTGAAAACCTTATTGAGGGCGATCTGAAACCAAGACAGAAGGTGGTTGTGGTCGAAGACCTGGTGTCTACAGGCGGCAGCAGCCTTAAAGCTGTCGATGCAATACGAAACAATGGATGCGATGTGCTAGGAATGGTTGCAATTTTTACTTATGGCTTTCCAATTGCAAAAGAAGCATTGAAAGAATCTCGCGTTGAACTAACTACTCTTAGCGATTATGATGCAATTCTTGATGAGGCTTTGCGTATTGATTATATCGCTGAATCTGATCTCAAAACTTTACAAAACTGGAGAAAGAATCCCGATAAGTGGGATATAAAAAAAGATTAATAAAGTAGTAAATGACCGAATTTGTAAGTGATATAAAAACAATACCTCATTCTGTTGAGAATGTTTACAGGGTATTGTCTGACTTGAGTAAATTGGAATCGCTGAAAGATAAAATACCTACCGAAAAAATAAAGGATTTTATGTTCGATGCTGATAGTTGCTCTTTTAAAATTGACCCAATTGGATATGTTAAATTCGTAGTTGTCGAACGGGAACCTAATAAATTGGTCAAATTTAAATCGGAAGACTTGCCTTTTGAAGTGTTCATGTGGTTGCAACTGGTTAGTAAAGGGGAACTGGATACAAAATTGAGACTGACGGTAAAAGCAGACGTTAATACAATGATAAAATCTATGGTGGCAAAACCTATGCGAGATGCTGTTGATAAAGTGTCTGATGCTTTGTCTATGTTGCCTTATGATATTTTATAATTGAAAATAGATTTAAAATGAATACGCATCGATAATAATATCGATGCGTATTTTTTATTTCATAATATTTCTAATTGCACTTCTTCTCCTGATCTTAATTCCATTACAATAAATCCATCAACTATGTTTAATGCTTTTCCATCACGCTTAACGGATGTGGCATAACTTGGTACCTTCATTTTGAAAGAATTTGTAACACTCGCTTTGATATGGACTTTGCTTAAGTGCTTGTTTTTCCAAAATGCATCTACCTCTCCACCACCACGGACTTTCAAACCTTTAAAATTTCCGGTTGACCAAACATCCGGAAGGGCTGGAAGGAATTCAATAAAACCATCCTGACTTTGAACAAGCATCTCTGCTATTCCGGAAGTGCCCCCAAAATTGCCGTCAATCTGAAAGGGGGGATGGGCACAGAACAGATTAGGATAGGTTCCTCCTCCGTGACCGGACATAGAGGTGTCATCGCCTAAAGCGGGCTCCAAAAGACTTTTTAGCAATTTATATGCCCTGTTTCCATCTTGAAGACGCGACCAGAAATTTATTTTCCAGGCTCGAGACCAACCGGTGCCACCGTCACCTCTTCTGTTCAGAGTTTCTCTCGCTGCAGCAGCTAACTCGGGTGTTTTATTTGGAGAAATTTGGTTGGATGGATATAATCCGTATAAATGAGAAACATGACGATGTTGGGGCTCAGCTTCTTCGTAATCTTCTAACCATTCTTGTAAATAGCCCTTGGGACTAATTTGCATTGGTGGTAGTTTGGGCAGGGCTTCATTGATGCTATTAATGGTCTCGTCTTCAATTTCTAAAATGTTGGCGGCTGATAATACATTTGTAAATAATTCATTGATGATTTGAACATCCATAGTCGGACCCATACAAACATTCACCGCTGTTTTGGTACCTGGCATGTAAAAAGCATTCTCGGGTGATGATGAGGGGGCGGTGACTAACCAGCCGTTTTTTGGCTCTGTTATCATGCTGGTTAAAAAATAATCGGCTGCCTCTTTCATCGTTGGATAGATGGTCTTTAAATATTCTTTATCTTGGGTAAACGAATAATGCTCCCATAAATGTTCGCAAAGCCAGGCTCCGCCGGTAGTAGTTGATCCCCATGATGCATGCTCGCCGGGTGCTGTAAATTTCCATGGGTTACTCATCATATGGGCCATCCAACCTTTCGCTCCATAATATGTTTCGGCTGTGGCAGTGCCGGATGGTACCAACGATTCTGTGAATTCAATAAGTGGTTCATGCAAATCTGATAGGTTACATACCTCGACTGGCCAATAATTCATTTGTAGGTTGATATTCAAATGGTAATCGCCATTCCATGGTGTCTGAACGGTATTTGCCCAAAGTCCTTGCAAATTTAATGGTAAACTGTTTTCGTTTGTACCGCTGATCATTAAATAACGACCAAATTGAAAGTATAATACGGCAAATGAGGGGTCGTCATTTTGTTGAAAGTTCTTTAGTCTTTCATTCGTTGGGGTGGTTTTATCTTGAACTCCTAAATTTAATTCGACGCGTTTGAACTTTTTCTGATAGTCGGATATGTGGGACGACTTCAATGTTTTGTATGAACTTTTCTCGGCTTTTGACATTAGATTGTCTACGGTTGCTGAATAGTCTTTATCTAACATATTGGTAGATGTAGATATCAATATTATCGCTTCATCTGCATCTCTGAGTGATAATGTTTTATCGCTTGTGTCAAGTTTGCCTGTTTTGCTGATTATCTGTAGTTTGGTTACATAACGGACACCATTTTCTGTGTTGTATCCGTCGTTCAGCTGACCTTCCATTAATAAAATATTGTCTTTTACTGAAACGGTAGCTCTTTCGGGGCGACTCAAATTGACATCAAAACTTAATCCCTTTTTTTTGTCGGTTGTTAAACGAATCACCAACAAATCAGTCGAATGGGAGGCAAAATATTCTCGTGTGTAACTGGTACCGCCTTTTTTGAAATGGGTAAATGCTATCGCTTCATTCAAAGAAAGACCTCGCTGATAATCACTGATTGTGTCGTTGTGTGGATATAAATAGTTGATAGTCAAATCGCCCAGCATCTGAAAACATCCGTAGGGGGCATCTTTTCCGCTTCCGAATGCTGAACCTTGACCGGCACAACGGAAATTTTTGTACATCACATTTTGTGCTTCTTGATTTTTACCTTCTAACAAGAGTTGTTGAATTTCTGGTAAAAACTTTAAGGCTTCTGGATTCAAAGCATTTTCTTCACTGCCTGACCACATGGTAATATCGTTCAAAACAATATGCTCTTTTTCAATTCCTCCATCGGGCATCATACCAATACGTCCGTTTCCTAAAGGAAGGGTCTCTTCCCATATTGTCGCGGGTTTATTGTATCTCAGGGTTAAATCTTGTGTTGAACTGGTTCCGGTACAACAATTCATCATAAAAAAACAAAGGGCTGCTAATAAAATAACTCTCATTCTTATATGTTTTATTTATTATTATTCAATCTGATGGCTTCTGATGATGATAAAGTGACTTTTATATCTGTTTCTTTATCTAATTCTTTTCCAAAACGATTATTGATTATTGATACATTGTCTACTTTTTCAAATAGAAACAGATGGGTGTTCCAATGAAAGGGCTTAAAATCATTATTATAGGTGATCTTATTTTCTTTGAACATGATCCCATCAGTGGATTTCGCATATAGAATGGGACGGTCAAACATATCAAATGTGTTATTTTCTATCACAATCCCGGAATGGAAATACTTTTGTTGATCTTGCAGATTTGGAATTTCGGGATATATTGATATCAATGCATTTGTAAACTGATAATTGGCCGTTAGGGCATTAATGAATTTGTTGTTACGAATAATTACATTCTTACATGCGCCTGTTTCATACCAACCATTGCAATCGCCGCATAACAAAATGGCTGTACCATGGGTATGATCAAATACATTATTTTCACAAATTACTTGTTTGTGGGTGCTGAAAAGAGCACCACGAGCACGGTTGTTGCGAATGATGTTGTTTGAGAAGATGACTTCTGGGGTCCACGTTAGATTTTCTATTCCGAATTTTCCAGATTCAGAGATAACCTCCGGGAGGGCATCAACAAAAGTTATCTCAAACTCTTTTGCTCCAAATTCTGATGGCTTGTCAATGGCTTTGATCGATTTGATAGTGTTGATGTGGTGATTTCCTACTAACTCCATCTTTTCGGATTCTACAAATTGGACGTTGTCTCCTGATTCTCCCCATTTAAATCCCCATGCTTGATTATGCATGTACTTTCCACGTAAGGTGTGATCGTCTACTCTTTGGGTTACTCGTAAATAGGTGCCGTGGACATTGATGGCGTCATCGGCCATATTTTCATAGAGTCCATTCTTGGAAATAATCTTGCCTTTACATGCCGAAAAATGGGTGGCGTCGGCTTGGGTGGTGAAATAACGGGGGTCTTTTTTGCCTTTTAAACATACACTGAATCGGTCCAACGTAATGTTTTCACTCATCTGAGCTATCAATCCCATTCCTTCGGCATAATGAACTTGCACGTTTTTCAAAACGGTGTTGAGGCATTCGCTCACAAATACTCCTGGGGTGGGACGGTAATAGGATCTTAATACAAATCTCTCGCCTGGCGTTGTCTCGTTTATTTGATACCAATCCTTGAGAATGAATTTGTTGGGGGCTATCTCACTCACGGTTTTTGGGTTGAAACTCAAATCGCCTCGCTTATATGTTAAACGCTTGTCTTCTCTAAATCCCATCGATGAAACAGGCTCTAATTCGTATGTTTCGCCTAAAAGAATGAGTTTATTATTGTCAACGCGATAGTTGTTCTTTGGGGAAATGTCAACAATAACTTTATTGTTGACTTTGTCGACTTCTAACACATTTAATTGACGAAGCGCGGGTACTTCATAGTCGATAGAGAAATTCTTGAGGGTGATATTACTGCTGTTGAGTAATGCAAACGGGATCATACGACCGTGAAAAACAAACTCGGAACCTTGACCGTCAATAGTTATGTTACTGAGATCTTCAATGGCAAATCCAATTTTTTTAGGGTTCACCTGATCGTGGTTCGAAATATAATAGACTTTTTCAAAGGCGCCGTCTTCGTAAAAATCATAACGACCTTTGGGAAATTTTACTGTTAATGGGGTGCTGGCATCACGCGATTGCAAAAATTCTATCAGTCTTACTGCGACTACTGAAGCGTTTTCTTTGCTGTTGGCTTTGCCGCCAAATTGATTGAAGGATATTACGTTTGACGACTTTTCACTACTGGCTCCCAGTATCGTAATTAACAGAATGAGGGGGATAATTCTCTTGAACATTTTATCGATTTGATGATTATTTCTTTTATTTGAAGATATATGTCATGTGCAAATATAATCTTTTATTACCATGTTCAAAATTGTAATATATAATTTTGGTTTATTAACATTGTATTTCCTCCTTTTTTAATCTAACATAACTCCAATAATAATGGTCTCGTCTACCTCTCACTATGGTCTTACTAAAGTTTTATATGTTTTCGACCATTTTTCTACTATATTCTCTCAATATTACCATTGAACACTAAGCTATAATTAAAGTAAATTTACACAATTTCACAAACTGAATCTGAGAATGTCGACTTAAATATCGAGATATATTAATAAAATTAAATCTAATATCATTGTTCACAAATGTTTTATATCGATTTTAATATCCAGATAAAATAAAAGAAGGCCCGTCTATTAAAGACGAGCCTTCTTCAGATAAATAACTCATGAATTTATCAAGGTATGAATGTTGTGAATATCTTAAAGCTGTTTGCTGGAACGGTAATAGTCATGCTGGGTGTTGTGACTATCAACGAATCAGCGGAATTCATTACGTTTTGCCATGTTCCGGTACTTGGGAAAGTGGCAGTAGTGGTGATTTCATTGTTCTTGAAATTACCAATAACTACAACTCGCTTACTGTTACCAAATGAGGATAGAGTAAGAAAACGACCTTGTTCCCAGTTACTTGGTAATACACTCCATGTCATGTTGGCCGTAGAAAGGAACAACTCGGGATGGGATTTACGCAAGTTGTTTAACTTGGAATAGGTGGTATACAATTGTTTACGCTGGGGTACGTCGTAATATTCCCACTTGACGGGTTTCTTGCCGGTGCGACCGTTTTCATCTATAGATATGTCATAGCCTAGTTCTCCAAATTGCCAAATCATCTTGGGACCGGGAACGGTCAAAAAGAATGCTGCATTAGTGCCTAATTGTAACATCCGGGCTGATAAATCGGTTTTCAAAATGCCGATGCCATAAGCTGATTGCTTAAAGGATGCTCGTTCTTCATCGTGACTTTCCATATAGCTTATCAAACTGTTCGCAGGCCGTGATGAGGTTTTGTAATATGTGCGAGAAAAATCGGACTCGCTACTGTATCCCATCGCTGATTGACAATATGACCAATTTACATTTCTCCATACCATCATCCCTGAATTACTTAACTCTATTTCTTCCACGTCGTCTGCAAAATGTTCCAAAATGACATGGGCATTAGGATTGACGGACTTAATGGCGTCTTTATAATCTTTCAAAATGGCAATGCGGCTTGCGTCATAATTACTTGCAGTGGATTCGGTGCTTGTTTTTTGTGTGAATCCTTTTGATAGGTCAAACCGGAATCCGTCAACATGATACTCTTCTAATAGGAATTCAAGATTGCGTTTCACAAACTTGCGAACTAACGGTGATTCGTGATTGAAATCATGGAAAACACTGTATGGATGGGGCGCATCTACATTGAAATATGGATTATTGGGCAAAGTCTTGTTCTTACTTGTATCCCAATAGAGCTTGGCAAATGGATTTGCACCGGTGGCATGATTGTAAACAACATCAAGAATGATGGCAATGCCTCGTCTGTGACATTCGTCAATAAAGTCTTTATACATCTTGTCAGTTCCATATGCTTTGTCCATAGCAAAATAGAATGCTGGATTGTAACCCCAACTGTCGTTTCCGTCAAATTCCTGAATGGGCATTAACTCAATGGCGTTTACTCCCAGTGATTCTAAATAGTCTAACTTCGACATAGCGCCATTGATATCTCCGGTACTGGAGAAATCACGAAACAGCAATTCATAGATTATCAGATTGTCGACCTGTGGTGCTTGAAAATTAGGGACTTTCCAGTTATAATTGTCTTCTTGAATTTTGAATACTGATACTATGCCGACTGCTCCTTGTGCGGGATATGTCATATTTTCGTTATATGTGCTTGCCGGAATGTATTTGTCATTACTCGGATCAAGTATCTTCCTGGAATAAGCATCGGCTAATCGAATGGTTTCGCCGCCTTGGGTGCCGACATAATATTGAAATGCATATTCTTTGGTTGGATCAAGTCCGGTAATGGTGATCCACCAACAACCGAAATTGTCATCTCGCCACATTTGAGATTTGTCATCGTTACTTAAAGTCCAGTTATTGAAGTCGCCGACTATATGTGCAAAATTCTTGCGACCACCATACTTGTCTTTGTCATATAATACCATCGTGACTGTATTGTTGTTAATGATATTAATGCCTTCTTTTACTCCGGACGGAAGGGGGGCGTTTTTTACCGCCGCTGGTTCAAATGGCTTATACTTTGTATCGGTGACAGTAACAAAGGAGTCGTCTGTAATGCCTTTCTTGGTGCCGTCTGAACTGCGAATTACTATGCCAATCTTGTTGATTGGGGTTGTCCCGGAATTAAACCACTGTCTGATAGTTGGCGTTAATGTTATACTCCATACATTGGTGTCTTTTTTCAACATCTTGCACTTGGCAAGGTTTTGATTCCATTCCGCAGGAACAAACATCCATGTCCCTTCTTGTACAACTCCTATATGAATATAAACATCACCGGTATAACCGAATAGCTGTGAGCTGCTTGCTGCTTTAAAAGTGATGGTCAAAGTCGAATCGGCATTTGGGGATTTACTGGAATAGTTTAATCCTTCTTTAATCTCAATGGGCTTTGGCTCGGGTTGAGGTTCTGGCAAATCGGATTTGCATCCTACTGTCAAAAGAATGAATAAGAGAATAACTACTTCGGATATTTTTTTCATTGCAATGGTTTGAGTTTGTGGTTTACAATTCAAGTATAAACATTTGTTTTGACGTTAGTTTCAATGAATCGTTTAATGTTATCTGTTTGTTTGTCAAGATGTCATTACCACTGGTCTTACCTTTTATGGATTCGACATATCTGTCTAAACTGATCTCTACATCTTTTGATTGACCATTCATGATTACCAACACACTTTTATCTCCTAAATATCGTTCAAATACATATACGCCTTTTTGAAGTACATAATGTTTCATCTTACCCTTGGCAATAATAACGTTGCCCTGACGCCATTTAAGCAGTGTGCTCAGAAAGTCGAATGCTTCGTTTTGAAGAGGATCGCGACCGTCACGCGTGAACTGATTTACTTTGTCGCCGGGCCATCCTCCGGGAACATCCATGCGGATATATCCATCGTTTTTACTTTTGTTGCCATTCATCAATAGCTCTGTTCCATAATAGATTTGAGGGGTTCCGGGCATAGTTAAAAGAAATGTAATGCCTTGTTTCCAACCTGATAGGTCACTTGGAAATTCTTTTAAATATCTGTCTGTATCATGATTGTCAAGAAACCTCAACACATTATTGATGTTTGGATAGACAAAATCATAGGTCATGTGGTCCCAAACTCCATGAAGACCGCCATTCCATTCTCCTGTTTCTTCAAAGAATGCGGTGTGGGCTAATCCCATAAATTTGAAATCCATTACTGATTTTAATTGGGTGTTTTTACCGTTGTTCAACTTGCTGTCTTTCTGCCAGAAGGCTGTCCCAATGGTGTTGTTCAACCAGGCTTCACCAACAATATTGTAATCTGGATATTCTTTGTTAATGGCCACGCACCAATCAATCATCATATCGTAATCTGCGTATGGATAGGTGTCCTGACGGATACCGTCTACGCCCGTATATTCTATCCACCAAATACTGTTCTGAATAAGGTATTTAGCTACATGACGATTACGCTGATTGAGGTCGGGCATGGTGGGAACAAACCAACCGTCGGTCATCTTTTTCTTGTCGTACTCTGATGCATATGGATCAAAATACATTTCTTTCATATGTGAAGTTTGAACATATTTATCGAGGTTGTTGAACCAATCCGACGAGGGTACGTCTTTCATCCAGGGGTGATCGCTGCCACAATGGTTGAAAATCATATCCATTACGACTTTCATTCCTTTATCATGTGATTGCTTAATCAGGTTAACATAGTCTTCGTTTGTTCCAAAACGTGGATCTACTCGATAATAGTTCGTGGTTGCATAACCGTGGTATGATCCTCCTTCCATATCGTTTTCCAATACGGGATTCAACCAGATTGCAGTGACTCCCAAATCGGATAGATAGTCTAGGTGATCGGATATCCCTTTCAAATCTCCACCGTGACGTGCACTTGGGTCTTCTCTGTTGACTTTATAAGGCATGTTCATAACTATTTCATCGTTAGATGGATCGCCATTCGCAAATCGGTCGGGCATTATCAGATATAACACGTCGGATGAACTGAATCCTTGTATGTTTTTTCTTTCTGGATCGCGTGCTTTTAACTCATAATTGTACGTTATCTTTTTCTTACCGTTGGTAAACAATATGTCAAATTTCTCGGGTTTACTATTTGTTATATCTAAATAGATAATTTGGTAATTCGGACTTGATAGTCTTACTACTTCTTTTATCTTAATATCTTGTGTCGAAAGGGTAGGTGTGTAATCGGCAATGTTTTCGCTGTGAATCATTAATTGTAATTCTGTTTCTTCCATTCCGCTCCACCAGAAAGCAGGGTCGACTTTTATCTGCTGGGCTTGCAATACCCATATTGATAGTAATGTAAAGAATAAGAGTGTAATTAGTTTTTTCATTTTGTTTTATCTGTTTTGTTATTATATCATGTAACATGTTAGTGCGAAAACTACTGAATATCAGGTCTTACATTGTTTTCATTTATGCACACAATAACTGTTTGAAAGCACGAATCATAATGCGAATCAAGACTCGTAATCTTAATCAATAAAAGCATCGAGTGCTTTGGTCGAGCGACCGTCATCACCCCATGCACTAAGTGCATAATGACTCCACGAACGGGCTCCCTCTGGCTCCCAATAAAAAACGCCAAGTCCATTATTATTTGGCACGGCTTTTACATTTTCAATAACTGCACGCAACATTTCATAGGTGTTTTGAGGTTTGTTGTCTTCACCTCCCACTTCTACTACCATTACTTCTTTTTTATAACGATCGGTCATATCTTTCAGATTATAGCCAAGATCGTTTATGATTTCTTTATAGTCGGGTTTTCCTTCTAACCAATAGGGATAAAAGGACATCCCAATGATATCATATTTTACATTGTACTTCGAAGCATTGTCAAACCACCAACGAAATCGTTCGTTATTATTGCCCTGATCTACATGAAGTATTACTTTTGTATCGGGATTAACTTCTTTAACAGCAGTATATCCTTCATTGATAAGTTCTGCCAACTGTGACCAGTTGTCGGTGTGCCCGTCAGGATAAATCATCCCGGCAGGGATCTCATTTCCTATTTGTACCCATTCAGGTGTAACACCTGCATCCTTCAATCCTTTCATTACTTCTTTGGTATATTCATGTAATGCTTTTTTCAATTGATTGAAGTCGAGACCTTCCCAGTCTTTGGGTTTGTTCTGTTTCCCGGGATCTGCCCAACTATCGCTGTAATGAAAATTGATCATTACACGCATTCCCCAGTTTTTTGCACGTTGAGCTAAGGCAATTGTTTCTTCGGCACTACAGTGACCACTGTGAGGATCAGTTGATGGATTTACCCATGTGCGCAAACGTACGGCATTGATACCATGATCTTTGAGTATCTTGAAACAATCTTCGGCATCGCCTTTGTCATTGTAGAAGATGTAACCTCCGGCTTCCATCTGTGGAAGCCAACTGATATCTGCACCATGAGCAAAAGAACTTTCAACCTTGTTTTCTTCTTCTACTTGATTACATGAGAGTAAGCAGATCATTATGAGAGATAAACAGATTATGATTGTTCTTTTCATCGTCGATGCTTTTTTAAGCTATAATAGCCAAAAAAACACGGTTTTTAGGCCGCGCTTTTTTGATTAATGGTTTATTGTTTTACAATTGTCGCCTTATAACTCTTTGAGTTTGATAGATCAAGGGTGATTTTGTATGCCCCTGCTTCTGATATTGGTATATTATCACCACCGTAACCAAGATTACTCAAAGCACCACCAAGATTGATATCCCAACCATTATTGGCACGGAATTTCATCTCGCCTGCTGATAGTGATGTTGTAACTGACCATAATCCTGTTGCAGGATCAAAGCTCATCGGAGTGGAAGCGTCCCAGCCACCTGTTGTTGCGTTACCAATTAATCCCCATTCAGTCTTGACTGTTGAATATTTGTAAGGTGATCCCGAGAGATCAGCAGTTAACTTGTAATAACCAGGTTCACTAACAGTTAGGTTGCCGGCTCCTCCGTCAGTAGATAATGTGCCGTCACCTCCATTTCCATAATTGATACCATCCCAACCAGGTTTTGAGGTAAACTTGAACTCAGTTCCTGCGGTGCTAAAGTACACGTATCCATCATAAATAAAGTTTAAATTTCTACTATATAGAGTGGGGGCCGTTGCAGGACTCCATCCTTGGTGACCGCCAGGAACATAGAGCGTTAAGTTCATTTCACCGATAATTTCAATGGAATAGGTATACTCCATCATGTTTAGGGTGATTTTTACCCATCCCGGCTCAGTAACACGCATTGCTTGCGCATCTTTAAGAATGATGTCACCTGATAATTCAGTATTTCCATCTATAGGATTACCTAATACACCATCCCAAGAAGCTGCATCTTTACTCGATTTTGGTACAATCTTGAAATAACCTGTAACGTTTTCAACCAATATTGTGAAGAAAGGATCTTCATATACATCTTTACCACTGTGGTTGAATTTGTAATCATTTAGATTTCCAATGTTCCATCCATTTATATCACCAATTAAATAATACCCGGTCTCAATAACAGGACCAACTGGCGTTACGGTTATAGGATTAAATGTCACTCGATCTGGCATCTGAGTAGATGAGGTGCCGTCAACTATATAGTATGTTGCACGTAAATGGATCGTTCTTGCATTTGGTGCTTTTCCATAAAGGCTCTTAACAACCTCGTTTAAATCGACAGCACTAATGGTAGCAATACTTTGATTACTAACGGAAGGTAATACTATTGTTGTTGCGAAATCGGCTGTTTTGGAAGCTTCTACAATGAACTTGACTGTTGCTCCTTCGGCCATAGCTGGTGTAGCAGTTGTTTTGATGGCCTCAAGCTTAGTTTCATTCTCCAGATTCTCCTCTGTTAAAACTACTGCGGAAGAAAGTCCCGATCCCAAAGTAAATGTAAATCCATTTACCGTTTGTGCTGCTTCTTGATCATATGCTTGTGGTGGTGCGGATACATGATCATAGACATCATCACATGCACTGAATAGTATAGCTAAGAGCAGCGTTACAAAAAGATATATTTTATGATTCATAGTGATATTTTTATGTAAGAAACCTCTCTCTATTGAAAGAGGTTTCCTGGTTAGAGCAATTATTCTATTTTACCGGTATTTTTGGTAAAGTTTATATACAGTTTTTGTCCAGCATTTCCTGTTATTCGATCTTGGTCACCGCCAGCTCCGCGTGGAACAAATATTCCATCGAATACCAGGAATTCAGTGTGCCACCACTCATGTCCAGGAAGCTTGATGCTAGCGCGAACTTCTCCTGTATTTGTGAATGCGGGAGATACAAATGAGGCATCTGCACCTATAGAGAGAGCTGGTACAGTAAAGCGATATTTCTCATCAGATGTATCCCAGTTACCACCTGCAGTTTGTCCTTGTAGTTGTACATTTGGTGGGTAGAAATCTACTGCATATTCATAGGATCGTCCATTTATTGTAGTTGTCACAACCACGATATACCAACCTGGATTACCAATGCCGATATTTCCTCCTGCATCAGATGTAGCAGGATCAGCTGTACCATTTACATTTATTTCAGTATTTGCATAACCAAACTCATTGCCGTCCCATGCTTTTGCAGAGTTAAACTTGATTTGAGCATTATCGCCTCCGTCAGTCTTTCCTAGATATTGAATTGCCCAGAATTTTCCCGGGGTTCCCCATACCGGTACCATCTTTGTAGCTCCGTCCCAACTCCAGTTACCAGCAACGTTACCAATGATGTACATGTTTTCCGGCATAACCATCGGATCGAGTGCGAAATAACCTTTGACCTTAGGAAGAGTAATAATGTTTGATTTTACTGCTCCATCATGCTTTGCATTAAGTTCAGAAGAAAGTCGCACATATAGTGGATGTGGTTCAGTAGGATAATCATTTTCATCTGTGATGCCAAGCATACCAACCAGTGCTAAAGCCAGATCGGCAGCATTGATATTAAATTTTGCAGTAGTATAAGTTCCCGGAAGACTCACTGCTTCAGAAAAGTCTTGATTAAGTGAAACTTCCACGCTGTAATTTGCTGCAGCCGTAAACCCATAATTTGGTTGAGAGGTTGTAAACTCGATAGTTTCCGTATTTTTCAAGTCGTAAATACCAGATGCATATTTTGGTACATTTAGAACAAAACTGTCCGGTTGCTGCAGTACAACTTTCTCATCTTCCTGGCACGACCATAAGAGTCCCAGAAAGGCTAGTAATACTATGATTTTATATGTTTTCATCATCATTTCTTGTTTAATAATTCATTAATGACCAATCAATATCCCGTATTTTGCTTAAGATTCTCATTTGCACCCATATCGTCAGCAGGAATAGGGAATACATTAAAATGTTCAGCAACTGATTTACCTTCTGCTACATTTCCTTTCCAAGGCCAGAGATATGAAGATCCCGTAAGCTTTCCAAAACGAATTAGATCTGTACGACGCTGAGCTTCATAGAAAAACTCACGTCCTCTTTCGTCCAATATATAATTTAATGTAAGTTCACCCGCTATAATTGTTGCAGCAGTATCATCGGTATATCCGCGTTTACGCAGATTGTTCACAAGTTGTAACGCTGTTGCAGCATCACCTCCGGTACCACCTCTTAATACTGCTTCGGCATAATTAAGATAGATTTCTCCCAATCTGAAGAGAGGAAAATCAGTAAATGCAATATTGCTTGGAGGCAAGGTTCCATCACTGTTTCTATTGTAGAATTTAACCACTGGAATTCCATTGTCGGTGAAAAGAGAAGGATCAGTAATTTCATAATTCTTTGTTTTGTCGATACGAACCATTGAGAAACGGTTATCTGTTTGATGTTGATATTCCCTTTCAAAAGTCTTTAGTATCGCACTTGTAGCGCGGTTACCTTGCCATGCGCCAACAGCATTCACTTCAGCTTGCAAGTCGGAAGGTTCTGTGCTACTTAATAAGAATGTCATTCCACCCCAAGTTTGTGTATCTTCACCTTCGTAACGGATAGGGAAAATCATTTCAGGTGATTTGTGATTATCAGCCTTAAAGACATTAGCGTAAACAGGATCAAGTTGATAGCTTTGAGTAAGAACTTTTTTACTATAAGTGATACTCTCGGTATATTTTTGTTGTCCTGTGTAGATTTCAGCATTCAGATATAAACGTGAGAGAAGTGACCAGTTGGCTGCTTTATGTGCGCGTCCGTAGTTTGATGTATCGTAACCAACGATTGGGTCAAGCATGTCAGGTTCACATTCAATGAGTTCTTTTTCGATATAGTCAAAAAGATCTGCAGCCATAATTTGTGGAGGCAGAGTGCTTCCAACCGGGCTATCTTCGTTCACGAAAGGAACATTTCTAAACATATCCAGAAGATAATAGTAAGAAAGTGCACGCAAGAAACGAGCTTCGGCACGATAGCTTTTTATTTTATCTTGATCAGATTGGCTTACCCCTCTTGAAGTTAGTTTATCTTCGGTAGTTTCTCTGAGTAGAGCATTTGCAAGATTTATCTGGTAGTACAGACGATAATAAAATCCTTTAATGAAAACATTACTTGAAGTCCATGTAATGTAATTCAGGTCAGGGATACCCACATCATTCCATGCACAGAGTGCTTCGTCGGTAGGTAATTGTTGAAGATTCCACAGACCTCTAAGGAAAGATGCCTGGCTGCCGCCATCCACACCAGCAACATCGGGATCGCCATCACCACCACTGTTACCGCTGATGGCCATACCTGCATAGATTTTGGCCAACAGTTCTTGGTATGGACCTATTTCATCTCCGAAAACTACATCCGAGACCAGTTCCTCCGGGTCGAGAGGAATAGTATTCAAATCGTCGAGGCAGGAAGTGAGTCCGGTGACCAACAAGCTGAATGCGACGATAAATAAAACTGTATATGTTTTAACTGTCTTCATAATTATCAAGTATTAAAAATTTAAATTAAGTCCCAAGATGAAAACTCGTGGGTGCGGATAGATATTATTGTCAATACCATTATTGGTAAATTCGGGATCAAGTCCAGCATATTTGGTAATAACAAACGGATTTTGTACAGTAAAATGGATTCTTCCAGATTGATTATTTTTTAGGATATGAGTAAAATTATACCCTAAAGAGATGTTGTCCATTTTTACGAATGAAGCGTTTTGAATATAATAGCTTGATTGATATTGTACTGCATCAAAATTAGTATATGTAGCGCTATTTACTCTATTCTTTAGCCAACCAGACGGGTCATAAGTTGTATTCTTTGATTCGCGATTAGATTGAATATTGTTATAAGCATAATTACCAATATTAGCCCTTAAAGAGAAATTGAAATCAATCCTTTTATAGGATAATTGTGAAGAAAAGCCCATGAATACATCCGGTGCAGAGTTTTTATAAACAATAAGATCTTGTTCGTTGATTGCTCCATCAGCATTTTGATCTACATAAACACCATCAAGTGGTTTGCCAGCCTGGTTATATACCTGCTCGTACACATAGAATGAGTTAGCCGGGTAGTTTACGCTATGTATAGCAATATTGTTTCCCGTTCCACCATCGATTCCACCAAAACGAACACCCACATAACTTGGGTCGTCATTGATAGTCAGTTTAGTGATACGGTTCTGATTATACGTAACGTTGTAGCTCAGGTTCCAGTTCCAGTCCCTGCTTACAATCGGTCTGCCGGTGATTGTAAATTCAATACCTTTGTTCTCAAGTTCGCCTACATTTGTAAGTAATTGGTTACTGAAATTTGTTCCAGCAGCAATTCCAACAGTATTGAGCAAGTCGGTAGTTTTGCGATAATAAACATCAACAGCCCCATTGATTCGATTATTAAGGAAGCCATAATCAAGTCCAGCGTTATATGTAGCTGTTTCTTCCCATTTAAGATTCTGATCATAAGCCAATGGTCGAATTAGCGGTACCATTTGGTCGCCGAAGAAATAATTAGCCCCAGCCTGACTATAGCTGTAACGTCCCATCCAAGGATAGTCGCCACTGCCCAAGTTCTGTTGTCCGGTAACACCATAACCCAGTCTCAGTTTCAGGTCGGACATTACGTTTTCAGCACCCGCCATGAAAGGTTCATTAATAATTTTCCATGCGAATGCAGCCGATGGGAAAAGTCCCCATTTGTTGTCCGGGCTGAATCGAGAAGAACCGTCGTTACGAAGCGTTAGAGTGAGCAGATATCGATCCAGAAGAGAGTAGTTAAAACGTCCGAAGAAAGAGATTACGTAGCTTTCCGACGCGTATTCGTTACCATCTTTATAAAACATATTACCAGTTTCAGTAGCCTTTGCAGCCGAGTATGGATAAGTATTTTCTGTTTTGTTGTAGAAATGTTGCCAAGAATAGCCACCCATCAGGTCAAATCGGTTAACACCAACCTCTTTGTTGTAATTCAGATAAAAATCTAATAACGTATTTCTTTTATTTTGGCTGTAAGTAGAGTTTTCTCCCCATCCAGATTTGTAGTTTCCCCAAGTGTAGGTCATTGGTGAGTTATCTTCAATAATCACATCCCCATTACTCTTAGAAATATCATAACCCATGTTGAGGTTAGCTCTAAGTCCTTCGAGGAAAGGTAGAAGGTAGTCAAGTTGAAGATTTCCAATGCTTCTATATACTTTTGAATTGTCGTGTTTCTGTTCCAGTATTGCCAGAGGGTTAGCCAATGCGATATCGATTGGAGTTCCTGCTGGTCGGAGCGTCATGTGATATCCATTTCCGTAAGGAGAATCAGTTTGTGAATACACAGGCATTGTCGGGTCAAATTGCGTTGCCGAGTTGATTGCCCCCTGATCAGCAAAGCGGTTAGTGATGTACATACCTTTTGCGTTCAATTGCACTTTTAGCTGATTATCGAAGAAAGAAGGATTAAGATTTACGCTTCCTGTGAATCTTTCCAGATTTGATGTTTTAAGGATACCATTTTCGTTTGTATATCCTGCCGATACGCGATAAGGAAGAATTTTTCCCACGCTACCAGAAGCACTTAGGTTATGGTCGGTACTTGCAGACACTCTAAAAATTTGATTCTGCCAATTTGTTACCGTGTTACCCAATGCAGCTGCCTGTTGGCTATCTTCGCCAAATGAGTTGATAACATAATTTCTAAAAGTAGGAGCGTCCATTACGTCGACCGATCCAGTTCTTGAGCTTACTGAGAAGTTACCATTATAAGCCAATTTCATCTTTCCCATTTGTCCCTTTTTGGTTGTAATAATAATTACCCCATTAGAAGCACGTGAACCGTAAATAGCCGTAGCCGAAGCATCTTTGAGCACAGTAAATGTTTCAATATCATTAGAGTTTATAGTGCTTAGAGGGTTAGACATTCCGCTTACTCCAGAAGTATTATCCACCGGTACGCCATCGATTACGATCAAAGGATCATTACTTGCCGACATTGAAGAACCTCCACGAATACGAATATTTGCAGAAGACCCCGGAGCTCCACCAGCAGAGATCACGCTCAATCCAGCCACCTGTCCAGCCAACAGATCAGAAGGAGAAGTAGCCAAGCCTCTGTTTATTTTTGTTGCATCTACTGCAACAACAGATCCTGTAGCATCATCCTTTTTAACTGTACCATAGCCAATTACCACCAATTCTTCCAAAATTTCAGTATCCTCTTCCAATACTATTTGGATGAAAGTTTGGTTGTTGATTTGAACATTTTGCGACTTATACCCTATGTAACTCAATTCCAGCACCCCGTTTGAGGGAGCCTTCAATATAAAGTTACCATCATAATCGGTAACTGTACCTGTAGTTGTTCCCTGCAATAAAACATTGACGCCGATTATTGGGTCGCCGGCAATATCCTTTACAGTACCACGCACATCTATCGGCGAACCCGTTTGGGCGCTAGCCGACATAATCCATAGCAGTCCCGACAACAATGTTATCAGGAAAGCATTCATGCTTGATTTTGATTTTAAATACATTTGCTAATTAGATTAACTGATTAATTATAATTTCTCCTTTAGTTCAGATTTAAATAATCCCGTACCATATTAAAAGATTAAAAGCCTTTCATTCAGTACTATTTATTTACTCTTCCATACAAAATTAGATTTTAAACATTGCAATATAAGCAAAAAATCTGTTAATCGCACTATTACCCAGTGCAAACGATTGCATTTTATGTGTTAAGTGTACTTATGACAATTAGATAGCCATTGAAGAGAGAATTCTAATTAAACAACAATGAGACACATTTTTACATAATAAATTGCACAAAAAGAACATTTGCTACAAACAAACCATAGTGAGACCATGTTCACCCACTTTGTGCAAGATTTCAGTTCAATAACCGTGACAGCGCAAAAAACAGCTCCCGATGAGTTTGAAAATCCGAAGATGAATACGGTGACTCTGATCGATTAACTGTCGTGATGGTTAATTATTGTTAACTTTTTTTTCGGTTTTTGCTGATGGTTGAGTAAGACCATGGTCGGAGTTGCATCGGAGCTGCGTGGGAGGTGAAGGATGTTAAGGGAGATTAAAGGAAGTTAAATATTTCTGGCTTCGTTTAGAATCTTGATTGAAAGAAAGGAATTTATAATGTTGAAATAAAAGGAAAAATGTTGAATTTTTCGGGATATCTCGAATTTGATAATGAACGAAAAATTCAAAACACGGAAAGTTGGGAGAAAGTTGAATAGTCTTATTCCTTTATAAAAGCATTTTAAAAAAAGGCAGTTAAATCAAGAGGATCAGCTGCCTTTATTATTGTCTTAAATCATGATCTACATAAAAATATGCAAAGGGGAGCATTATTTTAAAAAAATAGCGATTCTCATGCAAACCCTCCCCCCCCCTACACCCTTTTTCACACACGGGGTATTTTTGTTCTTCGGGGGTATAACTGATTTATAGGCGGGAATATATTTTGAACATATATTTCACTATACTATATTTGTAAGAAAATTTACCAAAACATTGATAAGCGACCAGATATATAAATAAAATTGGTATCAAATGAATCGTATAATATGGAAAACTTACGGATAGAATTTTCTTACGACAAAGAAACTTTTAAAAGGGAACAGAAACTCATTTGGCAATTGTTGTGGAAAAAGAACAAACGCACGCTCAAAGGTACATCTACATTCGCAGTTATTTTTTTAATTAGCGGCATATTATTTTATCTTAACGATATGTCCGATTATTTTTTTCTGATTTTAGCTGCATTCTATGCGTTCCTTGTTTTGCTTCTGTTCATCTGGCGAAAATCATCGCAGATAAAACAAGATAAACTTATCGGTGCAATAGCCGACCGATACGAAAAAGAAAAGATGAATTGCATATATGAACTTTCGGAAGATTCTTTAAAGTATTGGGACAACGAAAAACACTTCCAATATGCCTGGAGCATGTTCGGAGGCTATACTACCTATAAAAATTATTTGTTATTGCTACATAGAGATAATTTAAAAACTCCTTTACTCGTTTTTGAAAACAACGATTTATATACTGATAAATTTGAGCAATTTAAGACCTTTATCGAGTCTAAATTGGAATATAAAGACAGCCAGTTTCTATATTAATTATAAACTTATATTTAAAAACATGTAATTTAGGTTATTAAGGTATAAGTCAACAATAAAAAAATCGGAAGCTATCTTCACAGAAGGCTTCCGATTGTGGAAAATCAAAAAGTCATATAAGAAATAGAACTAATTAAAGTGTTTGGTTTTTTTTAATAGTATTCATTTGATGAGACATTCGGGATTGTTGTTTTTGTAACAGCATTTTGAAGTGCAGCATCATTATATTTATATGTCATATTATAAGTTCTTGAGCCACCCCATTCCTGTACTTTTACAGAAATTGCTACTGAGTCCGCGTCATTTTTTCGATACGGTTTCAGGTTAAAGCAAACCAGTCCGTTATACAATTGTGAAGACCCACTAAAGTATGAATTATGTCTAAATTCCAAGTATACTTTTCCGTCATCAATCTGTGAAGCCATTTTGTTCTCCACTAAATTTATAGCATGAGGTCTGATTCCCCCATAATTGAACAAGAAGTCCACATTAAGATAATCGCTTCCGATCCATATATCTTCTATTGCCACCGGATCGTTTCCAATACTATCCGCATTATTTTCATTTAGAATGATAGTATTTTTCGTAAGAATATTCCAGATATCATTAATTCTTATAAAGTAAATGTACCCTTCATCATCATCTCCAAGAATAGTAAAGTTTATGAAAACTCGTTGTCCATCGACAGGTTTATATCCAATTTCAGTGTTTTTTGGTATTAATTTTATACCACTGTCTAAAATCAAAGAATACTTATTGTCATTTTCGCTTACAACTGTAGCGATTCTTATTTGAAAATCCCCTAATGAATTGTCGTTGCGATCATCACACGAAAATGCAGAAAATAAAATAATCAAAAGAGGTAACCCTATTAAAAATAACTGTTTTTTCATATACGTAATAAAATTTATCAGAATTAATATTTATTTAGTAGATACAGAAAAATAGAAAACGTTGCATGAAAAGTTGGATATTTAGCTACTTTAACTTTGGTTAACGTTGAGTGTTTATTCGACAGTAATAAAATTATAAAAGAAAGGGAGGTACACAATTAAGAGAATGAAAAGGTCAGATTACAGATACCCCTGTTCAACCAGAAGAACAACGCGTTCCGTCAATTGGTCTTCGCCATTAGGATCATATTCCGCCTTGAGTGTATTTCCAAAAACCCCAGCAAAGACATTAGCCGTCCACGCCGTGAAACTACCCAATACCGCTTCTATTATGTCGTAAGAAGTAGAGTTTGTTTCCCTGTCGACCAGTTTAATCAACAATTGCCCTTGCGATTTAGTCAACTTCTTCATTTTAGGAGTATATACCTCTATAAGATGCTCTTTCATCAGGTTAAGATGTTTTTGTCGCGCCTTATCATCCGGTAGTGTTTCAATATATTCGTAAGTCTCCAGTAAGATTGCAGATATTTCCTTTGCGTATGGTAAAGTCTTTTTTACATCCCTTACAAGTTTGCTATAATAGCTTTGTTCTCTTGTAGTCAGGAAATTTGCAGGCGGGAATTTTATGTAATTCCCATAATAAACCATTGCCACTGTATCTCCATCGATGATAGTAGCCGGATAAACATTCTGTGGATTAGGCACAATTGTTTTACCCGTCACATTATTTGTAACCGGGGAATGTTGAGCTTGGGCAAAACACGTTGCATTTATGAGCATGAGCATCAACAGAACCAATATTGTTGTGTGGCACTTCATTTCGGTAACAAAGTTAATTGCAAAGTTTTATTTGTTGTTACTTTAACGCGTTAAGGGTGGTTAATTATTGAAAATGAATTCAGATAGAAATGTAAAATCAAATGAAAAGCGGTAGAGAATCATGCAAAATAGAGAAAATAGATTACTTTTGTTTGCAGCTAACTATTATTATTCCTCAAAACTCAATTAAAATGGCATATCATCATCTTGGTTTACTTGTTCACGAACAAGCAAAAAAATATCAAAACAAAACCGCATTCAAGTTTCCTGATGAATCAGGGAGGTGGAGTAATATTTCTTGGACAGAGTTTTCCCAAAAAGTAATGATGGCAGCCCGAGCTATGTCAGAAATAGGCATTAAGCCCGGCGATAATATTGGCATATATTCTCAAAATATGCCCCAATATTTATACACAGATTTTGGAGCTTATGCAAACAGAGCCGTTATGGTGCCATTATATGCAACTTCGTCACCCTCGCAAGTAGAATACATTGTGGATGATGCAAAATTGAAATATATATTTGTAGGCGAGCAGTTTCAGTATAACAATGGTTATTTGGTTCAAAAAGAGAGCAACGTGCTTGAGAAGATGATCATTTTTGATAGGAAAGTCGTAATAAAATCAGATGATACAACCTCCATTTATTTCGACGACTTTATTGTCAGCGGTGAGAACTCCAATGCTATTGCCGTTGTAAATGTTCGTTTAAAGCAATTACGAGATACCGATTTAGCCACCATTATTTATACCAGTGGTACCACCGGCGAGTCGAAAGGCGTTATGCTGACCCATTCCAATTATTTGTCAGCGATGAAGATTCACGATATCCGTTTGACACGATGTTCCGATAAAGACGTATCGATGTGTTTTTTGCCATTGACCCATATTTTTGAAAAAGCCTGGACCTATTACTGTATTCATAAAGGCATGACAGTAGCGATAAATCAAGATCCGACAAAGATTCAGGATATGTTGAAGCAAGTCCACCCCACCATAATGAGTTCCGTTCCCAGATTTTGGGAAAAAGTCTATGCCGGAATAAAAGAAAAAATAGATTCCGCCGAAGGCTTAATGAAGTGGTTGTTTAACGATGCCTATAAAACCGGTCACAAGCACAATTTAGAATACAAGAATGAAGGAAAGAAGCCCCCATTTGGAAACTCTTTGAAGTATCATATATACAAAAAGACCGTTTACAGTATAGTAAAAAAAGCCGTAGGCATAGACAAAGGCAATTTTTTTCCATGTGCCGGCGCCCCATTATCAAATAATATCAACGAATTTCTTCAATCAATAGATATTCATATAATGTACGGTTATGGACTCACCGAAACAACCGCTACTGTAAGTTGTTTTCCATATTACGGATTTCGTTTAGGCTCCGTAGGCAAAGTAATGCCAGAAGTAGATGTAAAAATTGGAGAAGGCAATGAAATATTAGTAAAAGGCGGAACCGTGACCAAAGGCTATTACAATAAGCCCGAAGAGACTGCAAAAGTATTTACAGAAGACGGTTTTTTTAGGACAGGCGATGCCGGTTATTTGAATGAAGGCAACACCCTTGTAATGACCGAGCGAATCAAAGATTTGTTCAAGACATCCAATGGCAAATATATTGCACCTCAAATGATTGAGATGGCATTAAGTGAAGACAAATATATTGATCAATTAGCTGTGATTGCCGATCAGCGTAAGTTTGCCAGCGCCCTTATTGTTCCCGATTATAAAGCGTTGGAACAATATGCCAAAGATAATAATATCCCATTCAGCAGTCGTGAAGAGTTAATTTCCAATCCCGAAATCAACTCATTCCTCTATGGTAGGATTGAATTGCGTCAGGCATCCTTTTCGTCATACGAAAAGATTAAGCGCTTTGCATTATTGCCCAATCCTTTTACTATTGATTCAGGGGAACTTACCAACACCCTCAAGTTAAAACGTAAAGTAGTTGCAGAAAAATATGCCGATATAATTGATAAAATGTATGAAGAGTAAAAACTGTTGAGTACAAGCTTAATGACAGTCGAATAGCAATTGTCAATTATAGATAAATTCATTACCTTTGCACCGTTTTAAATTATGCAAAATGGAATACAATTTTAGGGAAATAGAAAAACGGTGGCAACAATATTGGGTTGATAATAAAACATACAAGACAGAGATCGACCCACAAAAACCTAAATTTTATGTGTTGGATATGTTTCCATATCCATCCGGTGCAGGTTTGCATGTTGGGCATCCACTCGGATATATAGCATCAGATATATTTTCAAGATACAAACGTCTGCAAGGCTTTAATGTGTTGCATCCAATGGGATACGACGCATACGGTCTTCCTGCCGAGCAGTATGCTATTCAAACCGGTCAGCATCCAGCTGTAACCACACAAAAGAACATAGCACGTTATCGCGAGCAATTAGATAAAATAGGATTCTCGTTCGATTGGAGTCGTGAAGTTAGGACCTGTGATCCAGAGTATTACAAATGGACCCAATGGGCCTTTATCCAGATGTTTCATTCTTACTATTGCAATCAAGCAAAGCAAGCTCGTCCAATTTCAGAACTTGTAGAAGTGCTTTCTTCTCAAGGCACTGAAGGAATGGATGTTGCCTGTACTAAGCCAATGGATTTTACAGCCGAAGAATGGAATAGTAAAACAGAAAAAGAGCAGCAAGAAATATTGATGAACTATCGCATAGCCTATTTAGGTGATACGATAGTAAATTGGTGTGCTCAACTCGGCACCGTGCTTGCGAATGATGAAGTAAGTGAAGGACTTTCGATACGAGGCGGTTATCCCGTTGAGCAGAAAAAGATGCGTCAATGGTGTTTGCGTGTTTCTGCATACGCAGAGCGACTTTTAGAAGGATTGGACAAGATAGACTGGACAGATTCTTTGAAAGAGACCCAACGCAATTGGATTGGTCGTTCCGAGGGCGCCGTTATGCATTTCAGTACCCAGAATGGATTCGATTTTGACATCTTCACCACCCGTGCAGACACTATATTTGGCGTAACATTTATGGTTTTGGCACCAGAGAGTGAGTTAGTAGATCAGATGACCACTACCGAACAGCAAGAAGCCGTTGCGGAATATATAGAGAAAACCAAAAAGAAGACCGAGCGCGAACGCATCTCCGATAAATCAGTTACCGGAGTATTTTCCGGTTCATACGCCATTCATCCGTTTACTGGTAAGCCCCTTCCTATCTGGATATCAGATTACGTGTTAGCCGGTTATGGTACAGGAGCAATCATGGCCGTACCCGCTCATGACAGTCGCGACTATTCCTTTGCCAAACATTTTTCGTTACCCATCATTCCTTTGATTGAAGGATGTGATGTATCCGAAGAAAGTTTTGATGCCAAAGAAGGAATCATGATGAATTCTGATTTTTTGAACGGATTAACAGTCAAAGATGCCATACCCTCAGCTATCAATGAAGTAGAAAAGAGAGGAGTAGGATATAGAAAAATAAACTATCGTTTACGCGATGCCATATTTAGTCGCCAAAGATATTGGGGAGAACCATTCCCTGTCTATTATAAAGACGAAATGCCCTATACTTTGAGTGAAGACAAGTTGCCCCTTGAATTACCCGAAGTAGATAAGTTTTTACCAACAGAAACCGGAGAACCCCCATTAGGACGAGCCAAGAACTGGACTACCGAAGAAGGCTATCCTTTGGAACTTAATACTATGCCCGGATTTGCCGGATCATCAGCATACTATTTACGATATATGGATCCTCATAACGAAGAAGCATTAGTTTCCGTTGAAGCCGATGCATATTGGCGTAATGTTGATTTATATATTGGTGGGACAGAGCATGCAACAGGTCACTTAGTCTATAGTCGTTTCTGGAATAAATTCTTGTTTGATTTAGGCGTATCCTGTGAAGAAGAACCATTCAAGAAATTAGTAAATCAAGGCATGATACAAGGTCGCAGTAACTTTGTTTACCGCATCAAGAACACAAACACCTTTGTATCGTTAAACTTGAAAGATCAGTACGATGTTACCCCTATCCATGTTGATGTGAACATTGTACATAATGATATTCTTGATACAGAAGCATTTCGCAATTGGAATCCCGAGTATAAAACAGCCGAGTTTATATTTGAAGACGGTAAATATATCTGTGGATGGGCTATTGAAAAGATGTCCAAGTCGATGTTCAATGTAGTGAATCCAGATGATATTGTTGAGAAATACGGTGCAGACACATTACGATTATACGAAATGTTTTTGGGCCCACTTGAGCAGTCGAAGCCCTGGGATACAAACGGAATAGACGGAGTTCACCGTTTTTTGCGCAAGTTCTGGAATCTGTTTTATACGAATGACACATTAACGGTATCAGACAGCGAGCCCTCTCCTGACGAGCTCAAAGTATTGCACAAGCTCATCAAGAAAATATCTTTTGACATAGAGAACTTCTCGTTCAACACATCCGTATCAGCTTTCATGATATGTGTGAATGATTTAAGCACATTAAAGTGTAATAACAGACAGATATTAAGCGATTTGTTGGTATGTCTTGCGCCATTTGCACCCCATATTTCAGAAGAATTATGGCATAAGTTAGGTCACAGTACATCTGTTTGTGATGCAAAATGGATCAATTATAACGAAGACTATTTGAAAGAAAATGTATTTCCCTATTCAATCTCATTCAACGGGAAATCAAGATTTGTATTAGAATTTGCAGCAGATGTCACAAAAGAAGAAATAGAAAGCTCAGTGTTGGCGCATGCAAGTTCTCAGAAATGGCTTGAAGGCAAAACTCCAAAGAAAATTATCATTGTTCCAAAAAAAGTAGTAAATATTGTAATCTAATATGGTATTGCAAAAGCAAGTCACTTTTAAGAAGTTTTACTGGAAAGACTATCTGACTATATTGCTCGGAACTTTCACCTATTCGTTAGGGGTAACACAATTTATTATACCCCACGAGTTTGTGTTGGGAGGACTTACAGGAGTTGGAGTCCTTCTTAATTATGCATTCGAAATTCCAGTATCACTATCTGTATTGTTATTGAACAGTGTGCTTTTGCTTGTATCGTTTAAGATATTGGGTGGCGACTTTTTGATAAAAACTATTGTCGGCGTAGTATCCCTTTCGGGATTCCTTGCCCTGTTTGAGTCTTTCAATTGGACACCGATAATGATGAATGAGCCACTGATGGCCGGTTTGATAGGATCACTTATTGGTGGAACAGGAATCGGGTTAGTTATGTCTGTTAATGGAAGTACAGGTGGAACCGATATAATAGTGTTGATAATCAACAAGTTTAGGAATGTTACTCCAGGCAGGACTATGCTTATTGTCGATCTGGTTATTGTTGCATCGTCATATATTATTTTCCGAAGTATTGAGACTATTGTGTTGGGTATCATTATTATAGCAGTTATGTCCACTTGTGTTGACTGGGTGCTTAATGGAATCAGGCAATCAGTTCAGTTCCTCATTGTTTCAAAACATCATGAAGAGATAGCCTCTCAGATTGGGATTCAATTGCATAGAGGATGCACTGTTTTGGAAGGTTCAGGTTTTTATACTAAACAATCCCAAAAAGTGTTGATGATTATGACAAAAAAGAGTGAGTCCAATACTGTTTTCCGCATTGTCAAATCGATTGATGAGCAAGCTTTTATTTCACAAGCATCCGTTATAGGAGTTTACGGACTTGGGTTTGACAGAATAAAATAAAAAGACATTTAAAAATACATGCAGGCAGATGATATTCCAAGAATATGACTGCTTGTATTATATATTATCAGCAGCATGTTGAACTACCAAGCCCGAGAGCGTGAAACCAAAAATTGCTGTTATGTGCACTAATGTACCATTGATAGTAGATTTTTTGAAGCTACCCATTTCATCAATATTTTCCTTTACATCTTCAAAGCCCTTGTTTGTGTTTTTTTCTTCGCTATAGACACACATAATTTTTTTGTGAGGCGATTCATTTTTGCGAAAAGTCTGTCGTAGAGCAGTCCCTAGTGGGCACCCTTTTACTTTCCAGAATTCAGCAACCCTAATTTGTTGTGGGTCAGTTTTCAATGCCGCTCCCATTGATGAAAAAACCGTAGCATCAGTTTTGCTAGCTTCCACTAGTAAATTAGCCTTATGTTGCAGGCTGTCTATGGCATCCACAATATAATCGTAAGTCTCCAGTTTAAAAGAATCAGAAGACTCTTTGCTATAAATTTCCGGGATAGCTATGATTTGTGCATCAGGATTGATTTCGAGCAGTCTGTTTCTGAGCACGTCCACTTTTAATTGTCCAATTGTTTGAGTTGTAGCCGGCAGCTGTCGATTTATGTTAGCCGGAGCCACCCTGTCGGAATCCACTATTGTCAGATTCATGAATCCGCTTCTTATTAGTCCTTCTGCGCACCAACTTCCCACACCTCCAACCCCAAAAAGTATTACTTTTTTAGTCATGATGGATTCAATTGCATCTGTTCCAAGCAGCAGTTGGTTTCTTGCGAAAAACTCTTTATAACTATACATCAAATAAAATTTTCTGCAAAAGTACATTATTTGTATGAATGATAAAAGCGAAAAAAAAGCACTTTTATGCTTTATACTCAAAAAAATAACAGTCAAAACCTTTGCTAAATAACTGAAATATTGTAACTTTGCAGTCCGATTATTAAATAAGTCAATTAAAAGTTTGATTTATAGCTTTTTATTTGCCTTTTGTCCCTTAGCAAGACAAAGCAGGAAGCGAATCAAATCAACTATTTACTAACATTTAAAAATTAAACAAAAGTGGATACACTTAGTTATAAAACCATTTCTGTAAACAAAGAAACGGCTCAAAAAGAATGGGTTACAGTAGATGCTACCGGTCAAAAATTGGGACGTCTCTGCTCTGAAGTTGCTAAATTGCTGAGAGGTAAATATAAACCCAGTTTTACTCCTCACGTAGATTGTGGTGATAACGTGATTATTTTAAATGCCGACAAGATTGAACTTACCGGTAACAAATGGAATGATCGTGTTTATCTTCGTTATACCGGTTATCCAGGAGGTCAAAGAGAGCAAACCCCTGCTGAGCTAATGAAAAAAGGTTCGGACAGACTTTTTAGAAAAGTTGTAAAAGGTATGTTGCCAAAGAACAAATTAGGCGACGCTCTTTTAAACAATCTTTATGTGTATGATGGAACTGAACATCCTCATCAAGCACAACAGCCAAAATCAATAGATATTAATTCTCTTAAATAAGAAAGATGGAAGTAGTAAATGCATTAGGAAGACGCAAAGCCGCTGTAGCTCGTGTATTCATGAGTGAAGGTACAGGCAAGATAACTATCAACAAGCGTGATATTGAAAATTATTTTCCTTCATCTATCCTTCAGTTTATAGTAAAGCAACCATTAAACACATTAAATGTGGCAGATAAATATGATATCAAAATCAATTTAGATGGTGGTGGTTTCAAAGGACAGTCTGAAGCAGCAAGATTGGGTATTGCTCGTGCTTTGGTTAAATTTAATCCCGAAGATAAATCTGCTTTAAGAGCAGAAGGATTCATGACTCGTGATCCACGTGTTGTTGAACGTAAAAAGCCGGGCCAACCAAAAGCAAGAAAAAGATTCCAATTCTCAAAACGTTAATTTTTTGGAATTCCGATTTGTGTATATTTATGTTATTTTCTTTATAAACAGAATATTCGCAAACGATTTTATAGCCGGTTTTTGTCCGGTAAAAAATGAATGTTTAGTATCTAAATCATAAGGACGTTATTCACTTATGGATTATTATTCTAAGTGTAATTTACCTTATGATTCGATGAAGAAAAAGAAAGTAAACAATTTAAACAATTAAAAACAAACATGGCAAAATTAGAATTTGACCAACTTCTAGAAACCGGAGCTCACTTCGGTCACTTAAAAAGCAAGTGGAATCCAGCGATGGCTCCTTATATTTTTATGGAGCGTAATGGAATTCACATTATCGACCTTTATAAAACGATAGCAAAAACCGAAGAGGCTGGCGCTGCGTTGAGACAAATTGCCAAATCAGGTAAAAAAGTACTATTTGTTGCCACCAAAAAACAGGCAAAAAGCATTGTAGCCAACAGAGCTCAGAGTGTAAATATGCCCTATGTTATTGAACGTTGGCCAGGTGGTATGTTGACTAATTTCCCAACTATCCGCAAGGCCATTAAGAAAATGAGCAGCATCGATAAGATGATAAAAGACGGTACTTTTGATACTTTATCCAAACGTGAAAAACTACAAGTAACCCGTCAACGTGCGAAACTTGAAAAGAACTTAGGTTCAATTCAGGATCTTACTCGTCTTCCTTCAGCAGTATTCATTATTGACGTAATGAAAGAGCAAATTGCTGTAAAAGAAGCCAATAAGTTAGGTATTCCTGTTTTTGGAATTGTTGATACCAACTCAGATCCAAAAAACATTGATTTTGTTATTCCATGTAATGATGATGCTTCAAAAGCGTTAGACATGATTCTTGGATATGTTTGCGACGGCATGAAAGAAGGATTAGAAGAGCGCAAAATTGAAAAGGCAGATGCTCAAGCAGCTGAAGAACAGGAGGAAGAAAATGCATTGGCACCACGCAGAGAGCGTAAATCAAAAGCAGTGAAAAAGGAACGCGTGAAAAAAGAAGATAAAGACGCTATGAATGCTGCTGTTGTTAGCAAATTTGCTAAGGATGACGAGGTAGAAGAATAATTAAAATATAAAAAAGATAAGATATTATGGCAGTAACAATGGCAGACATCCAACATTTGCGCAAAATGACCGGTGCGGGAATGATGGATTGCAAAAATGCGCTTAACGAAGCTGGTGGCGATTTTGATAAAGCAATGGAAATCATCCGCAAAAAGGGACAAGCTGTTGCAGCAAAACGTGAAGATCGTGATGCTTCAGAAGGTTGTGTACTTGCAGCTACCGATGGTGAATTTGCAGCGATCGTAGCTTTACAGTGTGAGACTGATTTTGTTGCAAAGACAGACGGTTTCATTGAATTGACTCAGATGATTTTGGATGCAGCAATGCAACAAAAGCCACAAACGAAAGAAGAATTGTTGGCAATTAAGCTTTCAAATGGTGCTATTTCTCAGTTGATTACCGATAAAGTTGCATCAACTGGTGAGAAAATGGAATTAGGTTTTTATGAATATATTTCTGCTCCATCTGTAACTTCATACATTCACATGGGTAATAAACTAGCTACTATTGTTGGTTTTAACAAACCTAATGTTGATGAGCATGTTGGAAAGGATATAGCAATGCAGGTTGCAGCTATGAATCCTGTTTCTATCACACCTAATGATATTCCAGCAGAGATCAAGGAAAAAGAGCTTGAGATTGCACGTGAAAAAGCTCGTGAAGCTGGAAAACCTGAGAATCTGTTAGATAGAATTGCAGAAGGCGCTTTACAGAAATTCTACAAAGAGTCGACCTTGCTTCAACAGGAATATGTAAAAGATAATAAATTAACAATTGAACAGTTTCTTAAGCAAACAGATAAGGAATTGAGCGTTACTATTTTTAAAAGAGTATCACTAAATGTTTAATTAGAAATTATTATACTGATAAATGAGTAACGCCTGATTTTTCAGGCGTTATTTATTTTTCTATAGTCCATGTTAACACGTAATCCGAATGTACCTCGTACGAAATAAGAAAGTTCCTATCTTTACCGCTTTTATATTCAACTGCTTTTATTACTCCTTTTTTTAGAGGTTTAAATGGTTCAATATAAAGATGTTCCTTGAAGTCTATCTCCGTTTCATCCATAACTTTAAAAAGAGTTTCTTTTGCCGACCAATGTAACAGTTGGTGAGTAGCTTTTTTTTCAGGGTCAATTTTCTCTTTATTTGAGATGAATTTGTATGCCACTTTTTCGACTCTTGATGATCGGGTTTCTATATCAATACCAACTTTCTTTGTAGGATGTAGTATGATTACCGCATAGTTCTTTGTATGTGAAATACTTATGTGGTAAGAGTTGTCGGTTAAATAAGGTGCTCCTGATTCATTATATTCTACTTTTTTTTCTTCATCTAAAATGCTATGAAGCATGATTCGGATCGATAACCATTCGGCGGTACGCGACTCTGACTTAATTTTTTTGAGCATATCGATGCCGTCTGGTTTTAAATATTCCGGAAGAAGATTGAGTAGTTCCTCTGTCGTTTCGGTAATTTTCCAAACGCCAAGTATGCTTTCGTCATCTAAAAATTCTTTTCGTTCTAACATTTTAATTATCCATTTATCGTGGGTGGAATGTATCGAACTTTTAATATTCTTCTTTTATTCAGTTCTTCAGTTTGAAATGTATATTTTTGGTTATAAACAATACTTTCTTTCCTTTTAGGAAAATCTCCTTTTATTTCGAGAATCAAACCAGCTAATGTGTCAGCATTTTCAGATATTTCTTCAAAATCTTCTTCGGGAACATTAGTGATTTTAATAAAATCTTCTAAAGTAGTTTTTGCCTCAAAAATATACGATCCATCCGGCATTAGTGTATAAGTAGTAACATCTTCATCATATTCATCGCTGATATCTCCAACTATTTCTTCTAAAATATCTTCCATTGTAACCAGTCCTGCCGTACCTCCATATTCATCTACAACAATAGCCATATGATTTTTGTTTGTACGAAATTCTTCTAGAAGGTCATCAATTCGTTTAGTTCCTGGTACAAAATATGCATTTCTGATGAGGGTTTGCCACTTAAAAGTGTCAGGTTTTCGAAGATAAGGCAACAAGTCTTTTACATATAAAATACCTTTAATGTTATCGGGGCTATCATCAAAAACCGGTATTCGGGAAAAGCCAGCTTCTACGATAAATTTAATAACCTCTTTAAATGTATTTTTATTATCCAGAACGATCATATTAGTTCTAGGGATAAGAATGTCGTCAACTATTTTATCTCTAAATCTGATTATACCTTCGAGCATGTCTTTTTCTTGATCCTGTGGACTTTCTGCAGAGGTGATTTCCAGTGCTTTAGACAAGTCTTCCATAGAAATTTCATGTTTACGTTGTAGTGATGAATTAGCCTTATTTACCGATGTTTTGATAAATGGTTTAATGAATATTCCAGTAATTTGATAAATTCCATTGATAAAACGGATATGTCTATTTGCAAATTTCAACGGATTTTGCGAAGTATATAATTTCGGTATTATCTCAATAAAGATAATTATTATTAAAAAGGAAATGATTAATTCTAATACAAAGTCGTTACTTTTTTCTGCAAAAGAAGGAAGTTTATTTAATAGATATGTGCACAATGTTATTATACTGATATTTAATATGTTGTATGCGGTGTTTATGGAGGCAGACAACATTTGAGAATCATCTAATAAATGTGTAATACGTGTTTTGTTAATCTTGTCACTTGCGCGGCAGGCATCAAGATCTTTTTGTTCAATCGAGAATAATGCTCTTTCTGAGCCGGATATAATAACGTTTATAATGATAAGTAGTACCAGCAGTGCTAGCAATAACAGATTAGTGACCGGATCAATTATGGGAAATATGTATCCTGTCAAAAATAAATAAGATAAAGGGTCGGGGTCCAAGTTGTGAATATTTAGTGAAACAAAAGAGAATGTTTAATACTCATAAAATGAGGCTAAAACATTCTCCTGCAAAATTAATATCAATTATTTAAAAAGGCAAATCGTCAATCTCTGAATTTTCGCTCAAATTGTTTGGCATACTATCTGCGTGAAATGATGAATCATTTCTGTCATGATTATCTCCAAACTGTGAATCTCTTCCACTTAAAATTTCAATATTATCTGCATTAATTTCAGTAATATACCTTTTTACGCCATTAGAATCGTCGTATGTACGTGAACGTATCTTACCTTCTACATAAATTTTTGTTCCTTTCTTTACAAATTTTTCTACTACTTGAGCCAAACCTCTCCAACACACAATATTGTGCCACTCTGTTCTTTCGGGAATTTGTGTACCATTTGCCGCAGTATAAGCTCTATCGTTTGTTGCCAATGAAAAATTTGCTTTTACATTGTCATTGTCGAAATACTTAATATCCGGATCTTTTCCAACGTTCCCAATTAAAATAACTTTATTTACAGACATAATTAATAATTAAATGAATTAGATTAAAAATTGTTATCGCAACAAATGTAGCAATTAATTTCATAAATAGAAGTCTTTATTCCTGACATTTTTCTAAATATTTATGTATTAGTCTAGAAATGGGATATTTATCAATATCTTCTTCTTTAATTGACAAAAAATCATTGCTAATTGCAAACTTCTCAGTTGTTGGTATCTTAATCTTGTAGAATGTTGCAAATATTATTTGGTGAGTCAAAATATGTTTCATCGAATGGATTTGAATGAGTTCTATATGTGATAAGAGTCCAAACAGTTTCATATATTGCATATTTTCAGTAATTTCTATTATACTAGTTTGTTCTGTTGTTTCAATCAATGGAAATTCATACAGATTTAACCAAATATCTTTTGCTCTGCGTTTTCTTATAAATGTATTATCGCCATAGACTATATGGAAATAATTGAAATATCTGTTTCTGATTTTTTGAGATTCTTTCTTAGTCGGATATTTTAAGACTTCATTATTAATGTATGCTTCACAAAAATTGGCGAGCGGGCAATTATGGCAAAGTGGATTTTGTGGTGTACACGTCAATGCGCCTAATTCCATAAGTGCCTGATTATGTGTGCTTGGATTTTTTGGGTCGAGTATCAATTGTGCAAAGACAGTAATTTCTTTTTTACCATCAACTCTAAATAATCGGGATATTACTCTATTCACATTACCGTCAACAACAGCAAAAGGCTGATCAAAAGCAATAGATGCAATGGCTGCTGCTGTATAATCTCCAACTCCTTTTAAAGATAAAATATCATCGTAACTTTTAGGAAACTCACCTTTATATTCTGTAACTATCTGTTTTGAGGCCGTATGTAGATTTCTTGCTCTTGAATAATAACCAAGTCCTTGCCAGATTTTCAGAACCTCTTCTTCTGTTGCACTTGCAAGTGATTCTACATCAGGAAAGCGTTTAATGAATCGTATGAAATAATCATATCCTTGATTTACACGAGTTTGCTGCAAGATTATTTCTGATATCCATATTATATATGGATCTTTTGTTTTACGCCATGGTAGATCTCTCTTATTTATTTCATACCATTTTTGTAATGCAAAGCTAATTAAAACATTATTATGGACTTGTGACATTTTTTTCTTATCTTTGCACAAAACTACATCAAAAAGTATTCTGTTGAAGTTTTTTCAATAAAAATATGAATTTGAATGTGTTTTATTTTTGAGGTTGCAAAAAAAGCTATATCTTTGCAATCCAAAAAATTACTTATAACAATCTTATTATTATAAAATTAACAATATGACTAAAGCAGACATTGTAAACGAGATTGCAAAAAATACAGGAGTTGATAAAGCATCTGTCCTTGCAACCGTTGAATCTTTTATGGATGTTGTAAAAGATTCACTGGCTAAAAATGAAAATGTGTATCTAAGAGGTTTCGGAAGCTTCATCGTGAAGAAAAGAGCTCAGAAGACTGCTCGTAATATTTCTAAAAATACTACGATCATCATTCCAGAACATAACATTCCTTCATTCAAACCCTCAAAAACATTTGTTGCTCAAGTAAAAACTATTAACAAATAATAAAGGAGAATTAAAATGCCAAGCGGAAAAAAAAGAAAAAAGCATAAGATGTCTGTTCATAAGAGGAAAAAAAGACTTAGAAAAAATAGACATAAAAAGAAGAAGTAAGTCTATATTTTTTTGACAATTTATCCAAAAGAACAAACTTAAGACTAATAATTTAAGTTTGTTCTTTCTGTATAAAGAATGGTACTTGTGATGAGCACCACCCTTTAACGAACAGAGCTTATACTTAAGAACATTAAAAACAAATAAAATTGTGGTAAGCGAACTTGTAGTAGATGTTCAACCAAAAGAGATAACCATTGCGGTTCTTGAGGACAAAAAACTTGTTGAATTACAACAAGAGGCTCAAGATGAATCTTTTGCTGTTGGAAATATCTATTTGGGCAAGGTTAAAAAACTTATGCCTGCTCTCAATGCCTCATTTGTGGATGTTGGACATAAAAAGGACGCTTTTCTTCACTATTTAGATTTAGGGGTAGAATTCAATTCAATTGTTGATTTTCAGAAAACAGTTGTTGAGAAAAAAAAGGTTACTCAAGTTCAGAAAGTTAAGTTGAAACCCATCATTGAAAAAGATGGACTTATCTCTGAAAAGCTAAAACCTGGACAGGAAATTTTAGTACAAATAGCTAAGGAAGCGATTTCTACTAAAGGTCCAAGACTTACAGCCGAGATTTCTTTCGCCGGACGATTTATGGTTCTTATACCTTTTATTGAACGGGTTTCTGTTTCTCAGAAAATAAAGTCTCGCGAAGAACGTGCTCGATTACGTCAACTCGTTCAGAGTATTAAACCAAAGAATTTTGGTGTAATCATTCGCACAAATGCTGAAGGTAAAAAAGTAGCTGAACTTGATGGTGAACTTAAGACATTGCTCAAGCGATGGGAAGAAACCAGTGAGAAGTTGGTAAAAGCAAAACCTGCATCACTCATTTATGAAGAAACGGGCAGAACCGTTGCTTTACTCAGGGATATTTTCAGCCCATCTTTTGAACAAATACACATCAATGATAAGAATGTGTACAACCAGATTGCTGAGTATGTAGAATTAATTGCACCTGAAAGAAAAAACATTGTAAAATTATACAATGGAGCATTACCTATCTTAGATAATTTTGGTGTAACCAAACAGATTAAATCACTCTTTGGAACCACGGTTACATTTAAAAATGGTGCATATTTAATAATTGAACATACCGAAGCATTACATGTAATTGATGTCAATAGCGGAAACAGGAACAAATCTTCTTTAGGACAAGAGGATAATGCTTATGAAGTAAATGTTGCTGCTGCTGAGGAAATTGCGCGACAATTGCGTCTCCGTGATATGGGAGGAATTATTGTTGTCGATTTTATTGATATGCACTCTGGAGAGCATCGGAATAAATTACTAGCAAAAATGCAGGAATTAATGTCAGCTGATAGGGCTAAACATAATATTCTGCCACTTAGTAAATTTGGTTTGATGCAAATTACACGGCAACGTGTTCGTCCTGAAATGGAAGTTACCACTAGCGAAGTATGCCCCACTTGCTTTGGTAAAGGAAAAATAAAATCATCGATCCTTTTCACTGATACACTAGAAAGAAAAATCGATTATTTGTCAAATCATCTAAAAGTGAAGAAATTCAGTCTGCATATCCATCCATATGTGGCTGCCTATGTAGAACAAGGATTGATATCGTTGAAACTAAAATGGAAAAGAAAATATGGTATAGGAATGAAGATTGTTCCTAATCAAAAACTTGGATTCCTCCAATACTTTTTCTATGATAAAGAAGGAAACGAAATTGATCTGAAAGAAGAAATTGAAATGAAATAATGCTTTGTGTGAGCGAAGTGATTATTAAAAAGTAGAAAACCGGTATAATTTAAATACCGGTTTTTTTTATGATGGATCAACATCAAAATATAAAATAGTGTATTTGTAATCTGGAGTTTTGCGGAAAATGTTTTCAGCTTTTTTCAATGATTCTCGCACTAAATGTGGAGAAAGTCCTATCTCAAGTTTTAATAATATCTCACGTATATAGTATTGTTGGATTCTTCCTATTACTGGTATAGAAGGACCTAAAACCCTGTCATTTAATGATTGTTTAAGTATTCCTGTTAAGTGTGAAGCTGCACTTTCAACAATCCTTTCATCTTTGTGTTTGATAATAATTTTTATGAGTCGATAATAAGGTGGGTACATAAATAGTTTTCTTTCTGCCAATTGCATTATAAAGAAACTATCATAGTCATTATTTGAAATAAACTGGTAAATTGGTTGATCAGGATCACCTGTCTGGATAAATACTTTTCCTTGTTTATTCTTTCGTCCACTTCGACCGCTTGCCTGCATAATCAATTGAAATCCATGTTCAAAAGAACGAAAATCGGGGTAATTCATTAAACTATCTGCTGAAATTATTCCAACGATACTGACATTATCAAAATCAAGACCTTTTGATAACATTTGTGTGCCTACCAATATTTGTGCTTTACCTTCTTGAAAATCGTTTATAATTCTGCTATAGGAATCTTTTGAACGAGTACTATCGCTATCTAATCGCGCTACAACAGCATTAGGAAATAAATTTGTTGCCTCTTCTTCAAGTTGTTCAGTCCCTTGTCCTAGTGTTTCAAGAGAATCTTTATCATGACATGACAAGCATTCAATCGGCATTTTATAAACTGTATTACAATAATGACATCTTAATACATTTCCATATTTATGATAAGTAAGTGTAACGTCACAATGTTTGCATTTTGGTGTCCAACCACATGTTTTACATTCTATCATGGGTGCAAAACCTCTTCTATTGCGAAAAAGAATTACCTGTTCTCCTCTTTTTATAGCTTCATTTATCTGATTAATAAGATTGGGAGCTAATAAAGATTTCATTTTTCTTTTACGATATAATTCTTTTGTGTTTTCAAGTATAATTTCAGGCATTTGAATGTCTTCATATCTTTTAGATAGTTTTACTAGACCAAATTTACCTGTTTTGGCATTGAAGTATGTTTCAAATGAAGGAGTTGCAGATCCTAATAATGTTTTGCATTTATTCAGAAGGGCTAACATAATTGCTGTGTCCCGGGCATTATATCGAGGGGCGGGATCTTGTTGCTTATAACTAGTTTCATGTTCTTCATCAACAATTACCAATCCCAAATTTGTAAAGGGTAAAAACAGTGATGAACGAACTCCAATAATAATTTCGTAAGGATTATCGGACAGCATTTTTTGCCATATTTCAGTACGTTCACTATCATTTATTTTAGAATGATAAATACCAAGTTTTGCACCAAATACATCTTTAAGTCGTTTTGTCAATTGAGTTGTAAGAGCTATTTCGGGAACCAAATAAAGCGTTTGTTTACCTTCGGTAAGCATTTGTTCAATTAAATGAATATATATTTCAGTCTTACCGCTCGAAGTAACACCATGCAAAAGACAAGTGTTTTTTGATTGAAAACATTTCAAGATATCAAAGAGTGCTTTTTCTTGAGATGTATTTAAAGGATAAGGTTTTCTTTTTATCTTTTCATCAGAATTTAAACGATTTACAATCATAGGAAACTGAATAAGGATATTCTTAGAGAGCAGACCGTTCAATACTGCCGGTGAAAATTTAGTCAGTTCTAATAATTCTTTACGATTGAAAGATGTTTCTTCTCTTTCGTCCAGCAATGTAACAAATTGATTATAAAGTTGATATTGTTTGATTGCCTTTCCTATTAAAGAGGGAATTTCTTTAGTGTTAATTTCAGGGTTTATTCGGAGATGATTTTCAGTTTTAGGAATGAATTTCTGATGAATATTTTCGTTAGAGATTATTGCTTCTTTCGAACTAAGGGAATATATATGTGGTAATATATTTTTAATTTTCAGTTCTTTGCTTATTTGAGCAATTTTGGATGATTCACTTTGTTGCAAATATTCGCAAATCTTTAATTCTGTTGGTGTTAATTCAATGTTGGTAAAATCAATATGATTGAGAGAAAGAAAAGTCTCGCTCTCTATTCTCAGTTTAGAAGGTACTGCAGCTTTGTAAATATCTCCAGGTGTTGAAAGATAATAAAAAAAAATCCATTCCCATAATTTTAATTGATTTTCAAGAACAATAGGGTGAGTGTCTATCAGAGAATGGATCTCCTTTATTTTGATGCCTTTAGGGGCATTGTTGTGTAATTTTATTACTATTGCCGTATAATATTTCCTGCTTCCAAAAGATACAATAACTCTAAAGCCTAATCCAATTTTCCCGTACATTTCAGCCGGAACTGAGTAGGTATAAGTTTCGGATAACGGAAGTGGAAGTATTACATCTGCAAACATTATTAGAAATATACTGCTGCTGAAAGTGACCAATTATTCCTTTTACCATTCAAAGGATCGCTCCAGTTAGGAGTGTCGGCAGCATAATCATCAGTAAGTTGAACATTATAATTAACACCTACCTGGATAAAGTTCAAAACTTCAATCCCGGCACCAAAAGTAGCTCCAGCACCAAACTTTTTAGCTTCTATATCATTACCAACCTGTTGGGTGTCAATTTTTTCACCGTCAATCAGATAGTCAAGATAAGGACCCGCATCACCATAAATACGTAATGGTAAACCTAATAAACCGAATTTTATCTTTGCGGTAATAGGCAAACGTAAGTATCGGTTATCGACTTCTTGATCAAATGTTGTACCCTCTTCTAAAGAAGAAACTGTCATGCGGTTATCATTATATAAAAGTGATGCTTCTAATCCTAATCGCATTCCACCAGAGGGAAACATTGCTTCAATTGTCGGTCCAATACTGTAAGAAGTCATGTTCTCAACTTTTACTGAACTTGTACTAAATGTCGGATTATTAAGACCAACATCTGCTTTTACTCCAAATTTAACTTGTGAAAAAGCTGGTAAACTTAGCATAGACAGCAATGTTACTATTGCTATGCTCAAAATTGTTTTCTTTGTTTTCATTGTTCTTCAAATTAGTGAAATTATATTCAGCGAAATAATAGATAGAATGAATTCACTTTTGTTAGACAAAGATAAAGCAAAAAGGTTTATGAAAAATGTACATCTTTATTTAACAATTATAAAAAAACAAAGCGTTTAATTATTTTAAACGCTTTGTAATATAGTTTGTTTCTGATTATTAATAGTTAGCTTCCTATTTTAGCTTTCAAAAACTCGTGATTTAAACGTGCAATATTGGTGATGGAAATGTTTTTAGGGCATTCAACTTCACAAGCACCTGTATTAGTACAGTTTCCAAATCCCAGTTCATCCATTTTTGCCACCATTGATTTTGCGCGTCTTGCCGCTTCTGGTTTCCCTTGAGGCAACTGGGCGAACTGTGTAACTTTTGCTGAAACAAAAAGCATTGCAGAACCATTTTTACAAGCAGCTACACATGCACCACATCCAATACAAGCGGCTGCATCCATTGCAGCATCTGCATTTTTCTTTGGAATAGGAATTGCGTTAGCATCAGGAGTACCACCAGTATTTACTGAAACATAACCACCAGCTTGTATTATTTTATCAAAAGCAGTACGATCTACCATCAAATCTCTGATAATAGGGAAAGCAGCTGAACGCCATGGCTCTACAGTAATAGTGTCGCCATCGTCGAATTTACGCATATGTAATTGACAAGTCGTTACATCTTCATCAGGTCCGTGAGGATGTCCATTAATATAAAGACTACACATTCCGCATATACCTTCACGGCAGTCGTGATCGAAAACTACAGGTTCTTTTCCTTCATTGACCAGCTTTTCGTTTAGGATATCCATCATTTCCAGAAATGAACTTCCCTGTGAGATATTTTGGAGTTCATAATTTTCGAAATGTCCTTTTTCCTTGGGACTTCTCTGTCTCCAAATTCTGAGTTTGATATTTATATTTTTATCCATGATTGTAGTAACTTTTTACGATTTATAATTACGTTGCTGGCGAACCACAAATTCATATTCAAGAGGTTCTTTATTCATTACAGGTGCTTTATCTTCGCCCTGATATTCCCAACAAGAAACATATGAGAAGTTTTCATCGTCACGTAAAGCTTCACCTTCAGGTGTTTGATGCTCAATTCGGAAGTGACCTCCGCAAGATTCTTCTCTGTCAAGTGCATCGTGAGCCATTAATTCGCCGATTTCAATAAAGTCTTGTAATCTAAGTGCTTTTTCTAACTCAACATTCATATCTTCTTTATTTCCTGGGATACGAAGATTTGTAAGGAAATCTTTCTTCAATTGCTTTAACTTTTCAATTGCAGTTTCAAGACTTTCTTTGCTGCGACCCATACCAACATATTCCCACATAATGTGTCCAAGTTCTTTGTGGATATGATCTACAGAGTGAGTTCCTTTTATATTCATTAATTTATTGATACGATCTTTGATGCCTTTTTCAGCTGCATCAAATTCAGGATGATCTGTTTTAAATCTTGGTACTTGAATCTGATCTGCAAGATAATTTTGAATTGTGTATGGCAAAACAAAATAACCATCAGCCAATCCCTGCATCAGAGCCGATGCACCTAAACGGTTTGCGCCGTGGTCTGAGAAATTTGCTTCGCCGATAGCGAATAATCCCGGAATATTAGTCATCAATTCATAATCAACCCAGATACCACCCATTGTATAGTGAGTTGCAGGGAAAATCATCATTGGAGTTTCGTAAGGATTCTCATCAACAATCTTTTCGTACATTTGGAAAAGGTTGCCATATTTATCTTCAACCACATCTCTACCCAAACGCTCTATCGCTTCTTTGAAATCAAGATATACAGCTAAACCTGTTGTGCCAACACCATAACCGGCATCGCAACGTTCTTTTGCTGCACGTGAAGCTACGTCACGAGGAACAAGATTACCGAAAGCTGGATAACGACGTTCAAGATAATAATCGCGCTCTTCTTCTTTTAACTGTGTGGGTTTTAATTTTCCTTCACGGATGGCTTTTGCATCTTCCAGTTTTTTAGGTACCCAAATACGTCCATCGTTACGAAGGGATTCCGACATCAATGTAAGTTTCGATTGAAACTCTCCATGAACTGGAATACAAGTAGGGTGAATTTGAGCCATGCAAGGGTTAGCAAAGTAAGCACCTTTTCTATAACACTGCCATGCTGCAGAGCCATTTGAAGTCATTGCATTTGTAGAAAGGAAGAATGTGTTTCCGTATCCACCAGTTGCAATTACAACTGCATGAGCTGAAAAGCGTTCTAGTTTACCAGTTACAAGGTCACGTGCTATAATTCCGCGAGCGCGACCATCTATCATAACCAGGTCAAGCATTTCATGACGTGTATACAGTGTCACATGTTTATTGTGAACGGCACGCATTAATGCTGAGTATGCACCCAATAATAATTGTTGTCCCGTTTGACCTCTTGCATAGAAAGTACGTGAAACTTGAGCACCTCCAAATGAACGGTTATCGAGTAAGCCACCATATTCGCGAGCAAAAGGAACACCCTGAGCAACGCACTGATCTATGATGCTGTTTGATACTTCTGCAAGGCGATAAACGTTTGCTTCGCGAGCGCGATAGTCGCCACCTTTAATAGTATCGTAAAATAAACGATAAACGGAGTCGCCATCGTTTTGATAATTTTTTGCTGCATTGATACCACCTTGAGCTGCTATTGAGTGAGCGCGACGAGGAGAATCCTGAATGCAGAAATTCAGTACATTAAAGCCCATTTCTCCAAGTGAGGCAGCTGCAGAAGCTCCTGCCAATCCTGTACCAACAACAATGATGTCAAGTCGACGTTTGTTTGCCGGGTTTACCAGTTTCTGGTGATCTTTGTAGTTTGACCATTTGTTTTCTAATGGTCCTGCTGGTATTTTTGAGTTTATTTTATTCATAATGTAATGTATCTATATCGTTTATCCTAATATATTGGAAAAGCCGAAGTGAACGGCTAAAGCTACTACAACGAAACCAAGACAAATGAGAGTTGAAATAATATTTCCAACTACCTTTATACGTTTCATCCATACAGTGTTATTCCATCCAACAGTGTGAATTGCACTCCAAAATCCATGAGTTAAGTGAAACCATAATGCTACAAAAGCAAATACATATAAAATCACAACCCATACTTGAGAAAACATTTCGACAACTAATTGAGCTCCATCAGGTCGTGCACCTTCAATATGAAACAGTTCTTTGAATTGCATTTGATACCAAAATTGATATAAGTGCAAAAACAAAAAGATGAGGATAAATAGACCCAAAACAAACATGTTTTTTGAGGACCAGGCTACAGGTGTTTTGCTTGAAGATGCATACCTGTTTACACCACGAGCTTTCTTGTTTTGCAATGTTAAGTATATTGCATAAATAATATGCACAACAAAACCTAGTGCAATAACTCCTGTTCCAACTATTGCCCACCAATTTGCTCCCAAAATCTCATTTGCAATAAAATCGTATGTCTCATAATTGAATATGAGTACAAGATTCATTGACATGTGGAATAATAAGAACAAGATCATAAAAAGACCGGAAATACTTTGAACGAATTTTCGGCCAATTGAAGATTTTATTAACCAACTCATAAAGTTCTTGTTTTAATTAAATGAATATATTGTTGTTTATGTTATTTTTTGCAGATTAATTTACTTCCATCAACAAAAAGCTAATAAAGTGCAAAAGTAGCATTTTTATAGTTTAAAAAGAATTATTTGCGGAAATATTTCTGTAATTACTACAAATTAGAAACATTATTAATAGTAGTTTATTAACTAACTTCTATGAATCATAAATATTATTGCTATTGCGTATTTGCAATAACTATAGCTCTAATCCAGTAGGTAATCTTTTCCTTTTTTTGTATCTTTGCATTTCTCACAAACAATAGATCATAAACAATAAAATGGATATAGTACTTAGCGGAATTCGTTCTACCGGAAATTTACACTTGGGCAACTATTTTGGTGCATTGCGCAACTTTACACGAATGCAGGACGAGAATAAATGTTACTTTTTTATTGCTGACATTCATTCACTTACAACTCATCCTGATCCCAAAAATCTTCATGAAAATGTAAAAAACGTCTTAGTGGATTATTTAGCGGCTGGAATTGATCCGGAAAAATCAGTTATATATATACAAAGCGATGTGCGCGAAACAATGGAATTGTATGTTTATCTAAACATGCATGCATATATGGGAGAACTTGCAAAAACAGCATCGTTCAAAGAAAAGGCACGAAAGCAACCCGAAAATGTGAATGCTGGACTGTTGACTTATCCAACGTTGATGGCTGCAGACATTCTTGTTCATAATGCTGATAAAGTGCCTGTGGGAAAAGATCAGGAACAACACTTGGAAATGACGCGAAGGTTCGCGCGACGTTTCAATAATTTTTATGGAGTTGAATTCTTTAAAGAACCGGTAGCGTACAATTTTGGTAATGAACTGATAAAAATACCGGGACTGGATGGCAGCGGAAAAATGGGTAAGTCCGAAGGAAATTGCATCTACCTGATTGATTCGCCAAAAGATATAGAAAAGAAAGTTAAAAGAGCACTCACAGATTCGGGGCCAACAGAATTTAATTCTCCAAAACCTGATTACATCGAAAACCTTTTCACCATTTTAAATGTTGTATCAACATCTGAAGTTGTTCAGCACTTTAATGATCAATGGAATAAGTGCGAAATAAGATATGGTGATCTAAAAAAACAACTTGCCGAAGATATAATTAAAGTGACTTCACCAATTCGGGAAAGAATTCTTGAAATAGAAAAAGATGATGCTTATTTGCACAAAGTTACTTCGGAAGGAGCAGAAAAAGCTCGTGAAAGTGCTTCAAGAATACTGAATGAAGTCCGTAAACTTGTAGGTTTCAAGGCATTTTAATATGTTAGAATTTAAGAAAATCACACTTGAAGACAAAACAACAATAGACCGACTACTTGAAGGAAATACATACAGATCGTCGGAATGTTGTTTTTCCAACTTATATGGGTGGTCGCACAAATTCAATACATCTTATGTTGAATGGAATAATTTCCTGTTAGTGAAATTTTCAGTTGATGATGGCAGATGTTCTTATCTAATTCCCTATGGACGAGGGGATTTAAGACCGCCAATAGAAGCATTGATGAACGATTGCGGTTGTACTCAAAAATTTATGATGTCGGGAGTAACAGAACGGATGTGGACAAACATTGAGGCGTCAATGCCTGGCGTGTTTGAGAAAACACCTGTTCGTGGAGGATTCGATTATATTTATACATCAGAAAAGCTTATTCATCTAAAAGGCAAAAAACTCCAAAGCAAACGAAATCATATCAATCGATTTAAAAAAGAAAACAATTGGGAATATCAATCGCTTACAGATCATCCCGAATATCTGGAAAGATGTAGAAAAATGTTGCGCGATTGGATTGATATGAATCTTGAAAGTCACGACGAGTCACTTGAACTTGATTATATAACCACAAGCACTTTCCTTACTCAGTTTAATGAGTTGGATTTGCGCGGAGGAGTTATATTGGTAGATGGCAGAATAGCGGCTTTTACGCTTGGGCGACCATTAACTGAGGATACTTTTATTGTTCATACAGAAAAGGCTTTTTCAAATATAAATGGGGCATATTCTATTATTAATCAGCAGTTTGTTGAACACGAGGTATCTGGGTTTACCTATATTAACCGAGAGGAAGATATGGGATATGAATCACTGAGAAAAGCAAAAATGTCTTATCAACCCGATATTCTTTTAGAAAAAAGCATTCTTAAATTAAAACAATAAATGAGTCAGTTTGTCAGATATGCCGATGCTTCGTCGCGAGATCAAATCCGTAATATGTGGAAAACCGTTTTTGGAGATCCCGAAAATTATATGGATCTGTATTTCGAACGTAAATACCGAGATCAAAATACTTTAGCATATTTTATTGACGATAAAGTTGTGTCTTCTTTACAAATGTTGCATTATAATTTCACCTTTTGTAACATTGAAATCCCAATTGCATACATAGCAGGAGTATGTACTCTTCCTGAATATCGCAAAAAAGGATACATGGGAGAGCTAATAAATCAAGCTCTCAAAGAACTGTCAAAAAAAAATATTCCACTTGCAATACTTGTACCACAAGAAGATTGGCTGCTTGATTATTATAAACAATATGGGTTTGCACAGACTTTTGATGCTGGAACAGAAGAATTACCAAGTATAAAAGAACTTATACACAGAAATTCAATGGACCTGGAGGCTGCATATAGGGTTTTCGACGAAAAGTACAGACATTGGGATATGACAGTGCAAAAAACATTTCAAGATTTTATTGATATCGTTGATGAGGCAACTCTTTTTGATTTTCCACCTAAAAAGAATTTGAGGGGAATGGCGCGAATAATAGATGCTGAAAAATTGTTGCTGCATTTTGTCACGGCTCACCCCGAAAAAGCATTTAATCTTTCAGTGATTGATGAACTTCTGCCAATGAATAATGCGGGATTCATGTGCCACATGGGGCATGTCGAGAAAAATCCATCGCATTCGGCAAAGTTTACAGAAGTAAATATCCAATTACTTGCACAGCTTTTACTTGGTTACCAAACTGCGGAACTCGATGTGGAATTCAGACTTACTTTCCCTCAGAAGAAACCGCAGATTAATTACATGTTGGAGTAAGAATTGTTATTGTTTTATTACATCGCAACTCCGATGCTCCTCTCACTATGGTCTCGCAAAACTCCGTCATAATTCCGATGATCATTCTATGATTTCCCAATGCAATAGTCAAAAGATTACTTTCTAAAATTGTATTAATTAATCATAACCACTTCTTTCCCCTGAAAATAAGCAGAATAATAAGTACGGAAAGCACCATCAATCCAATAGCAACAGGATATCCCCATTCCTTATCCATTTCGGGCATAAATTTAAAGTTCATTCCATAAATACTGGCAATGAGCGTTGGAGGCATAAAGATAACAGACATGATTGTGAATATCTTGATAATCTTATTTTGGTCAATGTTTACATATCCAAGAAAGGTGTCCTGCAAATAATCAAGACGGTCAAAACTGAATTTTACGTGCTCAACAAGTGAGTTTATATCCTTGATAATCATCGATAGTTTAGGGTGCAACGACGTGGGAATAAAATCACTGCGTAACATACTTGCCACAGTGCGCTGTTTGTCGATAATGTTTTCTCGCAACAACATTGTCTTTTCCTGTAAGTTCTTGATCTCAGACAACAAATCTTTGTTAGCTTCCTGCATACTCAAACTATTACTGAGCTGAGTGGTCTTTTGAGTCATATCCTCAATCATATCGGCATCGAAATCTACACGTGTTTCAAACAATGCTATCAGAACATCAGCACCGGTAGGGTAGTTTTTTGGATTTGCCGAGATACGTTTCACCGTTTCATGAAAAGAAATCAATTCCTGACTTCTAACTGTTACAAGAATGCCGTTTTTTAGAATAAAGGAAACCGGCTCCATCTCAAAGTTTGAGAGGAGAAAATTGGAGTTTACCACCATCGTATCATTTGTTTCTATGAATCGAGATGACATCTCAATCTCAATCATTTCCTCTTCTTCCTGAATATATATCTTAAGGAAATCTTCTAATTCGTTCTCTATTTCTTCATCAACATCCAGAAGGTCAATCCATAAGAAATTTTGAATCGGATTCGATTTGAGGAAATCGATACTCCGGCTTAATCTGATTACGCCGTCTTTGTGATAAAAGAGTTTAATTTCGGCCATTACGATCAGTTTTATTACGGTGACTAATTCAGTTCATTTTAACCAACGGCTTCAAAAGGTTGGTCATTTCTTCAAATTGTGCAATCGAAAGCTGCTCGGGACGCTTGTTGAACATTTCATTTTCAGGTAGTTTTACATCTTCTGAAAGTAACGACTTTAATGAATTACGCAACATTTTGCGACGTTGATTAAAACTTGTTTTGACAACTGTTTTAAAAAGTTTCTCATCGCAATCCATTTCTTGCCTTTTGTTACGAGTTAACCTAACAACTGCCGATTTCACTTTTGGTGGTGGAATAAATGCCTGTTCACTAACAGTGAATAAATATTCAACATCATACCACACTTGTAAAAGCACACTTAAAATACCATATGTTTTACTGCCCGGAGATGCCGTCAACCGTTCGGCTACCTCTTTTTGAATCATCCCGGAACAGCATGGAATGGCGTTTTTATAATCGAGTACCTTGAAAAATATCTGTGACGAAATATTATACGGATAGTTACCAATAACACAAAATGGCTTATCAACGTATAACTGTTTCAAATCTAACTTTAGAAAATCTTTCTCAATAATTCTACCCTTTAATTCAGGGAAATGATCATTTAAATAAACAATAGATTCTTTATCTAATTCAACTACAGTTAGATCTTTGCTCTTATTTAACAACCAACGTGTCAATACTCCCGTTCCAGGACCGACTTCCAGCACAGGAAGTTCTGCAAAACCATCAAGTGTAGAGGCGATTCTTTCTGCGATAGCTTCGTCTTTCAGGAAATGCTGACCCAGGCTTTTCTTTGGTTTTACTGGAAACATAAATGTAAATGCTAATTTTTACCTGTCAAATTTGTCGCAAAGGTAACTAATTTTACCAATAATCGTCGTAAGTTGTGGATTTTTAAGTCACATAGATTGTTTAATCCTTCAAGTTTCTTGTCATTTTAATAGAAAGTTGCTTTAAAATCTTCTATCTTTGAAAGCCGTTATTGGCTTGAACAATGAAGATGAATTCAAAAACTACAAAAGATATTCTCAAGACCCTTATAATGTTCTTATTGGGAATTGGCATTTTATGGGTCCTTTACAGGAAAACGGACTTTAATGAGTTATGGGAAATTGTTAAGGGTGTCAACTTTAAGATCATTGCAGGATCACTCATTTTTGGGTTGATAGGTAATGTTTTACGTGGTTTGCGTTGGGGCCTTTTCCTGAAAGCATTTAATTATAACCCTAAAACACAGAGCATCGTGTTCGCAACTCTTGGAAATTATGCTGTGAATTATTTGTTGCCAAGAGCTGGTGATTTTTGGCGTTGTGGAGTGGTTTCAAAGTTCGATAAAATACCTTTCGGTAAAACTTTTGAAACGTTTCTAGTTGATAAGGTGCTCGACTTGATAATGTCAATCTTTATTCTTGTTTTAAGTATAGCATTGTCTTTCGATTTTTTTATCTCTTATTTCAAAGATACACCAGAATATACAGAGAACTTAAAAAACATGCTATCATCAATATGGCTCTATGTTCTTGTTGGACTTCTTGTTTTGGCATTTGTACTACTTTTTACGACATTCAAACATACTGTTTTTGTAAAAAAGATTAAGAGTTTCTTTAAAGAAATCAAACGGGATCTGATCTTGGTAGCACACATGAAAGATAAACGCAAAATAATTTTATACACAATACTTCTTTGGTTGTGTTTTTATCTGTACTTTTACATTTGCTTCTTTGCGTTTGATTTCACAAATAACCTTGGATGGGTAGCAGGATTAATTGTCTTTGCCATGAGCAATGTCGGAGTAGCAGTTCCAGTACAAGGAGGAATGGGGGCTTGGCATTTTATGGTAATCTCATCATTGATAATTCTGGGTGTTTCAAATGCTAATGCAAGCGCTTTTGCATTTGCGGTTTTCGCAATCCAATCGCTATGGACAATTCTTTATGGCTTGGTGGGTGTTGTTGCAATGCCTTATGTGAAAAGAAACAATATAATAACAGAAACACCTAAAGATTTGGTTTAAACCACAAAATATTATATAACAACTATACAACTTAAAATTAAAATAATATGGCTAAAGCAGAAATACTTAGTTTAAAACCTGAACGGGTTTGGCAACACTTTTATGATTTGACACAGATTCCTAGACCAACTGGACAAATGGAGAAAGTTACACGGTTTGTAATGGATTTTGGAAAATCACTTGGATTGGAAACAGTACAAGACAAAGTAGGTAACGTGCTAATCAAAAAGCCGGCATCGAAAGGTTATGAAGGTAAACAAACAATTATTCTGCAATCGCATCTTGATATGGTGCCTCAGAAAAATGCTGATGTAGAACATGATTTCTCGAAAGATCCAATCGGTACAAAGATAGATGGAACAGCAGTTACTGCAATTTCTACCACACTTGGCGCAGATAATGGAATCGGAGTGGCGATGATAATGGCGGTTCTGGAAGACAGCTCTCTGAAACATGCGCCTATTGAAGGACTTTTCACAATTGATGAAGAGGTTGGAATGAATGGTGCTTTCGGATTGGAAAAAGGTTTTCTGAAAGGAAGCCTAATGCTGAATCTTGATACTGAAGAAGAAGGTGAACTGACTGTTGGATGTGCTGGTGGAGCAGATGTTACAGCTGTTTTTGAATACAAGCAAGATGAAAACGTTTTCAAAGGTGATGTGGCCTACAAAGTAAGTCTACGTGGATTAAAAGGTGGTCACTCTGGAACACAGATTCATTTGGGACGTGCAAATGCTAATAAGTTGATGAATCGTTTTCTGAAGGATGTCGTGGCTAATTATGAAGCTCGATTAGCAAGTGTCAATGGAGGATCACTTAGAAATGCCATCCCACGTGAATCATTTGTTGTTCTGTCGATCCCTGAACAATTATCAGACGATCTTATTGATTTGGTTGCTGAATATGAATCATTGTTCCGAGAAGAATATGCAGGTGTTGAAGATGGAATATCATTAAAAGCGGAACTGGTTGATATGCCAACTTCTCTGATCCCTGAAGAAATTCAAGACGACCTGATCAATTCGATAGAGGCAAGCCCAAATGGTGTAATCAGCATGCTTTCAGATTTCCAAGGAGTTGTTGAAAGTTCGTTAAACCTTGCTCTTGTAGAATCAACAGAGGGAAAGATCGAAGTTAAATATCTGGTTCGTAGTTCTTCTGAAAGCAAAAAGGATTCGGTTTGTTCATCACTGGAAAGCCTTTATTCTTTAGCAGGTGCAAGAGTAATCGTTGATGGTTCATATCCTGGATGGCAGCCAAATGCAAATTCTGAATTGCTCAAAGCAATGGAGATGATCTATCTTGATAAATATAATAAACGTCCCGAAGTAATTGTTATTCATGCAGGTCTTGAATGTGGTATCATCCAATCGAATGTGGATCAAAAACTTGATACTGTTTCATTTGGACCTACAATTACTGGTGCTCATTCACCGGACGAACGGGTTGAAATATCATCAGTGGAAAAGAACTATGATTATCTTGTTTCTATATTAGAACAAATTGGATAATAATATCTATATGAAATTATATAAAATATTACCTATTATACTTGTTATCTATGCACTTGTAATGGCGGTAATAACTTATCCGAGATATCAAGCATCGGGTAAATGGCTTGAGTTCTGGGGTGTAATAGTCGCATGTGTTGTGATAGCAATTCTGTTATTTTTCATTTTGAAACGTAAGCAAGAAATCCGAAACAGATTCAAGTAGTTTTTGTATAGAATTCTAAAAGATTAATAAAATAGAAAGACGTGATCATCGAAATATGAATAACGTCTTTTTTCTTTTTGGGAAAACATGCTTACATTTGTTGTTATAACTATTTTTGAACAAACGATGAAACCATTTCTAACTATACTTTTTCTATCAATTACATTGTTGGTAGCGGGACAGACAAGCCCCATTAACTATATGTTCCGAGTATTTCTAACTGACAAGGGTGCAGCTGATTATTCTATTTCAAGACCCGAGGAGTTTCTGACAAAAGAGGCTATTGAAAGGAAATTAATTCAAAATGTGCCAGTAGATTCTTCCGATTTTCCAATCAATAAAGATTACTTCGTAATGGTGCAAAACGCTGGTGCAGAGGTGGTGTCATTTAGTAAATGGTTTGATTTATTGGTGGTTAAAGTGGAAGATAGCACCAGGATAGAATCCATAGCAAAGTTGCCCTTTGTGGAAAGGGTTGAATATGTTTGGAGAGGAGAAGCTCATAGCAATAAAAAGGATATAAGGCCAAGACTTCAAAAAGTAGAATGTAAAGAAGAATTAGATTCAACCTCTTATTTTGGGGCTACCAAAAAACAATATGAATTGCATAATGCTGAAAATCTTGTACAATCAGGTTTTAGAGGTAAAGGAATGAATATTGCAATTATAGATGCTGGCTTTACAAATGCTGATGTAATTCCATCATTTGATAACATTCGAATCATGGGTATTGCTGATATCGTGTCAAATGGTACAATTTTCAATTCAAGTGATCATGGAACAAAAGTGCTGTCAACAATGGTCGTTGATCTGCCTAATCAAATGATTGGGTCAGCCTCACAGGCTGATTATCTGCTTTTGCGTTCAGAAGATACAAGATCTGAATTTCCTGTAGAAGAAGATTACTGGATAAGAGCAGTGGAATTCGCGGATAGTATGGGGGTTGACTTAATCAATACTTCACTTGGATACAATCAATTTGACGATCCTCAATTAAGTTATAATTATTCAAATCTGGATGGAAAAACGTCTTTGATGACAAAAGCGGCCGATAAAGCTTTTGATAAAGGCATGATTCTGGTAATCAGCATGGGAAACGAAGGTAACAAACCCTGGAAATATATGACACCACCAGCCGATGCACGAAATGTACTTTCTATTGGTGCAATTGGAGTTGACAGCACTATTGCATCATTCAGCTCTTTGGGGCCTACGTATGATTTGCGGATTAAACCTGATTTACTTTCTGTAGGCAAAAATACTGTAACTATAGGTCAAGAAGGACTTATTGGATCAACAAATGGTACATCGCTGTCATCGCCATTCATGGCAGGACTCATTACATCTTTGTGGTCCATTCATCCTGAATTGAACAGACGGGAATTAATAAAGATAGTAAAACAGTCGACCGACCGATACTCAAATCCTGATAAAGAAACGGGTTACGGATACGGTATTCCTGATTTTGGAAAATCTATGAAAGCTGTTTTGCAAACATTAGAATCTAACAAAAAAACCTTTTCAGATAATAATATATCTATTTATCCTGATAAAGATCAATATGTTATTAAATTAATTGATCCACCTTTTTTTATAAAAGGTTATTCTGTAAATTTGTTAGACCAAAATGGTGAATTAATTGATAAATTGAAGTTTAATGATCAAAAATTAGCTCACTTTCCAAAATCAAAACTAAAGGGTATAAAAGAGGTGTTTTTTGTAGTAGATTCACCAAGGAGCCAACAAACCATACGCATAAAATTATAGATAGAATGAACGATTCTTCAATGACATTATCAGAACTCAATTTTCAGGTTAAACAGGCTATAAGTAGTCAGTTGCCTGATGCTTATTGGGTTAGAGCTGAAACAAGCGATGTCAGACGAAATCAAAATGGACATTGCTATCTGGAGTTTGTGGAAAAAGATCCTGTATCTCATGCAATTATTGCAAAGGCAAGGGGAATTATATGGTCAAATATATTTCAATTTTTATCGATATATTTTCAGGAACAAACAGGACTGCCTTTTTCTTCAGGACTAAATGTGATGGTGAAAATATCGGTTGAATTTCATGAACTTTATGGATATTCATTGAATGTTGTCGACATAGATCCGGTTTATACGGTTGGAGATATTGCTCGAAACAGACAAATGGTAATAAAACAGCTTGAAGATGAAGGCATTATAAATCTAAATAAAGAACTGTTTTTGCCTGAATTGACAAACCGTATCGCTGTAATATCTTCACCAACAGCTGCTGGCTATGGAGATTTTTGTGATCAGTTAGATAAAAATACTTATGGAATAGTTTTTTATCAGAAACTTTTTCCTGCCAAAATGCAAGGGGATCAAACAGAATCTTCCATAATTGAAGCTTTAGACAAAATTTATCAATATCGAGAACTGTTTGATTGCGTGGTCGTTGTACGAGGTGGAGGGGCTACGTCTGAACTGAGTTACTTCGACTCTTATGAACTTGCAAGCAACATTGCTCAATTTCCATTACCAATCATCAGTGGTATTGGGCACGAACGGGATGTAACAGTGGTTGACTATGTTGCACATACACGGGCAAAAACGCCGACAGCAGTAGCTGAGTTTTTGATAGCCAAAGCTTTAGAGTCAATGCAGTCTGTATATGATTTGCAAGATAGACTGGTGTCTGAAACACAAAACCTTATTCAGGATGAGTGGTCTAATGTTGTACTTTTAAGTCGTGGCTTGATTCAGAAGTCACAGCTCTTTATCAGTGATAATCGTTCATCGATAGCTCAACTGTCTTTGAATTTGAATCATGTTTCAAAAAACCTGATACAAGTGCAAAAGCACCAACTGACAAATAATGAACAATATATTAAAATGGTGTCCCCTGAAAATATATTGAAACGTGGTTATACATTGACATTAAAGAATGGAAAAATAATAACTTCGACAGAAATCCTTAAAATTAATGATGAGATTGAGACTGTGTTTTGGGATGGTAAAGTTCAATCAGAAGTAATAAATAAGCAATGGTAGAAAAAGAATTAACGTATACTTTAGCAAAAAAAGAACTTGACTTAATAGTAAAGTCTATAGAGTCAGGAGAATTGGATGTTGACTTGCTGACAGAAAAAGTGAAACGTGCATCTGAATTGATCATTTTTTGTAAGGAAAAGCTGACTAAGACAGATAGTGAACTGCAAAAAATTCTTGATCAAATTTCTTAATGTGTATGATTCCTAATAGAAAATTTAGCGTAGTCATCGTTGCTGGAGGAAAGGGGCTTAGAGCTGGAGGAGAGCTGCCTAAGCAGTTTCAGGTATTGGTAGACAAGCCAATGTTGATGCATACAATTGAGGCCTTTTACCAGTTTGATTACAAAATGAGAATCGTAATTGTTTTGGCACAAGAAAACGTGTCGTTCTGGAAAAAGCTTTGTCAACAATATCTGTTTGATATTCCTCATGATATTGCTTTAGGAGGTGACACACGATTTCAATCTGTCAAGAATGGACTAGCACTGATTTCGGAAGATGAAACTGTGGGAATTCACGATGGAGCACGACCATTTGTAACGCAAAAAATCATTTCAAATAGTTATAATACCTCGTATGAATCACATTGCGGAGTTATTCCGGTAGTAGACGAAAAAAATAGTGTACGCATAATTGAAGGGGATATCAATCGGGCAATTGATCGTTCAACAATAAAAATAGTTCAAACTCCACAGGTTTTTCCCGCCAAAGAGTTAAAAGCTGCATATCAAGTACCTTACAGATCTGAATTTACCGACGATGCCACAGTGGCAGAAAATTATGGAATTCCAATTCATCTTGTTGAAGGAGATTATGGAAACATAAAAATAACTACTCCCGAAGATTTCGATTTTGCAAGATATAGTTTACAAAAAAGATAAACAAGAAATGCTTTTTGATATAAAAAGGGTGAAAGAAGTAAGAAAATTAACTTAAATCACTTTTTTTATTTTCAAATTGTCAGTTTGTCGAACTATTTTATTATATTTGTACAAGTTTTAACTTCACATCTATGGAAAAGATTGATAAGCTTGACAGGCAAATATTAGAAATTATTTCTCAAAATGCACGCATACCTTTTAGGGATGTGGCAGAACAGTGTGGCGTTTCTCGTGCTGCTATTCATCAACGTGTTCAACGGATGATCGAAAATGATGTGATCACAGGATCGGGATATAATGTGAATCCACGTGTGCTGGGGTATGCAACAAACGCTTATATAGGAGTTAAACTTGAAAAAGGATCAATGTATAAGAATGTGGTTCCTGAATTTGAGAAAATACCTGAAGTAACGGAGTGCCATTTTACTACAGGTCCGTATACTTTGCTAATTAGACTTTATGCAAAAGATAACGAACATTTAATGGATTTGTTAAACAATAGAATTCAAGAAATACCCGGAGTTGTCGCTACAGAAACAATGATATCTCTAAGCCAAAACATAAAAAGAGATGTGTCTATTGTGAAAGATTGAAACTGAAAATTAATAACTTAAATATAAAAAAGAAAATAAAAAAGGCGATAGTGAAAACTATTGCCTTTCTTATTGTCGGGATGAGGTGACTCGAACACCCGACCTCCACGTCCCGAACGTGGCGCGCTACCAACTGTGCTACATCCCGATTGCTTTTAAATAAAAATTAGCAAGGCGTCTTTGTCAAAAAATATGAATCAAATTCTCACAAAAACATCACCAACAATCAAAGTGATTTTAATGTTAAATCCTCCGAAATAGGCTGCGCAAAGATAATAACTTTTCTGCTAAAATAAGAATAAGTTATATGTCAAAATGTACAGAAATTAATGCAGGATAGCTTTTCTATAAAAATAAACTTAAAATGGGAGTGATATTAAAACCATTTTTAATTCAAAAAATTCCACCTTATTTCCGGGACACAACTTTATAAAGTTGTTCAAGAGAAGGGATACGTCTACTTACATGTGGCTTAAAACGAGAGAGCGCAATTGCTATTAAAATTAATGCTCCTAAAATAACACTCCAACCATATAACTCTTTGATAGCGGATACTTGAACTGTCGTGATTATGGATCCAATGTCCGTCGACGACATCATTAAGGATGGATTAAATGCGCTGTCTGTCGCTGCAAAATGTTTTGTCATTAGTCCTGTCAGCGCTCTATTGTATATTGCATCACCTATAGGGGAGGCTATTCCTGTCCTGATAAATCCTAAAATACATATCACTTGGAAATAGTATCTAAAAGGTGTTGTGGCTTGTGCATAAACGGTAAGGGAAACAAAAACTACAATATGACCAAATTCAAGAAATATTAAAGGGAGAAATAATTTTTCAATATTGGTGTGAGGAGTGATAAGAAAATAACTTATTGCAATGTAGATTACTACCGATAACATGCCAATAAATGCCAAGAATTTGTGTGACCATTTTAATCGGGAGAGTGTGTACCACGAAAAAATACCACCCAATAATGCACCGGCAAACTCAAACCACTTGAGAGTAGCGGTGTTGAGTGGATCAAACTGAAGTACAGCTCCGATAAATCTGTTTTGTAACACATTTTTCACGGAAAGCAGTATTCCGAGAAAAAGAAAGAGAATAAGTAGATTCACCAAGTTGCGTTTCCTGAATGCGTTTATCTCCAGAAAGGGATGTCTTATGTAAATCATCCTACCAATATTAATAGCAAGTGATAGTGTAGAAATACCTATCGCTGCACGGATAAATGGGGAATGTAGCCAATCCATCTGTTCTCCGTATTGTACTGCAAATATCAACGAAAGAATAAAGATACTCCAGAGAAGCATGCCGAGCCAGTCTATTCCATAGAGTGGGATCTTTGGCGCAAAGCGAAAAGGACGCATCAGCACAAAAACGATTAGTACCGTTATCAACAGTAAACCTATTGCCAAATAATGCATGTGGTGCCAGTCGTAATAATAAATGATATTTACACATAATATATCAAATAAATGAATCACTCCCAGTACGGTAACAAAAACAAATGATAAGAATACTGAGTAGTTGTGTGTTGGCGCAATCTTTGGGAGTAAAGTAGATAAACATTCAAAAGTGCCTAATAGCCGAAGAAATCCGCATACAAAGCTGAGTATGATCAGCAGCGGAGTCGACTCAATTTGAGGAATTACCAAATTACATACTGCAACTCCTAGTGCGGCAATCAATAAGTTGGTACGGTTCGTGAAACGAAATTTAAGTCGAAAAGCGAGCGGAAAATAGAATGTAATACCTATCAACATCGCATGACTAATCATCTTTGCATCATTCATCGATATGGAAAGACTTCCAACCATATTGGGCATTGAAGGGAAATAGATGCTTCCTGTTAACTGGAACACTAACAGTATAAATATGTATATCCAGAAACGTAATTTATCGGGTACCCACTCTTTGAATGAGTCAAAACGAAAAGCAACGGCATTGTTAGTTGACATATTTAATAGATTATTTTACATTCCACATTCATACCCGCACCCAAATGTGATAACATTTCTTTGTTATTATTCTGAGTAAAAAGAATCTTCACAGGAATGCGTTGTTCTACCTTTACAAAATTTCCTGCAGAATGATCAGGCGATGAAATCGAATATTGTGCCCCGGTAGCATTGGAAATGGCGGAAACTTCTCCCTCAAACTTGGTGTCTGGAAAGGCATCAATTTCAATATCAACTTTACTTCCTACTTTTATATGTCTCCTCTGCGTTTCACGGTAATTTGCTACAACCCAAATTTCTTCGTTGTTTACCACTGAAAAGAGGGTGTTTCCTGGCATCACAAGCTCGCCAATCTGAATGGCTTTTCGCGATGTATAACCATCGCAGGGCGCTAGTATAACAGTATAAGAAAGATTCAACCTAGCCAAATCGAGAGCTGCTTTATGAACATCAATACCTGCATCATTTTGCCCCAATCGTTGTATCTGTTCTTGCTTTGCTAGTTGAGTGGATTGTTTCTGACGTTCCATTGTTTCCATCTTTGCTTTCAATGATTCGTATTCGGTTTTAACTGCATCAAACTGTTGACGGGTTACAGCATTCTTTTCTAAAAGATTCTGATAACGACCTAATTCATTCTTGGCATTTTCAAACAAAATTTCAACCTCTCTAATGCCGGCGTCGGTAACCGAAAGGTTGTTTTGAGTTGTGGAGATAGTTGTTCCCATAACCGATTTACCTGTCAATGCATTTTGATAATCGGCTTCGGCTTGTGCTAAACGTAACTTGTATTCACTGTCTTCTATAACTACGAGTGTGTCGCCTTTTTTTACATACTGAAAATCGTCAAAACGGACTTCTTTTATAAATCCTTGCACACGACTCGAGACAGGTACAATATTTTGTTTTATTTGCGCATTATTCGTATACTCACCTCCAATGTGGATGAATAGTGATGAAATCCATCCAATTCCACAAAGGATGAGAGCGATGATAATAATATTGGCTAAGTTTTTCTTTCTTTTAATATTCATAACTTGATTGATTAAAGTGTTCAGGAGATATATTTTAATTTGTAATAATTATAGATGATGTTGATTTTTGAGTTTACAGTCTGCAACTCTGCGTCCAACTTTTGTGAGGTGGCGTCTAGTAAATCGGAGATAAGGGCAAGATCATTTTCGTACCGATAACTTATTACTTCATAATTCTGATTGGCAAGCTCAAGACTCTTTTCCTTGGTTTCTAACAATGAATAGGCTTCAATAAAACGAATATGAGCTGCTTCTGTGGATAGGAGAATGTTTTCTTCTACAATGCTTTTTTCATTCAATGCTTTTTGAATTGCTAACTGTTGAGTACGAATCTTTTTATCTGTCTTATATAAATTGTCAAGATTGTATTTAATTCCTACTCCAACGGCCCAATAATTGAAATTCTTGTTTATAGATGGAATATCAATTGTAACTGGTCCTATCAGCTGATTTGTAGCAAAAAGTGCAATCTGAGGATAACGTTCTGCACGAATAATATTTTCACGTTGTTTATTTAAAGATACTCCTACATCTGCAATCTTTATGGATGGAGATCTGTTGCATGATATCGACTGCCAATCACTCCGTGAAATATTCTGCAACTCTTCTCCATTCTGTATTTTAGGAATAATCGTAATGGTTAATGGCAAACCTAGCGCAACAGTTAACTGGTTGTTTAGGATTTGCTTGCTGTTTGTTAATTGGATAATGGAATAATTAAGATTCTCAAGTTGCAATTCATAACGGGTAATATCGTTTTCTAGTGCAGTGCCTTCGCTAAATCGTAATCGCATATTTTCCAAATGGCGCTCTGTTTGTACAATATTGCTCTTAAAAACCTGTAGCTGATTCTCTATTTTACATAGTTCTAAAAAATTGCCGACAATCAGAAAACGAATATCTTGGCGACTGCTCTCTGTTTCAAGTAGTGCAATCTGTGAATGTAATTCTGCTGCTTTAACACTGTTTCGAATTAATCCGCCGGCAAATATTAATTGTGATGCTTTTAACGAAAAATTATTTCCAAATGAAGGAATTGGGGCTGAAAAAGAATGGGAAAAATCACGGTCCATAACGGTGCCGTCTCCGTTATAACTTACTGAGAGGGATGCTTCAATTGAAGGAAGATAAGCGTTCTTGGCAACGGTTATACTTGCTTTTGCCTCTTCAACTGATGTTTTGTAATATTCTATCTTGATGTTGTTCTTGTCTGCAAGTTCAAACATTTCCTCTATAGATAGGGTTACTTGCTCTTCCGATTGGGCGAAGAGACACTGAAAGGATAGCGACAATATTAATGACGCTACGAGAAAACATAATTTCCCCATAAAGAATTAGTGATTAAAGTGAATAAATGTTAGTAAAAAATATTGAAATTTGTTCAACAAAAGTAAATTACAAGCTCCCGAACATCTAAATTATTTGATTAAAGGGATGCACGTTCCCCCAAATGGTGACTATAAGTACGCTGTCTGTAAAATGTTGAAACAGAGTGGTAAAGTGGGCTTTGTGTGACATAAAACAATCTTATTTTCGCAGCAAAGATACGTAAAAATCTGAATTAAACTACACGTATTACTTAGAGTGATAAATGGTATTTAACATTTGTTCGCACAAACGGGATTGCAAATCTTTAAGTGGTTTTGATGATAAATGGCTGAAAGTGTTAATGATCTTTTATGTCTCAAATGTGAGAAATTGATAGCGAGAGGTCTTTTAATTTTATAATCTTCTCGATGTAAATAATTTTATAGGACGGAATACATTGTTTTCTTATGAATTAATCTTGAATGATAATAAAAATCCGAACCATGAATCAATTGTATTAAAAAATTATCTACTTTTGTGAAATAGATGCGGCAGTAGCTCAGTTGGTAGAGCATCAGCTTCCCAAGCTGAGGGTCGCGAGTTCGAGTCTCGTCTGCCGCTCGATTAAACACTTATCAAATTACGTGGTAAGTGTTCTTTGTTTACAAAGTACTTTCTTACATTTTCCTAAATTGTAATTTACTCTGTTGATTTCGGATGTAAATTCTCCATTTTTATATCTCATTTTCTATCTTCATATTTGTTCATTAATAACCAAATTTTTCGCTATTTTTGTCTAATCAGAAAACAATAATCAATTATGAATACACTTCAAACTTATCAATTTTTTCTGAATGATATAAAATCATTTATACCAGAGAAAAGAATTTATACGGATCAACTGCGACGTTTGGCGTGGGGTACGGATGCTGGTTTTTACAGGCTCGTGCCTCAAATAGTTATACGGTCTGTGGACGAAGATGAGGTGTCGAAATTACTTGTAACGGCTAATAAATTTAATCTACCGGTAACTTTCAGAGCTGCAGGTACAAGTCTTTCGGGACAGGCTATTAGCAATTCAATTTTGATTGTTGCTGGTAAACATTGGGAAAAATATTCAATTGCTCCGGATCATGGCACTATTACACTGCAACCGGGAATTGTCGGAGAACGCGTAAATGAAATTCTGAAACCCTTTGGGGTAAAGTTTTCACCGGATCCTGCTTCTGTGAAATATGCAATGGTCGGGGGAATTGTCATGAATAATGCTTCGGGTATGAACTGCGGAATTCATGCAAACAGCGACAAGATAATGCTTTCGGCTCGTATGGTTTTTGCTGATGGAACAGTTCTCGATACGGGAAGTGAGGAGAGCAAAAGGCTTTTTGCTGAAAAAAAACCTAAGTTTATTGAAAAGATAAAATCGCTGCGTGATCAGACTCGCGGCGATAAAAAATTGATGGAGCGCATTCAACATAAATATTCCATCAAAAATGTTACAGGACTTAATATCTTGCCATTTGTCACGTTTGATGATCCGTTTGATATAATCGCTCATTTATTGGTGGGGTCTGAAGGAACACTGGCGTTTCTGTCGGAAGTGACTGTTAAAACGGAATATGATTATCCGCTAAAAGCAAGTGCAATGGTGTATTTCAAAAGTATTACTGATGCTTGTAAAGCGGTGGTGGAATTCAATAAGCTGACGGATGAAAACGGAACGCATATCGTGAAAGGGGCTGAACTGCTCGACCAGAAATCGCTTGCTTCTGTAAATGATCCTACAGGTCATGAGCTTACGGCTATCCTTACTGAGGTAAAAGGGCATTCCAAAATGGAATTGCAGGAGCATATTACATTGGTAAGCCAAATACTTAATAAATACGAATTGGCTGCTCCTGTTTATTTTACTGATGATGAAAATGAATATTCAAAATATTGGGCTATACGATCGGGAATTTTTCCCTCGGTTGGAGGAACACGTCCTCTTGGAACAACATGCCTGATAGAAGATGTTGCTTTTCATATTGATGATCTTCCTTCTGCAGTGGCCGATCTACAAAGCTTATTGGAAAAACATCATTATGATGATGCTTGTATTTATGGACATTCATTGGAAGGAAATTTCCATTTTATTATTAATCAGTCGTTCGAAACGGATGAGGAGGTTCACCGATATGAATCATTAATGGATGAGGTGGCCGAACTTGTGGTCGAAAAATACGATGGGTCTCTTAAAGCGGAACATGGAACGGGACGCAATATGGCGCCATTCGTTGAATATGAATGGGGAAAAGAGGCTTTTGAGTTGATGAAATCAGTGAAGCAGCTCTATGACCCTAAAAATTTACTTAACCCGGGTGTGATTTTTAATGATGATCCAAAATGTCATGTCAAAAATTTTAAACCATTGCCAATTATTAAACTGAAAAATGGCAAAACGGGACATACTGCTGATAAGTGTATCGAATGTGGATTTTGTGAGATTAACTGTCTGACTACTGGGTTAACTTTATCGTCGCGTCAACGAATTGTTCTTCAACGCGAAATATCTCGTCTTAGATGGAGTGGGGAGGATCCCGCACGATTAAATGAACTCGAAAGGGAATATGAATATGCGGGGGAACAGACTTGCGCGGGCGATGGACTTTGTGCTACTTCTTGCCCAATGGATATCGATACAGGCGATTTAACGCATGATATACGTCAGGCAAACACGCCGAAAGGTAGTTTTGCTTACAACACCGGAAAATATATGGCTGATCATTTTCCTGTTGTAAAAGGGGGGCTTCGTTCGGCCTTGGCTGTAGCGGGATTTGCGCATAATTTGTTGGGGGATAAGGCGGTTACATCAATGGGAAAGGGTTTGCATAAAGTGGGATTACCTTTGTGGACTCCTTCTTTGCCAAAACGATATAAAATCCATCGTGATAAACTGAAGATTAAGCGTTTCCAAAATAAAGTGGTTTATTTCCCAAGTTGTTTAAACCAAATGATGGGGGTGGAAAAAGCGGCACCTGATCAAACGCCACTGGTAAATAAAATGGTTTCGCTGCTACAAAAAGCGGGGTACGAATTCATTTTCCCTGAAAAAATGGAGAAACTGTGCTGCGGAACAATCTGGGAAAGCAAGGGGATGATGGATATCGCTGACCAAAAAACGAAAGAACTTGAATCGGCTCTCTGGGTGGCTAGCGAACAGGGAAAATATCCGGTTCTGTGTGATCAAAGCCCGTGCCTAAAAAGAATGAGACATAAGATTAGTTCAATGAAACTTTATGAACCGGCTGAATTTATTTGGGAATTTCTGACGGATAAACTTGAGTTTATACCGACGGATCAAACGGTTGCACTGCATGTGACTTGCTCAATGAAGAAAATGGGACTGGATAAAAAGATCATTACTCTTGCTAAAATGTGCTCTAATAATGTGGTGGTTCCCGATGAGGTGGGGTGTTGTGGTTTTGCTGGGGATAAAGGGTTTTTTAAACCGGAAATGAATGCGTATGCTTTACGTAAACTACATCCGCAAATAGAAAAAAGTGGCGCAAAAATTGGCTACTCTAATAGCCGTACTTGCGAAATAGGACTTTCCACAAATGCGGGTATTCCTTATGTGTCTATCGTTTATCTTGTCGATCAGAGCACAAAAAGCTTAAAAGCTTGATTTGAAAAATCGTGAATGTCTTTTTGTGGTGATTCATTCTCTATTCTTCTAATATGAATCGCCTAAATGGATATTCCCTTTTTTTCGTTATATTTGCCCATTAAACATAAATCCACATTGTTCATGAACAAATTATTACTTATCCTAATTTCCATCCTGCTTATGACGGGATGCGCTAACAAAAAAGGCAGTACTGATACGTGCCAAACTTATGCAGAAGCAAATAATCCCGATACGGTAAAGTCCGACTGGAACGCGGTTGAGAAGGGAATGCATGTGTCGGTTGGAAGTATCGACAGAAAATACGAACGGGACGAAATACCGGAAGTGAATAATAGCAAAGAATGGACTGGCGCTGCTTGGAAGGGCGAAAGGGTTTCAATGCAGTTTGTAATCTGGACTAAAGATAGTGTGCCTAATGTAAAGGTTGAATTTGATGACTTTGTGTCGCCAAATGGTGATAAAATCGCTACACAAAATGCTTATGCAAGATTCGTACGTTATGTGTTAACAGATGAGTTCGCAGGTGGCTGTGGACACAGAAAACCTGAGGATTTTGCAAGCTCCCTGAGCGCTGATGCGCTGGATAATATTTCGTGTTTTTCTGTCTCTCCTAATTCAACGAGACCGGTATGGGTGACTATTGATGTGCCTGCTGATGCTGCGGTTGGAACTTATTCTTCTAATTTACAGGTGTTTGCAAATGGGAAGAAAAAGGAAACTATTTCTCTTAAATTGGAGGTGTTGCCAAAAACACTGCCTCCGGCTGCTGATTGGGAGTTTCATCTCGATTTATGGCAAAATCCGTATGCTACAGCAAGAATCGCGGGGGTTGAACCTTGGTCGGAACAGCATTGGGCTGCGCTGAAACCTGTAATGGAATTACTTGCGAACGCGGGACAAAAAGTAATTACGGCAACGCTTAACAAAGATCCATGGAACGGACAGACTGAAGATCCGTATGGTAGTATGATCGAATGGACTAAAAAGACTGATGGAACCTGGAACTACAATTATACGGTATTTGATAACTGGGTGCAGTTTATGATGGATCTGGGAATAAAGGACCAGATTAATTGCTACTCAATGGTGCCTTGGGGTAATTTTGTTTATTATCTTGATGAAAAAACAGGTCAAGAAGTAAAAGTTGGGGCTGCACCGGGAACAAAAGAATATGCTGATTTGTGGAAGCCTTTCCTTAAAGATTTCGTAAAACACTTGGAGGAAAAAGGTTGGAAGGATATTACTCATATCGCAATGGACGAAAGGGCACCTGCGGAAATGAAGGCGATGCTGAAACTGCTGGAAGAAACATCTCCGGGAATGGGGGTAGCTCTGGCTGATAATCACAAGAGTTATAAATTATATCCTGATCAACTGAAAGATTTATGCGTCGCACGCGGTGCTGTGGTTGATGAGGCGGATCGCTTGTACAGAAAAGAAAAGGGTTATGTTACTACTTGGTATGTTTGCTGTGGTGATGAATTCCCAAATACTTTTACTTTTTCTGATCCTGCTGAGGCTGCTTTTATTGGCTGGTACACAAGGGCTGCCGGATTCGATGGGTTTTTGCGTTGGGCTTACGATAGCTGGGTGAAAGATCCGTTTGTGGATTCCAGATTCCGTACTTGGCCTGCGGGAGATACGTATGTCGTTTATCCTGAGGGACGGAGCTCAATTCGTTTTGAACGTTTACGCGAAGGTATTCAGGATGCTGAGAAAATTCGCTTGCTTCGTGAACAATTTATGATTGATTCGTCTGAAGCTGGTCGACAAAAATTGGTGAAACTGAATCAAATGGTTGATCAATTCAACTTTGTAGAACGTACAGAGAATTATAATGATTTACTTAACCAGGGTAAAGATCTGCTGATCGAATTATCACGTTGAGGATCACAATCTTTACTTTAAACTGAAGGGTTAATGTTTCTGTTTAATCCGGAGAATGATTTGGCACTGGCAAATTTTGGGGAGCATTACATGCCTCCGGAATCTGCCAGAAGGCTGGGATGGGATTTGTCGGTTTTGCCTGCTTGGTATGCGCCTTCAAATAGTCTTGTCCTTTCTGATAATCCATTGGATGGGGATTTCCTAAGCCGAATGAATGGTCTGCTCCTCATGGATATAAAGATTGTGAATTCATCGGAGATCGCCGACTGGGATAAACCGATCTTTCCTTGGGGATGGAATCCTACGTTGAGAAAACGATTACTCAACCTTGGGGTTGAGGAGCAGACGGTTGCGACAAAACAGTATCTTCAAACTATACGTGATTACTCTAATAGATTGAACGCTGTAAAGATCCATAATTCATTGATGAGTAAATACTCAAATACGTCGGTGATTCCGCGTGATGATGAAAGTCATTTCCATAGGTTATTTTTAGGTGAAAACTCGTATCGGGCAGGGATTTTATCTGATTCGGAAAACAATATAAATGGCTCTTTATCAAGTCAAAACTTGCTTTTTTGTGGAAGTCCTCACTATTTCAGGGATGTGAATGAGGTGCTTTTATATTTGTCTAAACAAAGCGGAGATTGTGTACTGAAAATGCCTTTATCGGGTAGTGGAAAAGGACTAGTCTGGATTAAAAATGGTATTACCGACAAACAAACGGATTGGTGCCGAAGGGTAATTCTTAATCAGGGTGGAGTGGTTGCAGAACCTGCTTTCAACCGTGTTCAGGATTTTGCAATGGAGTTTTTTATCCATAATGCAAATATTACATTCGAGGGGTATTCGTTGTTTAACTCTGCTTCATCTGGGGCGTACGCGGGAAATCAATTGATATCTGATCTCTGCATTGAACAGACTCTTTCTGAATTCTTGCCAATCAACGAGTTACATGCGCTCAGAGAGTCGGTGGAACTTGAACTTGTAAAGCACTTTCCCAATTATAACGGATATCTGGGTGTGGATATGATGGTGTGTAAAATTGGAGAATCATATTGTGTTCATCCTTGTCTGGAAGTGAATCTGCGTATGAATATGGGATTGGTGGCTCATCGAATTAATGAACAATTTGTCGGTGAAAATTCAATGGGTCATTTCAATATCGCTTATTTCAAAAGCTCTAATGATGCTCTAAGCTTTGAACTAAAGAATAAATTAGAGCATCCTCTTGAAATAATTGATGGGAAAGTTGTGAAGGGGTTTCTTCCTCTTAATCCCGTAAATGAAAATACCCGATATATAGCTTACGCACTTATTACAAATAAAGATTATCTTTGTTATTCATTGCTTAAATAAATTTCATGTCTATGAAAAAGTCATTATCACAACTACTTACGGTGCTTTTATTGGTGGGTCTTGTCGCATGCAAATCTACAGATTCAAATGATAAAGTAAATAACAAACGGATTATGTATATTCCTGAAAATATTACTAATGAAGTAATTAATCAACTCAAAGATTCTTTGGGTGAAAATGCTGCATTCAGAATTGAACGGGGTGTTCAACAAGTTGCTGGATTGTGGCAGGAAAGTGATGGAGCAACAAATGACTTCATCGATTTTTGTAAGTCGAACTTTGTTGCTGACTCAACTGAATTGTTTACGTTGTATTCCAAATTGGAAAGAAATACAGAGATATTCTTTGGATATTTCCATAAAATGGACGTACTGCTGAAAGAGCCTTTGCAGCTTATGGGTCCTGATGCAACACCAATTGATATGATGTTTGGTAGTTATGACGTTTCAGCACACTTGAATGATGATTTGTATAAGAACAAAGTGGCTTTTATTACTGCATTGAATTTCCCTTATTATTCGTTGAAAGAAAAGACTGAATTGGGAGAAAAATGGTCAAGAAAGGAATGGGCTTACGCACGAATGGGTGATCGTTTTACTGCTCGAATTCCCGCTGATATTCAACAGAATATATCGAAAACGCTTACCGAAGCTGACGCTTATATATCTGATTATAATATTTATATGGGTAACTTGCTTACAGATGATGCTAAAACGCTCTTCCAAAAAGACTTGAAGCTGATTACTCATTGGGGACTGCGAGACGAATTGAAATCTGATTATGCTGATGTAGAAAACGGATTGGCAAAACAACGCATGATCTATTCTGTTATGAAACGAATCATTGATCAGTCTATTCCACAGGAGGTTATCAATAGTGATAAGTATACATGGAATCCTCAAACTAACAAGTTGTATGATAATGGAAATGAGGTGACTGCTAATCCGGAACCGGATAAAAGATATAAAGTCTTACTGGCTAATTATAATGCTTTAAAGAATTCGGACGTCTATTATCCAAACAATTCGACTTATTTATTAAGGGCTTTTGAAGAGGGTATGGAAATTCCTCAAGCGGACGTTAAAATGCTTTTTGAGAAATTTGTGTCTTCTCCACAGGTGAAAGAGGTGGCTGCTTTAATAGAGAAAAGCCTGGGTCGTAAATTGGAACCGTTTGATATTTGGTATAATGGGTTCAAAGGAAGGGGAGGAATTTCTGAAGATCAATTGACGGCAATAACAACAGCTAAATATCCTGACGAAAAAGCTGTGAAAGCTGATTTACCTAATATACTTGTAAAATTGGGCTGGAAACCGGAAAAAGCAAAACAAATCAGCTCTCTCATCGAAGTGGATGCTTCGCGTGGCGCTGGTCATGCTTGGGGTGCTGCAATGAGAAATGATGTTGCTCACCTTAGAACAAGAATTGGCGAAAAGGGTATGGATTACAAAGGTTACAACATTGCTGTTCATGAATTCGGACATTGTGTTGAACAGACACAAACAATGAACGATGTTGACTACTATATGCTTAACGGTGTTCCAAATACGGCGTTTACAGAAGCAGTGGCTTTTATTTTTCAAAATCGCGATCTGGAATTACTTGGAGTTAAACAACCAAACCTTGCGGATAAATATAACGAAGTACTGGATGCTTTCTGGGGGTGCTATGAAATAATGGGTGTATCTTTAGTTGACATGCAGGTATGGGAGTGGATGTACGCTAATCCTAATGCTAACCCGGCAGAATTGAAGTCGGCAATAATAAGTATAGCAACAGATGTTTGGAATAAGTATTATTCGGATGTTCTGGGTGGAAAAGATGAACCTCTTCTGGCTATTTATTCGCATATGATCGACAATCCTTTGTATCTTTCAAATTATCCTATTGGTCACTTGATCAGTTTTCAGGTTGAACAACAAGTAGAAGGGAAGAACTTGGCTGAAGAATTCGAACGAATGTACTTACAGGGACGAATAATTCCACAGATTTGGATGAAGAACGCTGTCGGAAAACCAATTGATATAGAGCCTTTGCTAAAAGCAACGGAAGAGGCGATTCTTAAGTTGAAATAATAGACTTTTATTAGATATACTCTAACATGAACTAATTAATTAATTCTCGGTTTTTCTCTTTAATAATAACGATTTTAATAACTTTGTATGATCTTTATAGGGAAAGCTGCCGGAGTGGTCGATCGGGCTTGACTCGAAATCAAGTGTACGGGCAACTGTACCGGGGGTTCGAATCCCTCGCTTTCCGCTTAATTTGGGAGAAAGTATATATTTTTGCATTTGCACCTTTATTGATACAATACCTTTATTTGCTAACAACACAATACAAGTTAAACAATTAATAATATTTAAACTAATTACAATGACTTATTCCAGAAGACAATTTATCAAGACAGCAGGATTAGCCACATTAGGCACTGTTATTACATCACCATCATTTGGATCAACTATGTGGACATCTAATAGTAACACTTTGAAAGTGGGACTTATAGGTTGCGGAGGCAGAGGTACAGGTGCAGCAGGTGAAGCGTTAAATGCTGACCCAAATGTTGTTTTAACAGCAATGGCAGATGCATTTGAAGATCATTTGAATAGTTCCTACAATTCATTAAAAGAAAAGTATGGTAATAAAATTCAAGTTTCTGACAGCAATAAATTTGTTGGCCTTGATGCTTACCAAAAACTTATTGATTCTGATGTTGATGTTGTACTTTTGGCAGCTCCTCCATGTTTCCGACCTTTACATTTAGAAGCTGCAGTAAATGCAAATAAACATATTTTCTGTGAAAAACCCTTTGCAGTAGACGCCCCCGGTTTACGTAGAGTAATGGAGGCAGCTAAAAAAGCCAAATCTAAGAATCTTTCATTAGTATCTGGGTTCTGTTGGAGATACCATCAACCAAAAAGGGAAGTTTTCGGTCGAGTATTAGATGGACAGATTGGTAATATTATTGGAGGAGAAGCAACATATAATACAAGTGAATTATGGTATAAAGAACGTCAGAAAGGATGGTCAGATATGGAGTATAAACTTCGTAATTGGCTCTATTATAGCTGGATGTCTGGCGATCATATTGTTGAACAGGCCATTCATAGTATAGATATGTTTTCCTGGGCAATGGGAGATAAAGCACCATTGAAGATTAGTGGAACAGGAGGAAGACAAAAGAGAATAGATCCAAAATATGGCAATGTCTTTGATCATTTTGGAATTACGTACGAATATGCTGATGGTGCAAAAATCTATATGTTTTGCCGTCAACAAGAAGGAACGTCACCTTCATATGCTGTAGAATTAGCCGGACAGGATGGAAGATGCTATGTTGATTGTCGTACTGGCGATCATATAATTACAGGTAAAAATGCTTGGAAATATGCTGATGAAACAAAGTTTACAGATGCAGAAGCTTATAAGCAAACAAAAGTAAGAGGCATGTATCAAGTTGAACACGATGAGCTTTTTGCATCTATTAGAGCAAACAAGCCAATGAACGATGGAGAATGGATGACGCGTTCAAATATGTTGGCAATTGCAGGAAGAATGGCTGCCTATTCAGGTCAGACTATTACTTTTGATCAGGCAATGAATTCAACAGAGATGTTATTCCCGGAAAATATGTCCTTTGATACTCAATATGATTTACCAATAGCAATACCAGGAATTAAAGAATTTAAATAATAACCATGAATAGAAAAGATTTTATTAAATCAGCAGCCTTTATGGCAGGAGCATCTATCGTGACTCCGCTTGTTTCTGCATCGGTTTTAGAGAGTAAATCACCAACTTTACAAAATCATTCCAGAGAGAAGATAGTAATGAAAAAAGGTTTGCACTATGGGATGATAAAAGAAGAATTATCAATGACCGATAAGTTTAAACTTGTAAAAGATTTGGGTTTTGACGGAGTTGAGTTGAGCAGCCCAGTCGAGATGAATATTTCTGAAATATTAGAAGCCAAAGAAAAAGCCAATATCGAGATTCCAAGTTTGATGAACAAGGATCATTGGTCTGTACCGTTATCGAGTCCAGACCCTGAAGTAAGGTCAAAATGTATTCAATCTGTTGCAAAATCTTTAGAAGAAATTAAACAGCTCGGAGGTGACACAGTTCTCGTCGTACCAGGTGTTGTCAGTGATAAGGTTTCATACGAAGATGCATATAACATAGCTCAAAATTCAATCAGAGAATTAATTCCGTATGCTGAAAGGACAGGAATGCAAATTGGTTTGGAGAACGTATGGAATAATTTCCTTTTGAGTCCAGTTGAAGCGAAACGTTTTGTTGATGAGATTAATCATCCACTTATTGGATGGTATTTTGATATTGGTAATGTGTTACGATATGGATGGCCAGAGCATTGGATAAAAACTCTCAATTCGCGCATTAAAAAACTACATATCAAAGAGTTCAGTCGTGAATTAATGAACAATCAAGGATTGTGGAAAGGTTTTGAAGTTGAATTGCTTAAGGGAGACAACAATTGGCCGGTTGTAATGAAAACTGTCAGTGAAATTAATTACAATGGCGGTTGGTTGACTGCAGAAGTAAATGGTGGAGACAGAAATCGTTTGAAGAAAGTATCAGAAGAAATGGATGTTATTATTTCATATCTGTAATTATTTTTATTAAACGTAAATATATGATATAATTATAATGGACAACAGCAGAAGTTCAATCTGCTGTTGTCCATTTGTTTATTGTATTGATAGTAAATCAGATAGATTTTTATTTTTACAATAATATAATTAGAATACTATTTACTCTTTGTTGGGTATTCCTGCTATAGGAATTGTTTCAGGAATATTTGCCACCGGTCCCATAACATATGTTTTTGGACCTAAATATATATCTGAATTGAGAATCTCATCCCAGGTTATATCTTTGCCAGTATAAGCTGCAATTCTTCCCATTATGGTAACTAGCGTAGAATAAGCCTGATCTTCGCCATCATTTATTGCTTTTCCAGTTCGTATTGCTGACACTAGATTCACATGTTCTTGTTCATAAGGATCTTTTACATTCCATTCAGTTGAAGATTCTTTTTCATCCAAACGAGGATATTCCCATATAACATTACCCTTTTTATCAAACAATTTACCCGAAGCATCTGCATAACCATTTGAGCAATTAATCTGTTCGACTTTTCCATCCGAACAACCGTTTATTTGTCGCGCAGCACAATGCGTTCTCATTCCGTTTTCATACAAATATTCAATGCTGAAGAAATCATATTGATCACCCGTAACCCTTCTTTGTCGTCCGCCCCAACCTGATGCTTTTACTGGATATTTTCCCATATACCAGTTCATTACATCTATTTCATGTATGAATTGTTCTGTAATATGATCACCAGAAAGCCAACAGAAATTCACCCAATTTCTCAACATATATTCCATATCGCTCCACTCCGGTTTTCTATTACGAAACCATAATGCACCACCATTCCGAATGATATGAGCTCCGTTTATTTCTCCAATTTCACCGTTAAGAACCCTTCTTCTTGTTTCCAAATAGTCTTTTTGTACACGTCGGATTGTGCCGCTAACTATACTTAGATTCAATGTTTTAGCTCTTTTTACAGCTGCCAATACTTTTCTAACTCCAAAAGGGTCAACAGCAATAGGTTTTTCCATGAAGATATGTTTTTCTGCGTCAACCGATGCTTCAACATGAGCAGGTCTGAAATGTGGAGGTGTACACAATAAAACAACATCGATTCCGGAATCTATCACCTTCTGATAACTGTCGAATCCAACGAAACAATTCTCATCCGCGATTTCAACATTTCTTTCTTTTTTCAGCTGTTCTCTACAGCTGTCTATTTTATCCTGAAATACATCTCCCAAAGCCACAATTTGAAGATTTGGCCCTGCATCCAAGAAATTGATTGCAGCACCTGTGCCTCTTCCACCACATCCAATTAATCCCGCTTTAAGAATTTTCCCATCAGGTGCTTGATCTAAAAGCTGAGGAAGCTTAATATCATCTTTATCATTTTTTTGAGATGTACAAGCATTTATAAGTGGAATTCCTCCAATCAGTCCAATAGAACCAACTGTAGATTCCTTAAGAAAGTTTCTTCGAGATAAAAATGTCTTCTTTTCCATTATCAAAATTTCCTTTTTTAGTTTCTATTTACGTGTAAAATATCTGTGTAAGAATTTACTTGTTTAATTTATAAACTTCTTAATCGTGTTCAGTATAAGCTATCTAGAATTCTAAATATGTTTTGCTCCGCTGTGAGAATTATTTTACTGATTCAATTCTGAACGAATAGCTAACATTCTGATTTTGTGGAATCATGTAATTGTCCAATGGAAGTGGTCCGCAGCTTGCATTTCCCAATCCTTGCTGAATACAATCAAGGTTTAGATAAACTTCCGGTTTGCGGATTTCATCCAACATGAAATCATGTTTAGCCTCCCACAATTGGTGATCTGTAAAGTGCAAAGCACTAAAGTTTAAGCCATCTTTCGAAGTTATTTTAAGTCCATTATTGTTCTCATCCGTAATTGTAAACCAGCGGATATCTTCCCTGTTGCCCATGCTTTGCGCTCTCACATAATGTTCCGCTTCCATCCCGGTAACTGTTGTATCATATAAACCAAAGAAAGCTGATTGTTTTCTATCAGAATAATTTTCGTGCGGTCCGCGTCCATAATACAGAACATTCTCATAGTCCGCCGGAAGCACAATTTGCAATCCCAAACGATGAATAAAGTTCACTGAAGGAGTAGTAAAACTTGCATCCACATCAATTGTTCCGTCGGCATATATTTGATATTTAATTAGATAAGGAATATTTACTGGTCGCTCAAAATTTAGTTTTGCTGTTTTGTTCAAAAGTATAGTTATCGATTTTTCATCTTCATTTTTCTGGAACGAAAACTGAGTATTGCTGTAAGATGCATCGTGATATGCCTGTGTAGTATATTTATCATTATTTGTACTTCTGTACCAATTCAATTCCAAACCTTTGCCGTTGTGGATCATTTCTTTACCATCATATTGTAATGAAGTCATGATGCCCGATTCAGTATTGAAAACCACATTTAATCCATTTGCCGATATAACTAAGTTGTTACCAGACACTTCAGATTGGATCTTTTGCATATCGGTTGTGTTTTTTACCGATACAATTGTAGGATTATTCAGCGCAAACTGTTCAGAAGCCACTATATGTCCTCTTTTTTGCCAGCTAACATCCTCTTTCAATTTGAAATAAATATTCAGAAAATATTCACTTCCGGCCTCTAATCGTCTGTCGTAAGGAATCGTTAGCGACATTTTCTCATTTGGTGCCAATGAGATTGGTTCTAAGTTTCCAGAACCAACCATTACTCCATTTTTTATCAACTGCCATTCGATATCAAATTCACTTAAGTTGGTGAAATCGTATCGATTTTCAATCTCCAGTTTACCCGATGAAAGAGATTGTGATCTGATCTTTATATATTGATATATCTTTTTAACCTCCAGTAGTTTGGCGGTCTCACGTCGATCCGGAGTTGTGAGTCCATCACAAACAAAATCCCCATCATTTGGCTTATCACCAAAGTCGCCTCCATAATAAAACCGGTTTTTTTCACCACCAAATTTTACAATTCCATGATCAACCCATTCCCAAATGCAGCCTCCAATCATACGTTGAGAATGATTTTCAATATAATCCCAGTATTCAGCTAAATTACCCACAGCATTTCCCATCGCATGGGCATATTCACATAAAAAATAAGGCTTATCGCTATCCTGTTGATCAAAAGCAATCATTCTATCCAGAGACGGATACATATGAGAATCCATATCAGCAGATTCATTTCGTCCTTCGTAGTGAACAGGTCGAGTAGGGTCCATTGATCGAGCAAGATTACTCACCTCCTCAAAATTAATACCATTTCCCCCTTCGTTCCCCATAGACCAGAAAATCACAGATGGGTGATTTCTATCGCGTCTAATCATTCTTTCTATTCTATCTTTGAATGCAGGCAACCATGATGCTAAATTGCTAATGGAATGATTACCATGATTTTCCAAATCGGCCTCATCCATTACATACAATCCATAATAATCAAACATTGCATACATTTTAGGTTGGTTTGGATAATGACTTGTACGAATTGTATTCATGTTATATTTCTTCATCATAAGAATATCCTGCATCATCGATTCCACAGGAACACTCTTGCCAAAAAGTGGATGTGTGTCATGTCGGTTAGCACCCTTAAAAAACACTTGCTCATTATTGATATACACTCGTTTATTCTTGATTTCAACTTTTCGAAAGCCAAATTTAGAAGACATAGCTTCCATCACGTTTCCGTTATCATCTTTCAATGTTACTATTGCTGTGTAGAGATGCGGCTTTTCTGCCGACCATAATAAAGGATTCGCCACTTTTCCCTGTAATTCAAGTGCCTGTTCCTCAGCACCTTTTAATGCATTTACATTCTGAGAAAGATTTATAATCACTTTGCCTTTAGGGTCTAGTAATGAAACATTTACTGTCGTTGATTTGCTTATTTTTTTATCGAAATTCTTTACAAAAGCTTTCATCTTAAAGACTGCAGACGATAAATCATCCCCTTTAAATTCAGAAAGCAAATTATAATCTCTCACATGCACTTTTGGTGTAGCATATAAATAAACATCTCGATGAATGCCGCTTAAACGGAACATATCCTGGTCCTCAATGTAACTGCCTTCAGTCCAACGAAATACCTGAACTGCAATGGTGTTTTTCCCTGGTTTCACATAATCCGTTATTATAAATTCAGAATCATTGTTAGCACCTTGACTATAGCCAATTTCCTTGCCATTAATCCATACAAAAAAACCGCTGTAAACTCCATTAAAGTGCAAAACAACTTCTTTGCCATCCCAATCAGACGGGATATCAAAATCACGACGGTACGAACCAACCGGATTAGGCTCAAATTCATTTGTGTACCCTTTTTGGGGTTGAATAAATGGGGGATTGTTCTTGAATGGATAGGTTATATTTGTGTAGATAGGTGTGCCATAACCATGCATCTCCCAATTCGAAGGCACAGGAATTTCTTTCCATGACGATACATCAAAATTTGATTTATAGAAATTCATTGGGCGTTCCGATGGTTGTTTTACCCAATTGAATTTCCAATTACCATTCAACGTCATGTAAAGATCTGACGACGGTTCTTCCCAAGGTTTATCAAAACTTTTGTCCGCTTTCAGACTTTCAACAGAAGAAAAAGGAATGTAAGTTACATGTCCTTGCTCTTTATTTACTGCAAAAATTGTCTCGTTTTCCCAATTGTTTTTGCTACGTTTAACCGCTCTCTCTTTAGGAACTTTCACATTTGTAGGCACCAATCGCCAGGTCTGCAAAACATTTGGTAACTGATACATCTGCGTTCCTGCCGCATCATCGCCGGAAAAAGCCAATTGCATACCACTATTACGTTGAGTTATTGTATAAGCTCCGGTACCTGTAACTGTAAATCTCCAATGCTGATTATAGTTGCCTGGAGCATCATCCCATTGAATAATGGGGTTACCATTTCCAGTAGAAATATTAAAATTATCGATGCTCTTGTTATTAAAAGGGTTTGATATTGTATAATAATCATTACCTCTGGAAGTTATTTTCCACAACTGACCTTCATCTCCTTTTTTATCTTTGGAAAGATAAATTTTGGCTTCATTGTCTGTCGATTGTTTGTTGTCTACAACAAATCCGGAAGGACTGACAATCTTATATAAAATATCAGGATTGATTTGCTGTTGCGCATAAAGTTTTCCAAACATAGTAAAGAAAATGATTAATAGCACATTGATTAGTTTTTTTTGTTTTAACATGACGATTCGTTTGTTTTATTTAAATGATTCAATATAGACTTGCCCAATTTCATGAAAAGAGTTCAAAAATAGTTAATTATATGTATAATGCAAAATTCTGAGTTGTTTAATATACGCTTAAACAGGGTCTCTTTTCTGATTTTTTAAATATGACATAATTAAATTGTTATAAACTGGTATATTTGTTTTTCATTCTATTCACGTATTAATTTACTTTTATTTCAAATACATATAAATAAGCATGAAAGTTAAATTCGTCACATTGATTCATATTGCATTAAGTCTTTGTATTATAGCTGGATGCAATAGTGTGAAACCGCAAATGAATGAAAAGGGAATCACTGCTATTTACATCTCTGAGCTTTTAAATAGTATGGGCGCCTGTTCTTCTGTTGGTGGACGTGGAGAAACGGTCGATGGTACTATAAAATGCCTGGAATATACTGGTCTACGTTGGTTGCGTGTTGGTTTTGAAGACGATGTGGCAATAGAGGATTTTATTAAAGTACACAATAAAACTGGGGTCGTTTACAGTTATGGTATGTTAAGTGGGCATTCCGATATCGACCGACTTCTGTCAGATGCAAAACATTTGGCAACAGCGGGTGCATTGTTAGCTTTAGAAGGTTCAAATGAACCTAACAATTGGGGAATTACTTATCAAAACGAATTTGGTGGACGGGATAAATCATGGCTGTCGGTAGCAAAAATGCATCGCGATTTATATGCGACTGTAAAAAATGACGAGGTCTTAAAGAATTATCCAGTTTGGTCAATAAGCGAAAATGGGGCGCAGGTCGATAACGTTGGTTTGCAATTTCTTACCATTCCCGACGGTGCAGAAACGCTCATGCCTGCTGGTACACAATATGCAGATTATGCAAACTGTCATAATTATATATCTCACCCTGGTTGGCCTGGATTGCACGACAATCAAACATGGCTTAGCTCGAGTCCGACAAAGGATTGTCCTGTCGATGGATTGTATGGAAATTACGGAATCACGTGGCTTAATAAATTTAAGGGTTATTCTCAACAAGAACTGATAAATCTACCCCGAGTAACTACTGAAACTGGATTTTCAGTTGACAAAAGTCTAGGGGTTACAGAAGAAATTCAAGGGTGTTTATATCTGAATTTATATCTTTCACAATTTAAACAGGGTTGGAAGCATACAGCTATTTATCTACTCAAAGGACGTGCTAATGAACCGGCTCATGAATCGTTTGCTTTTTATACTCTTGATTATAAACCTAAAAAAGCAGCTCATTATCTTCACAATTTTACGACTATTTTGGCCGACAAGAAAGGGGTTGGTAAACTCCGTAAACTCGATTATGAAATTCTAAATCAGCCTGCTACTACTCACGATCTTTTGTTGCAAAAGAATAATGGGAACTTTATGCTGATTATTTGGGGTGAACGATTCAAAAGTGGTGGAACCGACGACGTTACTGTTCGATTTGGTAATAAATTTAAAACTATAAAAATCTATGATCCTACAAAGGGAGTAATGGAAACTGAACGGTATAAAAATTGTGATGTTGTTAAATTATCATTGAGTAATCATCCTGTAATATTAGAAATATTCTGAAATTACTAAAATCATAATCCCCAACGTTAATAGATACGTTCTAATTCATATATCAGGTTAATCAAATAATATTCTGTATAATATCGGAAATCATCCCGAGGTTGATCCAAAAAAACTCCTAATCAACCTCGGTGATGCTCTCACAATCCTATCACTATACTCTTACTTTAGTCTCACAGTCTTCGATATTATTTCACCGTAAAACTATATTTACCTGATCCTATTTTCTTTACCTTATTGTTAATCTTAACACTTGCTGTCGTACCAACTGGTATTTCAACTTCAAACAAAATACTCTTACCTTTTCTTTTCCACTCCGAACGAATAGGTCCTCTAACTGATTTATATTCTGCTTTAACCCAATCAATACTATCAATGAAATAGGGTTGAATAACAATATGCTTGAATCCGGGATTTTGACTATCATAATTTATTCCTGCTAAATAACGATACATCCATGCACTTATATCTCCAAAAAACACATGGTTGAGTGATGCATCATTGAATTTAGGACTCATTGTCCATGTTTCTGGTAACGTTGTAAAGCCCAAAGAATCAACCCAATTTCCCCAAGAAGGTGACTCTGGACGGGTAATCATTTTTAAAGCGATATCGCCATATCCGTATTGGGTGAGCATCCTTGGAACTGTTTTAGTACCCAAAAGACCAAAATCGCCAAAGCCATTGTTTGATTCAATAACTTCTGCTAATTTATCAGCTACTTTTTGCTCATCTCCTGCGGGAACTAATTCTAAATATAGTGCCAGGGCTTGAGAGGTTTGGGAACCATTTGCGAAAATGTTCGTTTCTCTATTGTAAAATTGCTTTTCGATGAGCGTTTTTATTGATTCTGCTTTCTCTTTATAGGCTTTTGAATCCTTACCAATAATATCGGCAAAGCGTGCCATTAACTTATAGTCTAGATAATAATATGCTGTAGATGTGAATGCGTTAGGTGTTTGTGCCTTGAATGTAAGCCAGTCTCCTAATCCAAAATTTAATAATCCATCTACTTCTTTAGTAGTTATATAATTTAGATATTTTTCCATAGTAGGATACAATCGCTGAATGGTTTGCTTGTCACCATAGTAATCGTACAACTCATTTGGAATAATAAAAAGTGCTGCATCCCAAACAGGTCCGGGCCAGTCACCAAATCCCCATCCACTACTCGGAATAATACCTGAAATCAAGCCGTTATCACGTTGGTTGTCAATGAAATCGTTCATCCATTTTTCGTAAACAAGAATGCCGTCATAATTAAGTAAGCCTAATTCAGCTGCAACATGGGCATCTGCAGTCCAACCATTCTTTTCACGTTGAGGACAATCGGTAGGGATACTATGTAAATTACTTAAATACGACTGATTTGTGGCTTTCCAAAGCTTATTTAATGTTTCATTTGAACAGGAAAAACTACCTGCCGGATCAACATTCGTGTGGATAAAAAGACCGGTAAGACTTTCTTTTGTCAGTTCTATTGGCTTATCACTCACTACTTCAACGTACTGGAATCCATGATAGGTGAATGATGGCTGATAAACTTCGTATTCATCATTACCGTTAAGAATGAATACATCTGTTTGGAATTTCTCCTTCTCTTGAACTGGATGATAATATACATCAATATTTCCCTGATTCAAACGACCAATACTGTCTAATAATTCTCCATGTTTAATTTGAAGTTTTGTCCCTTTAGCTCCTTTTACACGAATCCTTACAAACCCTGCAAAATTCTCGCCAAAATCATAAACATAGGTGGTGTTGTCAAACTTTTTAAATCTTACTGGTTCAATCTCTTTAGTGGATTGAATTGGTGGTAATTTTTGCGCTTGAAATGTAGTGGCATTCATCTCGGTAATCTTCGCATCTTTCCAACGACGGTCATCAAAATTGGCTTTCTTCCAGCCTTTTTCTTCAAGACGAGCATCAAACATGTCGCCACTATAAATATTATTGTAAATATAAGCTCCGGTATTGGTCTTCCATGAACTGTCAGTAACAACTTTATTCACGGTCCCATCGGAGTAATGAATGTGTAATTCGCAAATCATTTTTGGACGATCACGCCATGATGCTTTGTGAAAATCCCAAACAGCTATACTTTGCTCATTAAACCAACCATTTCCTAATACTGTACTGATAATGTTTTCACCACTTTTCAATAGTTCTGTAACATCATGCACAACATAATATACTCTTTTGTTGAAATGTGTATAAGAGGGATCCAAAAAGTTCTTTCCTACACGATCTCCATTTATATATGCTTCATAATAACCTAAAGCGGAAATATACATCCGTGCATAGGCAACCTCTTTCTTTGTTTCAAAAGATTTTCTGAATAATGGGGCAGGCTCAGTATCCTTATCGAACGAGTCGGTGATCCATTCAGCGGACCAATCATCTCTGTTCATCATCGCTGTTTCAAATGTTGCTGTCTTAGAGATAATGGGCTTTCCTGATGATTTTGTCCATACTTTCACATTCCAATAATATTTCTGAAAACTCTTCAACTTATTTGTAGGAATAAACGAAGCGAGTTGCGTATCAGATGATGTTTTATCTGATTGCCAAATATCAGGTGTGCCTTTTTCCAATAATTCAGGAGACGAGGCTACTTGAATCTGATAGTTGGATTGAACTACATTCTTTTTTTCTGATTGTAATGTCCAGGTAAAACGAGGATGTGATTCATCTATTCCAATTGGGTTTTCGGAATACTCGCAACGAAGAGATGTAACAGTTGTCTTGTTCTGAGCATTACCACAATTTACGAAATTGAAAAGTAGAGATATAACTACTATAATCTTTGTTAGTTTTTTTAAGAACATTATGATTTTGTATTAATTATTTATTTGCTTGTAATATGATAATTGCCTGATGCAACGGTAATTTCAATACCTGATGCTGTTTCTTCTACCTTTAGTATGCCTTTTTGTTTTGGAGTATCAATATTCAAATTTATAGGCAGTCTCAATATTGCGGATGTATTACCTGGAATAGTAATATTCCATTCAAAAGAATTGTTTTCTTTCTTCCACTCACTTTTAATCTCTCCATATACAGAATTATATGAGGCTTTTACATGAGAAAGTCCTTCTGGGAATTTTGGTTCCATCAATAATTGTTTGAAAGCAACACTTCCGGGTGCATTTTTGATGCCGGCCAAATCTTCATAATACCAGATAATCAAATCTCCTAATAACATAACATGGTTACCGGAATTCATTGCCGGGTCTGCTGTATTTCCGTTCCATAATTCCCAAATGGTTGTGGCGCCATTATTAATCATATATCCCCAACTTGGATAGGTCTCGTTCGTTGCAATTTTATATGCAAGATCTACATTGCCATGCTCTGTGAGCCCTCTCATAAGTTGCTGAATTCCTAATACTCCAGTACTAACATGACCGTTAAAATCTACTTCGGTCTTGTGTTCAATATTTTTAAAGACACCTTCTTCAAATCCTTCAGGTACTAATCCTAATTGTAACGAAAGTATATTGGCTGTTACAGTATTATTATCATATTTCGCAGCATCAGCATTAAAATATCGAGCGTTATAAGCATTTTTAATTTTCTCTGCAAGATCTTTAAATCCGGGAATATCTGATTCATTGCCGGTGATCTTAGCAAAATCAATCATTAAATTTAATAAACTGTAGTACATTGTAGTACTTAAAACAGGACCTACAGTTTTTCGACTTGGGTCTTGTGAATGAATAAGTTCCAGCTTTTCAGGCGGCATACACCAATCACCATAAGCATCTTTAGTTAGGATATAATCCTTCATTGATACCTTCTGCGTACGTTCTAAATAGCGTTTCATGGAGTTATAGTGTTTTTTGATAGGTGCAGTGTCTCCATATTGTTTATACAACATATTCATTGCATAGAAATATGCTGCAGGCCATGTCACATCATCATGGTAAATAGTCCAATATCTGGGCGATACCACCGAAATGGCTCCCTCTGGACTTTGTGAATCCTCAATATCCTGAACCCATTTACTGTAAAGTGCTGCATTATCAAAGATGAAGGCCTCACCAAAACATCCCGTTGCACGATCTCCAAGCCAACCCATTCGTTCATCTCGTTGAGGACAGTCTGTAGGCATTCCACGATAATTCCCTCTAATACCCCAATAGGCATTTTTAAATACTTGATTGATAATATTGTTAGAGGTCTCGAAACTACCGGTAGTTGCCATTTTATCGTAGACTACTTTACCGGTAAAATCTGTCAATTTAGGTTGATAATTCAATCCGGAAATCTCCACATATCGGAATCCATGGTATGTAAATGACGGCTCCCAACTGAATTCACCATCTTTTGAGGGGGTGTAAATATCACTAACCTTTGCACTACGGATATTTGCAAGGTAAATGGTTCCATCAGAATTTAGTGTTTCTGCAAATCTTAAGACAATGGGCTGACCTTTAGTCGCTGTTAGACTGTTTATTTTTAACCATCCAACCATGTTCTGACCCATATCAAGTATATATTTACCATTAGAAAGTTTTGTTATGCCAACTGGAGTAACTTCATCTTGTACTTTGATATTTGGATTGGGTTGGGCAGTGAGCTTTCCTTTAGGGGCTTCCATTAAATCTGCATTTTTCCAATTAGTGTCATTGTAATTGCTCAATTCCCAACCGGTAAATTCAAGACGAGCATCGTATTCTTCACCATCAAATTCATTGTTCGCAACAATAGGACCTTTTGAGGTGACTTTCCATGATTCATCACTCACAATTATATCGGTTGAACCATCCATGTATTCAATTTCTAATTGTGATATTAATCTAGGCAAACCAAACATCATCGTTTCATTACCGCGCATTCCAAAATAACGACCGTTTCCCAATTTAACACTCAGCAGATTGGCCTTTTTTTCTATCAAAGAGGTAACATCATATACATTGTAATATACTCTGTCTGGATACCAGGATGGTGTAGGGGAGAGCACATCTTCTGATATCTTATTTCCGTTTATAGCTGCTTCATATGAACCAAGTCCGGAAATATATATCGTGGCACGTTTAATTTCACTTTTTACTTCAAATGGTTTACGCAAATATCGAGCTGCTAAACGTGTATTGCCTTCGGCAGTCTCCTTTGGATTTGAAAGAGAATTTTCTCCTATCCATTTTGCTTGCCAATCACTACTGTTTAAAATGGCTATCGACCATTGGTTTATTTCACTCCATTTGTTTTTTCCTTGATTTGTAATAACTCGTACTCTCCAATAATAGTTTCCTTTTGATTTCAAGGCTTTACCTTCATAGGTGATCAAATGGGACTGATCACTGGTCACAACGCCAGAATCCCATAATAAATTCTCACCCTTTTTAAGATCGTTCAATGATGTGGATACCTGAATCTGGTATGATACCTGTTTGAGATTCGGTTTTGTTGATGTTATCTTCCAAGAGAAACGTGGCTGTAATGTCCCAATTCCTTGTGGATTTTCTTGCATTTCGACTTTTAATGCTGTGGTAATCGATTTTTGATTGCCAAAACTCGAAAACGAGATCGATGCAAAGATGGCAAGTATTAATGTTAGATGTTTCATATTATAAGAGTTAATCGGATATTTTTAAAATGTAAATATAGTTAATTCAATTTAGTTTGAGAAATGGTACTTCCCGGAAGGTGCTTCAAAAAGAATATATCCATCTTTTTTTCCAACAATCTTGGCAATACCGGTCGATTCTTTAATTTCTCTTCCCATTTCGTCCGGAAAATAAACGGTTGATTTGCAATTAGGAGGAATTGAAATGTTGAGTGTCGTACTTCCGTTTTCACGTTTCCATTCAGATTGGATCATACCTGCCGGAGAATCAAATGAGGCCTTTGCCCATTTTAATTGCGATTCATTGAGCTTAGGTACTCTAATGATAAATTCCTGAAATCCTGGTTTTGATTCAGCTCTTCTGATACCTGACACTCCATCAATGTACCATGCTGCTGGATATAGATATGAACTATGTAGTAATGAATGTCCCGGAAGATCTTTCTCCCACATTTCCCAAATGGTGGTAGCATCGTTTTCTCGCATGAAACCCCAACTGGGATAAGTGGTTTGTGATGTCATTGAATAGATTAAATCATCTCTACCTTCTTCACGTAATACTTTAAAGAGCATTGCGCCTCCGGTAATTCCTACATCAATATGACCTTTGTTGTTTATAAGTATCTCTTTTTCAAGCCTATCCATTACGGTCTGATGCAATTCAGGCGGTACTACATTTCCATATAATGCTGCAGCTAAGTTTGCCATCGATTTGTCGGCATAACTTTGATCTTCTGGATTATAAAATTTTGCATGAATAACCTTGCTTGAAATATCTGCTTGCTTTTCCCATTCTTCTGCTTCTTTTGTTCGTCCAATTATTCTGGCTATCTTAGCTCCGGTACGTAGGTTGTAAACCCAATAGCAGTTATTTAAACATAGAGTTTCAGGTTTATTATTGTTCATACCTTCGGCAGTTGCATTTGGCCAAAGCCAGTCCCCAAGAAAATCCCAACCTCCGCCATATCTCTTTAACATGTCATTTTCGGTATTTGATTGGAGAAATGCAAGCCATCCTTTAATCATCTCAAAATTTGTCTCAAGTACGCGTGTGTCTCCCTCATGCTGATAAAGAAGCCATGGTAAAGTAATTACAATACCACCCCAAGCTGGACCTCCGCCTCCATGATATGTGGGTGCCGATTGTGGCAACACTCCATTATTAAAAAAGCGACCACTGTTTACTTGTTTGTGTGCCCATTCGGGATTATTCATATCTCCTACCATCGGTTCAGTGCCCTGAACATCACGCCAGTCTTCTAACCATTTTGTATAGAATGACCCCATCTTATAATTAAACATTCCTGTTTCGCTGGTAGCATGGGCATCTCCGCCATAACCAAATCGTTCACGCTGAGGACAATCTACAATATAACCTCCAATCGATAGATTTCGGAATGTCCAATTTACTCGGTCATAAATCCAGTTTTGCAAGGGATCGGAACTCTCAAATGTTGAGGCAGATTCAAAAGCAGTACGAACTTGCCATCCTTTAATATCCGAAAGCTGGGGTTTTGTTTTCATCCCTTTTATTGTAATCCATCTGCCGGATGCATAATTAAAACGATGATGGAATGTACCTTTTCCGGAAGGACCAATTATATATGCACTATGATTTCTGAACGTCATTTCATCTTGTTCTCGTTCTGAATAGAGAAAATCGATTAATGTTCCTGGTTCACCGGATACATTAATTTGGGTCCAACCAGCAAAGTTTACACCCATATCCACCCTATAGGTACCGTCTGCACGCTCTTCAATACTTACGGGATTGATTTCTTCAAACAATTTGTTTGTTTCCATCTTTTGTGCTGATAAAGTGAGTTTCGGAGCATATTCAATGGCCTGATCCCATGATGAATCATCAAATCCGATTGTATTCCAGCCTTCTATTTCTTTATTTCCATCATAGATTTCACCTCCATAATTTCCAAACTCCCAAGTTCCTAATAGTTTATTTGGACTTGAATGGGTTTTCCAAGAATTATCTGTTATAATCCTGCTGATTTTCTTGCCTTTACTGTTGTAAACATCTGCTTGTGCAATTACAATAGGGGTACGCGGTTTGTCAGGTGTTATATATGGTGCATAAATAGACCATGAGGCTCCCAACCATATTGAAATTACATTTTTTCCGGGTTTAAGTGCCTTAGCAATATCATATGCAATATATCGTGCGCGTCTGGTATGGTCGCTTACAGCTGGAGCAAGCACATGGTCTCCAATTTTTATTCCGTTTACATATAATTCATGATAACCTACAGAAGCTACAAACATTGTGGCTTTATCTGGTCTCTCATTAATATTAATTGTTTTGCGTAACCAAGGGTCTTCTACATTACATTCTCTTTGAGAAGGATCAAAAAGTTGAGAAGTGCCAATCCATTTTGCCGACCAATCAAATTGTGAAAAAAGACCGGTGCTCCATTGCGAAGAATCACTCCATGCGGATTGTTGACCTTTTTCATCTTTAACGCATACTTTCCAATAATAGGTTTTATCCGATAATAGTGGGTTCCCCATATATTCAATAAGTTGCATGCGGTCTGACGTTATCCATCCAGTATCCCACATATCTCCCATATTCTTTTGGAGTTTGGTTAATGAACGACTAACTAATATACGATAACTTGTTTGTTTCTGTCCATAATCAGAATCGTTCATTGCAGACAAAGTCCAACTAAAACGAGGATGTAATTCATCCAGTCCTTCAGGATTAGTAAGATATTCGCACTTTAAATCTACTGGGGTAATACTACTTGCAGCTTGGGAATAGGAAGCTGCAAATATTAAAAAAACGAATACCAACTTAAAGATTTTTATTCTCATAATTCTTTTTTATTTATTTCTTAATTTCTTGGATTATATAACTGTGGTAACCAGACTTTAAAGAATGGGAATGAATTCATTGAATTCCCGGCTGAAGCATAATCACATAATTCAATATCTACGGATTGAGAACTATATTCAGTATATGACTCTGGTACAAATTGTGCTGAAAAGGTCATCCAAATTTCTGGATTTGCATTATTAACAGGTGTTAGCTCAAGTGTTCCCTGATCATTTATCAATGGCGTAAGAATGGCTTCAAGATGTGGACCTTGTAAACGTTCATCTCTCGTAAGTACAATCGGACCACGTGTAATTGCTATGTATTTTCCTTTATCTCCAATACGATGTAGTTTGGCATTTAAATCGAAATTAATAGAAATTGTATCGTTATCTTTCCATAATCTGTTAATCTTTAAATAACCGTCTGTAATAGTATTTTGTATTGATTCTCCATTTACAATAACAGACACTTTTTTACACCAAGATGGAATTCTAAATGCTAATGTCATAGTTTCGGTTTTCTTCATTTCCAATTTAATATCAACTTTCCCCTCAACTGGATATTTTGTTTGTTGTATCAAGTTTATAGTAGCTTTTTTAGGTGTAATTAATTCGTATACTCCATCAATAAAGAAATTTACGGTTGCACCTTCGTTGCTTTGCATAACAGCAGTAAGCGGGATAGTGAATAATCCTCTCGGACCGCTTGCATTACAACAGTTTAACCCCATGCCACATTGTTCGGAACCTTTTAGTCTTTGACCTGATAATGGAGTGTATTTTGCCCAATCTGAGCCATCGGGTCGCATAGAACCGAGCAATGCGTTGTAGAAAGTTTGTTCAATGGCATCTGCATATTTTGTTTCGCCGGTAAGACGCAACAGTTGCTGATTCAATTTCAACCAGGTAACGGTTACACAAGTCTCCTGATAATGCTCTATTGGAAATTGTTGTAAATCTTTCCCTGAAAACCAGGTCTCTACTGATGCTCCGGATCCTGCAATATTAATCTCCGAATCAATAATGCTTTGCCATGTGTTTTCAACTGCCGTTTTGTATTCTTCTTTTCCGGTCAATCGATATAATTCTAACAATCCTTCATAGCATGACATCATTTCATATGCTTTTTGTCCTTGCTCCCAGCCGTACCAATTTTCAGGATTGGGCTTTGGAAAGCGCTTCCCAACAGGGATATTTGATTTCGAAATAAGTTGAGGTCCTTCAGGTAATTCCCACTGGCGGACAATCTCTTCAGCAAAATCAAGGTATGTTTTATTCCCGGTTCTTACATATAGTTGAATAATCGGTTCCAAAACTGAAGAAGCTGCCATCCCTCTATGATTACCCATTTTTATTATTTTAGCCTCTTTTTCGTTCAATTCCTTAATCAGAAAATCTGCTTCTTTAGAAGCTGCTTCCAACACTTTTTTATCTTTTGAAATGTCATAAAAAGCAATTAATCCTAACATCACATATTTACGACCCCATATATCCCAGGCTTTTAAACGACTTTCGGGTGCATAATTCCCTATATATCCATCGGAAGTTTGTGTTTCTATTAAACCGTATGCGGCTTTTTTCAAAACTTCAAGCAATTCAGTCGTGGGTTTATACTTGTACGCTAATACTGCAGAAGTAAACCATTTTCCCCAAAACTCACCTTGCCAGCAACTGTGCTCATCTCTAATCGTAAAAGGATGAATAAGTACATCTACATCTTGTGCCAATATTCTATTATTATATGAGGCATTCAGCTTGTTGCCGATATGCCCGTTTATTATCGCTGAATGAGCTGGTAAAAGCTTGTCGTGTACATTAGAAAACACTTTTTCTTGTTGTGCTGCAATAAACTGACAAATTATCAGAAAAAGCAATAAGGTTTTTATTCTATTCATTTTAAAGTTAATGTTGTTTTTAAATTATTTTCTCAATCTTCATCCAATGAACACACCTGTTAAACCATTCTTCAAATTCGGGTATTTGAATAAACCCATGATTTCCACGTGAATAAATATGTAATTCAACGGGTACATTATTGACTTTTAGTTGTTCGTAAAAATTTAAACTGTTTTTGACATCTACAACACTGTCGTCATTTGTGTGTATCAGAAAACTTTTTGGCGAATCTTTATTGACATGCAATTCATTTGAAAAGAATGTTACTTTCTCCATATTTGGAGATTGACCAAGTAGGTTGTCTCTTGAACCGGAATGACCAATACTATCAGAAAAACTGATAACCGGATTGATTAAGATCATAAAATCAGGTCTCAAATTTATTTTTTGGTTGTTTTCTATTAGAATGGAATCATAATGAACACCTAACGAAGCAGCCAAGTGACCTCCTGCCGAAAATCCCATAATCCCAATTTTATCCGGATCAATACCCCATTGTTTTGCATTTTTTCTAATCAAATAAATGGTCTGTTGAGCATCCTTCAATGGTGCAAAAGGTTTTTCGTCTGTAAGTATGTCATTCGGAAGCCGATATTTAAGGACAAATGCTGCAATTCCAAGTTTATTGAATTCTTTTGCAACATTAAATCCTTCCCGATCCATGAGTTGAGTGTGGTAACCTCCACCGGGACAAATAATTACCGCACTTTTAAAATTGTTATTATCAGGAATAAATGCTGTGAAAGAGGGATTTGTTACCCGTCTGACTAAAAGCCCAAAAGTAGGATCTTGAGTATGCTCCTCTTTAAATTGTTCTTTTATCTTATTATATAGATAAACCTCTTTTATAGTCGTTTTGGTTTCCTGACCAAAAAGCAGGAAATTATATATACAGAAGACTAAAAGAATTATATACTTGATTCTTATAATCATATATTTATCTATTTATATTTTTCGAGAAAGAATAGGCTCCACTACCAACTTCTTTAAACAACTCTTCACCTGGCAAATATACTTTTGCTTTACAGTTTTCAGGTATGGAAATATTCATCGTAAATTTCTCATTTTCTATTTTCCAATCAACATTAATTTTTCCATACAAAGAATTATAATGAGCTTCAACAAACTTCAGGTCGCCAACAGGTTTTGGTGCTATTACAATGTTCTGAAAACCAATATTTGAAGTGTCGTCTACATTTATTCCTGCAAGAGATTTATAAAACCATTCCTCAATTTGACCCATCATAAAATGATTCCATGAATTTCCATTTCGGGGATCCCACTGCTCTGTAAGTGTAGTAGCGCCAAACTGAATTTGAAATCCATAACCTGGTACTTCTTTATGATTATGCATTTTGTACATGATCTCATCAAGGCCGTTTTCAGATAAAACCTGATATAAATATCTATTCCCGACGTCACCAGTGGTCAATTTATAACCATGATTCTTGATATCTTCAATGAGATTATTCAACACATCTTGTTTGTATTCTTGAGGTACAACATTTATAAACAGAGACATGGCGTTTGAGGCTTGACTGCCGGTACCATATTGCTTGGTGTCTTTATTAAAAAACTCCTTGTTATATGCTGCTTTAACTTTTTCTCTAAGATCACGATAAAAAGAAATATCCTCATCTTTTTTCAACATTTCTGCCGCCTGAACCAGATAATCAATATCCATGTAATAATGCATTGTGGCAGATAAAGGAATAGGAGTATTTCTTGAAGTACCGGCGGGAAAGTTTACATTATAATCGTACCAGTCGCCAAGTCCATGCGAAACAATGTGGTTCGTGGCAGTTGAAGAAAGATAATCGACATATTTCTTCATTACGTCATAATATTCAACAATCAGTGAATTGTCTCCATAAAATTCATAATACATGAAAGGAAAGATAACTGCTGTACTTGCCCATTCAGGAGAATCTCTAAATCCACCATCGAAAATCACATATTCAGGAGCAATGTCCGGAACAAGTCCATTTGAGAGTTGAGCATCACGAATGTCTTGCATGATTTTTGGAGCAAAACTTGTTAAATTGAAATTATATAATAATCCCGGACCATTTAAATGAACTTCTTCAAGCCACCCAAGTTTTTCTCTGTGGGGACAATCTGTGAAAACGGACTGCATGTTACTTTTTATTGCATTAATAATTATCCTGTGTGCATCATTAAAAATCTCATTTGAGCAATAGAAAGAACCTGTTTGAGGAACTGAATTATATACAAAACAGGATTTTAGATTCAATAATAGTGGAATATTTCTATTGTCATTATTTACTTCAGGTTTTGCCCCATCAACTTGAATATATCGATATCCATAATAAGAAAAGCGGGGATGCCATATCTCTTCTTCACCACCTTTCAGTGTGTATTCATAATAATAAGGAGCACCTGATTGCGATTGATTAACAGAACCATCATTATTTATATTTTCCCCAACAGTTAATTTAATAATATCTCCTTTTTTACCTTTCACTTTTATCTTTGGAAAACCAGATAAATTTTGTCCCATGTCAAAAACATAAGAATTACCTACTTTCTTACTGCTTTTCACATCAAATGTTTCCATGATTTTTATTGGATCAGCAGTTTGAGGTCTTAATTTTCCTTTTGGTGACTCTTGAACAATAACCTTATTCCAATTGGAATCATCAAAACCGGATTTGTCCCAGCCATCTTGTTCCAATCGTGCATCATAACTTTCTCCGCCATACATATCATTATATGTAATGGGACTTAAAGCGTACTTCCAATTCTTATCGGAAACAATTTCATGTTTAGTCCCATCTTTATAGGTTATAATCATTTTAAAGAAAAGGGTGGGTGGACCAAAGCTCACTTGCAACTTTTTATAACGTCCCCCTTGTTCGTTAAAAAAACCATTTCCAAGCAGAACTCCAATCGTATTATCCTTGGTTAGATCTTTTGTGACATCATATGCATTATAATAAACCGTTTTATCATAATCACTCCACATGGGAGCAAATTCTGAATCACCCATTTTTTCACCATTCAACGTCAATTCATAATGACCTAAACCTGAAATATATATAATCGCATCTTCAACATCTTTTTTAACTGGAAAGTCTTTCCTTAAATAGATACTTTTTTTGGAAAGTGGTTCGGTTTTTTCCCATTTTTTACCTGCTTCTGATGTGACAGATAATCCATGATAATTTCTACCTTCAGGAATATTTGAATCTTTTTTGTCGATTGCACCAATCCATTGTGCATTTGATTCAATGTCGGATGGGGCTATTCTAAATGAGTTCATTTCGCTCCAGGCTGATTTTTGATTTCTGTTATTCCATACTCTCACACGCCATTTATACAGTCTACCTGGATTAAGGGGAGCTTTCCCGTTGTATTTTAATTGTTGACTTAAATTAGATTTAATCTTTCCCGATTTCCAAATCTTTTTCTCTTTACCTTTCTCAATGGAAAATAATTCAATGGCATAGGCTGTTTGTTGAACATCTGATTGTTCCGAACGAAATTGCCATCCAAATTCAGGTGATGTGGTCGATACAAGGATAGGATTAGACTTGTAATCACATGTCAAATTTTGAACACTAATGGCTTTTCCATTCATTGTAAAACTGCATAAGAAGGATATTAATATGATTAATATTCCTTTGGATGAGTTAAATGTATTGATATTTAGCATTTTACTGTAATTGATTAGTTTTTGAACTGATATTTATAAAAGAAATATTGAGTAAATGAGCCAACTTTTCAATTTTATGAGCAATATGACCAATACCTACTGCACAATGATGTGAAGGACCATGTTTGCTCCATGTATTTATAAATTCACGGATTCCACAATTAAAAGCATATCTGCTATTAGTGTTGCCAATTTCCAATGTAGGACCTTCAACAGATTCGCCCTCTGCTGCTAATAAAAAAATATTGTCGTTACCCTCAACAACAGAAAGAAGGGTTATCGGACCATTTTTTACTGACATTTCTATAGATAATCCATTTCCGGGTTTTCCGTGATATATGGGCAATGGAACAAGCTTAACGCAACCTTCAGCAATCTTAAAATGCGCTGGTCCATCGTGTCCTAAATATATTACATCGTCTTTAAAATCCATAAGATAGAATTCTGAAAATGAACCGCCGGCACCAAAAGCACTTAATATCTTCATAGCATGTGCGTTTTTAATTTCACATTCACCTGCTACCGGAATATTCTTGCCGGTAAGTAATGTATTACCTGCAATTAAAGATGTTACAATGTTTTCATAATCGTTTCCCTCTTGACCTTCATAGTAATAAGCTAATGATTTTAATTGATTGTTCTCAACTAATTTATCTAATGCAACAGATGTGAGCGCTGCACGTTCAATCTCAGATTGACTACATTTCTTATCTATATCAAAAACTTCCTGGAATTCTGTTACTTTATTTTTTATTTCAACATCTGTTACATTATCTCTGATTTTCTTTAATTCGCACATTTCAATCATTTCGAAATGGGTCCCAAATATTATACTATGTTTGGTTAAATCAGAATAAACATCCAACATCCCTCCATAGTAATTTCCTAATATACCCATCCGGTTATTTTGTAACGCATTTAAGACGATGGTCGCGTCTAGCCAATCTTCAACTTCATTCCAAACGTTCTTGTCATTTAAAAATCCGGTAATAATTTCATATTTAATTGAAGCCTTGTTAAGCACACCGGCGATTTCTGGAATTGAGCAGGCTTGACAATGTTCTAACCATAAACTTGTCTTTTCGGCATAATCTTCCAAAGCATTAAACTTATTATAATCTATTCTTTCTTCAGGTTGTAGATTTAATATGATAAAAGGTTTTTTTACTTTCTGTGCTATAGGCAGAATTGTTGATGACAAAGCATAGGTTGATACAAATAAAAAGATTAATTCAACATTATTACTACAAAAAGAATCGGCAGCAATTTTAGCTTTATTGATGTTGTCGACCATTCCGGCATCTACTACTTCTATATTCTGATGGTTTTCAATTTCTTTCTTTATTTTATCATGATAACCATTTAATTTACCAAGCAAAGAACTGAATTGTGGCCAATAAGTATCCAAACCTACACTAAATAAACCTATTTTGCTCATTTTTTCATTAATTAAATTCTATAATCCATGCGTTAATTCAAAATCTTCAAAAAACCCATAATCTACTAATTGATAATCTTCACCTGCAATGGGTCTCTCTATTCCTTTCCAATGCCATGGTGAAGCCAATCCCTTAGCTGGATTTTTATAATGAGGACCTAATAAATTTTTATGACTACCAATAACTCTTATTGCAATATTGTTTTTCCCTGAATGTAAATAAGGTGTTATGTCCAAAGTAAATGGATCAAAACCAATAATGCCAACCTTTTCATTATTCACATATACTTCAGCTACTGTTCCTGCCCATTTACCCAATTTTACAATAAAATTGCCTTTTATATCCTTCATGTTATACTCTTTACTATATTCTACATCCCATGAATAAAAAGGTAATCGCAGGTTTTTCCAACTTCCAAAATTCATTTCTGTGGTTGGAGATGAAATACTCCATCCACTCTTTTCTGGTATTACTCCAAAATCTCCTAGAATATATACTGGTTCAATTTCAGCAAGTATTCTCATTGGCTTAACGGTCAATTCTACTTCATTGATACCTTCTTTTAATGTATTACCAATATTATAAACACCAAATGATTTATCAAGCCACCATTCATTGGGTATGGACGAAACTTCTTTCCCGTTTATTTTGACTGAAAATATGTGTGGTCGTTCTGTAACGAGTTGAAACGTCGAATAATCTACGATTTTATCAATTTTGAAATGATATAATACAGAAAAGCCTCCCGAAGTAAATGTATCTCTTTCAATTATATTGCGTTTAAATTGCACGGATGTATTCCACGGATTACCAGATTCAAAACCATGTGCTCTGAAAACTCTATCTGCTGCATTTGAAACATGAATATTTTTAATGATCTCACTATTTAAAACAAGATCACAAAAATCAATTGGAAATGCATTGTTTTGAAGTCTTTTAATCTTGGTTTTAGTTGTTGCAGGTATGGTCTCAGATACAATAAGCTGTTTCTTCTTTGGATACTTCTTTGCATTATCATCACTTATGAAAAGTATTAAACTTCCTGCTGGCTCAATTTCAAAATGAGTTAATAGTCTTTTTGCATCTTTTTTAAAAGGATAGGAATAAATATTTCCGGTAAAAGCATCAAATTCAAATATTGATCTCCCTTTAGATATTGTAAGTTGACCAACGGTTTTTTCATCCATTGATGAATTTACAAGAAAAAGGAGCTCTCCATCTAAAAATTCTCTCCGATGATGATATAGGTTGCCGTCTTTATAGGTGAAATCGATATCGTTTGCAGATTTTATTCTTTCAATGACATCCTGAGTTAAACTGTCAAAATGAGATACTAGTTTAGAATCTAATAGTTCTGAAATATCTTTATTAACAATGCCGTCAATTTTGTCTGGTGTATCAAAACACAATACTCGTCCTCCATTTATTATGAAATTTTTCAACAATGAAAAGGTGTGGCGACTAATATTTTCTGTGAATGGAGGGAGTATTACTGTTGAATAGGATGCTTTACCAATAACAAAATTATTATTATTAATAGATCCTTGATCTTTAATAATATTCTCAGAAGCTAAGTCATACTCTACTTGATTCTTCTCAAGTGTGGTGACAAATGATTGAAATTTTTCACCAATAGGCATCAATTTTGAGCTACTGCCTGTATGAGAATAATAGCACCATAATGTTGAGTTTGGTTCAATAATTACTATATCATTATTTTGAGTGCCTTCGCTTAATAAAAATGATAATCGAGTAAAATAATCATTTAATGGCTTGTAATTATTCCACCAAGGTGAATGATATGTGAAAACTGGAGGATAATCGTATTTTCTAGCACCACTCAGTGTTTGATGCGACAAATGCTGATTCATGAAGTTTACACCAAGTACATATTCCCAATCGCCTAATCTTTTTAAATCTTTGAAAGTCAAATCCCATCCTCCTCCACCATAGGTCTCACTTAGAGTACGTTTGTAATCCATCTGATTCGCAACACTGCGTAATTCTTTTACCGCGCGGACATTACCAAATTGTGCTTGAGGTGAAGTTTCATTGAATTGATTGAAAAGCATATCAATACCAGGCATTTGATGCCATGCATACATGGCCATATTGTCTGGCCCGTCATTCATATTTGGCCATCCATGCTCCCAATAATGTCCCGTCCATTTGAGATTATGTTTCTCTGAATAATTGAACCATGGCTTAGCCCATCTATCAACAAATAATTGTAGTAATGTTTCCATATATTGATATCGAACCATCTTCCATTCTCCAATCTCTTCGCTTAAGAGTGGCAAATATGGCTGTAAATCATATCCCCATTTCTTTTTAAAAACATCAAATAAATCTGGTGTCCATCGTAAACCTCCTGAGGTTACAATATTTGGCTCATCTGTGAAAATTCCAGGAACAACATTTCCAAATGATTCTTGAATGGATTTTTCGTAACCTTTCATAGTTACATCAATAAACTTTTCTGTCACTCCGGGTACTAACAAATCAACGTACGAGAAACCTGCATGCCAATTACTCTTTTGATAATATGTTTTTTTATATAGATAATATTCTCCTTCTTTGCCAATGTATTTACTTATAGATGGTGTGATATCTATAAATGAATTGGCTTGCTTTAGTAGGCATAAATAAAATTGTTCGACGTTTTCCGGGATTAAATTTACTTTCTCTAATAATAATCCTTGTCCCTGATTATAAGATTCTGGAAATTGTGATGGAACATGACCTCCCGCAAAACCACTTGGATAAGAATTCTCATCATAAATCCATACATCCATACCCAATTCTTTACCTTTCATTACAGCATATTGAAATAGAGAATACCATTCATCAGACTTATATTCGGTGACCAATCCTGGGCGAGGATGAACAAAAAAACCTCCAAATCCATTGTTCTTTAGATCATCAATCATTCTGTCTATTTCAGATTCAGTGATAATTTCGTTAAAAACTAATAGAGGACACGACTTGTATTCATTATCAGGATTTAAGAACTTCTTTTCTATATTCTCAAAGCTGTTCTGCTTTTTTATATATTTCTTATTATTCTGAGAATTCAAAACAATAGGAAACAACAAAAACAAAAGAATAAAAAAAGAATTAAATGTCTTCATCAATAGTTTATTTAGTTGGAATTTGTACAATTAATAATGAGTAAATTATTCGAAGGAATAATCTGAAATACTGCGCCGGATGCATCTTCTGATTTTTTTGCAGATCCTTTATCACAAGTTATACCATATTTAAAATTATTAAACACGGCATTTATTTTGTGTTTTTCTATCGATTTAAAGGGTAATTCTATACCTGATGCTGTCACAAGTTCAAGTATCCAATTAAAATCTTTTTCTTTTGTCTTGCAGGATACTTCAAAATGATCTTCGTAGAAAATGATATTGAAAACATTGCTTTTTTCATCATTACACTCTACTTTTAAAACGTCCTTCGCGATTTCAGTGACAACAGGATTGTCAAGAGCAACTTCTTTTTTGTTCCCATATTTATCTGTTCTCATAATTCGTAGCCCTGCTAAATCATCAGGTCTGCTCCACATAAAACCATCAACAATAGGAAGCGTAAAATATAAAAATTGATTTCCATTACCTGCTTTTCTAAAATAAGGAGACTCGAATTTTTCATTAAACAGATGTATGTCTCTGAAACGAAAAGATTTGCCTTTCCATAACAAATTTACACGATAGAAACGACTGTTGAACCAAACGGATTTATTGCTTTGATTTCTAATGTCTGAAAGTGTGGTCACAGCAGTTGGAGGAGTTACATTGAAATGTTCCTTAAACCATGTTCCCGATTTCTCTAATGTTTCTACCTTTATTTTTTTTAAATTCCTGAGCGAATCTATAAGTGGTATCTGCATTTTTAAGCCTTCTTGCATTTCACTCCAGGTAAAAGAGTTTTCCTGACCTGCCTGGGCATAATTGAAAGCTAAACTAGGCTGATTAACAATAGATTCAAAAAAATATTCTACCCATTTTTTGCTTTTTCCTGATTCATTATAGACTGGCTCAAGGGATATAACACCTTGACGATTGCCTCCTAATCCATTATCATATTGATAGATTGGATCACTGCCCAACATGCGGAATATAGGTACTGGAATTTGACACTCAGTTGTTTGAGCTGGCATATATGCATTTAAACGACTGGGATAATATGCTTGGTTCCAATAACCTCCCCATAATGTGTAACCATCTGTACCAATTTGATCCTTACAATTGCATGATGCAACAATATTATATTTTTCATACATATATGAAAGAGTGTGGGAGTCAATAAACCAGGAACCAACAGATTTGGGATAATAACCAAAACACTCTTTAAACTTTTTCATATATACATCTACCAGTTTTTCCCTTTCTTGGGGACTGTAGCCGGTTGTGAATGCAATATTTGCATGCGAAACCCAGGAATGCTCGCCACGCCATTTTATTCCGGCAGCTTCAACATGGGGTTGGGTAATTTCCCACCAACCACCTATTTCAAAATCAGAGCTGAGTTTGTTCTTTAGTAATTCTTGATATTTAGGATTAATCAAAGCATCGTACTGGAGCAAGAAAGTCGCAGGTAAATGATATCTTTTCAATAATTTTATCTGCTCTTTTACAGTCTCGAATAAAAGACTGTCTGAATTCTCAACACGATAATCTGTCTGCCGAATAAAATTGATAATATTAATTATTCGCGGTGAATCTGATCCTCTATTATTTACAACTACATCAGAATTAGCAATGCAATTCAAACATAAGATACAGAAGAGAATTATCGTAATAATTATTTTATTTCTAAGAGTCATTATTCAATCTTTTAATGGATAAATTTTAAAATGATAACTTGTTTTTTCATCGTTGATTATTTACTAATTTATCCCTGTATTTTGTTTGTTGTTGATATTATGATGAAAAATTTATTAACGAAATAGGGGTATTAATTAAAATGTAATTTTCACACTACAAAACAAAATTATCAAATTTTAATGTTTTTGCCACTAACCTAAATGATATTTGGACTATACTATTTGATATTTAATTTTGTCAAAATCGTTCACAATTAATGGCTTCCTTTCAATAACTAATTAACACGGATCTCATTTTTTTAGTCATAAAACAGGTTAATATTTATTAATAACAAAATGGTAGGATCTTTTTTATAGTAAAAAAGACATTTAAAGATAAGGTTAAAGTGTTAGTAACGTGGTTGTTGATTAAATTAGGTGGGCAAACAGAATTTTATAACTCACGTTTGCCCACATTATTTTATTAGCTCATCACGTTTATAATTAAAGTATTCTTTATCTCTATAGAATAAATTCCCCGCTTGGAGATAGGCCGATTTTAGACGCGTAATTTTTTCCAATTTTAATCAATTACCTATTTATTGCCATCAATCTCATGTGTCATATTTTAAGATGTCTTGTAATGACCTGAACCATACAGTCCAAAGTAAAATTTCATATGATATTTTTTATTTTAAATATCCGGCATTCTTCAAACCTTCATATAGGAGAAAAGAATCGGTATGACCGGCAAATGAGTATGTGCCTTGCCTGTTGAGCATACCCATATACTGATAAATCAGAATCTTTTCTACAAATGGGGAAACAGCTTTTAATTGATCTACTACACGTTCCCAAGAAGCAGGAAGAAGTGCACTCTTATACACCGTACCTTCAAATTTGAAAACTTCTATGTCAGCCCATAAACGAGATTTTGCAGCTTTCTTGTGTAAATTATATAGTCGTTCGAAAAATCGACCACTCTCTTCAATAGCAGTTTTTTCAACTCCAATTTCGTCTTGATATGCAATAAAATCAACATTAAGTTTTTCTAATTGATAAACATATTTCTTATCTTCAATTACATTTCTTGTACCATATGGTGCAATTAGGATTTTGGCTTTTGGTGTTAGTTTTGCTGCTTCTGCAGATGAAACATTTACATAATTCATAAAAATATCATCATAATGACCGTTTATACCGGTTTCATTTGGATAATACCAGCCATAAAAACTTTTATGATGTGCATATTTTTCAGCAATTTCATTCATTGCTTGAAGCCTTAACTTTTCTATGGTTTTATCACTCATTAATAAAACAGGATTGGTCCATTCACCATAGAAACCGTTACTGATAAAAAAATTAATTCCGTATTTGTCCGCTGCATTTAAAACTACTTCTAATGGGTCATCACATCCCATATGGTGTTGTGGAAGCAGTTTAGACGGGTAAAAGGTCTTGTTATGAATAGCTGTGTCAAGCAAAACTAAGTAACGAATCCCAGACTGTGCGATTTCTTTAATTTTGTAATCCCATTGGTTGGCTGTAAAATCAATCAACGTTGGATTCCAATATTTTCCCTCTGCAACACTGTGATGTTGGAATTCAAACCAGGATCCTTCAATTGGCTTTACTCCTTTTACTTCATTAAGATTTGCAATTATTTGAGGCGCAAATCCTACCCCAAGTGCAGTCATTCCTAATGTTCTTAAAAATGACCTTCTTGATAAATTATTTCTCATTTGTTTTCTAATGATATTTGTGCCATTTTTTTATCAGCATATGTTTACAATAAGTTTTTGTATGCTTTAATCATGTTTAGGGCCACTTTGTCTCAACGCCTTGCTTGTGCAAAATTTGTTGATAATCCGATAAAAGTTCGCTTTTTTCTCTGACAGCCCTGAAAGGTACTTTTGCTTTTTTTGAAAAAGCAATAAGTTGACCGACTGCTTCACCAATACTCCATTCTACAGGATGAAGTCGGTAACAACCGTTAGTGATATGGGTTGTGCCAATATTCTTGTTTGCCGGTAGAAGATTATTAATGCGCTTGGGCAAAAGTGCTCCCAAAGGTATCTGAAAGGGAAGCGACGAAAAGTCGATATAGTTGTTTCCTCTTGAGCTGGGATGGAGGTCAATATGATAATAGCCAACACCAACACTGTCAAAAAAATCAGCTGAACGTTTGCCTTCAATTTCACCTGCAACCAATCGTCGGTTTTCGGCTCCTACGTGCTCTTCTAAAACCGTGAATTCTGCACGTATGCGCCTCGATTCCCTAATATATGGATATTTTGCCATCCCATCTTCTGTTCCCATTATATCACCGCGCAATCTCAAACCCCGCCATCCAACCCCGCCGTCTGGCCTTGGTGCTTCGGTCTGCAACCAATAGAATAATGAATGACTCAACTGTTTGGCTTTTTCTATGTTTTGTTGAAACTCTTTTGCTGAAACATCAATCAGATTTCCTGGAAAAAAATCATTCTGAGGCCAGTTCACAATGGTGATGTCTCCTTCATACGTGCCTTCTGCAAAATTGCTCCGATTGATAATTCGTCTATAGTTCCAAAGATTGAGTACTCCTTCCATATTACTACCATTCGGATCGAATCCTAATTTCTTAGGATTTAATGTTCTTGGATCTGAGTAGGTTAAATCAAGTAATCTTCCGGACCACGAGGGTGTTATCTTCGGTACATAATTTCTCCAAAAGTTATAATCTTTTGGGGGATCTTGAACATTGTCTCTGCCGGGTTGATAGTCCATGGCAAAGCAGACGGTAAATGCCTGATTATTCATGGGATCAGCTTTTTCAAATGCATGCAACTCTTTGGTTTCAAACTTCGACTCGGAACCTGTAACATATTCAGTGCCGGTCAATGGAAGTAAATCACCGCACTCTGTTGCATCTACAAAGGATTCTCCGGTCAGAAAGATACGATTACCGGTTTGCAGATTTTCAACTTCAACATTAATCACCCGATCTCCTTCTACATCTCCTCTCTTTACCTTATGATTTAATAGGATCTGTAGCTTTCCATTGCTCAGATAGGGCGAAAGCATATCTGTTAAAACTGATACAGCAACTCTTGGCTCGTGACAAATTCTGGAAACACTTCCATCTCCTGGGTTTAAATTAATGCGACTACGGGCTGATTCAGTGAGGGGATAATTTTTCCGGTAATAATCACGAACTCTATTTCTGTAATCACGATATGAAACTGGCGCACCGTGTGTCTCAATCCACTGGTGTTCATCGGGAGGAACTCCCTGTTGAGATACCTGACCGCCAATCCAGTCTGTTTCTTCAGTCATAATCACACTTAAACCATTACGACAACAGGAAAGAGCAGCGGCACTGCCTCCCAATCCACCTCCAATAATTATCACATCAGCTTGTAACTCATGAGAAAGGTATTGATTCTGATTCCTGGATCGTTTGTTGATCTTCTGATTTGTGGAGAATCCCTGTGCGACTGAACTGCCGCCTAGCAAAGTGGCATAGGTTAAAAAGTTTCTTCTGTTCATGTTATTAATTTTCTATTGGAAAATAAAATATTAACGTTTAAATTATACCTGAAGAATATATTTATCAGGTATAGTTGGTTGTTGTTGATTTCATATACTTTTCATCTTGAAATGACCTCTGTTAATCTTTGATGAAGCTTAATATCAGAGGGCTCATTCGATTTGGATAATTGATAAAATGCATCGCCTCCCTGGTAATAGGCAACTTTTAATGAGTCGAAAACGCTATTTTTCTCAAAGACATCTAAGTAATCTCTTAGTCGATAACCCCAATCTTTATTGTTTTTTAATGCTCTTTCATCAAATTCAATTTCTAAGTTCATTTGGAATTTCTGGGCTCTATCACATGTTTCCTGTAGTCTTTCGTAAGGAATGCTCTCATTGAAAAAATAGTTTGGCTGGTAATAAACAACATTAAAACCGAGTTTATTCCATTCAGCATAACCATCAGAATTGAAGTAGGGAATCCAATAAAAATCATATTTTTTACTGTATATGTAATTTGCAACATCCAGAGCTAAATCTCTACTGTTTGTTGCTTCTTCTGCAAGCCAATAAAAACCGACAAGCTCAACATTTTCTAAATTTGAATTTTTAAAAAGTTCTTCTGCATAATTGATGTACCACTTGCATGCATCTAATCGATCCTTTTTATTTGAAAAACGAAGAGGGCGTCCATCAAGCATACCCCAGTCAACTTGATTTGGAATAGGTTCAGGAAGACTTATGACAATTTTTCTTTTTGTGAAATTTTTGTTATTGATACTTCCTTTTTTAACACTCTCTATCTGATCATTTAAAGCTTTAATAGCATTGCCTTCTTTGAAATAATTTTTAAGCAGATTTTCCCATTCTATTTTTCTTGCAGGTAATTTTTCATAACCTGAAGCAAAACCACGACCTTGACCGTCTTTTATTTCTAAAAAAAGAAAACCATCGAATAACCACTTCTCATCTCCATTAATGTTAGTGGATACATAAGGGGCAAAATGCTCAGAGTTCCACTGTATACTGCGATGTGCTCCACCATCGTAAATTAATACAAGATTCTTTGGAACTTCATGGTAATTTTTCATTTCATGTGGAGGGTTTTCCTTTTTAAAAATTAATTCCTCATCATCGCTAATTTTATTACTGCTTGAACACACTACTAATGTGAATAAAGCACAAATCAATACAATAACAAAAGCTGATATACCCTTTATATTTTTCATCTGTAAATAATTTTTTATGTCTGTTATTTGGATTTTTCTAATATTAAATCAACGGGCGTATTTGATTTTTCAACATTAATACTATCAAGTGTTTTCCAACATTGATATAAGCCGCGTGGCAC
>DHSL01000011.1 GCA_002411345.1 Bacteroidales bacterium UBA5287 | reverse complement strand
CATTTAGACAAAGCCTACAACTCTGTTATTTTACATGTAGTTGAATACATGAATAGTGAAGTATTTAATGAAAATGGTCAGTCGGTTCCTCAAATGATTTTGTCAGTACCAGAAAAAGTGATTACCAGAGCAGGATTATTGCTTAAGAATCCAGAAAAGATATCCTGTCAGGATCAGTTGTCCAATGTACCCCGCAATATAATTTCGTCGTGGCTTGATGTGTTATCCATTGAACGATTAGAAAGGAAAACTCAAGATATTTATAATAATTTACAGCGCTTCAACAATTCTTGGAACGATGTTTTTTATGTCCTGTTAACACGGAGTTATGGATTCGGATTAAATTCAGAAGCCTTTGAAAGATTAGCGTTGAGTCTGCCGTACAACATAATTCAAAAACACAGAAACAGTCTTTTTCAGATAGAATCGTTGCTTTTTGGACAAGCGGGGATGCTTCAAAATGATGCGTTGCAAGACGAGTATTATTTACGACTACGAAACGAGTATTTGTTTTTACAGAAAAAATATTTGCTGAAGCCATTAGAATCCTATCTATTTAAATCGTTGAGAGTACGTCCCCAGTCCTTTCCCCAGATCAGGCTTGCCCAATTAGCCGCTGTTTTGCAGCAATCCATCAGTCTTTTTTCATCCATTTTAGAAGTAGAAGATATCAAGCAGTCGCGACACTTTTTCCAGTTGAATGCATCAGATTATTGGCAGTCTCACTATGTATTTGGAAAGACATCCGTTCAGCGAAGTAAATTTCCCGGCAGTCATTCGTTGAATGTCATACTTATCAATACCGTCGCACCAGTTTTGTTTGCCTATGGAAGAAAGCTTGATTTACAAAAATATTGTGACAGATCTTTTTCAATGTTAGAATCATTAAAGCCCGAGTGTAACAGCATAGTCGAGAATTTTTACAATTGCGGAATTATTGCAAACAATGCGTTGGAAACCCAGGCTCTTATTCAATTGAAGCGAGAATATTGTGATAAGCGAAAATGTTTATATTGCAAAATTGGATATTTTCTACTTTCGTCAAAAAGGTGAATTATTATTGTTAAACGGTCATTTTAGTTATTTTTCAATCAAATAAAGTATCTATCAGATTAAAAGATTGTATTTTTGCATTTAATTTGTACGAAAAAATCAGGTATGCGACACATTCATAGATATTTATTTCCATTTCTTATCATTCTTATATTAACATTGGTTTACTCATGTGCAAACATTGGTATGCCCGACGGTGGTGCATATGATGAGCGTCCCCCTCGGATGCTGAATTCCACACCTGAATTAAATGCCCTAAACACATCTGTTTCCAAGATAGAAATATTGTTTGATGAAAATGTGGTAGTTGAAAAACCCATGGAAAAGGTTATTATTACTCCCCCCCAGCAAAATATGCCCGAGATTCGTGCATACGGGAAAAAGGTTGTTGTTACTCTCAAAGACACATTAAAATCGAACACCACCTATACGATTGATTTCACAGATGCCATTGCAGATAACAACGAAAAAAATCCTTTAGAAAACTTTTCTTATTCTTTTTCCACCGGCGATCATCTTGACACATTAGCTATTTCTGGAAAAGTTTTGAATGCAGCAGATCTTGAGCCATTATCAGGAGTATATGTCGGCATTCATTCCAATTTGAATGATACAGCATTTACCTCCCTTCCATTTGACAGGATATCCAGAACCGATTCACGCGGTAATTTTACCATTCGTGGTATGGCCCCAGGTGAATATCATGTTTTTGCACTTGCTGATTTGAACAGAGATTATAAATATGATAATCCTCAGGAAGGGATAGCATTTCTCGATTCAATTATTGTACCATCGTCAATGCCTGCTGTTCGTCAAGACACTATATTTAAAGACAGCATCACTATAGACACCATCAAGCAAGTTAGTTATACAAGATTTATTCCTGACGATTTGCTTTTGGCATCGTTTCAATCATCATTTCAAAGAAAATATTTCCAGAAAAACGATCGTACAATGCCTTACAAGTTAGACATCTTTTTTGGTGCGCCTACATCATTGCCAACATTTTCGATGTTAAATCCAGTAGTTCCAGAAGACAGAGGAAAAGATTGGTATGTTACCGAGCGTAGTGCAGATAATGACAGTATAACCTATTGGATAACAGATTCAAATATTTACAAGAACGACAGTTTACTTGTTCAGTTGAATTATCTTCGCACCGACTCACTTAATCAGGATTTTATTGAAACAGATACATTGAGTTTCAATTATAAAAGACCAAAAGCCCGTCAACCAGCCAAAAAAGATAAAGAAGATAAGGATAAAGAAGAAAAACCCGTTATTAATTTCTTGGCTGTAATTTCAAATGTTCAAGGAACGATAGATGTATTTCAAAATATTCGTCTTGAGTTTGAACAGCCGGTAAATAAGATAGATACAGCAGCCATTCAGTTATTCCATAAAGTCGATTCATTATTGGAACCAATCAAGTATACTTTTTCAAGTGATTCTTTAAGTCCCCGTAAATTCACATTGAGTCACAAATGGAAGTTTGGCGATACATATCATATCAAAATAGATTCTGCCGCAGTGAGCAGTTATTACGGTTTGCATAACAACAAGATTGAGCAAGATTTTACCATCAAGAAAGAGGAAGAATATGGTAATTTGATGTTCAATATCACTGGAATACCAGCAGGTAAAACAGCCTATGTAGAGTTGTTGGACAAATCGGATAAACCTTTTAGAACATTAAGAGTCAATAATAATGAAGTTACTTTTTTTGATTTGCTACCTGGAGAAGTTTATGCGCGTCTATTTATTGACGATAATAATGACGGTGTTTGGACTACCGGAGATTATATGGTAAAACGTATGCCCGAAAGAGTTTATTACTATCCCCGCAGCTATGAGATCAGAGCATTTACCGATCATAGTGAAGATTGGGATTTGAATGCAGTGCAAGTTTTCAAACAGAAGCCGCTTGAGATCACCAAGAATAAACCCCAGGAAAAGAAAAGACGTAATTTGAATGAACAGCGCGAACAACAAAATCAAAATAAACAGAACCCAATACAAGGCAACACAAATCCCTATTTAAACAGTGGAAGCGTTGGACAAAGCCCTGGGGGTAGAATGTAATATTAAGAATGAAAAAGATTTATACTATATTATTATCCATTGTTGCAGGTCTTTTGTTTTTTCAAACAGCCGTTGCACAGTGTAAGATGAAGAATACCGCGTTTAATGGCGGAGAAAATATTTATTATAACCTGTATTACAGGTATGGATTGATTAATGCCAAAGGCGGAGTGGGAGCCCTAATCACCACAAATACAAACTATAGTGGTCAGGATGCTTACAAAATAAGTTTGATGTTGAACACTACCGGAATGGTAGGGAATATTTATAATGTTCAAGATACACTTTTGTCATTTGTCAATAAGAATCTTCAACCGCTTTTATTCACAAAGGATGCTTTTGAAGGGAGTGATTATTCAAAAGAGCGCCAGCTATATACTTATAATGGTAGTTCGATATCTGTTAGAGCAATGCGTAAATTCAACGGCAACCTTAAATTTGATGAAGTTGTGACGACCAATAAATGTACTTATGATTATTTGTCGCTTATTGCTTATGCGCGTAATCTTGATTTTACAGGTATGCGTCCCGGTGAAAATATGTATGTCCAGTTTTTATCCGGAAGAAATTTTGTGAATATGTATATACGTTACAAAGGAACATCACGAGTTAAAGCTGATAACGGCAAGACGTATGATGCTATTCAGTTGGCAATGATTATCTTAGATGATGCTTTTGAAGATAAAGAAGAAGCAATTCATGTCTCGTTATCAAATGATTCAAATAAAGTACCTATTATCATAGATACTAAGCTTAAAATTGGTTCTATACGTGCAGTAATGAAAAGTTGTAACGGGCTTCGTAATTAAATTAATCCTGTCTCAGCGAATAAGTTACGATATACTTCAGCTTTTTCTGTTAAAGGTTTTGGGTAAGCCCTTGATGATGAAGGCATTCTATAGAATCTGAATTGTCTTTCGATAAATTCAACATCAACATAATTACCTATTAATGGTTTCTTTATTTCTTTCCGGAAAAGGGAACAAAGTGTATCTGTTGCTTTTTCGCCCGTAGTCACCAACGTGTTGCATGAAGGTAATTTATTAAGTAAATGTTGAATATCAGCTGTTTCAACAATCTCCAGATAGTTATCGGATGCATTACCTTTTAACCTTCGTACTACTTGTGCCGTATCGTACAAAGCAACTCCCTTATCATTAAGAAAATCGATGATTTTATCTTTATCAAAGGATTTGTTCCCTTCCAGAATGAAATAATCTTTATCGTCAAAAAATACTAATCCGAAAATACGCCACATATCATTCTGAAAATTAGGGTAATAGAATTCCATTCTCCATTTTGTTTTTGGAGGCGGAAAGCTGCCCATCATGAGTATTTTAGCATCCTTTGGTAAAAAAGGAGCAAGTGGGTGTTGTTCGAATTGTATTTCTGGCATCTTTGCTCAAGTCTTTTTATAAAGGAAATTGTTCTCTGATGGGATCGTCGTATTGTTCCTGTAAACGTTTTAGTTCTGTTTTCAATTCTTTAGTGATTGATTCATAACCCGGTTTTCCGTAGAGATTATTCATTTCTTTTGGGTCATTTTTCAGATCAAATAGTTCCCATGAGTCGATGTCGTTATAGAAATGTATAAGTTTATATCTTTCCGTTCTTACACCATAATGTCTTTTCACTGCATGTTCAGCCGGATATTCATAAAAATGATAGTATAATGATTTGCGCCAATTTTTAGGAGCTTTTTTATTTTTCAACAGTGGAAGTAGAGAAACCCCTTGAATATCTTCCGGAATTTCGACTCCAGCAATATCAAGCATAGTAGGAGCAAAGTCGATATTCTGAACCAGCTGATCTATATCTCCTCTTTTCTTGAACTGTTTTGGTAAATGCATTACCAGCGGAGTGCTGAAAGACTCTTCGTACATGAACCGTTTATCAAACCAGCCGTGTTCGCCCATATAAAATCCTTGGTCAGAAGTATAAAATATGATTGTATTGTCCATCATATCATTCTCTTCCAGATATTTGAGTACCCTTCCAATATTCTCATCCAGTGATTTAATTGTTTTTGCATAATCTTTCATGTAACGTTGGAATTTCCATTCAGCCAATTCATTTCCTTTAAGATCCGATGCATAGAAATCATCGATAATCGGCTGATAATGTTTATCCCATGCAGCTCTTTGTGCTGAGTCCATTCTTGCGTATTCGCCATATTCGTACGCACCAGATAAGCGTGTCTTAACTCCCGGTCGGTACATTTTTAAGTCGTTCACGATATCCATATCATGATCGCTGGCAATGCTCATTTCCTGTTGAGAAGCAGCAATACGTCCTTTGTAATCATCATAGAAATTATCCGGGAGTTTGAAAGTTTTATCTTCATAAGCATCCAGATAAGTTGTGTCTGACATCCAGTTTCTATGTGCCGCTTTATGGTGCAAGAACAATACAAAAGGTTTGTTTTTATCCCGATCATTTTGAAGCCAATCCAAGCTTAAGTCGGTAATTATATCTGTTGCATACCCTTTATATCTGTGATTTCCTTCTTTAGTTATAAAATCAGGATTGTAATAACTTCCTTGCCCCGGAAGAATTTCCCAGTGATCGAAATTTGTCGGTTCGCTATCCAAGTGCCACTTTCCGATAATTGCCGTTTGGTAACCATTTTGTTTCAACAGTTGTTGTACCGTTTGCTGACTTCCATCGAATGTTGTGTGATTATCTTTTTTGCCATTTTTGTGGCTATGTTTGCCAGTTAGTAAGCACGCACGACTAGGTCCTGAGATAGAGTTTGCAACAAACGCATTTGTGAACCGAACGCCCCCTTCTGCAATTTTATCCAGATTTGGAGTTTCGACATTTTGATTATCATAAGCGCTCATCATTTGGCGAGTATGGTCGTCGGTCATTATATAAATAATGTTTAGTGGTTTAGTTTCTTCCACTTTTTTTGTAGTTCCACAAGAAGATAATGTTGCTACACTAATGACTGGTATAACCAGCTTTAAATTGACAGATTGCATGAAATAAAAATTAAATGAATTGATAATTAGATTTTCAAAGGTATAAAAAAACCCGCTATTAAGGATTTATTTCTTTAAATAAAGCTATAAATCGGGTGAAATTCATAAAAAGTGATACCTTTGCAAATTATATGATTACCAAAAACAAATGCACAATTTGAGCAAAATAAATCCAAATATTCCTGAGCCCGCATTAAGGCGGTTGCCCTGGTATTTGGCGTATGTGAAAATGTTAAAAAAGCAAGGTGAATCACATGTGTCGTCAACCGGAATAGCAAATAAAATTAATGTATCGTCATCGCAAATAGCGAAGGATTTATCCTATGTTGATATTACAGGAAAGACCCGAGTTGGTTATGATATTGATCAACTTATTGATGTACTGGAACTTTTTTTAGGTTTTACATCGCTTCATAATGCTGTTTTGTTTGGAGTAGGAAGTTTAGGTGCAGCACTCCTTGCCGACTCAGGACTGGAACAATATGGATTAAAGATTATCGCCGGTTTTGATATAAATCAGCAAATCATTGGGAAGAGAATAAATGATATTCCAGTTTATGATAGCGACACATTCAAAAGCATGAATGCGGGATTAAATTCCGAGATTGGCATTTTGACTGTCCCAGCCGAAGTAGCCCAGGATACAGCAGATTATTTGATAGAAAGTGGTGTTCATGCCATCTGGAATTTCACCCCTTATCGTGTGTCTGTTCCTGATGACATTGTATTGCAAAACACATCAATTTATGCTCATTTAGCAGTGATGTTTAATCGATTGAAAGAAAAAGAAGATCAATTAACCGGAAAGTAATGAAGATTTTAGCTATAGGGCTTAATTATGCCTCTCATAACGAAGAAATGAAACGAACGTTCAAAGTGGAGAGTCCGGTAATCTTTATGAAATCGGAAACCTCTCTGCTCAAAAACGGGAAGCCATTCTTTATTCCCGATTTCTCGAATGAGATAGATTATGAGACAGAAATAGTAATTAAAATCAATAGGCTTGGTAAGAATATTGATGAACAATTCGCCCATAGATACTACGACGAATTGACAGTAGGAATAGATTTCACGGCACGTGATCTTCAACGCTCTCTTAAAGAAAAGGGGCTTCCTTGGGAGATTGCAAAAAGCTTTGACAATTCAGCCGGCATAGGCACATTTATCTCCAAATCAGTCTTTAAAGATATTCAAGACATATCTTTTCATTTAGATATCAACGATAAAATTGTACAGAAAGGCAATACAAAAGACATGATCTTTTCAGTAGATAAGATTGTTTCGTATGTGAGTAAATATTTCACATTAAAAATTGGAGATCTTATATACACCGGTACACCTGCCGGGATTGGACCTGTAAAAATTAATGATCATTTAAAAGGCTACGTTGAGGATAAACTTTTACTTGATTTCAGGGTTAAATAATTGGAACTATTTGTTTGAAAGATGAAGTTTAGAGTAGGTTTTGGATATGATATGCATCAATTGCAGTCGGGTAGGGAACTTTGGCTTGGTGGCATAAAGATTGATCACGATAAGGGTTTATTGGGACATTCTGATGCCGATGTTATTATCCATGCCATTTGTGATGCACTTTTAGGTGCTGCCAATTTGCGAGATATTGGATATCATTTTCCGAATACTGCAACTGAATATAGCAATATCGACAGTAAGATTCTTTTAAAGAAAACAATTGATCTTCTCAATGTTAAAGGCTATAAAGTTGGAAATATTGATGTGACAGTCTGTGCTGAAAAGCCCAAGATTAATCCTCACATCCCATCAATGCAAAAAGTTTTATGTGAAGTGATGCAGATTGATGAAGATGATCTTTCAATAAAAGCAACAACATCTGAGAAAATGGGTTTTGTTGGACGAGAAGAAGGCATCACGGCTTATGCTGTTGCATTGATAGTGAAATTTTGATATCATTTCTTTAGCAGAAGGATATGAGATTGACAGAATCTTTAAAGCGTTCACTTCGTTCCGGTGGTCATGGTGTTCATTCACCTTTTGCCTATCAGTTGATTACTGATGTCATTAGAGCGAAATACGTTTATTATGCCTATGAAGATATTGAAAAAGCCCTTATTAATAATCGTTTGTCTCCCAATTTGATTACAGAAGATGATAGATTAGCATTCAGGTTGACATATTTTTTTAAACCGAATGAAGTTCTTCAATTAAATCCCGGAATCAATATTCAAACACTTTTTGTTTTAGCTGCCAATTCGTCTATTAATATTACGTCTTTAGCAATAAAAGGAGATAATGAAGCTGTGGCATGGAGTTTGATGCAAAATGTAGAGAAAGATAGGATTAAGTCAAGTGAAGTTTCAGAATTGAAGAACAAGAAGTTTAATGCTATCTTTTTAGACATAAGTCAAATAGATGAAGGCGATTTATCCATAGACAAGTTAATTGGGATGAGTGATTCTGAATGTTTTTGGCTATTACGTGGAATTTCCAATAACAACTCAGAAGAGAAATGGCGACAAATTGTAGATGATGAACGATTGAACGTTACTTTTGATCTTAAGAAATCGGGAATTGCGATTATAAATTCCCGGTATAACAAAATAAACTATTTGTTATAAATTGAATCATATTGAGAACAATGAAAAAGAGTTTAATATACACAAAAGGCGGAGATAAGGGCACAACTTCTCTTGTTGGAGGTACTCGAGTTTCCAAGACGCATATACGACTTGAATCGTATGGTACAATTGACGAACTAAACAGTCATATAGGTTGGTTGATTTGTGTTATTGAAGAGGTGGAAAGTGTTGATGTTTTGTCGTTTATTCAAAATAAATTGTTCGATATTGGATCATATCTTGCAACAGAAACAGAATCCATGCCACCCAGAGAAAGACCTGTCATTTCAGATGATTCTATTCAAAAGATTGAGCAAGAAATTGATAGATTAGATTCTGAACTTCCACCTTTGAAGCGGTTTATTCTGCCAGGAGGCAGTGAAGTTGGAGCAAGAGCCCATATATGTCGAACAATTTGCAGAAGAGCAGAGAGAACTGTGTATAGGGTTGCCGACGAATATCCTGTAGATCAGTCCGTTTTAAGCTATTTGAATAGATTATCCGATTACTTTTTTGTATTAGCAAGAAGAGAAAGCAATAAAAGGGGTAAAGAAATTTATTGGGAACAATAGAATAGTTAAAATATTTTGTATATTTGCGCTTCGTAAAAAAAAGCATCTAATAATATTTAAGTAATTAATAAAGAATAAATAATTTATGTATTGGACATTAGAATTAGCTTCAAAATTGGAAGATGCACCTTGGCCAGCTACAAAAGATGAATTGATAGACTTTGCTCTACGTTCCGGTGCACCGCTTGAAGTTGTTGAAAATCTGCAAGAGATTGAGGATGAGGGGGATATTTATGAATCCATAGAAGATATTTGGCCGGATTATCCCAGTAAAGAAGATTTCTTCTTTGATGAGGAAGAATATTAATTAAAGAATTATATTGTATTTAACCATCACACATGTTGTGATGGTTTTTCGTGGGCGCTCATTTTATAGAAAAACCTTCTATTAGTCGAAATGAACAGCTCTTTCTTAAATTTGGTATTAAAAAAACATTAGAAAAATAGTTTCTTTTTGTATGTTTGTAACACCTTATTATGCTATTATTTAAACTAAACAAACAATACCTCAATGAATTGGAAAGAACATTTGCGTTCACATACTTGTACAGCTGAAGAAGCAATAAAAGTAATCAAATCGGGTGATAATCTGGTTTATAGTCATGCTGCAGCCGCACCACTAGAGATAAACAAGGCACTTGTAGCTCATAAAGAAGAGTATTCTAACGTTTCTATCTATCACATGCTTTTTGTTGGAGATCCCATTCACCTTGCTCCCGACATGGAAAAGCATTTCAGATTGAAGTCGAGCTTTATTGATGAGGCTTCAAGAGAAGCTGTAAACAGTGGGAGGGCCGACTTTTACCCTTGTTTTTTTCATCAATTACCTGCAATGTTTGATATTAAATTGTTCCCTGTAGATGTTGCAGTGGTACAAGTTACTCCCCCCGACGATTTTGGTTATTGTAGTTTCGGAGTTTCAGTTGATTATATTGTAGCCGCATGTAGAAATGCAAAACTGGTTATTGCGGAGATGAATGATCAGATGCCCCATACAATGGGACCCGAGAATAAAATTCATATCACCAACTTAGACAAGATCGTACCTGTATCCCGTCCCATGCCAGAGATTGTTAAATCAAAAAGGGGAGAGTTGGAGAACAAGATAGCAAGATATTGCTCATCTTTGATTGCCGATGGATCAACTCTACAGATAGGTATTGGATCAATTCCTGATGCTGTAATCTCTTTACTTGATGATAGAAAGGATTTAGGCATACACACAGAGTTATTTACTCCTGGAATTGTAGATCTGGTGAAGAAAGGTGTTATAAATGGTCACAAGAAAACTTTTCATAAAGATAAAATCATTTTTACTTTCCTTATTGGCGATAAGGAGACTTATGAATTTGCACATTATAATCCCATGCTCGAAGCTTATCCTGTGGATTATACAAATTACCCTCATAATATTGCCAAAAACGAAAAAATGGTGTGTATAAACTCATGTATTGAGGTTGATTTTACAGGTCAAGTAGCGTCAGAAAGTATTGGTACACGTTTGTATAGTGGAACAGGAGGACAGGTCGATTATGTTCAAGGTGCACGATTATCTAAAGGTGGAAAGTCGATAATGACAATACCGTCTACTGCTGCTGGTGATAAGATTTCACGAATTGTTCCTTTCCTGAAACAAGGTGCTGCTGTAACTACTTCAAGAAATGATGTTGATTATGTTGTTACAGAATATGGAATTGCTCATCTTCGCGGACTTAGTTTGCGTGAAAGAGGAAAGGAATTAATTAAAATAGCTCATCCAAAGTTTAGAGAGGAACTTGAAAAAGAATACTTTAATCTTTATGGAAGTTTAAATAATATTCATCGACTTTCGTAGATAAGCAATTGCGATATAGATATACCCAAAACATTCATTTTGGAATATTTGATAAAGAGAAACCTCCAAAACAATAATCGCTATTATTTTGGAGGCTTAATTAACCAGTAGACTAAAACTTAATTTTTATAGAATATCTTATATTCCCAAGGTTTTAATTCCATTTTCTTTGTAGGTTCAACAGATTCATTTCCAAGTGATATAAATCCTTTTTCTGGAAGTTCATCTGTAAACTCAACAGTTTGAAGTTCTTTACTGAAATTGAACACGCATACTACCGTGTTATTATCTTTTACACGCATAAATGACCAAACTGATTGTGGTTTATCATTTGTGATTTCGATCATTTCACCACCAAGTTCTTGTGTTTTAAGAGCAGGATTTCCTTTCTTTAAGTCGTTCAACGATTTATAGAAAGTACCGAATCCTCCATTATCATTCCAATCGATACTATCTTTTTCAAAGAATTGAAGTCGACGATTGAAACCAGCTTCTTGTCCGTTGTAAGTCAATGGCATGCCCGGAAGAACGTAAGTGAGTGCTGCAAAGGAACGAGCTGCGTCTCCCATGCGTTCAAATTCTGTTCCGTTCCACGAATTCTCATCATGATTAGAAGTGAAGTACATTGGGATCGCTGATTTAGAGAATTTCTCCTGCATTCTATTCAATGATGATCGTAACGAATCAACGTTTTCTTTTCCCTGAGCAACTAAATTCATTTTATGATGAAAGTCCCATGCGTAATAAGCATCAAATACCGATTCGTTAAGTTCAGGTTTTTCGGCTTCAGCCAGCATAAAGATATCCTGTTTGTAAGCCTTCAAAGAATCCTTGGCTGTTTGCCAAAAGTCGGTAGGTACTTCAGAAGCCACATCACATCTAAATCCATCTATATCTGCCTTTTTAATCCAGTAAAGCATCGATTGGATCATTTCGGCACGCATCTCCAAATTGTCATAATTCACTTCACCTATGTCAGTCCAGTCATAAAGTACAGGAATATTTCCCAGACTATCTCTCATATACCAATCCGCATGATCTTTAAGCCAAATGTTATCTCTTGACGTATGGTTTGCAACCCAATCCAGGATAATCTTAAATCCAGCTTCATGAGCTTTTGACACAAGGTTTTTAAAATCTTCAAAGGTCCCGAATTCAGGATTTACGCCCTTGTAATCGCTGATAGAATAATAACTTCCCAGAGTCCCTTTTCTTTCTAATTCACCTATAGGTTGAATGGGCATGAACCAAAGGATATCAACACCCAGTTCTTTTAGACGTGGAAGTTGTTCTCCCATAGCATTAAAAGTCCCTTCCGGTGTAAATTGGCGAACGTTTACTTCGTAGATAGTCGCATCATAAACCCATGAGGAATGAGCGGTAGAATTTTCTGTTGAAACATTATTTTGTTGTTTTTTATTATCGCATGAAGTTAATAATGCAAGTACCGCAATCAGCCAAATAATTTTTCTCATAACTATATTGATTTTAGTGTTTTTTTAGTTTGTAGATATCATCCTTGTCTTGCACAAAACGAACTGAAATTGCCCCAATAATCAAGGAAACTCCTGCAAGTATCATAGCATAAATGACTTGTCCGTCAAAGAATACGCGTGTAACAAATCCAAGAATACTTGCCGCTAATATCTGAGGGATGACAATAAAAAAATTGAAAATTCCCATATAAGTACCCATTTTATTAGCCGGCAATGAGCCGGTCAAAATGGCGTAAGGCATTGAAAGAATGCTTCCCCAAGTGAAACCTATGCCGATCATTGGAATGAGCAGCATGGTTGGATTTTTCATAAAAAAGAATGAGATGAATGAAATACCACCAATTGCAAGTGCAATTGAATGTGTTGCTCTTCTTCCAATTTGTTTGGCAATAAGTGGCAAAAGAAATGCAGTAATAGCAGAAACTCCGTTATATACTGCAAAAAGTACGCCCACCCAATTAGCTCCTTCATTATACAATAAGGAATTAGTATCAGATGTTCCGTAGATATGTTGTGTTACTGCCGGGGTTGTATATATCCATAATGTGTAAAATGCAAGCCACGAAAAGAACTGAACTACAGCTAATTGTCCCATAGTCTTTGGCATATGAAGAAGGTCGTTCATGATTTCTGTCATGCCGTTCTGTTTGGAACTCATTTTCTTCATCAATCCGGAAATAAGCAATATTATTCCGAATGCTAATAATAATCCTGTAACGATATATAACTGTGCGTCAAGTTTATAGTAGGCGACTAACAAAGATGTAATTAACCCAATGCTTCCCCAAATTGAGCCCTTTTTGATAAATTCACCAGATGTTACCGGTGGTTTTTCAGTATAGGCCAAACCTGTTGTTTGTTTTTTGTCTTCTTCAAATGCAGCTAACTCTTCCGGTGAATATTCTTTAGTTGTAAACACTGTATAAAGTACGCATCCCAACAGAACGATTGCTCCTATATAGAATGCAAATTTCACAGTATGAGGAACAACTCCGGGATCAGCAGTATTTGAAATGTTAAACCAGTTTGCTAATATCCATGGCAAAACTGATGCTATAACTGCTCCAATACCAATGAAGAAACTCTGCATGGCAAAACCCATTGTACGCTGTTCGGTCGGGAGGTTGTCGCCGACAAAAGCGCGGAAAGGTTCCATTGAAATGTTAATTGACGCATCAAGTATCCAAAGCATTCCTGCCGCAATCCAAAGTGAAGGTGAGCTTGGCATAAGAATCAATGCCAACGAAGCCAGGATTGCCCCTATCGTAAAATAGGGTCTTCTTCGTCCGAATCGATTCCATGTTTTATCACTAAAATGTCCGATGATGGGTTGAACAATCAACCCTGTAATCGGGGCAGCAATCCAAAGGATTGGAATATCATCCATACTTGCCCCAAGCGTTTGAAATATTCGGCTTACGTTTGCATTTTGCAAAGCAAAACCAAATTGGATTCCCATAAATCCAAAACTCATATTCCAAATTTCCCAAAAAGAAAGGTGTCTCTTTTTCATACAATGTTTTTCTATGACTCTTTAAATCTATATTTCCACAAATATAAAATTATTTATGAATCGTATTTGAATGAATTTGAATCTAATAAGCGTTTTTCTATGCAATCGAATGCATTGAATGCATTGAATTGTTAAATATTATCGGGTTGAACCACGAACTACAAGTTCTGTTTTAATCAGCTTACTGACAATACCGCTTTTTGTTTCTTTCCCTTCAATACGATTTATTAGTAATTTGGCAGCCTCTTTCCCCATTTCATGACCATGTTGATCAACAGTTGTTAAACCGGGATCAGTCACTTCTGTTATATATCCGTTTGTAAAACCGCAAATTGATATATCTTCGGGAACGCGATATCCATACGATTTTACCATCTGTAAACAATAAGCGGCCACTTCATCATTTATGCAGAAAAAAGCATCCGGAACGTTACTACTTTTAAGAATTTCGGGAATAACTTTAAATGCTAAATCGCGTGTATCACAAGTATAGATTAATGATTTATCTATGCTTATTTTATGCTTCCTAAGCGCATCTTCGTAACCCATGCGACGATTTGTGGCTATTGGCATTTGTGAACTGGAAGTCAAAAAAGCAATTCGTTTGCAACCTGTTTTAGCCAGATAATCTACTGCATTGAAAGCACCTGCATAGTCGTCAACCACAACTTTATCAGTGTTTATACCAGTGCAAATCCTGTCGAAGAAAACCAAATGTATTTCGTTATTAATGATGTCCTGGAAATGATCATACTTATTTGTATCTTTTGACTGTGATGCTAAGATTCCGCTCACACGTGCATCAATAAGGGTTTCAACACTTTTAATTTCTTTTCTGTAATCTTCGTTTGAATGACAAATCAGAATGTTGTAATTTTCTAATTCGGCTTCTTCTTGAATTCCTGCAAGTACTGATGAAAAAAAGAAGTGAACGATCTCTGGTACGATTACACCAATTGTATTGTTGCGGTTTGTACGTAATTGAAGTGCTAAAGTATTGAGTTTATACTTATGCTCCTCTGCATATTTTTGTACTTGTTCTCTAGTTTCCTCGCTTATAGCCGGATTGTTGTTCATTGCACGCGAAACCGTTGACGGAGATAGATTCAGTGCCTTTGCAATATCTTTAAGTGTAATTTGCTTCTTATCCATAAGGTCAATTAATTAAATTATCTCAAATATAAGTAAAAAAAATGTAAACTTCTTATATTTGTATACTTTATTGTTACAATTTCTTCAAAATGGCACCTCATATATGCCGCTTTGGTTTATGTTTCTTTCATTTTATAAATCTTTATATAAGCACAAATTCCAAATTACACTATTTTTTTGTAGTTTTGTCTGCTAATTATGCAATTATCAATTAAATTTAGACAATAACGTATGAAAAAAGTAGTTTTAATTCGTCACGGCGAAAGCGTTTGGAATAAAGAGAACCGTTTTACAGGATGGACAGATGTGGATCTATCGGAAAAAGGTATGCAAGAAGCTGCTGAAGCTGGTAAATTGTTGAAGAAAGAAGGTTTCCATTTTGAAAAAGCGTATACATCTTATCTGAAACGTGCAATAAAAACATTGAACATTGTTTTAGACCAAATGGATCTTGATTGGATTCCGGTTGAAAAAACTTGGCGATTAAATGAAAAGCATTATGGTGTGTTGCAGGGTTTAAATAAAGCTGAAACAGCTGAGAAGTTTGGTGATGAACAAGTTCATGTTTGGAGAAGAAGCTATGATGTTCCACCTGCACCACTAGAAAAAAACGACCCTCGTTCTCCTTTTGAAGATGCACGTTATAAAGGTGTTTGTGAGCAAGATTTACCGCTTACTGAAGCATTAAAACATACGGTTGAACGTATTTTGCCTTATTGGAATGAGACTATTCTCCCAAGCCTGAAAGATCACAACGAAATAATTGTTGCGGCTCACGGTAACAGTTTGCGTGGCATTGTTAAACATCTGAAAAATATCTCAGATGAGGATATCACTCAACTGAATCTCCCAACAGGTATTCCTTATGTTTTTGAATTTGACGATAATTTGAATGTGGTAAAAGATTACTTCCTTGGTGATCCTGAAGTTATCAAAAAATTGATGGATGCAGTTGCTAATCAGGGCAAAAAGAAATAATCGATTCCATCTGAAATGTCCTATATAAAAAGAGGCTGTCTCAAAAGATTTTCAGCCTCTTTTTTTTTTCATTCAATTTTCTGTAAAAAACCTTCCTAAATATTGT
>DHSL01000023.1 GCA_002411345.1 Bacteroidales bacterium UBA5287 | reverse complement strand
CCAAAAAGGGAGAACCTTTTCAAACAATTCGGATTTGTATAGATGTGACAAATTAACAATATTCATTGTGATTATTTTTTATTGATTTGTATTAATTTCATTCTTTAAGGGAACAATTTTGTCTTTTAACCAAAACCGCTCTATTTCTTCTAAAGATTTACCTGCTGTTTCTGGCATTAATTTCCATACTATAAGAATATATGGAATACACATGGCGGCAAATAATAAGAAAGTGCCTCCAGGTGTAAATGTTTCAAGCATCCAAGGAGTAAGTTGGCCTATTAAATATGTACCTATCCACAAGGATAGAGTGGCTATAGACATTGCAAGTCCACGTATTCTGGTTGGATACATCTCAGAAAGAAAAACAAATATTACTGCACTTATGGAAATTGCTGTAAAGAAAATGTAGGCTAAAAAACAAACTAACAAAAAGATGCTGGATAAACCAAGCATAGTCCCATTAATAAAATAAAAGCCAATGAATGATAGTGATATAATCATTCCGATAACTCCAAAATATACCAATTTTTTACGTCCAACCTTGTCGATTATAAGAAGAGCTATAACTGTTGTAAGCATATTTACTATTCCTATAAGGGATTGATAAAAAAGAGAATCACCACTTGATAAACCGCTTGATTCAAAAATTGATGGTCCGTAATACAGAACAGCATTTACTCCCATAAATTGACCAAGTATGGCAATTGCAGATCCAATAATTACGGCTTTTCTAAATCCGGGCTTAAAAAGTACTTTCCAATCGGAAGATATTTCTTTTTGAGCAAGTAGCATTGATTTTGTCTCTGAAATTTGAAATTGTATGTCTTCTTTTTTTATGATAATTTTAGAATAAATTTTAAATGCTCTGTTTTCTTTTTGTTTGACAATCAACCAACGGGGACTTTCAGGAATAAGAAAAATAACCATGAAAAATAATAGGGCAGGGATTGTTTCAGCTCCCAGCATGCCACGCCATGATTCAGTTCCAAATATCTTATATGTTATCAAATCTGAAGAGTAGAAATTCTCTGATAATTTTAATAAGAAGAAATTTACTAAATAAGCTGCCAAAAAACCTATGGTTACAGCTAATTGATATAAAGAAACTAGTCTGCCACGATGTGATGCAGGAGAGATTTCAGAAATATAAAGTGGACAAACTACAGATACAATACCAATCCCACCTCCACCAACAATTCGCCAAAAAACTAGTTGGTTCAAGTTGTTTGATAAAGCACAACCAATTGCTGATGAAAGGAAAAATATCGCTGAAATGATCATAGTCCATTTCCTGCCAATTGAGTCACTAAGTTTACCGGCAAAAATTACACCAATGATTGAACCAAGAAGAGCGCAACCAACATACCAACCACTTTGCACGGAGTTAAGTGTAAATTGTTCGGTAACCATCGAAATTGTACCCGAAATAACCGCGGTATCGTAACCAAATAATAGTCCGCCTAATGCTGCTACTAATGAAATAAAGGCTATATAACCCATATTGACTGTTTTATTCATTTATTTAGACTTTAAAAAAAATTACACTTTTATTTGATTCTTTATTATTGAATCATTTGAATTAAGGCTTTCGATACGTAAAAGAATTTAAAATATGTTCTTGAAATTAGGATTTATGGAAAAAGCCTTTATTTTTATTGTAAATATATGGTTTTATTATTTAAAAAATGCACTTTGTAAATTTAAACATTTAATATTAATTTCACAAAAATAAAATAATTTAAATAGTAGGGTACTGTGATAAATGATATATAAACTATACTATTTGATATTTAACTTATCCAAAATCTTTTCCAAAAATGATAGCCTCTCAATAACTAATTGACTCTGATCTCATTTTTTTAGTCATAAATCAGTTAATATTTATACATCATTAAAATTGTTATACATTATAAGCTAGTGATAAAAAAAGTTACAGGTTGAAACACAAACACGTGCTCCAACCTGTAAAAAGGTTAATTGAAGAAGTAATTTATTAAGTTAAAAGTTTATGCCTAACCAAGTGCTTGATCTTAAATCACTGCAGTGTGGCAGGAATTCAAGGGTGCTTATGTCAATATCTGAATAATCAGAGAATGCGGCACCAAAACGAATACCTTTATTGTTGAAATTGCTCAGTTTAGCTTTTGGAATAGTAATAGAAAGTGTATATCCATTTTCTGATGGCTCTGTAGTTACAATAATTCCACCTGAAGCAGCTGATTTCCACTGTCCTTCTTTGCCATCCCAACGGGCGACTTCTCCTTCTGCAGATATCCAGAATTTTGAAATTCCTGTATCTATATCTAGTAATGAAAGATTGGGAGCATCTATATAAAGATAAATACCATCTCCTTTTTGAGTTCCGGATGCTGCTGTAATTGGAGTAGCGTCTGTTGCTTTTGCACTAACATAAAGATTGGTAGCATCAACACCTAAACCGATTTTTACATTTGATTCGGATAGCCCTCCTATAAATAATGGATAATCACTGATTTCACTATTTTGAATTAAGAGGTCATTAAATAAATGTCCCTTAATAGACCATGGAGAAATCTTAATTTTATCAACACTTTTATAATTTGAAGAAGTCAATGCTACAACAGTCGATTCATCAAATTTCATCAAAGAACTACGTATAGCTTTTACATCAGCAGGAAATGGGAAGGGACGATTTGCATTGGTAAAGTTTTCTGCTTTACTTTTACTTGTTGTCACTTCCATTGTTTGCATATCTTTGTTACGACCGGCATCGGTGTCATATGCTAATAACGACTCATCATTTGATACAGCCAACAGATATGGATTACCCATGAAATATTTTTCGGGTAAAATAGCATAAAATGCATAACTGCGTTCGGGTGTGTCTCCATTTATCGTATATGGCCAATTGGAACTTATAGGCGATCTTAAAATAAACGGTTTAAATGTTACATTTCTATTGTCGCCGATAGCTACAACAATGTCTTCTCCAACTATCTCGGCAGAAGGACTATTATTGTGTCTGTTTGATCTGGATGCAATAACTTTAGCACCGTCCCAATGAGAATCAACTCCGTCTGGACCAAACTCTTTTAATTTACTCGACCATGTGTTACCATAATCTGTTGAGGTGATTAATTCAATCCTTTGTTCCTTAACTGTTGGAGATAAGGCTGTAGAGCTCATCATTTTAAGTGAGATATATTCACTTCCGTTAGTAAAGTAGAGTTGGGTGTCTCCATTTGGAAGTTTCAATAATTCCGGATTTTCGCATCCCAGATTATTATACACCTCTTTGATGGGTCCCAAAACGGTTCCGTTGTTTGTTATACGTCTTGTTATTATCGCAGCAGGAAATTCTACAATCACATCTGGATCAAGGTTTGTGAGAATATATTTATATCTCACTGCACAAGCTGCCAACAACTCGCCGTTATCAAGCATGATAATGGTTGGCTGGGTCATCAAGTGCTGATAGGTGATTTTTTGTTCGCCATCCATACCTTGATGTGAAGCAAGAGGAAAAAGTACTGATGGTTGAGACCAAGTGGTGCCATTGTCTTGACTGACAGTCCAATAAATAACACCTTCTGATTCAAACAGTGTCGCAAGTTTTGAGTCATTCAAACGAATCATTTTTGGTGAGTTACCTGCTGTTGCTATTTGCGAAAGAGAACTATAGTCCCAGGCAATACGCATTCCACTGACAGGAGTCACTTTAACGGGTTTGTACGAATGATCAATAACAGAATCTATTGGTTCTTCTTTATCTGAACACGCAGTAAAAAATGCCAATAACGCTATTATCAGATATATTCCTTTTTTGAAAATCTTAAATGTCTTCATTTTAATATTCATTTGAAAGTTATTTAATCATTACGCGTTTTACATAAGCGTACATCGGCAATGTATATTACTACTTCTTTATCTTTATCGTAACTCCAGTTAACTCCGTCCTCGTGGCCGAAATTGAATACATACACACGATTACGGCGGTTTGAAGTATCATCGCCATTATTATTACTCATATCAATGGTGTATTCATGCCATGTGTTTTGAATTTCAGCGTCAGTAATAGAAGAATTGCGTCCGGAATCCCAACCCTCTTGTCCATAATCACTGTTCTGCCCAAAGCTCCACAAACTGTTCATTGGTCTGATCCATGGAGAACGGTAAACATGTCTATTGTTACCTCCTGTATTTGTAACCAAAGATTTATCGCATCCAATAAACATTTTGAATTTCAAATATGGATATCGCTTGTTGTCAAATCTCCATTGTCTTGGTAGAGCAAAGAAAAATGATGGTCTATATTTAACTACAACTCCACGATAAATATTCTTTCCGTCATTCTGAATCAATTGATCTAAATGGAGATTAACGGGCACACCATTTACGATGTCGCTTTTGGGATCAAATTTACTTATGTCATTAAGACCTTCACGTGGAAGAAAGTTTCCGGAGTAGGCTAATTTCATTCCCCAGCTACCAGAGTCTTGAACATCACCGTTTGCAAAAAACTGTGGTTCAACAAATACTTTGTTAGGGAAAAACGGATGATCGTTTGTGAGTAATTCAACAATACCTGATTCGACATAGGGGGCAAGAAAAGCATCAAAATTTAGTCCCATCGATTTAGGAATATATTTTATATGTTTTATCTGCCCGGCATCAATCAAATCTTTCAATGTCTGAAGACTTTCAGGAGTTTTAATTACTGCAGGTTTGTCTACAGGTGACAAGAACTCCTGCCATGAGCCTCCTCCAACAATAGATGTCATGTTGTTACGTGCATAAGTAAGTGTTTCAAGTGTGTTGGGAAGACCTTTTCCTGTAAGGTTTAAAGTGGTAACATTTGGAAAGAAGAACAAGTCGGCAAACGTACTCATGTTCATAGGATAGGTCAATGTCGTAACATTTTCAACATCTTTTGTGGTAAACTTGGTAATACCATTTGCTCGTAAAATAGAAAGTTCTTGAGGAATAAATTGCTGTTCTGGAGTTGGCATCTGAACAATATATGGCTTTTCAACAAAAATTGTATCTAATAACTTTACTCCATTTTCAAGTATGGGGAGAACCTTATACTTCATATTAAATGTTACTTGATTACCCGATGGCAAATTACCGCAATATAAACGTGGACTTTTTGCAAGTGAACCTGAAATAGTGTCTAAACTCTGATTGGCATATTCATACAACATTCCATGATACTCCATCATGATTGTATTTAAACCGGTAGGCCATTCCATGATCAATGCATTTGGTGCAATAGATGCGGTAGGAGAGGGTATACCTTGTTTCAAAACGTTCGCGTCAAAAGCTGTATATGGAACTACGGAAATTTCTTGAGGAGTCGATTTGTAACCAAACTTATCTTCCGTATAAATCTTAAATCTATATACACGTGGTTCGTTTAATCCTGTAATATTTACATAAGAGCATACACTGTCATATTCAATAACTGTGGGCTCAGGGTAATCCTCGTCGTAAATGACAACGGTTTTTGCTGCTTTACCCAAATCCATCTTACTGGCGGGAATGCGACCGTCTTTACGAAGATCAATCTCCACACGCTCATAACCTATTGTGGCATAGCAGGTGTCAAATGTTGCAGGATATACAATCTCTTCCTGTGAAAAAATCTTGATATTATCATAAATACCACTGTTGTCACAAGAAATAAACAGTAAACTATTTATTAATATAAATATTATTGCACCATAGAAATGGACAAATGATTTTTTATTTTTAATGAATGATTTCATATTAATGCCTTATTAATTAGTTGGAGATTCTTCTGCCTTACGTCCATAAAGTGTTATTTCTGATAAGCAGTTACCATTCAATGCTTTATAGTTGTCATTAAAACCGGTCAAAGCTTCATATCGGAACCAACGGGTGGGCTTTGTGAATTTAGGATCTTCAGGATACATATAAGCCATATCACCTTGGCGACCTAAATTGCGATATTGTCTGTCCGGTAAATCAATTGGGAATACAATTTTATGGGTTGTGATTGAATCCCATTGCTGTAATTCGTCATCCCATCTCCATAGAGCATAGGTACCAACATTTTCATTGCGATAATAATCTTCACGACCGCTGAATTCTGTAGCACCGGTATGTCTGTATCGTTGATGTGTAACAATTCTACTGAGTTCGTAATAATCACCTAAATCAATGATATAATTCCAGGGCATGTTTCCATCTCTTGAATTTCCGGTACGACCCCAACCATAAGTATGTGTGAAATTTACAAAAGTACCATCACTGATAATATCATCGATTGCCATGTAATCACGACCTTCCAAAGCATTGAAGAATCCCATTGGAACACCTGTGTTTACACGTACTCCATCTTTGTTTACAATAGTGGAATCATTCATTTCGGGAATAGACCAACTGAGTTTTGGAATTTTCCAGTCGTCCATAAGACGCAAATGACCTAAATCAAGTGTGTCGCTCGAATTGCCATATTCATCTTCTACTCTTACTTTAACCCAAACAGGTTTTGCGGCAGAAAATCCGGGATCACGAACAAATCGTCTTTCATCAGGTTCTCTTGATGTATAGATTAAATGGGTTTCCTGAACTTTTCCATCTTGACCTTCATAAGCATAGTCAAGAAAAACATTCATACTCTGCATAAGACCATTTTCCCAGTCAATATAAAATGAACTAAATCCGGGAATGCAATAAATTGTACTTGCTACTTGTTGAACAGCGGGTTGCAATGGCTCAATTGTGATAGGAATTTTTACAGATTCATTCCCGGCTCTATCAACAGAATATAATTCAACAGTATATGGTTCTTCACTTGCAAAACCATATACATCAATATAACTTGAATAAAAGGAAACAGAAAACCACATCTCTTTTCCATTTTTATTCGTGTACTTTGCATCTATAGACAAAAGATCTTTGTCTTCAGGTCGAGTAAAGAAGATTCTTGCTCCACCATAGGTAGGCTTGTAGTTAAGAAATTGAGGGGCCGACGGAGAAACCGAATCAGCATATCCAATTTCAAAACGTTCATTTTCTTTACAAGCAATCAATAAGAAGATAATTGCTATTATACTTGTGTATTTTATTATTTGTTTGTGCATAAAACGATCAATTTTAAATCGTGTATTCATAAATTTCTAAAATAAATCATAATTACCAACCTGGGTTTTGAATGATGTTCGCATTGGTGTTTAATTCATTCAATGATATTGGCCATAAATAGTTACGATTAAGGAATTGACGACGTTGCTTAACTTCGAGACGGAAAAAGTTTTGTCTTCCATAAGCGTTGCCGGTCCAACCTGTAACTGGTGTGTTGAATTCTGATGTTGCTTTCTTATAGCGAACAATATCCCAATAACGACTTCCTTCAAATGCAAATTCTATACTTCTTTCTTCCATAATGATGTCTCGTAGTCCATCCTTGGTCTGATGTCTGTTAAGATATTGAGAATTACATAAGTTGGGATCTGACCAAACAACTTCAACATTAGGAATTCCTGCGCGATTACGAACTTTGTTGATTTCGTCATACACTTGTTGACTTGGACCTTTTAACTCGTTCAAAATTTCAGCTTTCATCAAATATAGGTCGGCCATACGAATAATCGGGTAGGGGAAATGGATCTGACGGATCCAACTACCGGATTTTGATTCTGGATGAACAAATTTCTGAACTCCAATTCCTGTCCACATAAAATCAGTCTGACTAACACTTGGATCATAACCGCCTGGAGTTCCACCGTACATTTCTGTATCGATACGGAACTGATGACCTCTCCAATAACCACCGCTGATACCTAAGTTTGCATAAAAACGGGGTTCGCGATTCAAATACATGCTTACGGTCATGAAACCGGGCTGTAATATACCACGATATGGTGCATAATCTAATGAATCTTCTTGAGGGGTAGAAACAATACGATGCATATTATTTCTGTCAAAAGTTCTGTCTGCTTCAATTGGTAAACCATTTTTTGTGTAATAACGAGACATTACCTGATAAGTAGCACTCGCCCAGTTATATGAATTACCGGTGGTTTCCTGAACACCGTTTGTGAAAGTACGAGGTAACCTGATGTTACTTGCATCCTGAATTGTACTACTTTGACCCATACTGTATGTCCTTCCCCAAATACATTCTTTGTTCCAAGGATCAACAATTAGCATTCGCAAAGTATACAATGTTTTCATTGCTTCAGTATTTTCTTTCCAATCGTCCATATCAAATTTATAGGGTTGATCGGTATATTCATACAAACCAAAACCATCAGATTCGCATTGCTTAATAGCTTCATTTACTGCGACTAAAGCTTCGTCCCATTTTTTAGTCCAGTTTGGAGATCCTGGCTCATCCATTGGAAAAAAGGTTTTACCATCATGATCATAAAAGTCGCCGAACAAATCTTTGTTTCCGTTGTAGAAAGGACTTGCTCTGTATAATAGGATACGTGCTTTAATTGCCTTTGCTGCTGCTTGATCAACCATACCCAATTGGTCTTCCATATTCTCATTATCCAATTCCGGAATGGCTTCATCTATTAGATTAATTACATAATTAAAACAATCGTCAATCTTTGCTCTGTCGGCAAATAATTCTTCTGATGTTGAATTGGGCTCAAGATTTTTATCAACAATGGTGATAGGACCATAATGTTGAATCAATATAAAATGATAATATGCTTTTAAAAACTTGACTTGAGCAATCCACTGACCTTTTTCAGCATCAGACATGTCTTTTACTAAATGGATGTATTCCAAAAAAGTGTTTGCAGATCTAATGACTTCGTATAAATCTGTAGCATATCCTGAACCTTGCCAGAAACCGAGTAAAGGACTTGTTGTATTTTGTAAGCCTTCCATAACTTGAGAACCGGCTAAACCACTGTGTGATTTTGTTGCATCACGCTGACCAAGCCAGTCATCACCTAATAACCATTCTGTATTATGAATTAACTGATTGTTGGGAATTCCGGCGTAAACATTGCTTAATGCATTGTAGGCCATTTCTTTATTTGCGAAATAGTCCTCCAACGAAATTGTATTATCGGGAACAATATCTAAGAAATCACTACACGAAATAAAAAGAATAAATCCTAATAAAAGCGTAGCACATTTCCTGAAATATTTCTTGATTATATTCATTTTCTTATGAGTTTTAAAGTTAGAAATTCAGTTGTAATCCAAGATTAAATCTTCTGTTAATGGGGTACGACAAACCGTTACCTCCCATTTCAGGATCCCAAAGTTTAAAGGCACTAAATGTGAACAGGTTTTCACCGCTGACATAAATACGTGCGCTTTCCATAAACATGAAGTCTAGAGAAGGAACATTAAAACCTATTTCCATAGTCTTTAGACGCAAGAAACTACCATCACGCAACCACCAGGATGATTGTTGTGTGTTATTATCAATTTGATAAGTGGCTAAACGTGGCCAAAAGGCATGAACATTAGGATTTGTTTCACTCCATGAATCACGGGCAATGATAAGTGGGGCATTTCTTCTGTTCACAAAAGGTGCTATACCTCTTGGATTAATATAGAATGATACTCTTCCGTTACCTTGGAAAAAGAAAGAAAAATCCATCATTTTGTAACCGGCCGAAAGTCCAAATCCATATTGAATTTCTGGTACTGTGGGATAACCCATTGGAATACGGTCGTTACTGTTAACAACTCCGTCACCATTAATATCGGTATATTTGATATCGCCTCTCATATAGGCACCAAATTCCTGACGAGGTGAATTGTCAATTTCTTGCTGATCTACAAAAAGTCGCTCGGCTACCAAACCCCATGTCTGATTAATAGGATATCCTATTGATTTCAAATATTCATCGCGGTAGTTCTTTTCATCCTTTTCCAAATATTTGTTTGTAGCATAAGTGAAATTTGCTCTTGCTACTAACCAGGCATCTTTACCAAATGATTTTTTATAATCTAATGATCCGTCTATTCCCTTTGATTCAACTTTTCCAACATTACCATGAATAGCAGTTTGGAAACCTGTTGTCTCAGGGAAATTTTCACGTCTCATATAGATATTTCCTCTAATATCCTTGAAAATATCTGCTTGAATGGTCAAATCTTGATTCTTAAATAAACCTAATTCAATACCTAAATTATATTTTTCAGCAACCTCCCAGGTGATATCGGGATTGGCATATCTGTTGAATCTAAATCCATTATAACCTTGACTGAAGATTCTTCCCCATTGGTAAGTTCCACCTCCGCTGGCTATTTGAGAAAGATAAAAGAATCTGCCTTCGCGACTTGCAATGGCATCATTTCCAACTAATCCATAAGTGAACTTGAATTTCAATAAACTAATTGCATTTTTTAGATTGTCATTCCAAAATGGTTCATTTGTTACTAACCAGCCAACTCCATAAGATGGGAAGAAACCAAATCGGTTCTTTCCATAGAATTTTTCTGAACCGTTATATCCATATGCGTATTCAAGGAAATAGCGTTTGTCGAAGTCGTATGCAAAACGTCCTGAATTACCAAGGTTACGTTCTGGTAGTGTATAATAAATTGAACCTCCTAAACCGTTAGTGAGACTTTTTTCTTCACCAATACCAACAGTCATCATTGATAACGAATGTTTTCCCCAAGTTTTGTCCCAATTAAGGCGTAATTCACCATAAAAATGGGTGTTACCATCACGTCCACCTTCTGTATCTCCTAAATAAGGAACATTATTTGGTGTCAAATTATATAGGGTATATTCTTTAGCGAATGGGTCATATTGTTCCAATGCATAATAAACAGGTGAATATCTGCGTGAACCGGAAGTGTAATTCCATGTGTTTGCAGATGCTTTTAATTGAAGTTTCAGATTTTGAGTAATAAAATCTAAATCTTGAGATAATGTACCTTGTATAGTAAAGGTGTTTTCGTTGTTCTCTCTATATCCTCTTACCATTTCTGCAAATGGATTCGTTTTCATAGGATCGGCATTTCCAAATAAAGTCCAACGAGTGGATAAGTTACGTTCATCGGGCTCCCATACTGCAGGGAAATCAACGGGATTACTATCCATTACCATTCCAAAAATATCGCCGGCACCGGTATAAGGTCCGTTATATCTTTCAAAACGTCCGTAAATACGGGTGTCTAGATTTGTTGTTTTTCCTAAATTAAAAGAAACATTACTTTGTCTCGTCCTGAAATAGGT
>DHSL01000015.1 GCA_002411345.1 Bacteroidales bacterium UBA5287 | reverse complement strand
CAATCTTTTGAGACAGCCTCTTATTATTTACTGTGTAATCTTTAAATCTATTGTATTCTTGCAATTTGAATGATTTGCCATTGGAAATCAATTAAATTGTTATAGGTTTTTTTATTTTCATATAACCTTATTCATAAAACTAATCAATCCATTTATTGTTATTTAATTGGAAATATCAAAATGCTATTAATGAGAAAACCGTATGGAACCACCAATTTTATAAAACGGCTACGTCTATTAATAAGATAGAGTATCCGTTATTTCACGATTACTTTTATGAAATCTTAGATTTTATTTTATGATACTGATGTTTTTCCTATAAGGAAATCATTTGTAATGGTATTAGTTTGAATACTAACAAAATTGTTTTTTTACTGAAACGGACAATTATGAATAAAACCAAAAGCCTCTTATAAAATGAAATTGAATATTTTACTATTTTTAGTTTTTTTGGGAGTTGTTTTAAGTAGTAGTATGCCAATTAAAACCCCCATTGATGGAGCATGGAAGTTGGTATACACAGGTGATCAATCTAGTGGTACATCCATTTCTGAAAAAGATGCCAGTGGTCAAGTTAAATTTTGGGCAGATGGATGTTTTACTTTTGCAGGTACCTATATAACAGATACACTTGTAATGCATAATTATGGTTGGGGTACATATAAATTATCTGATGGTACTCACTATGAAGAAAGCATTATAAAACATAATTCATTTCCGGAAATAGAGGGGACGACTATTAAAATGCTGATAGAAATTAAGAATGATACACTCATACAAAGATAGCCTGTTGATGAAAACTGGAATCTTCAAAAGAAATATATGATTGAAAAATATATACGTCTTAAATAATTTCAAAACATGAATTTATTTATGCTTAGAGTATATCAACATTTTTTATTTGGTAGTAGTTGAAAGCTTTATTTTCAAGACATATTTTAATGCTTTATAAAATTTGTATAATGAAAAAAATTCTTTTTCTATTAATCCTATTACCCACATTTATTTTCAGTCAGGAAAATATCAAGATGTCATCTGAAAATTTTTTAACCGAATACTACAAACTATTTGAAGAAAAAAAGTGGGATGTTATTCCAAGCATGTATACTGATGATGCTAATATGATATGGTATAATGGAGTATCTATGCCTATGAATGAATGGATACAACCGGTTTTGGAAAGTTACAAGACCGATACGTCCGATGTAAAAATGGATGTTAAGTGGGTTATAACTGATGTTATCGATGATCACTCAGTTATGATTACAAATAACTACATTGAATCAACAAAGCGTTCAGATAATATTCGCGTTACCGATAATAAATGTATTTATTTGCTGATAAAAAAAGATGGCTCCTGGAAAATAAAAACATGGATTCCTATTCAAAATTATCCTCTTGTTTATGATGATAATGTTGATAAGAAGTATCAAACCGATAACATGTCAGTTCTTGCCAAAGCTACCAGAGGAATAAATCAAGCCTGGAGTCTTATATACTATAACATTGAACATAATAAAGGGCACGGAATTCTTCCTGATGAAAGTGGTAAGATGATTGGTGCAAGGTTTGCAAAAACATGGGATAAATCAAAAGGATTTGAAGGTTTAGCTTCAGGTATTATTACTGAACTTCAAATTATGACATCATATGTTGAGGTAATAGAAAGAAATGAATATGCATGTAAAGTTAAGATTCTTCCCCCGACAATTTATAAAACCTGGAATTTTACAAAAAATGATTTATTCACTTCAACCAATGGTTATTTTAGTGAAATTGCAAAATATATGGGAGCAGAAAGTGATTTAATTGAGGATGGTAGATATTGGGTATTAACGATGACTAAGAAACCGGAATAAACAGGAAAACTGAAATCATTCGGCTTATAAATTTATCATCATGCACTTGAAGATTTGATTGTTTATGTATAGAAAATCGATAAAGTTTACAAAACCATTATTAAAAAACAGGAAGAAATCTATTGGTTTCTTCCTGTTCTAATTTCTAATCAAGCTATATCTTTAGAGATCGTCGCCCCATAAAGTTATCTCTCCGATATTAACACAATTTGATCCTTGCCAGTTACTTTTAATTATCAATCGAATATATCGAACACGGTTGATGTTCTCATTTATATTAAACTCCCATCCAGAAGTCCAAGCTGTACCTAAATCGCTTGAGGGTTGTATGATTTCATGATTACCCATCAACTCCCAATCACTTTTCCATTCATTTGTAGTCCAGTAATTTTGGTCATTAGAGTTAGCCTTCAGTTCGTTTGTGCCCCAAATCTCAAATTGTTTAGGACTATGTCCAGTGAACGAACCCGCGTCAGTTCTTGGCCAGATCCTGAAACGGCTCAATTTAGCCGATACACCCATATCGAATGTGAAATTGTGTGGCATAAAGAATCCCGGAGCATTCTCTATTGTATGTAAAATACCAGGGTTAGCTATTGTGCCATCCCATATTTTAGACAAGTCTCTTACTCCATTCACCGATGTGTTATCTCCAGCCATTACTAATTTTGAAAATTTTGCTTTGTTGATTATCCTTTCGAATGCAGGCATTGTAAATTCTGAATTTGGAGAGTTTAATTCGTCCAAAGCCCCTTTCGGAATATAAGTAGTCGATATTTGGATCTTATCGCCGGTATTCAAACCAGTAAGGCTTGTTTCAGTATCCTCATTTTCCACTTTTATGGATTGTTCAACACCGTCGGTCTCATATTTTACAGTAACATACTGTATCTCAAAGCTTGATATTGGTTCCCATTTTATTAGCATGGTCCCATCTTCCAAGTGTGAAATTGAAGACACCCGCCTGTTTCTTAACGACTTAGCATACTTTTCCCCATATATTTTTACCACCACTTCTTTTGCCAAGGAAAAATGACTTTCATTGTCTCGGGTAATAAACTCAAAGATATAATCTCCTTCATTTATGTTCTCCAATTGATATGTCATTTGTAAGCGTCCACTTTGTGTTCGGTTTACGTTAACAACAGCTGAATCTGTCCGTTGGTTCCAGAAAATCACAGTTTTCGTGATTCTGGGATCAGCATTTAGTTCCCAGTTGAATTTTACTTTTTCGTAACCACCATAAGCTTTCAGAGAGTCCACTACACCCGTGTAGATATCCTCTCCCCAATCGTAGTATTTTTGATGAATACTATTCATATCGTCACATGATGCCATCCATAACATTATCAACGGCAATGCGATCAGGAAGCATCTTTTAGTACCCTTTTTAAGAGTTTGTAAAATGTATTTTTTCATTTCCTTATCATCATTAAAATTTATTCTGTTGCATTATTTTCTCCAACTTCCCTGATGCCATCATCTCCGAAGATGGTTACTTCCGCAATATGCATTGCTGCGGTTCTGGCCCATGTTTCTTTCACTACAAATCTTACATATCTTATTTCATCAACACCTGATTCGAAAATAAATTCGCTCCCTGCGACAGTTGCCGCAACATCATCCGCATTCGACTGTCCTAATGGTAGACCCGAAGGTTTAATTTGCTCAAAATCTCCAAGTAGTACCCATTCATCTTTCCATTCATTCCCCAACCAGTAAGAATTATTTCTATCGCGACTCAGTTCTTTTGCTCCCCACACTTCAAAATAATGCACATTATGTTGTGAAAAAATAAACTCACCTTGTCTATTCCATAACATTAAGCGACTCAGTTTTGCTTCCACACCTAAGTCGATAGTGAATGATTGTGGTGGTGTAAAACCCGCTGTCGGAACTGTATGCCAGATGACATTCAATTTTCCATCCCAAATATTCTCGATAGGTCGGTTGTTATATGAAGTATAATTATCACCTAATAAATGTCCATTTCCAAAATTCTTTTTATCCAGTTCTTTTTCATACAGTGGAATAGCCGATGTTATAATTGTGTCTGAAGTATTCCCGAACCGATCTAAAATTACCACACCAAAAGTACGTTCATCCGTATTATAACCCCTTATTGATTTTTTTTCGTCAGTGATAGTTGAGAATACGAGATCATTTTCGATCCACTCCCCATTATCACCTTTAGCCAATAAGAATGCCCCGATCATTGCATTAGTTTCGTTATGCCAACGGATTACAACTCCACCAAAGTCCGGTTCCATTGTGATTGTTTTGGATACAGTTTGAAATGGAGGTTCCAAAGGTACAAACGACCCATTATATAATCCAGACTTATTTTCGCTGTGATCCACCAAATAAAGAGTAAAATCACACGGAGCAATATCCGGTAATCCCTCTACCACTAAAAAGTTTGAATAAATAGAAGAACGTACTATTTTCTTTTCTCCTTTAAACATATACTCGCATATCACATAAGAAATATCCGTTTCATTTGGTAGATCATACGATATTTTCGCTCCTCCCGGTAAAGCTTCTACTATCACATTAGACACTCCTATAGGAGGAATATTATCGATTGGATTTTGACCAACCCTTTCTTCTTGGCAAGAGAATGCTAAGACTAAAATAATGGTCAGGAGTCCTGCGATACGTATAAATGTAAAGGCTGTTCCTGTTATTATATTTTTCTGCTTCATATTTTTTATCTTTTGAAATTGATTCATTAACTGTTTACCAACCTGGATTTTGAACCAAGTTTGAATTCTTAATGATTGTATTTGTCCATAGAGGTTGTAGATAATCCTTGGTAGTGAAATTTCTAGCATTGAAAATAGTATTAACCTGATAATACTCTTCAGGTTTCACGCCTTGAATATCCCATCCCTGTATTGGCTCATTTAGGTATTTCAGAGCATCTTTCCATCTACGAAGATCGAATGATCTTTTTCCCTCGAATGCTAATTCTATCAATCGTTCACGTTTGATAATTTCCCTCATTCCCTCTTTAGTTGTTGGTTTACCCGGAATGTTAGAATATTTGCTCCATGAATCGACCACTCCTTCGAGTCCAGCCCTCAAGCGAATACTGTCAACCCACTGATACACGTCGTTATCAGGTACATCTTTTACTTCATTTTCTGCTTCTGCCCTTAACAGATAAAGGTCAGCCAGTCTTATATTTGGAATAGAAAATCTCCAAGGAGTAGCAGATGTTGTACTTGAACCAGATCTAAAGCTAACCAATTTTTTAATAAAATATCCTGTTGGAATATAAGATTCGCTGAATACAATACCATTTGGATCGCCGCTTCTACTTTTTATAACGATGCTTTCAGATTCTTTTTGAGCCAACATTTCGTAGATACTGCGATCGAAAGCCAAATGAGCATAGAATCGTGATTCTCTATAAAAGTTGACGTTAGCTGTAATTTCTCCTTTACTGATATAATATTGATGAAATGAACCAGTATCTCTTCTCATCTCGTAACGTTTCGAATAGTTCCATGAAGGATCCTCGTCGATAGGTACACCATTATTTGTGTAATATTGTTCAGCCACTTTTAATGTTGCTCCTATTTCAGAAATACCACCCCAGGAACTAAAAGTTGAAAATCTAGGAGTACAATAATTCTGAAACTGATTAGTATTTTGGAAAGCCGGGTGAGCCCAAATTATTTCCGGATTTTGCATTGGTCGTTCACTTACAGCACCTCTTAAAGTATATTTTAGAAATGTTTTATCAGACATTTCTTCAAAACCACGTCTATATCGATACAATGCATTTCCATTCTCATGGCATATATTTATTGCTTCTTTGATTGCCACTAAAGCTCTTTCCCATTTGGTGTTATCATGTTGATTTGATACCAATTGAACCCCTCTTTTATCTTTGAAGTTTGCATAATCAGGATTTCCGTTCAGCAGTGGGCTTGCCACCCATACCAGAGCCTCTGCTTTTACAGAAGCTGCAATCGGTTTAGTGATTCGTCCCATCTCTGTTGATGTCTCTTCTATTCGGTCAGGAAGATTTATCATAGACTCATCCAATAAATTCACCACATAGTTAATCACCGAATCCACCGGATCCCTGAATACTCGCACCTGTTCCGGATCTGCGTTTACCGGTAAGTTCACATCCACGATTGGAATAGGACCATATAATTTAAGTAAAAAATAATGTAAGTAAGCCTTTATAAACTTTACTTCCGATTCCCATCGTACCCTTTCCCATGCTTGAAGATCCGGTACCCGTTCAATATTTTCCAGAAAGATATTGCAATCACGGATTCCTATCCATAGATTTCTTCCATCCCTTCTTCCGTCCCAATAGTTATGAAATGGATCGGCTGCATTTTGATCATTTCTTGCGATTCGTGCTCCACTTCTAGCTGAATGATTGTTGTGATACCACATTTCATCCGCACCCATGTTGCCCGGATAAGTATATGGATCATTTTGATTTGGTAGCATATTATAGCAAGAGAAGAGAAATTTTTCTGCATTTGTTCTATTTGAAAATGCATTATCCAAAGTAGCTACCCCGTCGGGTACCACATCCAGGTAGTCCGAGCAATTTATTAAAAAACCGGTACATAATAAAAGCACCAGAAGTTTTATTGGTTTTATTATATGTTTCATTTGATTTAACTGTTATTCTTGAATTAAAACTCAATATTCAATCCAATATTTATCACTCGCTGCAAAGGATAATTAAAAGGATTGCCTGCTTGTTCCGGATCCCATAATTTAAATTTTCGAACTTGGAACAAATTGCTTCCTGACATATATATCCGAGCATTTTTTGAATGAATTGGTTGAATCATTTTTTTCGGTAATGTATAGCCGAGTTCAAGAGTTTTTAGACGCATGAAAGCGCCATTGCGCATCCACCAAGTGCTAGTTACGTTATTATTGCTATTTTCCGTATCCGATAATCTGGGCCAAAATGCATAGATATTTCTATTATCTTCGGACCAATGACTATCTGCAATAATTTGCAACAATGATTTTTCTCCTATGAAAGGAGCTGTTGATTCGGGGTTGATCCAGAAAGAAGAACGTCCTGATCCTTGAAAAAAGCAAGAGAAATCGAATTTTTTGTATCCAAAAGTCAGTCCGAATCCATATATAATTTCCGGTGTTGTTGGATATCCAATTGGTACAAGGTCATTTTCGTCTATACGTCCATCTTTATTAATATCTTTATATTTAATATCACCTGCTCCATATTCACCAAAAGTTTGAGTAGGAGAGTTTTTTACTTCTTCGTCATCCAAAAAAAGTCTCTCAGCGATATATCCCCATCTTTGGGAAATATTTTGTCCTTTATGTGATCTCCATGGAGTATTTATTGATGCATAATCAGGTTCCTCATAAATTTCGAACTGGCTAGATGCATAAGTAAAGTTTCCCCTTAAAATTGCATAGAAATCCTTATTAAATGACTTGTTATAGTCCACGGATATATCTATACCGCTACCGTTGGCCGATCCAATATTTGCTTTAGGCGTTGCCTGCAATCCCATTGTTGAAGGAATGTCAGCTCTTGTTTGTAGGATATTGCTTCTATTTTCCCTAAAATAATCCGCTTGAATTTCCAAGCTGTTCCAGAAGTTCAATTCAATCCCATAATTGCTTTTTCGACTAATTTCCCATGTGATAAAAGGATCTTCATACCTTGAGATTGTTATACCAGGACGGTTGTATCCCCAGGTGTCTCCGAATGAAATTCCACGACCCCCATCGTTCATGTTTAGATTAGATAAATAATAGAAGCGGTCTTCCACTGCCCCAATAGCATCATTACCCACCAAACCATACGTTGCTTTCAGTTTAAGTTTAGAGAGTACATTTTTGTATGGTTCCATAAAAGCTTCGTTTGTTACAATCCATCCAATACCTGCCGATGGGAAGAATCCCCAACGTTCATTCTTTGCAAAACGTTCAGAACCGTTGTATCCGAAGTTAGCCTCCAGAAAGTAACGATTGGCATACGAATAGGTAGCCCTTCCCGCTATTCCTGCATTTCGTTGTGGCAATGAAAGTTGAAGTGTATTGTATGTGTTATCTTTTTTTTCACGTAATGTGAAAACCAAAAGTCCTGAAAGCGAATGATTTTCAGCAATTGATGTGTTGTATTGCAATGCCCCTTCGAAGTACATAGAGTTTTTCATTTGTCTATTTCCAGGCACATAATCCAGATAATCCGTTCCACCATCAGGGTTTAAAGCGATTAGGTTATAGTCCTGTGAATTTCCTATTTGTGGTGATAATGCATAGAAGAAAGGGTTATATTGCCTTCTTACTTCCAGTTGTGCAAAGCGATTCACATTAAACATTGCTCTTGCAGACAGTCCTTTTGTAATAAAGTCCAATTTCTGTTTCATTTCGAATTGAACATACATTGACGATCTGTCATTTGATTTATATCCCTTTAACATTTCCGCGTAAGGGTTCAGATAATTTCCAGAAGAAGCATTTCCGAACAATATATGTTTAGTGAAAATGTTTGCCTCGTCCGGCATGTAATAGGGTAGGAATAGTACCGGATTTGCCCGAACTGCTTTATTATATAAGTCTGTTCCTCCGTCTAACGGTCCTTGATAGTCGTCAAACACTCCATTCAACCTAATGATTGCTTCAGTTGTTGGCGTCAGATTCACGTTAACATTCGAGCGAAGCGCGAATTTGTTTAACTTGATGTTATTGTTAAAATTTTGTCTTTTATCAACTTTAAGGATACCATTGTCCAATGAATAAGATGCGGCGATATAATATCTTGCGATTTTTCCCCCACCACTAATGTTCAGATTATAACGTTGATTGAAAGTATTTTTATCGAACAGAAGATCTTGCCAATCTACTGCAGGATAACGTATTGGGTCGATTCCTCTTTCAGTATAATTGATTTTCTTTTCATCGTACGGCAGTCTTGTACCCGGGTTTCTTGTTCTTACTGCTTCATTATGTAATTTCATATATGTTACCGGGTCAGCAAATTGCACATTTTCAGTAGGTGAAGAGTAAGAACCTTCAGCTCTGAATTGTATTTTCACATCACCTTCTCGTCCTTCTTTTGTTGTCACCAAAATTACTCCGTTTGCCCCTCTTGCCCCATATAAAGCGGTAGCGTTTGCATCTTTCATAATAGAGAAACTTGCAATATCATCGGTAGTCAATCTTGCCAAGTCCTCTGTTGACATTTCCACTCCATCGATCAAAATTAATGGGTCCACTTTCCCTGTACCAAAACTAGTTACTCCACGTATAAAGAATTGTGCATTATCTTTTCCGGGTTCTCCCGTGCGTTGATAAGATATCAACCCTGCTATTCGTCCTGCAAACGCTGTTGTCAGGTTGCTTGAAGGTACTTGTAGTTCAGATGGTTGGACAGTAGAAACAGAAGCGATCACGCTTTCTTTTTTTTGTTTTCCAAAGGCAACAACTGTCAGTTCATCTAGTTCACTTGGCATTGGTTTAAGTGCCACTTCGATGTTTGTTTTATTTCCCACTTCAATTGTTTGGGATTCCATTCCAAGGAAAGAAAAAACAAGCTTTTCAGAGGGATTTGCTCTAATTTCGAATGTGCCGTCTATATCAGTAGCAACACCCCTTGTTGAATTCTCAATCTGAATACTCGCCCCAGGAAGGGGGTCGCCTGTTTCTGCTTCTTTTACAATCCCCTTTACCACTCCACCTTGTGCAGATAGGTAGAGAGGAAATACCAGGATGGCACAAAGTACAAAACATAATTTACTTTTCATCTCTTTTTTTCATTTGTTTTTAGATTAATAATTTGATATACATGTTTTATTATCATTAATTAAAATAAGGACCACCTCTTTAATCTTTGCCAGCAAAGCGGCACTTGTATTAAACTCATCTGTTAAGAAATGTCGATATCTTATTTTTTTTGTAAAACTTCTATGTGTACGTGCACAAAGATATATATCTATTGATAAATAATCAATACAAAATAAGCTTAAATAAAATTAAATTGTTTTTTTATCGCGCCCAATTAGAAAGAAAAGCATGGATAGTGCAGTACTGTCTGGTGATAAAGAGGGTTTTGAAGTGCTATGTATTTTGTTGGGTACGTTAACATAATAATAGCGAATTTAGTTTAATAATTTATTTATATTCTCAATTTTTGAAATCAAATAAGTTTTAAATTCAGTAGAGTCAATTATCTCAATATCTTCAATCAGTCCAATCACAAATCTGCCAACGCCTTCAAAAGAGCAAACCTCAGTATCCAGCAACCATTTATTGTTCGATAATTTTTTAAGTTCTTTTGAAGCAAGTGGAAACTCCTCGGTCAATAAGTTTGCCGATCGGATTCCCAATTTCAATTTAATCTTAACCTTATTGTTACTGTGCATTCTGAAAACATCCATATAGCCCATTTTATGAGCTGATTCATGTTCCCATTGCTGCAACAATAGTTCCACACCTCCTATTCTTGACAATCGAAATAGTTTATTCTCATTCTCCTCAAAGCAATAACACCAAACCTGTTCATAGTTTGTAGTAAAAGCGAACGGTTCCACTTTCCGGTCGCGAATATCATTTCCGTGTGAAGAATAATAGCTTTTAAGTATCACACATTGTTTTTCTTCGATTGCTTGTACCAGACTCTTCACGCTCCTGCTGATTTTACTGTTTACAATAGTCTCAGCAAGAATCTTATAATCATATACAGTATAAAGTTTCTTTTTTAGGTTTTGTTTGAGAAAGTTGTTATCGTCGATACTTTCGATTGCAGATTTTAAGATAAATGCTTCTTCTTTTGTAAAATGAATTAGTTCGCTGATATCCTTGAAATAGGGTGATGATTTGTCCAGTTTTATGAATCCGTTCACTTTCTTTACTACAAACCCCGCTTCCCGGAGTGTATCGACATAGCGATAGACTGAACGAGGAGAAATAGATAATCTGTCGGCAATTTCTTCAACAGTTAACGAGTTATTTGCTGTCAGCATTTTAATTAGTCGGAGCATTCGCTCTATTTTAGGTTGATCCATGGTTTTTTTATTTTGTTGTTGATCAATATATTAAAAAGCAATTATTTCAAAGATATGAAAAATAATATATCTTAAAAAATATAAATTATTCAAATTGACACAAGATGTCAAAGAGTTACAATATTTTTGTTCATATTAACATGTTCCAAATCAAATAAATTTTTATGAAACATTTTCTTATATTCATCATAGGCTTTGTTGCCGGTGTATCATTTTTACTTTTAGTCCAATTGATAATTGATTTTATAACTAATTATTCGGACAAAAAAGTAAAGCACATTGAAGTTAAAAGTAAAAAAGGTAATGCAACGCTTTACACCGGTATGACAAAGGAATCTGTAATCTTTCTTATTGGAGAACCCGATAAAATCAATTCAAAAACTTTAAAAAGTATTACTTATGAAGTTTGGGGTTATTTGTTGACTAATAAATATTTCAATGATATAGAGTTGGAATTTGTAAATGGGAAATTAAGAAGAGTGAGAAAAAAGAATTGGAAATGAATAATTTAGATAAAAAGTTTCATTTATATGACGAAAATTTCAAATCTGAAGTTAATTAGTTGGTGAGGGGAGGTGTTATTATCGTCCTTTAAGACCTAAGTTAAGTTTAATTTAGAACATTTCGTTTATAAAAAGAAATTAGCTAAACTTGCACAATTAAACTTTATTTTGAAACTTTTTTATCTGAACTTTAATTTAAAATATATGAAATTTTTTAATACTTTTTTACTAGTCTTATTTTGTTTTATTTGTACTTCATCTATTAATCTTGGATATAAAGAAAATTATGAAGAGAATGGAAAAACAAATATTCTTCCAGAATGGGCATTAGGCGGATTTGAACGTCCCAAAGATGTTAATCCTATAATAACTCCGATGAATACAATATTCTACTGTCCCATGCAAAAAAAAGAAATAAATTGGGAAGAGAGCGATACTTTTAATCCCGCAGCAACAGTGAAAGGTAACAAAATATATGTTCTTTATCGTGCGGAAGATAATTCAGGGATCGGTATTGGAAAAAGAACTTCTCGAATAGGGTTAGCGGAAAGTAAAGATGGAATAACTATGAAAAGAAGATCAACTCCTGTTATGTTTCCAAATGAAGATATCATGAAGAAATATGAGTGGCCCGGAGGTTGCGAAGATCCCCGAGTATGTGTAACTGAAGATGGAATCTATGTTATGACATATACTTCGTGGAACAGAGATAAACCACGATTGTGTGTAGCTACTTCAAAAGATTTAATAACATGGGAGAAACATGGTCCTGCATTTGAAGAAGCTTTTCAAGGAAGATTTTTAGATATGGCCTGTAAGTCAGGTTCGATTGTAACAGAGATTAAAGGTGGAAAACAGGTCATTACAAAAATTAATGGAGTCTATTTTATGTATTGGGGAGAGCATAGGGTATGTGCAGCTACTTCAGAAAATCTTATTGATTGGGAACCCGTTTTGGATGAAAAAGGTGATTTTAAAACTGTGATAGCCCCTCGTAAAGGTTGTTTTGACAGTGCTTTAACAGAATGTGGACCTCCTGCAATAAAGACAGATAAGGGAATATTGTTATTATATAACGGTAAAAATCAAACAGATGATAAAACCCGTGATCTTCGTTTTAATGCAGGAACCTATAGTGCCGGTCAGGTTTTGATGGATGTAAATGATCCAATGAAAGCAATTGCCAGATTAGATGTACCATTCTTTCGTCCGATAGAAGCCTTTGAAAAAAGCGGTCAGTATGTAGATGGAACAGTATTTATCGAGGGATTAGTCTTTTTCAAGAAGAAATGGTATTTGTACTATGGATGTGCTGATTCGCAGGTTAGTGTTGCAGTTTTTGATCCTTCAAAAAAAATACCCGGTGATTTTATTCCCGAATTATGACGAAAATTTCAAATTTGGAGTTAATATATTAATGGAGGGAGGTTGTTTTTGATAAAGGTCTTAATTATTTCTAATTGTTCAAAAATAAATGTTATTTTTACATTTTATTTAGTAGAAGAAATAATAAAAGAGTGTGAGATCTTGAATAAACCTATAAAAATTAAAACTAGAATTTATATGCCTGCAATGATGAAAAAATATGGTGTGTTACTGTTACTAATGTTTATTACATACATATACAGTTTTGGAAGTGAAAATAAAACTGCTATTGCTGAACGTAACTTGATTCGTGCTATGGAATCAGTTGATAATACTATATCGGCTCACTTTACCGGTGACGATATGAAAATGGCCCGTTTTTATAATCCTTATACAAATAAACGATCTGATGAAACTGGAAGTGTTTGGATGTATACAAGTGGCATTGAGGCTGTGAATGCAGTGTTACATGCGTTGAAAACACATAAGCAGGTTGTTAATGATAAGATGTACAAAAAGTATTATGATAAGTATAAGCGTCTATTATATGATTTATATGACAATGCTGATTATTACCTTGGTACATTTACCCTTACTTCATATACACGTACAAACGAATGGACAGTTTACGGAGTGAATCGTGGATCTAAAAAAGGGAATGCAAAAGTAGCCGGCATTGAAAATGTTTATGATGATCAGATGTGGCTTGTACGGGAATTGCTCGAGTCATACAAAATCACAGGAGATAAAGTATTTCTTGAAAAAGCAGAATATTTGACAGAATATGTTCTTGATGGATGGGATTGTACGATTGATGAGTCCGGAAATGAACGAGGTGGTATCACATGGGGACCGGGATATGTATCAAAACATTCTTGCAGCAATGGTCCAATGGTTAGTCCACTTGTTTGGCTTCATGAAATATATAAAGATAAAGATGCTACTATTACGCATTATTTTATTGATAAAAGTGATAAGGTAACACGTAAACAAAGTCAGATGAAAAAAAGTGATTATTATCTGATGTTTGCCAAAAAGGTTTATGATTGGCAGAAAGAATATTTGATACGTGAAGATGGTGTTTATGCAGATATGATGGGTGGGTGTTCACCAAGAAATCCAGAAATTGAATTAGTAAATGGAGTTGAGTATCGAAAAGGAATATTGTGTCGTGATAAGGTAGGTCCAGCTATCTCTTACAATAGTGGCACCATGCTTTCTGGAGCAGCAGATCTGTATCATGCAACAGGTGAAATTATTTATAAGAATGATGCAATTTCTTTATCTGATGCCAGTTTTGTTTACTTTGCTAAAAAAGATGAAGAGGTATCAGGCTATTATTCTTACAAAATTAATGGATTTAATAACTGGTTTAATGGAGTATTAATGCGTGGATATGCCGATTGTTACCCATTTTATATTAATACCGGTGGATATGCAAGAACTTTTCAACAAAATCTTGATTTTGCATATAATAAATTCCGTTACAAAGGATTATTTCCTACAAATTTACTTTTGGGGTGGAACAAAAATCGTGAAGAAAATAATCTCGAGGGTATGTTCAGCTTTTCGTTTGCAGCGGAATATGCCGTACTTTCCCGTTTAATGTTGAATGATAAAATGAATACAAAATAAGTAAGTAAATAAATACTTTTAAGCCTTAGATTATCAGAAATGAATTATTTTAGAAAAATAAATACTGCTCTACTTATTTGTGGAATAAGTACAGGATCAAGTCAGCTTAAAGCACAGCAGACCAATTCTGAAAAGCCTAAGAACGTGCTCATGATTTTAGTAGATGATTTGAAACCTAATCTTGGGTGTTATGGAGATAATGTAGCAATAAGTCCCAACATTGATAAACTTGCGAGTAAAGGTGTCAGATTTAGTCGTGCTTATTGTAATCAAGCTGTAAGTGTCGCATCTCGTTATAATCTATTAACAGGAGTTCGTTCTACAACTTCAGGTCTTTACGATTTTGGTTTTCAATTTCGTGATGTATATCCAGATGCTGTGACTTTACCTCAGTTTTTTATGGGTAAAGGTTATCACACCGAGGCAATTGGTAAAGTTTTTCATGTTGGTCATGGTAATACAAATGATGAAGCATCATGGAGTATTCCTCATCATAAGGAAAAAATAGTTGAATATCTGTTGCCTGAAAGTACTGATCGTAAGTTGACACGTGAGGAAGCTTTTTTTGAGAATACAAGGATGTTTATTCCTGATCTTCCCTCTAATGTAGAGTTGCCTCGCGGTGCAGCGTGGGAGGCTCCCAATGTGTTGGATGAGGCTTATGGTGATGGAAGACTTGCGACACATGCTATTGACAGATTGCGTGAATTAAAGAAAAATCCTGATCAACCCTTTTTCATGGCTCTTGGATTTGCAAGACCACATCTTCCTTTTTGTGCACCAAAAAAATATTGGGATATGTACAATCCTGAAGATATTCCCATGCCAGAATATGAAAAAGATCCTGAAAATGCACCTGGAATGGCAATTAAAAGAGGGGGAGAGATTGATCAGTTTAAACCTATTCCTGCTGGGAAATATGTTTTTCCAGATTCAATTACTCGCAAGCTGATTCATGGCTATTATGCTTCCATGAGCTATATGGATGCGCAGTTGGGTAGAGTTATAGACGAATTGAAAAGATTGAATATGTTAGATAATACAATCATTGTTCTTTGGGGAGATCATGGTTGGCATTTGGGAGATCATGGATATTGGACAAAACATACAAATTATGAGCAAGCCAATATTATTCCCCTTATAATTGTCGCACCCGGTGTAGGTGAACCAGGTAGTTCAACGAGTCAACTTACAGAAACAGTAGATATATATCCGACATTAACTTCTTTAACCGGATTTGGAAAGCCATTAGTTTCGCAGCCTATAGATGGATTGAGTTTAGTTCCGGTAATGAAAAATCCAGATAAACGAATCAGAGATCATGCATATCATGCATATCCACGAGGAGGATATATAGGACGAGCTATTAGAACAGAAAGATATAGGCTGGTAGAATGGAAAAACTGGAAGGATGAAGATGATATTCAGTATGAATTGTACGATTATGAAGTAGATCCATTGGAGACAAAAAATATTGCTAATGAACAACCCAAAGTTGTAGAACAATTAAAAAAGATCCTTGCCAGACATCCTGATGCAAAAAGACCTCCTGCAAGATAATTTTATAATACTAAACAGATGAATTACAAGTCTTTATTGATAGCCGGTCTTTCTTTCGCAACTATAATAGGTGCAAAAGCTCAAAATATTGAGAAATCAAATATTATCTTCATACTTACAGATGATATGGGCATAGGTGATTTAAGTACCTATGGCAGTCAAGGAATTGCCAAGCATTTCCTAAACCACAAGGTTTAAATTTAAGTCCAAATATTGCGGTACGCTCCGGAGACTGGAAATTATTAGTTAACAAAGATGGATCGGAAGTAATGCTGTTTAACTTAAAGGATGATATTAAAGAAACAAATAATTTGGAACAGCAACATCCTGAAATTGTAAAGATGTTAAAAAATATAACTTTGAAATGGAGAAATTCATTACCTGAGTACAGATTAAATGATTAAAATGACAATACCAAAATTGAAACCTTTTGAGTAAAATATTAACTTAAAATAATAAGTGATAATGAAAATTTTTAAGAATTTTGATTGACTTGGAATTATTAATACTATGATTTTTGTTATTTTGTAATCAATAGAAAATCAATTCAATAGTCAAATATTTCTCTGTTTGACACTTTTCTTTTATTTTTTGAGATGAAATTTGCAGTGAAAATTTTAGTTTTTATATACTTTTGAAAAGTAATTTTTTAAAAAAATATTGTGTAATAAATTAATGAATGCCCATAGAAATGCAGTATGATCTTTAATAAATATGTATAATTACCTATTCAAAGCTATTATTGTTGGACGTAAATCAAAAAAACAAATTATTTTAATAAGAATTAAAAGAGTACAGATATAATTAAACAGAAGTTTGTTTAAAAAAACAATTTTACAGGCTTACACTTGTTGCTTTATTATTCTATTTAATCGAATTCAGAATGTAAACATATAATTGGACTTTATTAGATAATTTTTATTTTAAAATCTAAACAAAATGGGAGAATGAAAAAGAAAAACTTTTTAAATTTGATGAAAGGATTGTTATCCACACTTTTATGGATTACTTCCTTGGGTATGTTCGCTCAAAACATTACTGTGAGCGGGACAGTGAAAGATGTGAACGGGGAATCTCTTGTGGGAGTCACACTCCAAGTACAAGGAACTTCTACTGGTACAGTAACCGATTCCGATGGTGAATTTATACTAAATAATGTTGCTTCAAATGCTACACTTGAAGTATCATATATTGGTATGCAGAAACAGACACTTAAAGTTAGCGGTCGAAGAACTATCGATATCGTACTGATTGAAGATTCAGAAATGTTGAGTGAAGTGGTTGTAACCGGTTTCGGTTTAGCTCAACGAAAAGAATCTCTGACATCAGCAATTTCCGTGATCGGCGCTCAGGATTTGAGTCGTTCTAAGTCATCGACTGCTTCAGGTGCATTGGTCGGAAAAATTGCTGGTATCAATTCTCGTCAACAGGATGGTCGTCCCGGTTCAACGACGAATATTCAAATTCGAAACATGGGGGCTCCTCTTTACGTTATTGATGGTATTCAATAAGATGCTGGTCAATTCAATAATATCGACTTTAATGATATTGAGTCAATATCGGTATTAAAAGACGCATCAGCTTCAATTTATGGAGTTCGTGCTGCCAATGGTGTAATTGTTGTTACCACTAAAAAAGGAGCACGTAATACCAAAAATACCGTAACAGTTAATAGTTATTATGGATGGCAAAGCTTATATGATTTTCCGAAACCAGCCACAGCGGAGACATATATCAAAAATTATATTCAGTCCGAAACTGTACAGGGTGCCACTAACTATCGATATTCAAAAGAAGATTATGAGAAATGGCAACAAGGAACAGAAAAAGGGTATCAACCTTTTGATTGGTATGACTATATCTGGGAGGTTTCACCACAAACATATGTTAATGCCAATGTATCCGGTGGATCAGACAAAATTAATTATTATCTAAGTGTGGGTAATTTAAATCAGGATGCAATTATCGTTAATTATGGAGGTTTTACTCGTACAAACGTTCAGATGAATGTGAATGCAAATATTACCGATAAACTTAGAGTAGGCGCAGGGATGAATGGACGTGTAGAAAAAAGGGTGAATCCAGGAGTACCAGGAGGTGATGACTATTGGCTCCCACGTTTTGGTACTTATCGTAATCTACCTACCAGAAGACCCTTTGCTAATGACAATCCAAATTATCCGACATTGACTTCTACTGAGGCTGGAACAAATTTTGCCTGGCTTACTTATGATTTATCCGGTAGATTTGAAGATACCTGGCGTGTTGTACAACTCAATTTTGACGCAGAATATGAAATTGCCGACGGTTTGAAGGCTAAAGCGTTGGTGAGTTACTACTTAGCTAATCAACGAATGGATAATCAGGAGTATACCTACAAGTTATATGGTTACAATAAAGACACTGATACTTATCCAGTTATTTTCGAGAACACCAATCCTTGGAGAGAGCGTAGACAAGGCTATAATGAGGAGATAACCTCGAACATTCAGTTGTCATATAATAAAAAAATTGGAGATCATTCTATAGCCGCTATTCTTGGTGCCGAAACAATCAAAAGAGATACCCCTACAACATGGGTTCACTCAATTCCTACATCTAATGCATTGCATTTGATCGACTATGAAACTATGGATACCTATGATGATACTGGAAATAATACACAAGCTAGATTAGGTTATTTGGGACGATTCAATTATGACTATGCCGGAAAATATCTAGTTGAATTTTCAGGACGTTATGATGGATCTTGGAAGTTCCCAACTGATCAACGATGGGGATTTTTTCCTTCAGCCTCTGCAGGATGGAGAATTTCAGAAGAAAATTTTTGGCGTGAAAGCAAATTATCAAATACATTCAGTGATTTTAAACTGAGAGCATCCTATGGATTGTTAGGAGATGATAATGTAAGTGGTTATAGTGCTTTTGATTACTTAGGGGGATACACCTATAAGAACGGTGGTTCGGTGATCGACGGAAAGTACACGATTGGTACAGCTCCCCGTGGACTTCCTGTTACTACTCTTTCATGGATTAAAGCAAAAATATTTGATGTTGGTGTAGATGCAAGTTTCTTAAAAGGCAAGCTTTCAGGTTCTTTTGACTATTTTGATCGTTTAAGAACTGGCCTTCCGGCTTCAAAATATGATATTTTATTACCTTCTGAAGTAGGGTTTAGCCTTCCACAGGAAAACCTAAATTCAGATAGACATCGTGGCTATGATTTGCTTCTTAAATGGAGTGATAAAGTAAATGAACTTACTTACTCAATTGCAGCTAATGCTACCTATTCTCGTTTTTATGACTGGGATCGATATAAACCTCGTTTCAGTAATTCTTGGAATGTATATAGGAATTCTATAGTAGAACGATATGGTTACCTGAATTGGGGATTGCAAGCTGATGGTCAGTTTCAGAGTTGGGAAGAAATTGCTACATGGCCTATTGACAATGACCGTCAAGGAAATAAAACTCTACGCCCTGGAGATGTGAAATATAAAGATATTAACGGTGATGGTGTTATCAACGGAATGGATGAAAGGCCAATTGGTTACAGACAGGATTCAACACCTATCTTTAATTATGGATTTAATTTCTCATTCTTATGGAAAGGTTTTGATCTTGCATTCGATTTAACAGGCGGTGCAATGAATACGTGGTATCAAGAGTGGGAACAACGTAATCCCTTCCACGATGGTGGTAACAACCCCCAATATTATATGGAAAATACATGGCGTCTTGCAGATATATGGGATGCGAACAGTGAGTTAATTCCAGGTAAATATCCAATGTTATTAATTGGAAACAGTAGTCACAGTAATTATTGGAACAGTACTTTCTGGAAGAAAAATGTTAAATACTTGAAATTAAGAAATCTAGAATTTGGTTACTCACTTCCCAATTCATTGTTGAACAGGACCTCAATTTCAGATCTTCGGTTCTATGTGGCTGGACAGAACCTTTTTGGTTTGACAAACTTGATTGGTGTCGATCCTGAGATAAACGATACAAACGGATTGGCTTATCCTACTATGCGAATAGTCAATGTTGGTTTAACACTAAAATTTTAAAATAATATGAAAATTAAAAATATATTTATCGCATTATTAGTAGCACTCTTTTCTCTGAGTAGCTGTTCTGATTTCTTGGAAAGAGAGCCCGATAAGATTCTCTCTGACGACCAGATTTTTAGCGATGCTATTATGATCAAATCCGTACTATCAAATTTTTACGGAAGAATTACATGGGGACAACATATTGATGATTCTTATTCTTATACGATTTTAGATGAAGCAGCAAAAACAGATGGTGGGCCTGACAATCGTGGTGGATTTGAGGATGATCGGTGGAGAGTTTACGATTATTCACTATTACGTAATTTGAATCAATTTTTGAAAGGAGTTAGGGCATCAACTGTATTAGATAACGCTACCCAAAAACAGTTGGAAGGTGAAGCCCGATTTATTAGAGCATGGTTATATTTTAATATGGTTCGTGGAATGGGTGGTATGCCGATTGTAGGTGACGAAGTGTTCGAATATACTCCAGGTATGGATATTACAGCTTTACAATATCCACGTTCTACTGAAGCTGAACTCTATGATTATATCATATCTGAATGTGATGCTATAAAAGATTTTCTTCCTGTAGATCCTTCTGTTAGAGCTGCTAGAGCTACTAAATGGGCTGCTTTGATGTTGAAGGCACGAGCCGCTGTATATGCAGGTTCTCTTGCTAACTACAACAACAAAATGGCCAGTCCAATAAAAACATCGGGAGGCGAAGTAGGAATACCAGCTAATTTAGCTCAAGGATATTATCAAATAGCACTTACAGCAGCAGAAGATGTTATTAAAAGTGGAAAGTATGAATTACAACTATCTAAACCTGATGATAGGGGACGTAATTTTTATGAAGCACTTTCTGTGAAAGAGAACAATAAAGAGGTAATCTGGGCAAGAGACTATAAATATCCCGGTCAGACAAACGGTTTTACACAAAGTAATATTCCTCCTTCTCATGCAGAAGATATTGACCGTGCTTATGCGGGTCCGATCTTAAATTTGGTTGAAGATTTTGAATATATTAACGATCGCGACGGAGCTATTAAAACAAAAGATGCTAATGGTAATTATATCTTCTATGACAAACCAGAAGATGCATTTGCAAATAAAGACCCACGTCTTTGGGGTACAGTTATCTATCCGGGAGCAGTTTTCAAAGGTACACCAGTCGTTTTACAAGCTGGTCAAAAATACTTGGAAAATGGTGTATGGAAATTTAGAACCAGTGAACCAGGTGTGACTGATGATAATAAAATATTGATTACATCTGTCAACGGACCTACCACTACAAATAATCAGTTTATTAATAAAACCGGATTTTTCTTCCGTAAATTTTTAGATGAAACTCCTAGTGCATCCACTCGTGGTCGTAGAAGTGAAATGTGGTTTCCTCGCTTTCGTTTTGCAGAAGCTGTTATGATTGCAGCAGAAGCAGCATATGAACTAAATCAACCAATCAAATCACTTACATATTTAAATATGATCCGTGAAAGAGCAGGTATTCAGTCTTTGACCTCAGTTACATTTAATGATATTGTACGTGAAAACAGGGTTGAGTTTGCTTTTGAAGATCACCGTTATTGGGATTTGAAGCGATGGAGATTGGCCGATAAAGTATGGAATGGAGTACAAAATAGCTCAACTGCTCAACAATGGGCATTGTTTCCATATTTGGTTAATGATCCTAGTAATCCCAATAATGGCAAATGGGTGTTCGATAAAATTGCGACACATATGTCTCCAAATCCCAGAAATTTTGAAATGAAAAATTATTACAATTTCATTGATCAGGGATGGATTAACAACAATCCTAAGATTGTTAAGAATCCGTATCAATAATCATTATTTAATGAAAAATAAAATAATCATATGAAAAAATATACATATATCTTTTTGATTACAATTGCGTCATTTTTGCTTACAGGTTGCGGACTAGATAATTACGATGCACCACAATCAAAATTGCACGGAAAAATCACTTACAATGGAGAAGCATTGAGTTTAAGAGGAACAGGAGAAGCTATACAACTACAGCTTTATCAGGATGGTTATCAGTTGAGGGACAATATTCGCGTATATGTAGGTCAAGATGGTACATTTGAAGCGTTGCTGTTCGATGGAGAGTATAAGCTTGTTACAAGAGACAAGAATGGTCCTTGGGTAAACACTCGTGATACTATTGTTGTTAATTTAAAAGGTTCAACAGAAGTAGAGGTCAAGGTTACTCCATATTTTACAATATCAGATGAATCAATTAAACTGACTGGATCAGAATTGAATGCGACATTCAAAGTTGATAAAATTGTCAATTCAGCAAACATCGACTATGTAACTTTGTTAGTTAGCAAAACCTCTTTTGTAGATGATGTAAACAATATTGCACGTAAAGATTTTAAAAATCAACAACCAGGTACATTGAATTTGTCAATGGATTTGTCAGGTAATGCAAAAGTTGCAGCTGCCAAGGCTCTTTTTGCCAGAGTTGGTGTTAGAACTGTTGGTGCTGATCAATCAATTTATTCGGATATCGTTCGTTTAAAATAAATTGTATTCAAATGAGAGGTTGCAATTATTCATTGCGACCTCTTGTTTTTTAAAAAAATAATTATGACAATATTCAAAAACAGTTTTTTCCTTTTAACAGTAGCAATATTAGTAAGCTGTTCGCAAAAAATGGTGTCTGAGAGAATAATTCCAACAGACTTAAAAACTCAATTGCGTGCGCCAGCATTTCCTTTGGTTACTGTGGATCCCTATTTTAACGCGTGGTCTTATACAAATAATTTATATGATGATCAGCCAAGACATTGGACTGATAAGGAGTTTCCTCTATTGGGAGCTTTAAGAGTTGACGGCGAAGTATTTCGTTTTCTAGGAAAAGAGAAGTTGCCACTTAAACCAGTACTTCCTACAGTAAAGGAAGAAAAATGGGAAGGCAAATATACTTTTGATCAACCTAAAGGAGATTCCTGGAAAAGTCTTTCATTTAATGATGATGCTTGGAAGACCGGACAATCCGCTTTTGGCACACCTAATGAACCAAAGCTCTCAACACTTTGGCAGACAAAAGACATTTGGGTGAGACGTACATTCAATCTTGATGAAGATTTAGCTGATAAAACTATCTATCTAAACTATTCACATGATGATATCTTTGAATTGTATATAAATGGGATTAAAGTTGTTGGAACGGATTATTCATGGAAATACAATGTGGTTGAGGAGTTGTCTGACGAAGTTAAGGCATCATTGAAGAAAGGTGAGAACATTATCACTGCTCATTGTCATAACAGGACCGGGGGTGGATATGTAGATTTTGGTTTGTATGAGAGAGAAAAAGACCGTGTGTCATTCGAACAAACTGCAGAACAGAAATCTGTAAGCGTATTGCCTACCCAGACAGTCTATACTTTCGACTGTGGACAAGTTGAATTAGATGTTATTTTTACTTCACCTTTGCTATTAGATGATCTAACACTTGTTTCTCGTCCGGTTAGTTATGTTTCTTATCAGGTGAAATCAAAAGATAGTGCATCGCACGATGTTCAAGTTTATTTTGAAGCAACTTCACAATGGGCTGTTCATGATGAGAGTCAGGCTGTTGATTTTGAAAAGATAGAAAAGGATGGAAGAACATTCCTCAAAACAGGTTCAGTAGAACAACCATTACTTCAAAAGAAAGGTGATGATGTAAGAATTGATTGGGGTTATTTTTATTTAACCGGTACAGCTAATGACAAAGCAACACTGAATTTTGGAGATTATTGGGATACGAAAGAAGCTTTCCAAAAAAATGGTGTAATCTCTGATGCAAAACAAGAAAATCTTTCGGGGAATATGACGAAAGATATGACAGTTCTTGCTTATAGTCGTGATTTGGGCAAAGTTTCAGGTGATAAGAAAACGGGATATATCATGCTTGGTTATGATGATATTTATTCAATTCAATATTTTGAGAAAAACTTGAAAGGATATTGGACGAATGATGGTAAGGTAGATATTTTTCAAGCATTCAAAAGTGCTGAGACAGATTATGTATCAATCATGAAACGTTGTGATAAATTCAACCGCAGTTTGTTGGATGATGCTGAAAAAGCGGGTGGGAAAAAATATGCTGAATTGTGTGCATTGACTTATCGTCACGCTATTGCAGCTCATAAATTGGTAAAGGATGAAAATGGAACTCTTCTGTTTTTATCGAAAGAAAATAATAGTAATGGTTCAATTGGAACAGTTGATATTACCTATCCCTCTTCTCCCTTGTTCTTGATTTATAATCCTGAACTAGTAAAAGGCATGATGAATCATATCTTTTACTACAGCGAAAGTGGAAAATGGACAAAACCTTTTGCAGCTCATGATGTGGGTACTTATCCTATAGCTAACGGTCAGACATACGGTGGCGATATGCCAATTGAGGAATCCGGAAATATCATAATTTTAACTGCAGCTCTTGCCAAATTAGAAGGTAATGCTGATTATGCTGCTAAACATTGGGATGTGTTGACCGTCTGGACAGATTATCTTGTTGAAGAAGGTTTAGATCCCGATAATCAGTTATGTACAGATGATTTTGCCGGGCACTTTGCACATAATGCAAATCTTTCAATTAAGGCAATCATGGGAATTGCATCTTATGGAATGTTAGCTGATATGCAAGGGAAAAAAGATGTAGCTCAAAAGTATATGGATATTGCAAAAAAAATGGCTGCAGATTGGGAAACAATGGCAAATGATGGAGATCATTATAAACTTACATTTGATAAAGCCGGAACATGGAGTCAAAAATATAATTTAATTTGGGATAAAATGTTAGGATTTAATATCTTTGATCCTGAGATTGCCAAAAAAGAAATGGCATATTATTTGACTAAACAAAATGAATACGGTTTGCCATTAGATAACCGTGCTACATATACTAAATCTGATTGGATTATGTGGACTGCTTCGTTAACAGGGGATATGAATGATTTTAATGCATTGGTTGATAATGTATATAAATATGCAAATGAAACTAAATCTCGTGTTCCTATTAGTGATTGGCATGATACTAAAACTGCAGAAAGAATGAATTTCAAAGCGCGTTCTGTTGTTGGCGGATATTATATGAAGCTTCTAGAACAAAAGCTTATAAAAGAAAACACGAAATAATATGAATAGAATTATTTTGTCCTTAATACTTTTATTTGGGTTGTTTTCATTAAGCGCACAAAATAACGTCAAGGTAACATTGGTGGATAGACCTGCGATGCAGGCTATCCATTCCAATTATTCACAAAACCGTGCGCCGTTATTGCCTCAATATTTCATGAAACTACCCGTGGGAGATGTGAAGCCAAAAGGTTGGATTTATCGTTTTCTGGAATTACAGAAAAACGGTTTAAACGGTCATTTGGGAGAAATTAGTGCCTGGCTTGACAAGGATAATAATGCCTGGTTAGGAACAGGTACAGATTATGGTTGGGAAGAAGTGCCCTATTGGTTGAAAGGATATGGTAATATGGCATATATCCTAGATGATAAGAAAATGATTGATGAAACCAAATCATGGCTCGAAGCAGTTTTCAAAAGTCAACGTGAGGATGGTTATTTTGGTCCCTATATTGAAAAAAATGGCAAACCTGATTTATGGGGTAATATGATTATGATTTGGTGTCTTCAATCATACTATGAATATTCTAAGGATAAACGAGTGATTGAATTGATGACTAATTATTTCAAATGGCAGTTGAATTTACCAGATGATAAATTTCTTGAAGATTATTGGGAAAATAGTCGTGGAGGTGATAATTTATTGAGTGTTTATTGGCTTTACAATATTACTGGTGATAAGTTTTTATTAGAATTAGCTGAAAAAACTCATAAAAACACAGCTAATTGGCGTCAGCGTTCCACATTACCTAATTGGCACAATGTAAATATCGCTCAAAGTTTTCGTGAACCGGCAACATATTACATGTATTCGAAAGATTCAACCGATTTGATTGCTACATATAATGTTCATCATTTAATAAGAAACACATTCGGTCAGGTACCTGGTGGAATGTTTGGAGCAGATGAAAATGCACGAATGGGATATATTGATCCACGTCAAGGTACTGAAACCTGTGGTTTTGTAGAACAGATGGCATCAGATGAATTATTATTATTGATGACAGGCGATCCATTTTGGGCAGAACATTGTGAGGAGGTTGCTTTTAATTCATATCCAGCAGCTGTAATGCCAGACTTTAAGTCGCTACGATATATTACTTCACCAAATCACACTATAAGTGATTCAAAAAACCATAATCCAGGTATTGATAACCGTGGACCGTTTTTAGCTATGAATCCTTTTAGCAGTCGTTGTTGTCAGCATAATCATGGTCAGGGATGGCCCTATTTCATTGAACATTTGATTATGGCTACATCCGATAACGGTATTGCTGCAGCTATTTATGGTGCATGTGAAGCAACTGTTAAAGTAACAAATGGCAAAACGGTTGAAATTATTGAAGAAACGAATTATCCATTTGAAGAATCCATTCGTTTTAAATTAAAAACCTCAGGCAAAGTAACTTTCCCACTTTATCTAAGAGTACCGTCGTGGACAAGCAAAGCCACAGTCTCTATTAATGGTAAAACTATTGATAAAAAGTTGGAAAAGGGTAAATATGTTTGTATAGAGCGAGAATGGAAAAATGGTGATGTGATTGTATTTAATGTGCCTATGGAATTGTCTCAATCCGTATGGCATGTTAATCAGGATAGCAGAAGTATCAATTATGGTCCTCTTACTTTTTCTCTCAAGATAAAAGAGAATTATGTTAAGGTAGGTAGTGTTGAAACGGCTATTGGTGATTCAAAATGGCAAAAAAATGCTGATGCAAGTAAATGGCCAAGTTACGAAATATATCCAGGAAGTGACTGGAACTATGCTTTAGTTATAGATGATTCTACTCCTTTAGAAGAAAACTTTAAAGTAGTTAAAAAGGAATGGCCAACTGATAATTTTCCTTTTACTGTAGGCAGTGCTCCTATTGAGATTAAAGCTAAAGGTAAAAAGATTTCTCAATGGAAAATTGATCAATATGGGCTTACTAGTGAGCTTCCTATTAAGGAAAATAGAACTTTTGAAAAAACTGAAGATATAACATTAATTCCAATGGGAGCAGCAAGATTGAGAATATCTGCTTTTCCTGTTTATAACAAATAAATTTTAATATTTTTCATTTTATGGATAGGCTGAAAACAGTATTTATTTTTCTTTTATTTTTTTTATTAATGGTTAATAACAATTCTGTTTCGGCCTATCCTAATTATTCGTTTAAACATTATAATATTAATAACGGGTTATCTCAAAATACAATACGTTCTATATTTCAAGATAATCAAGGTTTTATGTGGTTTGGAACCAAAGACGGATTAAACAGATTTGATGGTTCCACGTTTAAAGTCTTCAAATTTTCGCCCAACGATAATTTGAACGATAATGTTTTTCATCGCATTTTACAGGACAAGAACAATAACATTTGGGTATCAACTGAAGAAGGTGTTTATATCTATGATTTACGAAAGGAACAATTTTACCGTTTTAATCGATTTACAAGTGAGAACGATTCTGTGAATGGTGTTGTAACTGATATGGTTGCTGATCGTGACGGCGATATTTGGATGTCGGTTGAAGGAAAAGGAATCTATCATTACAGTTTTGCAGATGATGAGTTAAATTTTTTTGCAACACCTATTGTAAAAGACGGCATGAAAATGGTGAGCATATGCTCAGATAATAATAGTGGTGTATGGGTTTTTCCTTATTCTTCTCCTTTTATACATATCAATAAAAAAACAAAGAAAATAACACGATATAATTTATCTGACAACCAGTTGTTGATGAATCAAGTAGGTGAAGTTTCAGATGTTTTTTTGGATCAATATAATATTTTGCTTTTAGCAACTTCTCAGAAAGGTTTAATAGCCATTAATACAGTCAATAAAACACATAGGGTGATACTAGACAAAGATGAGCATGGTGATGCAATATTTGTAAGGTGTATAGAAAGAATTGATCCTAATACCCTTTGGATTGGTACAGAGTCGGGAGTTTTTATTTACAACTCAGAGGCGGAGGAGGTAATAAATTTGAAACATGATAATTTAGTACCTGGTTCGTTATCTGATAATGCAATATATTCTATTTATAAAGATCGTGAAGGAGGAATATGGGTTGGCTCTTACTTTGGGGGTATTGATTACTATTCAAACCATAACAATAATTTTGAACTATTTTACCCATCGATTGTCGGTAATAGTATAAAGGGAAACAGAGTAAGAGAGTTTTGTTCTGCTCCAAACGGCAAAATATGGATTGGCACTGAAGACGGAGGTCTAAACCTGTTTGACCCTTCAATAGATAATTTTGAACCCCTTCCACAGTCTTTGAAGTCGTTATACACCAATATTCATGCTTTGTATGATGATGGAGACGATTTATGGATTGGTACTTTTTCCAGAGGTTTGAGCAGATATAATTTGAAAACAGGTAAACTTGTAACATATACATATTCTTCTGAACCACATTCGATCAGTCAAAACAGTACTTTTGCACTGTGTAAAGACAAACAAGGAATGTTATGGGTTGGTACTTTGGCCGGTGTAGATATCTTTGATGAAAAAAATAATCAATTCAACAGAGTTGAAAAATTAAAAGGAATGTCAATTCTGGATATTTATGAAGACAGTCATGGTTTTATCTGGATATCCACTTTTTTAAATGGACTTTATCAGTTTAATCCATCAACAAAAGAGTGGAAGGTATTCATACATAATACTAAAGATGCGGAGAGCTTACCATATAATAAAACAACATCAATATACGAAGACAGTAAAAGAAGGCTATGGGTTACAACTCAAGGAGGTGGATTTGGGCTTTTCGACAGAGATAAGGAAACGTTTTTGACATTTAACAGTACTGATGGATTATCAAATGATGTAGTTTACCAGATTGTAGCAGAAGATGATGGTACGCTTTGGTTATCTACAAATTCAGGTCTTGTAGTGTTTGATATAGATAAAAAAACTTTTAAAAACTTTACTGTTAATAATGGTTTGAAAACAAACCAATTTAATTATAAATCGAGCTATAAAGATAGATACGGGAATATTTATTTTGGTTCTTTGATGGGATTTGTACGTTTTAATCCCTCACTTTTCAAGGAAACGACATCGACAGCTCCGCTTATTATAACAGACTTATTTGTAAACAATTTAAGAATAAATCCGACTGACAATAAATCTCCATTGAAGCAAAGCATTATGTATACCGATAAAGTGAGTTTACCATATAAACAGAACTCTCTAAGTGTACGGTTTGCACGATTAAATTATTCCGGAGCAGATATGGATCAATTGTTTTATATGTTGAAGGGATTTGATGATAGATGGATTGCCGCTTCAGAAAATAATCCAATTGTTTATTCCAACTTAAAACCAGGTAATTATGAACTTATTTTTGGTGTAGCAGATGAAGACCCCAATGTTCCAGTTAGAAGTATAAAGTCTCTCTCCATCAAAATAAAACCTCCATATTGGTTAAATGGATGGGCTTTTTTAATATATTTTTTACTAATTGTGACGGGAACATATTTACTTACACAATATATTTCAGGTCGAAATAAACTCAATGAACAAGTAAGGATGAGGGATTTTGAACAACAAAAAGAAAGAGAACTTTATCAGTCAAAGATCAATTTTTTCACTAATTTAACCCACGAGATCCGCACTCCACTTACTTTAATTAAGGCACCGTTAGATCATGTGTTGATGGCAGATGATATTCCTGATAGTGCGAAAGAGAATTTACTGATTATGAGTAAAAACACGAGTAGACTACTCAATCTTACCAAGCAACTATTAGATTTTCGCAAAACGGAGTCAGAAGCTTATCTTATATCTCTTAAAACACAAAATGTGACAGAGCTGATAAGGGAAACGATTCTTCGTTTTACGCCATTGGCAAAACAAAAAAATATAATTTTAGAGATAGATCTTCCATCCAGTGATATGTTTGTTCAACTTGATAAAGAGGCATTTTTGAAGATTATAAGCAATCTGTTGAGTAATGCTATTAAGTATTGTGATCATTATGTACGATTAGAAGCGAATATTAAAGAAAACAATATAAGAGAGTTTCATTTAATTACTGAAAATGATGGTGAATTGATACCACCTGTATTTGAAGATAAAATTTTTAAACCTTTTGTGCAAATTGAAGGTAAACATGATAATAATGTTTCAGGTACAGGAATTGGTCTAGCGCTCGCAAGTTCATTGGCAGATTTACATGGTGGGTCGTTGAAACTTGAAAATTACGCTGAATATAATCGATTTCATCTTATTTTACCAGTAGGTAATGTACAGACTAATGAAGACAATACTCTTGAATTAGAGAATAAAGAGATTCCAATTCAAAAAAATGCGGATGCTCAAAGAAAAGAAACCACTATATTATTAGTCGACGATGACGTAGAGTTATTGCAATTTGAAGCGAAGTTTCTTTCTGAACGATATAATGTTATTGTTGCGAAAAATGGTCTCGAAGCATTGGATCAACTAAAGAAATCGAGTGTGAATCTGATTGTTACTGATGTGATGATGCCTGAGATGGATGGTTTTGCTTTCACTGAAAAAGTGAAATCAGATATAGAGTATAGTCATATCCCCGTGATATTGCTCACTGCAAAAGTTATGGCACAGGCTAAAGTACAAGGTTATGAACTTGGTGCTGATGCTTATTTAGAAAAACCTTTTTCTGTTGAAGTGTTGCTTGCACGTATAAATAACTTGCTACAAAACAGAGAGAAGCTTAGAGAAACATTTTTGAAACATCCATTTATAGGTATAAATACTGTAGCATTAACCAAATCGGATGAAGCATTTATCATTAAGTTAAATGAAGTGATAAATGATAATTTATCAGATTCTGATTTTAATGTAGAAGATATGGCAGAACGTTTTAATATGAGTAGGGCAAGTTTTTATCGTAAAGTAAAAGGTGTGTTAGATTTGACTCCAAATGAATATATCCGAGTAGAACGTCTAAAAAAAGCAGCTCAATTATTGAAACAAGATGAGCATAAAATAAATGAGATCTGTTATATGGTAGGATTCAATTCCCCCTCGTATTTTGCAAAGTGTTTTTATCAGCAGTTTGGCATTTTGCCTAAGGATTTTCAGGAACAGAAGTGATTTGAGAAATAATTGCTATTTTTTGACGAAATTTTAATCTAAATAAAGCAGAATTGACACTAATTTCGTATTCGAAATAAATTACATATCCTAAAATAATTATTTATGAGAAAAATTTTAACTTTATTAATTACAGTATTTTTAACTTTGAGTCTTTCTGCTCAGTGGCAACCAGCAGGAGACAAAATTAAAACTAAGTGGGCATCACAAATTGATGTTAAAAACGTTCTTCCTGAATATCCCAGACCAATTATGGAACGTTCAGAGTGGCAGAATCTTAATGGTTTATGGGAGTATGCGATTCAACCTGTAGGCAAACAAAAACCTTCACGTTTTGATGGCGAAATTTTGGTACCTTTTGCCGTTGAATCTAGCTTATCTGGTGTACAGAAAAGAGTTGGAACCGACAATGAACTTTGGTATCAACTTGAATTTACAGTACCTTCCAAATGGAAAAACAACAAAGTTCTTCTTCATTTTGGAGCAGTTGATTGGAAAGCAGATGTATGGGTAAACGATGTTAAAGTAGGTCAGCACAAGGGTGGTTATACTCCTTTTTCATTTGATATTACTGCAGCACTTGCGAGTGGAAAAAACACTCTTGTTGTAAAAGTATGGGATCCTACTGATCAGGGTTATCAACCTCGAGGTAAACAAGTGAACAGACCCGAAGGAATTTGGTACACCCCTGTAACAGGAATTTGGCAGACCGTTTGGTTAGAACCTGTTCCTGAGACATACATTGAAAACCTCAAAATTACACCTAATATTGATAACAACACTCTTAAAGTAGAAGCGATTACAAATGTTGCTTCATCTACTGATAAGGTAGAAGTAATTGTAAAAGAAGGTGGTAAAGTTGTTGCTACAGCAAAATCAATCAATAACCAACCGGTTGAAATTGCTATGCCTAATGATGTAAAATTATGGTCGCCAAATTCTCCAAACCTTTATGATTTAGAAGTAGTACTTTGGGATGGAACCAAGCAAGTGGACAAAGTTGAAAGTTACGCAGCTATGCGCAAGTATTCAATTAAACGTGATAAGAAAGGCATTGTACGTCTTCAACTTAACAACAAGGACTTATTTCAATTTGGACCACTTGATCAAGGTTGGTGGCCTGATGGGCTTTACACTGCACCTACTGATGAAGCATTAGAGTATGATATCATTAAAACTAAAGATTTTGGTTTCAATATGATTCGTAAGCATGTGAAGGTAGAACCCGCGCGTTGGTATACTCATTGCGATCGTCATGGAATAATTGTATGGCAAGATATGCCAAATGGCGACAGAGGTCCAGAATGGCAAATGCATCAATATTTTACAGGAACAGACCGTGTTCGTTCATTTGAATCTGAAGATAATTACCGTAGAGAATGGAAAGATATTATAGATTATCTATATTCTTATCCATCTGTAGGAGTATGGGTTCCATTTAATGAAGCTTGGGGTCAATTTAAGACTGTTGAGATTGCTGAATGGACAAAACAGTATGATCCTTCACGTTTAGTGAATCCAGCAAGTGGTGGTAACCATTACACAGTTGGAGATATGGTTGACTTACATAATTATCCAAATCCACGCATGTATCTGTATGATGCTCAGAGAGCAACTGTATTAGGTGAATATGGCGGAATTGGTTGGGCTAACAAGGAACACCTATGGGTGCCAGACAGAAACTGGGGATACGTTCAATTTAACAGTTCAAAAGAGGTAACTGATGAATATATCAAATATGCTGATGAATTAAAACAACTTATTCGTCAAGGTTTCTCAGCTGCTGTTTATACCCAAACAACAGATGTTGAAGTAGAGGTAAATGGTTTAATGACTTATGACAGGAAGTTGGTAAAAGTAGACGAAGAGCGTGTGAAGAAAGTTAATCAGGATATTTGTAATATCTTAAATGATTAATGTTATTTTTCACTGTTCATTATGATATTTTCCTGTAGAATTAATACAGGTCCCAATTAAGACGGGATGCTCTATAATAGAGCTTGTCTTCTAAATAATGTTTAATTGATTTATATAGGAGGGGAATATTTTATATTTTAAATATAAAGATCCCCACCTATATATTTTTTTAGCCTTTAATTGTTAAATAATCCCTTTTTTATTGAAATATTTCTTTTACAAAAAGAAATTAATTAAACTTGTGCTTGATAATTAATCTTCAAGATTATTATGATGTTGAAGGTTGACAATCTATTGAATTAAATGAACCTGATTATAAATGACGATGTTTATTTTGAATTTGGGTAACCATGATATAAATACCAACTATATTATGAAAAATTATAATGCGGTTTTATTTATTTTCCTGTTTTTAATAGTTGAAAACATTAATCCATGTACGACGGCGGTTATATCAGCCAAAGCCTCTTCCGATGGACGAAGTATGATTTGGAAACTTCGTGATGCTGGAGAACTCGAAAACTATTTTAAATATTTTGATGATGGCAAATATAGTTATATAGGATTAATTAATTCTTCAGATACCATAGGCATAAATGTTTGGGGAGGTTCAAATAGTGCCGGTTTTGCTATAATGAACAGTGCGTCATACAATGTGAATATAGGAGATACCACTTCTATTAAAGATATGGGAGGAGTGTTTATGAAAATTGCGTTACAGACATGTTCATCGTTACAAGATTTGGAAATACTACTTGACAAATATCCAAAACCGCGAGGATTAGCGACTCATTTTGGTGTGATAGATGCTTATGGAGGAGCTGCTTTTTACGAAGTAAATAACCAATCATGGACAAAATTTGATGCCAATTCCGATCCGAACGGTTATATTATTCGTACCAATTTTTCAGAAACAGGTACTTTAGATGAAGGTTATGGTTTTATTCGACGTCAGACCGCAGAAAAAATATTCGCAGATGCAAAACAAAATAATTTATTGAATTATCAAACAGTTATTCAGAAATTTACACGTTGTTTTTATCATCCTGTTTTTGAACTGGATTATAGAAAGATTTATGAATCTTCAATACCTGAAACTGATTTTGTTTTTTCTACTGATTTCATTACACGTTATAGTTCGGCCTCTTCAATTATAGTTCAGGGAACCAAAAATGGAGAATCCCCAGATATGAATACTGTTTGGGGACAAGTTGGTTTTCCTGAAACTTGTGTAGCGATGCCAATGTGGGTTCATAATGGTAAAAATATTCCACAATTGTTGCAATATAATAGTATCATTAAAAACAGTCAGCTCAATTTGTACGCATTGGAATGGAAAAAAGATGTATATCCAGTTGGACATTCAGAAGGTTCTAATTATTTGAAAATGAAACTGCTCATTAATTCTTGTGGAACTGGTTATGTGCAACGCATTGAACAGTTGGAAAAATTGGTTTTCTTTCTTATCGAAGAAAAGTTGATATTGTGGCGCAAAAATAATCCAGATGTATCTGAAATCAACGTTTTTTATGAAGAATTGAATAAAATGGTGACCGATTTTTATGTAAAATAAATTCAAAAAAAATAAGTTTTTAATTGCTTAGTGTAAATATTTTAAGTAACGATGTTTTTTTATATTAAAAAAAAGCAAAATTAATTGACTAAATATTTGTTTTTGTGGAAATATAAATGTATATTTGTAATAATATACATTTTAAGAACCTGTTAATAAATTTTATCATGACGGAAATACACTTAAAGTATATTTGTAATTTTGTTTACTTTTTTTGTTTACCTATCCTTATTTTATCAAAACCTGATTTACGAAATCCGGATATTTTAATTATTAGATTTAGTACAAGTGGTTTTCATGTTAACATAACTTTATCACATCCATTTAAAGTTGGCAATTTATGTAGTTTAAAATCATCGATAATACCAAAATTAACCTATGTATAATCAATTAATCATTTAAAAAACAATAATTATGACAAGATTTTCTCGAAGAGATTTTTTGAAAAGAGCAGTTATTGGTACTGCTGGAATTACTATTGTACCTAATACCGTGTTGGGTAAATCTTTTGGACATGTTTCACCCAGTGACAAATTAAATATTGCCGGAGTAGGTGTTGGAGGTGTTGGTAGTCGTAATCTTGCAAATATGGGAACTGAAAATATTGTAGCCTTATGCGACATTGATTGGAGTTATGCTGCTAATATGTTTAATAAATATCCTAAAGCTGAAAAATTTAAGGACTGGAGATTAATGTTTGATAAGATAGGGAAATCCATTGATGCCATTATGGTTGCAACTCCAGACCATACGCATGCCGGTGTTGCAGCTCATGCTATTACATTGGGAAAACATACATATGTGCAGAAGCCTTTGACTCATTCTGTATATGAATCTCGTTTACTTACCAAACTTGCTAAAAAGTATAAAGTTGCTACACAGATGGGCAATCAAGGTAATTCTTTTGATTGGTGTCGACAAATTGCAGAATGGGTTCAGACCGGAGTTATAGGCGATGTTTACGAAGCACATTGTTGGACTGATCGTCCTATTTGGCCGCAAGGTTTGTCTGAACCGAAAGGTGGAATATCTGTTCCTGATGCTTTAGATTGGGATTTATTTATTGGTCCAGCAAAAAAACGTCCTTACGATCCCGCATATACTCCTTGGAATTGGCGTGGCTTTTGGGATTTTGGAACAGGTGCTTTAGGTGATATGGCCTGTCATATTATGGATCCTTTGTATTGGGCACTCGATCTAAAATATCCGATTAGCGTTTCAGCCAGTTCCACGTTGTCTAATCTTTATTCACCTCCACAAGCTCAAAAAGTAACCTATAAATTTCCTGCTCGTCCTCCTAAAGGTAATGTTAATATGCCGGAGTTAACTGTTCATTGGTATGATGGAGGTTTATTTCCTGATAGACCAGAAGAGTTAAAGGACGGAGAAATGATGGGTGATCCGGATGGTGGAATTATTTTGGTAGGTACAAAAGGAAAAATCATGACAGGATGTTATGGAATGAACCCTACATTGCTGCCACTTTCCAGAATGGAATATTTTAAACAACCGTCCCCAACTATTCCACGCATAAAAGGTGGAAATGGTGATATTTGGTCGACAAACGCCCATGAACAGGACTGGATTAGAGCATGTAAAGAGTCACCGGAGAACAGAATAGAATCATCTTCAAATTTTCAATTTTCGGGTCCCTTTAATGAAATGGTAGTGATGGGAGTACTTGCTACCCGGTTATCGGGTATAAATGGACTTCAACGAGAATTACGCTGGGATGGTGAGAATATGAAGTTCACTAATATTTCTCCCACAGATAAAATTAAAATAGTAACAGTAGATAATTATTCTGTAGAAGGAGGTCACCCCCAATTTGACCGTAGATTTGAGGAGTTTAATGCTTTGGAGATGGCTAATGAATGGATTAAACATACTTATGAAAATGGGTTTACATTACCAGCAATGCCTAAGATCTAATCATTTAAGAATTTTAATCTATGAAAACAAAAATACTATGGTTTACTTTTTCTGCATGCATTTTACTTTTAGTAAGTTGCAGATCCTCTTATGAAGTAACAAAAGCCGAAAAAAATGGATGGAAATTATCTATGCAATCATACACGTTCCATTTATTCAATGTTGTAGAGTCACTGGAAAAAACGCAACAATTGGGGTTGCATTACATTGAAATATATCCGGGTCAGAAAATGGGGCCAGAGTTTGGCGATTCACTCTTTGGATATAATCTTACTTTAGAACAACAAAATAGACTAAAAGAGCTAGCAAAATCGAAAGAAGTGAAGATTGTGTCTTCAGGTGTTTGGACTGCAACTCGAGATGAGTGGAGTAAGATTTTTCCTTTTGCAAAAGCTATGGAGTTAGAGTTTATCAGTGCTGAACCAGGTCGTGAAGATTGGGATATTGTTGAAAGTTTAGCTGAACAATACGGGATAAAAGTTGCTGTTCATAATCATCCAAGTGAATCATCTTATTGGAAACCGGAAATATTACTAGACCACATAGGTGAAAGGAGTTCTTTGTTGGGTTCAAGTAGTGATGCTGGACATTTTAAACGAATGGGTTTAGAACCAATATCATGTTTAAAAATGTTAGATGGCAGAATCTACTCACTTCATTTTAAGGATATTGCTCCAATGGGAGAAGATGTGGCTTTAGAAGATGTAGTTTGGGGAAAGGGAATTCTGAATGTAAAAGGGATTTTGGAAGAGTTGAAAAAGCAAAAATTTAAGGGTTATTTTACAATAGAATATGAAGCAAACTGGGAAAACAATCTCCCGGAAATAAAACAATCTATCGATTATTTTAACCGGGTGTCAGAAGAGATCTTATAATATTTAGATATTGATTTTTGGACTATTAACAAAAAAAGAAGCAAATGAAAAACAGAAAACATTCTATTAGTTGTTTAAACAGATTGATGAAACATCTGTTTTTGTCAATCTTCTTTTTCTCTTCGATTTACTCATATTCACAAGTGAATGTCAGAGGAAAAGTTGTTGATTCTAATGGAGATGTCCTTATTGGTGTAAATGTTATCGTTAAAGGTACACAACAAGGTACTGTAACAGATAACCAAGGGACTTTCTCATTGCAAGTACCAAATCAAAATTCTGTATTAGAATTTTCTTATGTTGGTTATTCTACTTCTGATGTACCTGTTAATGGTAGGAATTATTTAAATGTTATTATGAGTGAAGATACGAAGCGATTAGATGAAATTGTAGTTGTAGGATATGGAACACAGAAAAAAACAAGTGTAACTGGTGCAGTGTCAACATTATCTGATACTGAACTCATTAAAGCTCCTATTGTAGGTATAACAAATGTTTTAGGAGCTAGAGTTGCAGGTGTTACAATGTTACAGACATCAGGTCAACCCGGTCAAGATGCAGCTTCGTTGTTAGTTAGAGGTGAAGGTGCTACTTATATTGTAGACGGAGTCAAAAGAAGTATCAATGAAATAGATCCAAATGAAATAGAATCCATTTCAATCTTAAAAGATGCAACTTCTGCCTCTGTATATGGTTTAAATGCAACTTCTGTTATTATAGTGACAACAAAGAGAGGTAAAGCCGGTGAAATAGGTATAGGATATAAAGGATCATATGGTATCAGTCAGAATGCCAATCAGATAAAATGGCTTGATGCACCTGGTTATGCTTATTGGTATAATAAAGCACGTGAAATGGATGGAGATGAAACAGTTTTCACATCTGAACAGGTTGAAAAAATGAAAACAGGAACTGATGGCTGGGGAAACACTAATTGGTATGATGAAGTTTTTGGAGTAGGTTCAAATATGAATCATAATGTAAGTGCAACCGGTGGTTCTGAACGAATAAAATTTTTCACTTCTATCGGAGCTTTTCAACAAGATGGTAATGTTGATAAATTCAATTATAAGCGTTATAGTATGAGGGCTAACATTGATGCCAAACTTACTAACAATATAACAATGGTATTTGACATTGCAGGTCGTTTAGATGAACATGAAAGCCCGAATTATTCTGCAAATCCAAATGATTGGCATAATATACCTCAGCAAGCTGTTCGTGCTTTACCATATATTCCAATTAAAATGACAACTGATGATGGAAAAGAGTATTATACCTCAACTAATACAAACTCCTCTCCGGTTAGTCCTATTGCAGCAATTAACGAATCAGGTTATAACAGACCAAGGAATACAACTATTCAAACTAATTTCTCATTGAAATATGATACTCCATGGATTGAAGGACTCAGCTTAAAATTTATGGGAGCTTATGATAAGTTTTTTCAATTCAACAAGAGTTTAACCATTCCTTTCCAAACAATGCTTGCCGCATTACCAAATTCATCGACAGAAAAAATTAATTATTCGTTGTTCAAAAATAATTCAGGTAATACATCTTTGACAGAGAGTGCTTATAGTGCTACAGATATTGTAACTCAATCCAGTATTACATATGATAAGATTTATGATGAGCATAATATTAATTTTTTAGGATTAGCTGAAACAAGAAGTTCATATTCAAATACCTTAGGAGTGACTGGTTATGGTCTTAATTTCTTAGACTTGGATGAATTGAATATGATTACTAATACAACAGGAAATGGGCAAGAAAAGATACCAAGTATTTCAGGTAGTAGTGGTCAGTCTCGTCTAATTGGTTTTGTTGGTCGTTTAAATTATAATTATGATAATAGATATTTGTTAGAAGCCTCAATACGTAGAGATGGTAGTTATTTATTCAGTGGAATGAACGGTTCACGATGGATTAATTTGCCGGCAATATCTTTAGGATGGAGGATGAACAATGAAGAATGGTTTAATGCAGATTGGATAGATAATCTTAAATTAAGAGGTGGTATAGGAAAAACTGCGACTTCTGCTGTTAGTGCTTTCCAATATCTAAATTTAATGGTTCTTTCTTCTAATGCTGTAGTTTTAGGTAATCAACGTCAAAGCATGTTATATACCGGCACATTAGGAAATCCAAATTTGAGTTGGGCAAAAGCCATAACTTATAATTTGGGTGTTGATTTCATGGCTTGGAAAGGTTTATTAGGAGTTGAATTTGATGTTTATTACAAATATCAATATGATTTGCTTGGTGGTGTGGGGGGTTCTTTTCCTCCATCTATGGGTGGATACTTTTTCAGTACAGACAATGTGAATAAAATTGATTATAGAGGATTTGACTTTACTATAACCCATCACAACAAGATAGGCGACTTCAATTATGGAGCAAAATTTATCGGCACTTTAGCATTCAGAAGATGGTTGTATTATGCAGGAGATTCTGAAAACACACCTGATTATCTAAAATTAACCGGAAAAGAAGTTGGTTCTCAATTAGGTTTTATTGATGAAGGTTTATATCAGTCTCAAGAAGAAATCGATAATCATCCGACAATTACAGGTTCCCCAGTACTTCCCGGATATATAAAATATAAGGATAGAAATGGAGATGGTAAAATTTCATATGCACAGGATATGGGTTATGTTGGAAAAAGTCCTTATTCAAAATTTCAAACTTCATTGAATTTATATGGGAATTGGAAAGGTTTTGATTTTGATTTATTGTTACAGTCAGGAATTGGGCGTACCGTAGCTCTTACAGGTGTTTATACTTCTACCGGTTCGGTTGGTATAATGGATAACACTGCATTTACTAAATTATTTTATCATGGTGGAAATTCTCCCCAATTTATAGCTGAGAATTCATGGACTCCTGAAAACGTAAATGCTGAATTTCCTCGTCTTTCTATGGTAACTGTTAGCTCCAATAACGCTTATTCTTCTACTTTTTGGTATAGAAATGGAAATTATCTACGTTTGAAATCTTTTCAATTAGGATATACAATTCCGCAAACTTTAACTAAGTCTTTAGGAATTGATAAGATAAGATTGTATGTTGAAGGTTCAAATCTTCTTACTTTTAGTGAACTTACAAAATACAATATAGACCCAGAACAACCTGGTGTTAATAATGGCTATTATCCTCAACAAAGGACTTTATCTTTTGGTCTTAATTTTTCTTTATAAATTTTAAATAGCTGAGATAATGAAAAAAACATTTATAACAATACTAATTATAAGTTTAGTATTAAGTTTCAATAGTTGTTCAGATTGGCTTGACTTGACACCAACAGATCAACTCACTGATAAAGTTGTGTGGGAAAAACAGTCGAGTGTTGACTTATATGTGAATGGTTTTTATACATATATACATCAATACAGTCAATTTGGTACTCAACAATTTCAAGGCAGCTTAACTGAAAGTTTGACAAATACTTTCAAATACGGATCATATGCATTAGGGCATAAAGCGGGACATCCTAATAATTATGTTTTTAATCCGTCAGCTGTTACTTCTGCAAATTGTTTTTATGACAATTGGAATGATGCTTACAATAAAATTAGAAGGATGAATGAATTTCTTCGTTCTATGGAATTATATTCAACCTACTCTGAAGAGTTGAATATAAAGTGGGAGGCCCAAGTTCGTTTTTTTAGAGCATTTATGTATTTTCAATTGGCAAAACGTCATGGTGGAGTAATCCTATATACTAGTATTGATCAGATGGAAAAGGATAAAGCTCGTAGTACTGAAGAAGAGACTTGGGATTTAGTTGAGTTAGATTTAGATTATGCAATTGAAAATTTACCAGAATCCTGGCCTGCTAATGAAAAAGGTAAGATAAATAAGTATATAGCGTTAGCATTTAAATCTCGTGCAATGTTGTATGCTGAACGTTGGCAATCGGCTTATGATGCAGCAGATGCTGTAGTGAAGTCCGGGAAATACGAATTAATGGAAAATTATTCAGATTCATGGGCAGGAGATAATGAAGAATCTATTCTTGAATTTAATTACGATATTATAGGGCCTAATCATTCCTTCGATAAAGATTATGTACCACTTAGTGATGGATATGAATTTGGAGGTTTAGGAACTCCAACACAAGAAATGGTTGAGTCTTATGAAAAAACTGATGGATCAAAACTGAATTGGACACCATATCATTCTGCTACAGCTGTAAGACCACCTTACGAAGAATTAGAACCAAGATTTAAAGCTACTATTATTTATCCCGGAAGTAGTTGGAAAGGTCACATTATGCAAAATTCTGTAAATGGAACATACGGTACTTTTATGGCATACAGATCACAACCATACACATATGGTCACACAACAACCGGTTATTTCTTGCGTAAGCTTTTGGATGAATCGTTAACTGATATCAAGGGAAAACCAAGTACACAACCATGGGTTGAAATTAGGTATGCTGAAGTTTTATTAAACAAGGCAGAAGCAGCGTATAGATTGAATAAAATTGATGATGCAAGAAATACAATGAATAAAGTTAGAAACAGGGTTAATTTGCCACCAAAATCATCATCAGGTAATGAATGGTTTGAGGATTACAAAAACGAAAGGAAAGTAGAATTAGCTTACGAAGGTCAGTTGTTTTGGGATATGCGAAGATGGAAAATTGCACATATAGAGTATAATAACTATCGTTGTCATGGATTTAAGATAACCGGAGATAAATACGAATATATTGATGTTGATTACCAAGATAGGAAGTTTTTAGAAAAAACATATATATTACCTATTCCTGATAATGAATTGGCTAATAATTCATTGATAGAACAATATGATGATTGGAAATAACTATTCAAAAATTAATTCAATGAAAAATAATACATATTTTATTATAGCATTATTCTGTACAGCTTTTATTTTCCTGATTGGTTGTCAGCAAGTGGAAGATTTGACACCATCAATTTCTCGATACGGAATAAATAGTATGAAAGGCTCCTTTTATGGTGATGAAAGTTCCGATAATAATTTTATAAGTGAAATAGATTATGAGGAAGGTGTTATAACAATTGTATTCCCTTACAATTACCCACTTCTTTCAAATAATGTATTAAAAGTGGAAGATTTGACACATGTAAGAGTTGAAGCTAATTTAGATGATAATGTCACAATTTCGCCAGCACTTTTGTATTTTGATTTTACAAAAGAAAATTTTATAACTATAACTGATCAAACCAAAAAGAATAAAGATTATAAGATTGTTGCTGAAATTCGAAAAAGTGCAGAAGCTAAAATTACGAGTTATGAATTAAAGGAACTTGGTTTGACCGGAATTATTGATAATGATGCAAAAACAATCTCATTGATTTCAATTGAATCAATTGGAGAAACCCTAGCAGATGTTACAATTTCTCATGGTGCAACAATTAATCCTGACCCAAGAGAAGTTGCGATGAATTATGATAATGAATTCACAGTTACTGTTACTGCTCAGAATGGGATTACCAAAAACATTTATACTGTTAAGAAAAATGTTCCACCTAAAGTTGAATTTGGTTTAAGATCAGGAAGTGGAAAAGTTCTTTGGTCAAAAAAATTACAAGCTGACCTTGGAATTTCAGTTCTCAATCAGACTAATGGTATAGCAGTTATAAAAGATTATGTAATTGTAAATACAAGAAATCAACCAAGTATCTATCTTGATCGTAAAACAGGAGCTACTGTAGGTACTATGGCAAATATGGGACCAATTTTAGGTAGTTTGACTAATTTCTATACTACCTCTGATGATAATAACAATATATTAGTAAACAATCTTGCTCCTAATGGAGGTACGTTTAAAGTGTGGAGTATGAAGGGTGTAAGTGGTACTCCTCAGCTTCTAATTGATTGGGCTGGAAGTGGAACATATCCTATAGGGCGTAAACTTTCAGTAAAAGGTAATATAGAAGGAGAAGCAATAATTACTGCATCACTATTAACTTCAGGTAATCAATTTGCTCGTTGGCAAATTAAGGGAGGTGTGATTCAATCACAGACTCCTGAAATAGTTACGATTACAGGTATTGGAGGTTCTTGGGTTAATAATGCTGATATTGTTGTTACAAATCCATCAGATCTTAAAGGTGATTATTTTGTTTCATATTATGCAGAACCAAGAAAATTTGCCTGGGTTGATGGCGTTGCCAATACTGTAAAAGCGTGGGGTCCAGGGATCAGCTCAAACTGGATTCAAAATGCGGCAGACTATATAATATTTAATAATTGTCCATATGCAGCTAATAATTCAATCAATTCATTTACTTGGGGCAGTGATGATTCAGTATATTTATTCGATGTAAGTTCAACCTCAACATTTGGAGCTTCAATTTGGACTGCTCCAATTGGTACTTATGGAGGAAAAGATAATGGAGGACAAAATGCAAATGGAACAGGTGATGTAGTATTGAAAGTTTCAGACGATGGATACTATATGTATTTATATTTTATGTTTACAAATGGTTGCGTTGTTTGTGTACAATTTGATTGCATTGATATGTAGATTATAATGAATTTAAATTGTTGTCTGAATAATGAATTCATTATTCAGACAACTTCTCAATTATTTATGAAAAATAGCAAAATTAATTGGAATATTATTGTTTTAATAATATTCTTAGCGAATGAAATTTTCCTTGTTATAGCATGTGGAGATAAAACTCCGATATATGAATATCCAGATCCTCCAGTTGATAATAAGGAAAAACCTCGTTTTATCTGGATTGATGCAGCTGCAAATTTTAATGATTTTGCAAATAGTAAGGAAAATATAATTAGAGATCTAACACTTGCTAAAGATGCAGGTTTTACAGATATTGTAGTTGATATACGTCCGACAAGTGGTGATATACTTTATAAATCATCTGTAAATGGTGTTAAAGAAGTAGAATGGTTACCAGCATGGGTTAACGGAACATATACAAAAGTGAACCGAACTGCTACTTGGGATTATTTGCAGGTTTTTATTGATGAGGGACATAAATTAGGTTTGAAAGTCCATGCAGGTTTTAATACAATGGTAGGAGGACATAGTAATGGTTTGGGAAATCAAGGTATACTTTATCGAGATGCATCAAAAAAAGATTGGGCAACCTCTTTAAATTTGGCAAGTGGAGTTATTAATACTATGGATGCAGGAAATGGCACGAAATTCTTTAATCCTGCTAATGAAAATGTTCAAGAATATATCTGTAATTTGCTAAAGGATTTGGCAAAATATAATTTAGACGGCATTTTTCTTGATAGGGGACGTTTTGATGGCATTCAATCAGATTTTTCAGAATTATCATTGCGAAAATTTGAAGCTTTCAATGGAAATATAAAAGTGACAAATTTTCCAGATGATATTTTACCACCTGGAACAACCATGCAAAATGTATTCTCTATGAGCTCATATCCTCTTTATTTTACTAAATGGTTAGAGTATAGAGCTAAAATAATTTTTGATTTTCTGTCAAAAGCTCAAAGTGCTGTCAAGTCAATCAATCCAAATATAAAGTTTGGCGTATATGTCGGTGGATGGTATTCCACTTATTATGAAGTTGGTGTCAATTGGGCAAGCCCAAAATATAATCCATTTCCTACATATAAATGGGCAACAGATAAATATAAGAATTATGGATATGCAGAATTAATGGATCAAATACTTATAGGAGCTTATGCTTCTCCATTAAGAGTTTATGGAACAACCGAATGGACAATGCAAGGTTTTTGTAAACTTGCCAAAGCTAAAATAAAAGATAGTTGTCCTATGGTTGCAGGTGGACCAGATGTAGGTAATTGGGATAGTAATAATGATGCGACTCCTCAACAAGAAAATCAAGCTATAGTTAATTCTGTTAAAGCATGTATGGATGAAGTTGATGGTTATTTTTTATTTGATATGATTCATTTAAAGTTAGCAAATCAATGGAAATATGCAAAAGAGGGTATTGCAATTGCAATTGCAAAATAAAAAAATAATATTAAAACTATAATACTAAAAAAAATGTAAAGTTGTTATATAAAAGAAGTTATTAGTCATCTAGAGCTTTTTATATGTTATTAAACATATAAAAAGCTTTTGATAATAAGATAGGAATGAGTAATTTTGAATTTATTAACTGTAAAAAACACACTAACGTTGTTTTTTCTTTTTACCAAAAAACTAATGAAGTTGAATAAAGTGTTTATTAACACGATTTTGGTTTTTGTTATTATTTCGTGTTCTAGTTTAAAAAGTAATCAGGACAGTACTATGGATAATATTGTTAAAAAAGTTCCATTAGGAGATCCTTTTATTATGTTATTTGAAAATGTTTACTATGCCTATGGCACACATTCGGAAAATGGAATTGAAGTTTATACTTCTGATGACCTATTAAAATGGAAAAAAGAGAATCAGCTTGCTCTACACAAGGATGATTCCTATGGAGAAAAATGGTTTTGGGCACCAGAAGTGTATTATGTAGATGGAAAATTCTATATGTATTATTCTGCTGAAGAACGTATTTGTGTAGCTATTTCAGATTCCCCTTTAGGACCTTTTAAACAAGTTATTCAACAACCAATGCTTGAAAATGAAAAAGCCATTGATAATTCTCTTTTCATTGATGATGATGGAATTGCATATCTGTTTTTTGACCGTTTTAATGATGGATTAAATATATGGGTAGCAGAATTAGAAGATGATTTAATTACAATTAAGAAAGATAGAATATATCCATGTATTCATGTATCTCAAACTTGGGAAGAAGTATGGCCAAGAGTTAATGAAGGAGCTTTTGTTTTAAAACACAATGGAATATATTACATGACTTATTCTGCAAATAGTTATGAAAGTCCCTTCTATGGCATTGGTTGTGCAATAACAACAGATATTAAGTCGGGATGGATTAAATATTCAGATAATCCTTTATTACAAAAACCAAAGAATTTAGTAGGTGTAGGCCATAGCGCTATGTTCAAAGATAAGAAAGGTGATTTGAGGATTGTTTTTCACGCACATAATAATTTTAATAATATTCATCCTAGACATATGTATATTGGAAAAGCCGAGTTTAAAAAAGTTGCTGGAGTAGAGAAGTTATTTATTTCTCAAGATTATTTAATTCCTGAAATAATAGAATAGCTTTTTGGAACTTAGATTTAAAGGGACTTTTAAATCATCAGTTCAAAAAATCTGATGAAATTACATATCACAATTTTGGAGATTCTGTCGATTATAAATATGCAATAATACATTAAGTTCACTTTCGCATCAATCCCACATTTACACAAAAAATCTGATTCGTTTACGCAATAGACTATTTGAAATTTAAATGTCTTTATTAAAATTTGAAACAATAGATGTGTTTAATTGAGAATTAATAGATGGTAAAACAACAACTAATTATGTTTGGGATTTATTAATTTTTGATGATGCTGAGTCTGAATTTAGGATTCATGATATCTTCAGAAAAGATGAGACTGCCTGTAAACAAGAGGAATTTATATAAGATTTAACAAAATAAGATTTATGAAAAAAGTAATTATTACAATCGTGTTATTTATATTTGCTATATTAGCATTTTCACAAGATTATGGCTTAATCCCAAAACCTATAGAATTATCTGCAGGAAAGGGATTTTATACCCTTGACTCAAAAACACAGATAATTTATAATAACAAATCCTCTATAAAAAATGTAGAGTTTTTAAATGCTTTTTTAGATGAAAATTATAATGTGACACTAAAAACAAAGCAATCATCAAAAATTAAAAATGGTATTAATTTTATTTTAGATGAAAAATTTGACAATGAACAATATGAAATAAATATCAATGATAATCAGGTGGTTATTAAAGGTGGTAAAGCGGGTCTTTTCTACGGATTGCAAACGCTTTTACAATTAATGCCTTTAGAGAAATCAAATATATTACAATTACCTCAACTAGAAATAAAAGATAAACCTCGCTTTAGTTATAGAGGTGCGATGTTAGATGTTGGTCGTTATTTTTTCACACCTAATGAAATAAAAAGATTTATTGATTTGATGTCAGATTACAAGCTTAATGTCTTTCACTGGCATTTAACTGAAGATGCAGGATGGCGAATTGAAATAAAAAAATATCCTTTACTAACACAAATTGGAGCTTGGAGAAGAGGAACCCAAGAAGATCGTTCAAAGGAGTCATTTAATAGATTGCCTCATGGTGGATATTATACACAAGAACAGATTAAAGATATTGTTGCTTATGCTGCAGATAGAGAAGTAACCATTATACCCGAAATCGATATGCCCGGTCATACTATGTCAATTTTAGCAGCATATCCTGAATTATCATGTACAGGTGGACCATTTAAAGTATTGGAAAATTGGGGTATTCAAGAAGAAATTTTGTGTGCAGGAAATGAACAGACTTATAAATTTGTTGAAGATATTCTTGATGAGTTGATAGAATTGTTTCCTTCCGAAATAATTCACGTTGGAGGTGATGAAGCACCAAAAAAGAGGTGGAAAGAATGTTCTAAATGTCAAGCAAAAATAAAGACGGAAAATTTGAAAGATGAACATGAATTACAAAGTTATTTTATTAAAAGAATAGGTACTTATTTGCAAAGTAAAGGAAAAAAAATGTTGGGTTGGGATGAAATTATGGAAGGAGGAATAGCTCCCAATGCAATGATTATGAGCTGGAGAGGAGAGGAAGGTGGTATTAAGGCTGCTAATTTACATCATGAGGTTGTAATGGCGCCAAACAGTCATATGTATATCGATTATTATCAAGGTAATAGTAATAATGAACCTTTTAATATTGGTGGCTATCTTCCATTAGAAAAAGTTTATAGTTATGAACCACTATCTTCAAAAATATCGGTTGAGAATCAAAAATATGTAATAGGACTACAAGGAAATTTGTGGGCAGAGTATGTACATAGTGAAACAAAAGCTGATTATATGGCTTACCCTAGATTATTGGCTGTGGCAGAAATCGGATGGAGCGATGCCAAAAAAGACTATTTTGATTTTCAAAAAAGGATGAGTCAAAATTTAATGTGGCTCGAAAAGAAGAATGTTAATTATAGAATTCCTGAGCCTATTGGTTTTAAGGATATTGAATCAACTGAAAAAGAAATAATAGTTGATTTAAAACCTTCAATTCAAGAATCTATAATTTATTATACTTTAAATGGTGATGATCCGCTTATAAATGGGAAAGTGTATGAATCTCCATTTAGTGTAAGTCTTTCTGAAGAAAAACCAATAGAAATAAAATGTGTTGTTAGAACAAAAAAAGGAAGAGTCAGTAGTACATATTCTGCTAAATATTCATTAAAAAAATAACGTGATTATTTAATAGTATATTAATTTGCAAAATGAAAAGATTATTATCTGTTATTGTTTTAATCATTACAAGCATATCACTTTTTGCCATTTGGCAACCAAAAAACAATAAGACTAGCGGTTTTAATGTCTTATGGGATAAGGAAACTTTAGTTTGTATCTCGGAAGAAGGATGTTATCCCAGAATGGAAAGATTATGTGATAAATCACTCATAGTTGTATATGAAAACTTAAAAGGTGATGTTCTTGCAAAAAAGAGTTTTGATGAAGGTTTAACTTGGTCAAAAGCGATAACAGTTTATTCTCATTTTGAGTATAAGAAAGCTAATAAAACAACCAAAGTAAGAATTGCAAATCCAGAATTAATTAGTTTACCAAATGGAGACATTTTGTTTGCTTGTAATTTACGACCAGATAAAGAAGAGATCTTCCCATATTCAATTTCTATAAAAAGAAGTACAGATAAAGGTGACTCTTGGAATGACCCTAATGTAGTATATGAGGCAGATTCACGCTTTAAGAATGGGTGTTGGGAACCATCATTTTTATTATTGCCAGATGGAACATTACACTTATACTTTGCGAATGAGAATCCATACAAAGATTCGGATGATCAAGAAATTTCTATGATTTCATCTAAAGACTATGGTAAAACATGGACTTCTGAAATAACAAAAGTCTGTTATAGATACAAACATAGAGATGGAATGCCAGTTGCAATTATAGATAAGGATGAAATATTTGTGATAATTGAAGATAATGTTGTTGGACAATTTAAACCTTACATTGTTAATGGTTCAGTTAAAAATGCGTGGGAGAAACCAGTATTAAGTAATTCTAGGAATAGATATTCAGCATTAGAAGAGTCGTTACCTGATACTGTTTATGCAGGAGCTCCATATATTATTCGAATGGATAACGGATTATTTATTATTTCATATCAAACTACTGAGGGTAGAAATTCCAATTGGGAATTATCTACGATGGAAGTAGCGATAAGTGATAGTCCTGGAAATTTCAAGAATCCTTCACGTCCTTTTGATGTTCCTTTGTCAAAAGAAGCAAAATGGAATTCTTTAACAGATTTAGGTAATAATAAAATTGCGGCGCTATCTTCAACAAATTTTAATTCTAAAACAATTGGTGTTTGGCTGATAAAAGGTGAAATAATGAATAACTTATGAAGAAAAATATTTTAATAACTCTTTTTCTCTATTTGTTGATGGTTTCTTGTAAAGTAAATGAAACTAATTCAATAAATAATAATGATATTTCGAAATATCGTAATCCTGTAATTAATTACAGTCTACCTGATCCAACAATTATCAAAGCTAAGGATGGGTATTTCTATTTATATGCAACAGAAGATATTCGGAACACTCCGATTCATCGTTCAAAAGATTTGTTTAATTGGACATTAGTTGGAACAGCTTTTACGAATCAGACTAGACCATCGTTTGAGCCAAAAGGAGGCCTTTGGGCACCCGATATTAATTATATAAATGGAAAATATGTACTGTATTATTCAATGTCTGTATGGGGTGGGGAACAAACATGTGGAATTGGTATTGCAATTGCTGAAAAACCCGAAGGTCCTTTTTATGATCTAGGTAAATTGTTTAGAAGTAATGAAATTAAAGTTCAGAATTCAATAGATCCATTCTATATTGAGGATAAGGGAAAAAAGTATTTATTTTGGGGTAGTTTTCGAGGTATATATGGTATTGAATTAGCTGATGATGGGCTTTCAGTTAAAGTTGGAGCTGAAAAAAAACAGATTGCCGGAACCGCTTATGAAGGAACTTATATTCACAAACGTGATGGATATTACTATTTATTTGCTTCTATTGGTTCATGTTGTGAAGGATTAAACAGTACTTATACAACAGTTGTAGGGCGTTCACAAAATCTGTTTGGTCCATATCTTGATAAAAAAGGAGGTTCAATGATGAATAATAACCATGAAATACTAATACGAAAAAATGATAAATTTGTAGGTGTAGGTCACAATTCGGAAATTGTAACAGATAACAAATCAAATGACTGGTTGTTTTATCACGCTGTTTCTGTAGATAATCCTAAAGGTAGAGTTTTGATGCTTGATCAAATCAGATGGAATAATAATTGGCCATTTGTTTTAGGAGATAGTCCTTCTGTTGAGGCTGAAAAACCAATATTGTAAACTTATTGAGATTTATAATATATTGTTTAAATACTTGTAATTTAAAAAATTGAGAAAATGAAACTAAACAAATTATTCTTATTAATGGCAATTGTTGCCTTTGTTGGATGTTCCAACAATCAAAAAGTAGTTCAAGAAAGTTCAACCCTTTCGGGATTGAAAAAGAGCAGTTTTGAATCAGTTGTTAATGGTGATTCAACTCATCTTTATGTGATGAAGAATGCAAACGGTATGGAAGTTTGTGTGACAAACTATGGCGGAAGAATTGTATCAGTAATGGTTCCAGATAAAAACGGTGAGATGCAAGACGTAGTTCTTGGTTTTGATTCCATTAGTGGTTATACTAGTGTTGATAATAATTTTGGAGCAACAATAGGAAGATATGGAAATAGAATTGCTAACGGGAAGATAACAGTGGAAGGTGTTGATTATCAACTTCCCCAAAACAATTATGGTCATACTTTGCATGGAGGTAATGAAGGTTTTGATAAGAAAGTTTTTAATGCTGTACAGCCTGACAGTCAAACGGTTGTGTTGACTTATGTTTCTAAGGATGGAGAAGCAGGATTTCCTGGTAATTTAAATGTTAAGGTTACTATGAAACTTACTGATGATAATGCAATTGATATCAATTATGAAGCTGAGACTGATAAAGAAACAGTAGTTAATTTAACAAATCATTCCTATTTTAATTTAAGTGGAAATGCAAATAACACAGTATTGAATGATCTATTAATGATTAATGCTGATGGATTTACTCCTGTTGATGATACTTTTATGACAACTGGTGAAATCGCAAAAGTTGAAGGAACTCCAATGGATTTCAAAACTCCTACAGCTATTGGTGAAAGAATTGATAATTATGATTTTGTACAATTAAAAAATGGAGATGGTTATGATCATAATTGGGTGTTAAATACAAAGGGAGATATTTCTCAATTGGCTGCTTCTGTTTATTCACCTGCAACAGGCATTTTATTAGAAGTATTTACTTCAGAGCCAGGATTACAAGTATATACAGGTAATTTTCTTGACGGAACTATAACAGGAAAAAAAGGCATTGTTTATAACAAGCGTACAGCTATATGTTTGGAATCTCAGAAATATCCAGATTCACCAAATAAACCTGAATGGCCATCACCTTACTTGAAACCAGGTGAAAAATATACAAGTCGTTGTATCTATAAATTATCAGTAAACTGATTATAAAACTTCTACAGCAAATGAATATTACTTTTATTCAGGACCCTTTGATTAAGACAATTATCATAATTGCTTTGGTCTTTGATGTAATAATGAAGCTAATTGCTATGTGGAAGTCAGCAAGGAATAATCATTTAATATGGTTTATTTGTCTTGTGATCTTTAATACAGTTGGCATTTTGCCAATAGTATATTTAATAATGTATCGAGATAAAAAACAGATTAAGGATAATTAAATAATAGAATAGGAGAACATTAATGTTCTCCTATTTGATTGTTTTGATAATATTTACACCATGAAGTTAATCCACATTTCTCACAAAGAGGACTTCGAGCCTTGCAAATATACCGACCATGTAATATAAGCCAATGATGAGCTTTTGATAACAGATGTTCAGGAATATACTTTACAAGTTCTTTTTCAGTTTCGATAGGTGTTTTTGAATTGTTAGTCAGTCCGATACGATTAGAAACACGAAAAACATGAGTATCCACTGGCATTGCAGGTGTATCAAAAGCAACTGCTAACATAACATTAGCAGTCTTTCTTCCAACACCCGGGATCGAAATTAGCGAATTCATATCTGAAGGTACCTCACTATTGAAATCACTTACTAAGATCTTAGCCATATTCACTAAATTCTTAGCTTTATTATTTGGGTACGAGCAAGATTTTATATAGTCAAAGACCTCTTCAGGTGAAGAATTAGCCATTACTTCAGGAATAGGAAAATCTTTGAAGAGTTTAGGTGTAATCATATTTACCCTTTTGTCAGTACATTGAGCAGATAAAATTACAGCTGTAAGTAGTTGAAAGTTATTATTATAATTCAACTCTGTCACCGATGATCCTGCATGTTCTTGAAACCAGTTCAGTACATTTTTGTAACGTTCTCTTTTCGTCATAAAGATTTGTCATCTGTTTATTTCGTTTGATAGTGGAATAAATTGTGTTGAAAGATCAGGATCAGTCATGTCTGGATCAAGAGGAAATATTGGTCTAATAACTCGTTTGTAAGGTAAACGTTGTAAATCTTGGTCAACACCACCCGGAGTAAGAGCCATAATCCAGTCGCCCTTCATATTATAAAGATCCGGAACTAAATAGCCAATTTTCACTACCAAAATATCAGCCTCTCTTGGATTCAAATTGAGGTCGGCAAAATCCTTATCATAATGATAACCTTTTCTGCGTTCAGTTACAATTACAGAAATGTTTCCACACTTAACAACGACTTCCGTTTTTGCATCGATGTTACCCTCTTTAATAGTTGTGATTGTACCTTTAAGTCTAACAGGAGGTGCAAATCTGTTGTCAATTGCTGCACCAGCTGTTGCATCTATTTGACCACCAATACCAACTTCTTTTGCCTTAGCAACAAATTCAGGTCCCGGAATAGAGGCATAGATGAGAGATTTTCCATTTACCGATTTGAACTCCGGACGTTTAAAGATTTCGTGTAAAGTCCAAGTTACATCACCCGCACCACCAGCAGTAGGATTATCGCCCATATCGCTAATAATAAAAGGTTTTTTGTCACTTAAAATAGCTTTATCAAGCGCTTCATTCAAATATGCCGTAGGAGCAACAAATTTAAACTCTTTTCTAACATTCCAAAAATCGCGAGCGAGTTTTTCAGCAGCCATGGACACCTCTTCTTTGTTGTCTCCATAAGCCATTACAACAGCATGGTTTCTTGGTTCATCTGCCCAAGGATAAGACATCCAGATAGCAGCATCAATTACATTATCTCCATTTAAAACATTTGGGATTTCATTGTACAAACTCTTTCCCGGTTCAACACGAGTACTTGTTTTTTCGCCAGGTAACAAGATAGGAACAGGAATCCACGCTTTGTATTTTGGTTTTCCTTTACCATTTTCCAGTCTATTCAACAAGTTAGTTACAGCCCTTTTCTTAGATTCAATAGCATCTTCATGCGGAGCCATTCGATAACAAGTAATCAAATCCGTGTTCTGTGCCAATAATGGAGAAACATTGCCATGTAGATCCATAGAAGTAGAAACAAGAACATCCGTTCCGATAACTTTTCGGATTCGAGCCAAGAAATCTCCTTCCGGGTCGTCGAGTCCTTGTACACTCATTGCGCCGTGAATATCGAAAAACAATCCATCAAGAGGCATAGAATTTTCCAGCATATTCAATGTTTTTGCGACTAACGATTCATATGCTTCGCGTGTAACAATACCACCCGGCATTGCATGTCCGCGTAAAGTTGGTAACCAAGTTGCTCGGTTGTTTATACCCGAATCAGGGGCAAAAAAAGGATAATAAGTGAAAACACTGTCACCTTCTCGTGCTTTGAAATCCTCTTCGTTTGTTATAGCAGGTGAGAAAGTGCTTGATTCTATTGCTATACCAGCAATTGCGATGCGAGGTAGTTCTTTTTTTGAACTACTTGAATTACAACTTGTTGTTATTGCCAAAAGAGCAATAAAGCAAATAAAGATAAATGACTTTTTCATATTGATGATTTTATATTCGCAAATATATTTAAAGAATTTTGTTATTAAAGTTGATTAATCACATGAATTGTGTGACAAGCCGCCAGGCATGCTGTTTCTGTTCGTAAGCGATTGTCGCCTAAGCTGATAGGTTCAAATCCATGTTTTATAGCAAGATCAATCTCATTTTCACTGAAATCACCTTCAGGGCCGATTAGGACAAGCGCATTTTCATTTTTAGCATAAGCCTTAGATAATAAGACCTTTTCTTTTTTATAGCAATGAGCTATGTATTTTTTCCCATCGAAAGATATGGAAATGAATTCGTTGAATGAAATCATTTCGTCCAGCAGAGGCAAAGAAGCCTGTTGCGATTGCTTCATGGCCGATATGAGAATCTTCTCCAATCGTTCCTTTTTGATCTCCTTTCTTTCGGAGAATCGGCAATTCAACGGTGTTAGTCTGTCCACGCCAAATTCTGTCGCTTTTTCGACAAACCATTCGTTTCGATCCATATTTTTTGTCGGAGCAAAAGCTATATGCAGATTAAAATTCCAACTTTTAGGTTGTTCAATAATATTATTAATACTTAGTGTACAATTCTTTGGGTTACTATCCAGTAAAGTACACTCATAGAAAGCCCCTTTCCCATCAGTTACCGTTAGAAAATCACCTTCCTTCATTCGAAGAACTTTAATGCAATGTTTGGATTCCTGTTCAGGTAGTTGAGGGTTATTTTTTATATCAGAATAATAAAATAGAGTATCGTTCATTTCAGTTTATGAAGGATTGTTGCGACTATTTATTTCATCTCTAAGTCGAGTAGCCTCTTCATAATTCTCATTTTTTACAGCTACATCAAGCAGTTTTTTAAGTTCGTCTAATCTTAGATTAGACAGATCATCATGATTGAGTTCTTCTTCTTCGTTCTCTTCAATTGGTTCATCTTCAGAAACAAATTCCTCTTCAAAGACAACTCCCATTTCGCGAAGGATAGTTTCATTTGTATAAATAGGTGAATTTGTTCTTATAGAAAGAGCTACGGCATCTGATGTGCGTGAATCAATTCTAATTTCCTTATCATTTTGTCTGAGTACTAGTTCGGAGAAGAAAGCCCCATCTTCAAATTTATATATGTAAACCTCAACCAATTTAATTCCTAACTCATTGAAGATATTATTTAATAAATCATGCGAAAGCGGTCTGGGTGGTTTTATTTTTTCAATCGCAATAGCGATAGATTGCGCTTCTGGAGTGCCGATTACGATTGGCAATCGGCGTATTCCATTTTCTTCAGCAAAAATCAATGCGTATGCACCTGGTTGAACCTGACTATATGAGATCCCCAAAATAGATAGTTTAATTTTATTATCCACGATGTTTTGTTTTATGCATTCAAAAGTACCAAATATTTATATCAATTGTTCTGTTATGAAGATAAAAAAGAAAAAAACAAAGAATTTGCTTTTGTTTAAAGAAAAAATATATATCTTTGCACCCACAAATTATGGTGGTCGTAGCTCAGTTGGTTAGAGCGATGGATTGTGGTTCCATAGGTCGTGGGTTCGAGCCCCATCTTCCACCCACACTCACAATAAATAGAGTGTACTTTTTCTCTTAATAAATTTGTTTTAGGTTAATCACGTATTTATACGTGATTTTTTTGTTTAATTACATTCTTCTTCTGAACTCAGAGCAAATAATTGCAGTTGACACTGCCACGTTTAGCGATTCAACTGTTTCTCTTTCAGTAGGGTAGTTTGGTATAGAGATTCTATGAGACACTATTTTCTCTAATTCTGGTCTTATTCCATTACCCTCGTTTCCCATTATTATAAATCCTTTTGTTGCTAGCTTTTCTTGATAAATGTTATATCCATTTAGAAAAGTTCCATACACAGGTAAGTCCTTATGATTTGAAAGTAAATCAGTCAAATCCAGATAATAAACACGAACCCGTGCAAGCGCCCCCATTGTAGCCTGTACAGTTTTGGGGTTATAAATATCAGCTGTATCAGATGAGCAGTATATATGTTCAAATCCAAACCAGTCGGCAATTCGTACAATAGTTCCCAAGTTTCCCGGATTTTGAATTCCGTCCAGTATCAAACTCAGTTCATTTTGAATATCCGGTAAAATATTATCGAACTGATAAAATACAGCAATTGCTTGCGGCGGAGTTTTCAAGAAAGTAGCCTTTTTTAATTCATCTTCAGAAGCTTCAACAATCTCTTCAGCCTTAATTTGAGTATTTGCTTTCAGAAATTCAGGAGTTGCTGCTAAAAACTGACATTTGCAAACAGGCAGTAAGTCGATAATCAACTTAGCACCTTCAGCTACAAATGTCTTATGTTCTGTTCTATTCTTTTTGTCTTTAAGCGACTGAATATACTTTATTTTATTCTTACTTAGCGGCATATTAATTGAGATATTGAAACCATTTGAATCACAAAAATATAAATAATATGCAAGAAAACGCTGATAGAACAATTGTTTTGTTTAAAGAGGTTTTAGGTGTAAATTGTAAATATTGATTAGTAATTGAAGCTATTGGTGGAAATATTGTGTTGTTGAGAGAAGTAATTATATCTTGAAATTTGTATGTTTGCATAAATTGATATTATGATATAAAAATTAACGTGATAGATTGTGAAACCATGGTGAGAGGAGCGTGAGACCATCAGAGTAGGTAAAAGCAAAGAATGTAAGGTTAAATAGTGTTAAATATATTATGTAAGTATCTTATATTAAATGTTTTTGAAAAAATATTAAAAAATTGTGATATAATTATATTGTGTTTTTCGCTGTTTCATTAATAAATCTTTGTATTTTTGCTTTCCTGAGAACATCAACAATAAAAGTAGAATAATAAAAACTCAATGTATGAATGATATAGCATTAATGAATAGAGTAGCAGACAATATTCGTATTTTATCACTATCAATGGTAGAAAAAGCTAAATCCGGTCATCCCGGTGGTGCCATGGGTGGTGCAGATTTCATCAACGTTTTATTCAGTGAATTTCTGGAATACGATCCCGAAAATCCAAAATGGGAATCAAGAGACCGTTTTTTTATGGATCCGGGACATATGTCTCCGATGTTATATTCAGTCCTTTGTTTGAGTGATAAATTCACATTAGATGAGCTCAAGGGGTTCCGTCAATACGGCAGTCCGACTCCCGGTCATCCCGAGTTATGTGTAGAAAGAGGCATTGAGAATACCTCCGGTCCTTTGGGTCAAGGTCATGCTTTTGCAGCAGGAGCAGCAATTGCGGCTAAATTTTTGAAATCCAGGTTAGGAGATGTAATGAATCAAACGATTTATGCATTCATTTCGGACGGAGGGATTCAGGAAGAAATATCTCAAGGAGTTGGCAGGATTGCAGGTCACCTTGGACTTGACAATTTAATTATGTTCTACGATTCAAATAGCATTCAATTATCGACAGTAACCCATGATGTTAGTTCAGAAGACATAGCGGCTAAATATAAATCATGGAATTGGAATGTAATTGAAATTGATGGTAACAATGTAGATGAAATCCGTGAAGCCCTTAAAAAAGCTAAATTGGAGAAAGAAAAACCCACATTGATTATTGGAAATACTGTAATGGGCAAGGGTGCTTTAGCCAGTGATGGAACATCATTTGAGTCAAAGGTATCCACTCATGGTCAACCATTAAGTGCCGCCGGAGGTGATGTTACTCAAACAATTAAGAATCTTGGAGGCGATTCCGAAAATCCTTTTGTGATTTTCCCCGAATCCGTTCAGTTATATGAGAAGAGGAAAGAAGAGCTCAAAGAAATTGTAGCCAAAAAGAAAGCTTATCATTCAGAATGGGCAATATCAAATCCAGCGTTGGCCAAAAAAGAACAAAAATGGTTTGCCGGTGAACTTCCAAATATTGATTGGGCAAATATTCAGCAAAAGCCAAATTCCGCCACTCGTGCAGCTTCAGCTACCGTGTTAGGCGTTTTAGCAGAGCAAGTTGAAAATATGATTGTATCATCTGCCGATTTGTCAAATTCAGACAAGACAGATGGTTTCTTAAAGAAAACCCATGCGTTCAAGAAAGGTGATTTTTCAGGTGCATTTTTACAAGCAGGTGTTTCAGAATTAACTATGGCATGCCTTTCGATTGGAATGAGTCTCCACGGAGGAGTAATTCCTGCTTGCGGAACATTCTTTGTATTTTCGGATTACATGAAACCCGCTATCCGTTTGGCTGCATTGATGGAAAAGCAAGTTATATTTATTTGGACTCATGATGCATTTAGAGTAGGAGAGGACGGCCCGACTCATGAGCCAGTAGAGCAAGAAGCCCAGATTCGTTTGATGGAAAAACTCCAAAATCACAATGGTAACAATTCTGTTCTAGTTTTGCGTCCCGGCGATGTTGATGAAACGACTGTTGCTTGGAAGATGGCTTTAGAAAATTCAAATTCACCAACAGGATTGATTCTATCACGTCAGGATGTAAAAAATCTTCCTGCATCATCATCTCGTTATCAAGAATCATTACAATCTGAAAAAGGTGCTTATATAGTTAAAGATGAATCTGATTATGAAGTGATCCTTTTAGCATCCGGTTCAGAAGTGGCAACCCTTGTAGAAGGTGCAGAATTATTAAGTGAAGAAGGAATAAAAGTCCGCATTGTATCTGTTCCATCAGAAGGATTATTTAGGCGTCAATCACCAGAATATCAAAAATCAGTATTGCCATCAGGTAAAAAGAAATTTGGTTTGACTGCCGGTCTTCCTGTTACATTAGAAGGATTAGTTGGTGCAGATGGAACCGTTTGGGGTTTGAATTCGTTTGGATTTTCGGCTCCTTACAAAGTGCTTGATGAGAAACTCGGTTTCACAGGAAAGAATGTATTTGAACAAGTTAAAAAACTCTTAAAAAAATAAATAATGTCACTATTTGATGATATAGAAATTCCAATTGGATTAGCCTCCGATCATGCAGGATATGCTGCAAAACAATATGTAATCAAAGTGTTAGAGAAAAAAGGAATTCCCTATAAAGATTTTGGTACATATTCAAGTGACAGTTGCGATTATCCGGATTTTGCTCATCCTATGGCATCAGCCGTAGAGAATGGCGATTGTTATCCGGGCATTGCTATTTGTGGAACAGGCAACGGAATCAATATGACAGTCAATAAACATAAAGGAGTCCGTGCTGCACTCTGCTGGAATAAGGAAGTGACTTTTTATGCACGTGCCCACAATGATGCAAATATCCTTTGTATTCCTGGCAGGCTCCTCACAGAGGATGAAATATATGAAATCCTTGTCTCATTTTTAAATACTCCTTTTGAAGGAGGCAGACATTTGCGACGGATTAAGAAGATTCCTTTAAAATGATTTCATTTTTTTAATGACCATAAAAAGGAAAAGAAGTCCAAGAAAGAGGAGTAAAAGGAAAAAGAAATTATCGAAAAGACAACTTCGTGTAATTACGTTAATAGCCAGTGCTCTTCTTTTAGGAATTCTTGTTTGGGGTGTTTTTAGAATTAAAACCGTACATAATTCGCTGTTAAACACATTCAATCATCCTGCTTTTACATTGAAATATCCTGTAAGAGGTGTTGATGTTTCGCATCATAATGGAGGAGTCAATTGGGATGAGCTACGTGAAGAAAATGTCTGTTTTGTTTATTTGAAATCTACGGAAGGCGTTTCAATTAAAGATAAAGATTATAAAGAAAACTATAAGCTAGCCAAGGAGGTCGGATTAAGAGTTGGAACATATCTTTTTTATGCTTTTAAACTTGATGGAGAAAAGCAAGCAAAATTATTTATAACCAATTCAAATGTAGATACAGAAGATTTGGTTCCAGCTATAGATGTTGAGCATTCTCGATACAACAGAATGTATAAGAATTCTAAAGAGCGTGATCAAATAGTGAAAGAGTTGAAAGTGCTTGAAAAAGAGTTGTTTAAATACTATGGAGTTAGGCCTGTAATATATACGAATAAGGATTGTTATAAACTTTACATAAAAGATCATTTTCCTGATAATCCATTGTGGATTTGTGATTTAGAAGATGAGCCATCAGATGAGATAGACAATTGGGTAATTTGGCAGTTTTCACATTCAGGAAACATATCAGGTAGTTTCAATGATATTGATTTAAATTATTATCGATATTCATTTAGAGAATTTAGTAAGTTGTTAATGCCATAATCATAATTTAGTTTTATGATGAGATTAAATCATTTGATAATCATTTTGTTTCTCGGTTTAAGTATTCTTTTTTTGGGATGCGAAGATGCATCAATGGAATTTAATGATGATCCACATGGAAATTTCAATGCTTTATGGACAATCCTAGACCAAAATTATTGTTTTTTTGAGTATAAAGATATTGATTGGGATTCCATTTATAATGCTTATAGTCCAAGAGTTACCTCATCAATGAGCAATGAGTCACTTTTCAAATTGATGGGTCAGATGCTTGCTGAATTAAAAGACGGTCATGTTAATTTGATAGCCTCTCATGATATAACTCGCTATTGGAAATGGGAAGAAGATTTTCCTGCAAACTTTAATTCTGAAATAGTTGGGAAGTATCTAACCAAAGAATATGGTATTGCTAGTGGTTTATATTATAAAATATTAGATGATAATGTTGGTTACGTCTATTACAGCAGTTTTTCTAATGATTTAGGTGAAGCTAATATTTCTCAGGTACTTGGAAGATTAGCAATCTGTGATGGACTTATAATAGATGTTAGAGGAAATGGCGGTGGTAGTCTTTCGAACGTAGAAAAACTAACAAGTCGTTTTTTTAATGAAAAAACATTAATTGGTTATATCTCCCATAAAAAAGGTCCCGAGCACAACAATTTCTCAGAACTTTATCCAAAATATGTAGAAAGTTCGAACAGTATTCGATATCAAAAACCAGTAGTTGTACTATCAAATCGCGGTTGTTATAGTGCCACCAATGAATTTGTGAGCATAATGAAATATGCTCCAAATGCTACTGTTATTGGTGATAAAACCGGTGGAGGCAGCGGACTACCTTTTTCGTCTGAGTTGCCCAATGGTTGGTCCATCAGGTTTTCTGCTTCCCCAATGTATAATGCCGAAAAACAACAAATTGAATTTGGAGTTGAGCCAGATTTTTATGTTTCATTAACTCAATCCGATGAAGAAAAACAAAAAGACACCTTAATAGATACAGCAAGGTCAATAATAAAACAGTCTGCCGCAGCTTATAATTAGTTATAATGTTAATATTAAGTATGATTTCAATAATTTAAAGCGTAATTGATACATTAATTTTTTAAAGTTTAATATTATTTTGTACTTTTACGGGCAGTATATATTTTGATAGAAACAAACTATTTATTTATTCTAACTTACCAAGAATGATAAGATCTAGTAAATCCAATAGAAACAGTAAACCGAAGAAGAAATTTCTTCAACGAAAAGTCTTTTTTGTATTAGCCGGTTTAATTTTAGGGATAATTTTAGTTGCTTCGTTATATGAAACATCGGTTTATTTTTCATCAAATGAGTCATGTATGAAGTGTCATGTTCATCCTCATGCTGAAGAAACATGGAAACAATCTGTGCATGTTAATAATGCCAGTGGTGTTACGACCGATTGTGTTGATTGTCATTTACCTCCAAAAAATAATACATGGAAGCATTATACAGCAAAAGCAGAGCTTGGTATTAGAGATGTTTGGGGTTTTCTTACAAAAGATGCTGCCGATATAGATTGGGAAAGGAAATCGGAATTAGATTATGCCGTTACCTATATCCCTAATGAGTCTTGTGTTAAGTGTCATCAGAATTTGTTTCCCCAAGGTGTTACTGATGATGCTGTTACAGCCCATTTATATTACGAAGAGAATCAAGAAAAGTTAGATTTGCAATGTATTAGTTGCCATTTGGATGCCGGACATTATAATCCGAATTATGCCCATGGACAAATGGCCGGTATACCCGGAGCATCAACATCTGCTCGTGTTGATACAAGCTTATTTTTCAAACAATCAACAACTGTTACATCATTCAATAATTTTACAGAACAGATACCCGGAACATTAGTTACTATGAATATGATAGCTGTTCCAGGAGGTAAATTTTCTATGGGAAGTTCAGACAAGGAACCATTCCACAAACCAGATGAAGCTCCTCAACATGAAGTTAATGTTAGTCCTTTCTTTATGGCTGAGGTAGAAACAACCTGGGATCAATATTGGGCATTTTATTCAGAAACTATGAGTGAGGGCAGAACTCCACCTGAGGTAATTTATGAAAACAACCTCAATGCGATGGGAGTGGATGCGATATCAGGGCCAACTCCTCCTTTTGGGTTTCCTGATCAAGGTTGGGGAGCTGGCAATCGCCCTGCTATCACAATGACACATTATGCTGCTGAAACTTTCTGTCAGTGGTTATCGGAAAAAACTGGAAAGAAATATCGTCTTCCTACAGAAGCAGAATGGGAATATGCTGCTCGCGCAGGAACACAAACCCCTTATTTCTTTTCGGGCAGTCCCAAGGAATTCTCTGATCATGGTTTTTTAAGAAATGTATTTAAGTCAAAAACAGATAGTATAAGTTCCTACGTTATTTATTCAAAGAACAGTAATAACCGAACACAAGAACCCTCGTTGGTATTAGCTAATCCTTTTGGATTTAAGAATATGCTTGGTAACGTGATGGAATATTGTGCAGATAAATATGATCCTGAAGCTTATAAAAAAACCAGTGGTTCTACTGATCCAATTATTACTCAGGGTGACGAATGGGTGGTTAGAGGAGGTAATTTTACTTCTGATGCTGCAGATGTTCGCAGTGCAGCACGTGACTATACAAAACATGATGTTTGGTTAAAAACTGATCCTCAACAGCCAAAAAGTATCTGGTGGTATTCAGATATAAAAGGTATTGGGTTCCGTGTGGTATGTGAAACAGATTCTATTATAACAAATTAATAATTAAATAAACTTATTTAAATTTTTAAGACAATGAAAAATAGTTTTTCTAGAAGATCATTTTTAAAAACGACTGCAGCTGTTGGAGCACTTGGAGCTGTAGGTACCGGTTCAACAGGGTTTTTGACTTCATGTACAAGTGGAGATAAAAAAACTGTTTACACACCTCTAAAAGAGGCAGGTAGTTATTATATTCCTGAACTACCCGACATGGCAGCAGATGGTAAAGAATTAAGAGCAGGTGTTATTGGTTGCGGTGGTCGCGGATCAGGTGCAGCTATGGATTTCCTAAATTCTGCTAATGGCGTAACAATTGTTGCTTTAGGGGATGTGTTACAAGAAAAAGTTGAAGGTCTTGCCAACCAACTTAAGAATGACAAGAATATTGATGTTCCAGCTGACAAACGTTTTGTAGGACTTGACGCATATAAACAAGTTATTGATTGCGACTTGGATGTTCTTATTATTGCGACTCCACCAGTTTTTCGTCCCGAACATTTTAAATATGCAGTAGAAAAGAATAAACACTGCTTCCTTGAAAAACCAATTTTCGTTGATGCTGTAGGATATAGAACAGTTGTTGCTGCTGCAAAACAAGCTCAAGCAAAAAATCTTTGTATAGTTACTGGTACTCAACGTCATCACCAACGTGGTTATGTTGAATCTTTCAAAAAGATTATGGAAGGTACAATTGGAGAAATCACTGGTGGAACTGTTTATTGGAATCAAAGTATGTTGTGGTACAGAGATCGTCAACCAGGATGGAGTGATTTCGAATATATGGATAGAGATTGGGTAAACTGGAAATGGTTATCTGGTGATCATATTGTTGAACAGCATGTTCATAATATTGACGTATTTACTTGGTTTAGTGGATTAAAACCTGTAAGCGCTGTTGGATTTGGTTCTCGTCAACGTCGTATAACTGGTGATCAATATGATAATTTCAGCATTGATTTCACTATGGAGAATGGAGTTCATCTTCACAGCATGTGTCGTCAAATCGATGGTTGTGTTAATAATGTAAGTGAATTTATCCAAGGAACAAAAGGCTCATGGACAAGTAATGGTGGTTATGTTATAAAAGACTTGGCAGGAAATGAAGTTTGGAGATTTGACGAAGAAGCAGAAAAGGCTACATATAAACAAACAAATCCTTATGTATTGGAACATGTTAACTTGATTAATAGTATTCGCGCTAACAAACCTATTGAACTAGCATCAGAAACTGCTGTTTCTAACATGGCTGCTGTTATGGGACGCGAATCTGCTTATTCTGGTCAAGAAACCACTTGGGAAGCAATGACAGCATCTTCTTTGGATTATACTCCAAAAGATCTTAATATTGGTAAAATGGATATGTCAGGATTTACTGTACCTGTTCCAGGCACAGCTAAAGGTTAATAAAGTTAAGAAAATGGCTATATTTGACAGACGTCATTTTATTAAGACTTCAATAGCAGGTGCAGCTCTTACAACAATTGGGGGCTGCACTTCAAAAGTTTCTGCTATAGGAGCAGAAACTTTTGATAATAAGAAAGCTAAGTTGAATATTTCTTTTCAAGAAGGAACCGCTCCAGGTAAAAATCTAAATGAGAAATTCGATTTTATGGAAAAACATGGAGTCGTTGGATTTGAACCCGGTGGTAATGCTTTGAAAAATCGTGTAAAAGAGTTCAAAGATGCTTTAAAAGGACGTAATATTAAAGTTAGCGCTATTTGCGCCGGATTTGAGGGATTCATTCTTTCGACAGACGAAACTATTCGTAAGAAATGTCGCGATACAATGAATGAAATAATTGAAGCAGCTGGTGATCTTGGATCGACAGGAGTGATTATTGTTCCGGCATTCAATTCACAAATACCTGTTATGCCGCATACTCAAGAGACTCGTGATTTTTTATGTGAGCAGTTTAATGAAATGGGTAATTATGCTCAAAAATTTGGGACAACAGTTATTTTTGAACCGTTGAACAGAAAAGAGGCATTTTATCTTCGACAAGTTGGTGACGCAGCATCTATCTGTCGTGATATTAATAATCCCGGAGTTACTTGCATGGGCGATTTCTGGCATATGACATGGGAAGAAAATTCTGATATGGGAGCTTTTATTTCTGCAGGCAAATATTTACAGCATGTTCATGTAGCAAGTCGTAAAAGGCGAAGTATGCCCGGTGAAGATGGCGAAGCAGATAATTATGTAAACGGATTCAAGGGACTCAAAATGATTGGTTATGACAAATATGTGAGTTTTGAATGCGGTTGCCAGGGAGATCGCAATATTGTTGTTCCTGCTGCTTTAGAGTTGTTAAGAAATCAGTGGAAAGAGGCATAGATGGTTAATTGGGGATTTATTGGTTGTGGTGCTGTTGCAGAAAAGAAAAGTGGTCCTGCATTTAGAAAGGCTAATGGATCTGATGTTGTTGCTGTAATGCGGAGAGATTCAGAAAAGGCTAAGGATTTTGCGACTCGTCACAAAATTGGTAAATGGTATAATAATGCATATAAATTAATAAATGATCCTGAAGTCACGGCGATTTATGTTGCAACGCCTCCTAAATTTCATACAGAATATGCTATTGCCTCGATGAAAGCAGGTAAACCTGTATATATTGAAAAACCAATGGCAGCATCTTATAAAGATTGTCTTAAAATCAACAAAGTATCTGAGATTACAGGAGTTCCTTGCTTTGTTGCTTATTATCGTCGGACTTTACCTTATTTTCTTCGAGTAAAACAATTAATTGAAGATGGTGAATTGGGTGAGATCACTTCCGTGCAAATTCGTTTTGCTATTCCTCCTTTAGTTGCTGATTTGAATAGAGATAATTTGCCTTGGCGTTTAAATAAAAAAATTGCCGGGGCTGGTTATTTTTATGATCTTGCATCTCATCAACTCGACTTGCTTGATTTTATTTTTGGACCCATAGAAAAAGTAAAAGGTTATTCAACTAACATTGCCGGGTTGTATGATGTAGAAGACACTGTAAGTGGTGTTTTTAAATTTCAATCGGGTGTTTTGGGTAGTGGAAGTTGGACTTTTGTAACTACTAAGAAAGCTAGTATTGATGTTATAGATTTTATTGGCACAAAAGGTAAATTGTCATGCTCAACATTTAAACGTAAGTCTATCATTCTTGAAACATCTGAGGGAGTACAGAAATTTAATGAAAAAAGACCAGAAAACATTCAATTTAACCTCATTCAAAACATAGTAGATTATATGAATGGTGTTGGAGAAATGCCAGTAAGTACTGGAATTTCAGCAGCTAGAACGAATTGGGTAATGGATAAAATTCTTTATAGCTGACTTTTTTATTTATTTATTCGGACTTGGATTTTGTTTCAGCCATATGTTTCTCAATGTTGTCTTTATGTTTCTTTTTCCATATTTGCCATGAATTAACCAGGTTTTGCCATAAGACATAAGTTCCTGGACCAAGTGTAGCTATTGGATTTAGATATGTTTGAGTCAGCCAAATTGCTAGAACAGTGTTTTTTTGGCCTAATCCTTGACCTCCAGCAATTGTGCGATCAAATTTTCTTCCAATTTTTCTTCCAAAATAGAATTGAAGTAGACAGGTAATTAAAGAAGCTAATGCAATTGTGATTTCAAGAATAAATGAGTCGTTATGATGTGAAATTACAAATTGTGTTACCTGGCTAAATACGATTGTTAGTGAAATAGCCCAAAGATAAAAAGATATGTTTTGTGCAGAACGTACTTTCTTAATGAATATTGGAGTTATTTTTCGTAATGATAGTACTAAAACTAATGGAAGTATTAGTACAGGAAGCACTTTTAGTAAAATTAGCCAAAAAGATTCAATGAAATTAATTGACGTACCAGTATTGCCAATCCAAGAAAGGAAAATAGGTGCAACTACAGATAAAGTTATATTACTTATCATTGAGTAACCAGCAACTGTTGCAATATTTCCACCTAATATTCCAGCAATTACAGGAGCTGAAGTTGCAGTAGATGCAAGTATGCAAATCATAACAGCTTGAGCAATAGATTCGTTGATAAGTTGCAATATCAAATATACAATTGCGCTACCTAAATATTGTATAGACAATAAAATATAATGAAACTTTGTAAGTTGTATGTCTTTCCATGAAATCCTACTGTATGTTATAAATAACATGAGTGAGATTAGTATAGGCAGAAATGGTGAAAAAACGTATAATTGTTTATGGAGTGTTATTCCAATAACCATTGCAATTGGTAGAATATATCTCTCTAAGATATTTTGCACTTATTTTTTATGATTATGTTGGATTCTAAATCAATAATAATTCTCTATACTTGTTGATGTGTCTGATTGACGTAACTTATCTTTCATGTCAATATCTATCATCCACTGTTTTTTATCAAAAACAAAATTCTCTATAAACTGTTCAATTTCGTGATGAAACTCTTTGAGAGGATATGTTGAAACATCATGTCCGTTGTCTTCCATACTATAAAACATATATGGATATCCTTTTTTTCTAAATCTTTGTGCTAATTTATCTGATCCAAAGAAACCAAGTTTGAATAATTGAATTTTACTATATGGAACAAGTTTGTCCTTACTTCCATGAAAAAAAAGAGTAGGGGCAGGTTGTTGATTATAAGTTGGTAATCCTTCAGTACTAAATATTCCTCCTGCAAATGAGATTACTCCCGCATAGCGGAAATCATTAGGTAAAATATTGGCAGATTGTTTATGGTCACTCAACTCATAATCGGCTTGTAAAACTGTTATGGCACCTGCACTTGAACCACTTATTATAATTCGTGTAGGATCAATGTTAAGCTCTTTTGCATTGTTTAGTAGATAATTAGTGGCCGAAAATAAATCTGATACAGCTAAATTAATTGCATGATTGATTGCTCTAACGAACTTAATCCCCGATACATTAACCCCTTTCATCCCCAAGCGGTAATCAATTGAAGCCACAATATAACCTTTATTAGCAAAATAATTAAAATAATCTAAATTGTATGGTTTATCTCGATTACCTTCTTTAAATCCACCACCAAATACAAAAACCAGGCATGGTTTGTTCTTAATTTTGATAGAATCATTAGTGTATATATCAACCTTCAATTCTTGTTCATCTTTGATAGCATATATTTCAGTTCTTTTGTCAATAGATGCATTAGCCATCATTGACATAAATGTTATCAATGATAAGAATAATAATTTTATTGATTTCATATATTATTGTTCAATGAACTTTGAAATTATTTCAAGTGTTTCATTTTTAGCTCGATCATAGTCATCATTTTGAATGATGACGTCAAATTGAGGTGCGAAACTTATTTCGTATTCAGCTTTTTCAAGTCTTTTCTTAATTACTTCTGGTGAATCGGTTCCTCTTTTTTTCAATCTTTCTTGTAATGCTTGCATTGAAGGAGGCATTACAAATATGCTTAATGCACGATCTCCATAAATTTTCTTTATATTTAATCCTCCTATACAATCAACATCAAATATTACATTTTTGTTTTCGGCTAAAATACGATCTACTTCACTTTTGAGAGTGCCATAATAGCTATCTTTATATACTTCTTCATATTCAAGGAACTCTCCATTTTTAATTTTTTGACGAAACTCATCTGGAGACAGGAAATAGTATTCTACAGCATCTTTTTCATCTCCTCTAGGTTGACGACTTGTAGCTGATATTGAAAACTGGATATTGAGGTTCTGAGTAAGCAGAAAACGTATGAGTGTTGATTTCCCTGATCCTGATGGAGCTGAAAATATTAGAAGTTTAGACATAATGCAATCTGTTTTTATAAATCTATAGAATATTAAGGATTTGTTCTTTGATTTGCTCAAGTTCATCTTTCATTTTCACAACGATCCGTTGCATTTCAGAATGGTTTGATTTTGAACCAAGAGTATTTATTTCTCGTCCCATTTCTTGAGCTATAAATCCAAGCTTTTTACCTTGTGATTGATTATCATTCATTGTTTCGATAAAAAACGACAAATGATTAGAAAGTCGGTTTTTCTCTTCGTTTACGTCCAGTTTTTCAATATAATAAATCATTTCTTGTTCAAATCGATTCTTATCGTATTCCACATTTACCAATCGTTGTAAATCCTCACCAATTTTACTCTGTATTTTTTCAATTCGTTCTGTTTCAAAAGGTGCGATTTCTTCAAGCAATGTTTTTATATTTTCGATCTTTTCTGTCAGAATCTTTTGTAACATAATTCCTTCTTGTCTCCTAAAAGAATTTAATTCATTTACTGCTTTTTCTTTTGCTTCTTCAATTATCAGCCATTCATTTTCGTCCAATGCTTCAGTTTCTTGTTTTAGTACATCAGGCAATTTAAGCAAACTTGAAAACCAATCTATAGGTTCTGGAATATTCAATTCTTGAACTAATTTTTTAATCTCTTGATAATATTGTTTTACAACAGAATGATCAATCTTTGCACTCACATCTTTAGAGATCATTTCAACATTGAGATTAAAGTCAATTTTACCACGTTCAAGTTCTTTAGCAAGTGAGTTGCGTAATGAAATTTCTTTTTCTTTATAGATTTGTGGAATACGTGTAAACAAGTCAAATTGTTTGCTATTTAGCGATTTAATCTCAATAGTTACTTTTTTATTAGGTAGTTCTGTAACGGCTTTGCCGTAACCTGTCATTGAATGTATCATCTTTGAAAAATTTTTACAAAGATAGTCAAAAGGATTGAGAGGATAGGAAAGTTTAGTAAAAAGTGATTTTATGTATATTGACTAGTCCTAAATAACCGT
>DHSL01000033.1 GCA_002411345.1 Bacteroidales bacterium UBA5287 | reverse complement strand
TGCCAATTGTTGTTTATTCATATCTTATGTTATTTAACTAAACCCTTAGCCACTCCTTTTATTCGTGTGTTTGTCATCGGTTTTTACAATTCGTATCTGCACAATTACGTTTTAATAATTGCGTGTTACAAAAATAAGCCGAAAAGGTCAATAAAAAAAAGAAATAAACGGAAACAGGAGATAGTGGCATGAAGTGCAAATGCTCTAAACTTATCTTCTATTATTCAAAATAAGTTCAAAACGAGTTTGAGGAGTGTGGATGCTCTATGCCATTCTAATTGTCATTTTAAAACTATTTCTACTGATTCTTCAGGCATGTTGAACTTGTTCATGATATTTGAAATTCGGGTCATGCAGTTAGACGCAGAGATATTGATATGTATAAAGAATGTATCATCCGTCAAGTTCTTTGCTTTTTCCCAATTCTTACCCTCAAATGTTTTGTATCTCCAGGTCAAATCAATATTTTCTTCAATTCTCGGCTTCAATATATGCCATTTAACGATTACATCTTTTCCGAACAGTTCAAACTGATTGTCCAGAATTGCATCAAAATCATATTCGGGACTTTTCTTTAAATAGTCCAGGAAAGCAATGAACACGGTTTGCCAGTATGTTGCTTTAAAAGTAAACCCATCAATGATAATCTCTGTAGGCCTATTACCCTCGGCTAGATTACCGGCATCGGTATCCAACGGTGAGAATCGCATACTCTCAACAATTTTCACATTCCAATTGTCTTTGTCTTTATAATCATCCGGTAGAGGGAAAGTATTCAGAAACCATGAGATCATATTTTTTTGATGATCCTCGATGCTGGTTTCATTCCAAATATCTCTGTTGATTACATCCAATCTATAGTTTAAGGATGAAGTTGATAGTTTTTCTTTTTTTGTAATGAAAGACTTATTTCCTATTTCACTATTAAATTCTGTCAGAATTAAATTTCCAATGTTGTGCAAATATCTTTTATGAACTTCATTATAATTTTCGCCCAAGTCATTTATCCAATCTTCATTTAAATTCTGGGGCATGATATGTTCAATCGTTATCTTTGGATTACGAAAATCTACCGCAACCTTTGTGTTATTTTCTTCAATCTTGCCTAAAACAAATTTCGAGTACTTCTTCAATCCCTCATAGAAATTCATTAAAAGCAAGGTATTCCTTATTTCATAGTTGTTCGGGAATCTCAATCTGTAGAACATATTTGTAAGTAAATCGATTATTGAAACATTGCCAAGAGCAAGGTTTTCGATATGCTTACTCAAAAGAACCATATTTTTATTTTCACCCTGGGTGAGACCTAATATTCTTCTTCGAATCAGATAGGTACGTATGGTCTCCAATATTGAAATCAAGAGATCATCACTCAAGTGCACATTCTTACGCTTATCCTGATTGTATTCCAGCAGGCCTAACACAAACGGTTTAAAAGCTTCTGCTTTGATGTCGTGGAAAATATTTCTCAGAAGCTCTTTAACTTCTTTATCTCTCGTTGAATCCGTATAAATACAGTCTGTAACAACTTCTGTTATAATCCATTTATACCAACCAACGAAACGTACAATATCATTAATGAAGTCGTTGTGGTTAGTAAACTCCTCTTCAACAAAATCTTTAAATAGTTGATAAATCTCTTTTGTATTGTTGTCGCTAACTACTTTGATAGAGGTTCTTGTTTTGTACTGAAGATAATCACGAAAATATTTTGAAGTATTGTCGTTCAGGATTAACTCAATTTTGGGATGCCATACTTTTTCGTAAATTTCTGATTGATTAGAACTTTCCATGTTTAAAAGGACAAAGTTCCTGACCAAATCAGACAATGTAAGGGGTTTACCTAGCGAGTTTAACGTTTCAAAAATAATTTGTGGATCCTCACCTTTAAAAGGACGCTCATCCAAAAAGATTACAGCTACATTGATTCTCTGGATTGCTATTAGATAGTGCTCTAATTTTATTTCAGGATTGGTACGCTTGACATCCTCAATCAATTTAAAAAAAAGCTTGTAAGCATTAAAAACGATACCCGGGTCAGGTTGATTTTTTGTAACCAGCGCCCTGTATGATTCCCAATCTTTTGTTACTTGTTTAAGCTTGATTTTGTCTTGAAAACTCGATGTGGTATTTGTAAGATAGTTATGGGTTATGAAATCCTGATTTGCCTCTTCAATTTCTAAATCTCGTAATGCAATAAGAAACAACAATGTGGTTGTAAGACGTTGTTGTCCATCCACAACTACAGATTTATTCGCGAAACCGGACTTTTCCTCTTTAATGACAAGTGTCCCGAAGAAGTGCTCCAGCTTATCATGCTGCTTGGGATCAAGTTCTGAATTCACTATACGCAATATATCGTTAAAAAAACGCTCAATTTCCGGTCTTCCCCATGCATATGCTCTTTGGAACGGCGGTATAAAGAATGAGGTTGCATTCTTTGCTAAAACATCATTAATGGAATGACTTTCAGTTTTCATATTATTGTATGCTATTGATTTATCAGAACATCAGAAGATCTATATATCGGATTTAAAAGGTTATTAATTGATCAATTCCAAATTGAATAATTATCAAAGTGTATCATGCTGATGAGTTATGAAAAACAAAAATACAAAAAAACATTCATAATCAACCACAAAGAATGTAATAGGAAATTGGGCAAAATTAAAAAGAGATATTGACATCTTGTGTCAATAGATGAAATATGTTGCATTATTGTTTGTTGTTTCTTACG
>DHSL01000007.1 GCA_002411345.1 Bacteroidales bacterium UBA5287 | reverse complement strand
GTCCTTTTGGAACAGCCCCTTTATTATAAAACTTAAGTACTAATTTATCCAATCCAGCGGACATATGCAAAGTCCATACGATGTGGCAAATCTGCATTCTTTGGAAATACTCGCAAGCCATATTGATAAACTCCCGGATCATTCAATGCTCTCCTTGATTCAAAATACAATAGTGTTCCTTCTTGTTTAACCAAATCAAATTCGTAGGTCTCTACCAAATCATATTTGTTATTCAGAGGATCAAATTCAACTACCACACAATCAATACCCAAATCACAATTAAGATCTTTCTTGTCTATTACAACTCTACCATAAACAGTATCTTTATTATTATTAAAATCTATTGTTTGATCTGGTACATAATCAAGTTCAATAACTTCAAAATGATCCCATTTAGAAACGGTATCTTCTTTCCAGGCTACAATTTCTTTTGCTTTCGAATAATCGTTGGTAGACAATAACTTCGAACGGTTTGCAAGCTTATTATAGAACTTATCATAATAGTCGTCCATCATACGTTTTGTTGTATAATTTGGAGCTATCTCTGCCATAGATTTTTTGATGTATTGAATCCATCGATGCGAATAACCACTTCCGTTTTGGTCATAGTACATTGGGATAACCTCATTTTCCAAGATTGAATAGATAGTAGATGCATCTAATTCGTCCTGATATTCTTGATTGTCATAAGTACGCTTGTCTGTTAATGCCCAACCGGCACCTTCTTTATAACCTTCGTACCACCAACCATCTAATACAGACAGATTTAATACCCCATTCATTTCAGCTTTTTCTCCCGACGTTCCTGATGCCTCCTGAAGACGAGTTGGATTATTCAACCAAACATCCATACCGGAAACCAAACGTTTGGCCAATCGCATATCGTAATTTTCAAGGAAAATGATCTTACCTAAGAACTCGGGGCGACGTGAGATTTCTACAATTTGCTTGATCAATCCTTGTCCACCACCATCTGCAGGATGTGCTTTTCCTGCAAAAATGATTTGTACAGGACGGTCGGGATTATTCACTATTTTAGAAAGTCGCTCTAAGTCTGAAAAGATGAGGTGTGCACGTTTGTAAGTAGCAAATCTGCGAGAGAATCCAATTAATAATGCATTTGGATTAATGTTCTCAAGAATAGCCAATATACGTGATGGATCTGCTTGATTTTTTAACCATCCTTCAATGAATTCGTTTTTGATATAATCAACTAATTTCTGTTTAAGATGCATTCGAAGTTCCCAAATCTCTTTGTCTGGAATATCATAAATCTTTTTCCAAATCTCAAGATTGGATTGATCTTGATAGAACGATGGATCAAAATTCTTTTCGTAAAATGCTTTTACTGTTGAAGTAGCCCATGTTGGTAAATGAACGCCATTTGTAACGTAATTTACATGTAATTCCTGAGGAAAGTATCCCTTCCACACGGGTTGAAACATTTCTTGAGATACTTTTCCGTGAAGCAAACTAACTCCGTTTGATTCTTGAGCAGTATTTAGTGCAAATACGCTCATTGAGAATTTCTCATTTGAATCCGGATTAGCACGACCCATATTCATGAATTGTTGCCAAGGGATGCCAATTTTTTGTACTAAAGTGTACATGTATTTGTGAATCAACGATTCATCGAAATAATCGTGACCGGCAGCAACAGGGGTGTGAACTGTATAAAGTGATGATGCACGAACAATTTCAAGTGCCTGATTAAAGGTGAGACCTTGCTGAACATAATCGAGCAAACGTTTTGCATTGATCAAAGCAGCGTGACCTTCATTCATGTGATATACATCTTTCTTAATGCTTAATTTATTCAATAAATGAATTCCACCAACACCCAAAAGATATTCTTGTTTCATACGATTTTCCCAATCCCCTCCGTACAGCTGATGGGTGATTGATCGGTCAAATTCACTGTTGAGATCTAAATCTGTGTCCATTAAAAATAGATTGATACGCCCAACAGCAACTTTCCATATATAAGTATAAATTATTCGATCATGGAAAGGAACTTCTAGTATCATAGGTTTTCCGTCTCCCTCCATCATTTGAATAATAGGCAGATTTCCAAAGTTTTGAGCTTCATAATTAGCAATTTGTTGTCCATCCATAGACAAGCTTTGTGTGAAATAACCGTATCTGTACAAGAATCCTACAGCTGTCATATCAACATTGCTATCACTTGCTTCTTTTAAATAGTCACCGGCAAGAATGCCTAATCCTCCGGAATAGATCTTCAATATATTTGCCAAGCCATATTCCATACTGAAATACGCAATACTTGGTCGACTATGGTTTGGCTCTTCTTTCATGTAGTTCTTGAATTTAGCAAAAACATCTTTGAGCTTAAGTAAAAACCCTTCGTCCTTAACTAATTCTTCTGTACGTTCCGATTTAAGATTCTGAAGCAAAGTAACAGGATTTTTTCCTGTTGATTCCCACTCGATTGGGTTAATGGATTTAAATAAGTCAATTGCAGGTTCATTCCATACCCACCATAAATTATGTGCAATTTCCTCGAGAGGTTTCAATTCATTTGGAAGAGTAGGATGAACATTAATATCTCGCCAAATTGGCGCATTCGCATAACTCGATTTTATTATCATTGTTAATTATATTATTTATTTGATCATAAAAGATTGAATATCCTTTCAAAATGAGGCACTAAAAAAAACACCTTATACTATTTCTTTTTTATGTTAAAAAACACATTTAGTGATGTTTAACTTTTTAAAAAAAAGAATATTCAAAACAAAAATAGTGTTTTAAATCTAATTACAAAGTATATGGATGAGATAATCTTATAAAAGAATTATGCAATGCTTTGTCATAAGCTTTATAATAATATTCAATAAAATGTGCCCAATCGGCTTTGTCTGCTAATTCTTTTGCCTGAATTCTTATTAGTTGAATTTGTTCGACACTTTTCATTGAGAAATCTAAGAGAGTCAATGCAATTTCTTTTGTAACTTCACTGTAGTTACTATCATCTCGTGTTATAATTTTTACACTTTCGTTCTCAATCTTTTCTTCAGTTTGTTTTTTCTTAGCCCATAAACCAAATCCGGCAAGTGTTGTTGTTATTGTTGGTACAGAAAAAGCAACACTTTCATGTGGAGTATAGCCCCATGGTTCATAATATGAAGGAAACACAGAGACATCTAAACCAATCAATAAATCATAGTATGGAACATTGAAAATGCCATCACTTCCGTTAAGGTAGGAAGGGATAAATATTATTTTCACCTTTTCATTTGATGAATTAGTAAAACCAAGATATTGAATTTGGTTCATTACCATATCATTTCTTCTATCATGTAATTCGTGAGTAACAAATGGGTTGGTAAGGGAAGTATTATTTACATCAACATTATTGTGAAGTATTTCTTGTAAATCCTTTCTTGGCCCATTAATCCAGCCGGGAACCATTACAAAAGCAACAACATCTTTATCTACTTTGTAATCTTTTCTCAGCATATTAACAGCATCAATAAATACGTCTATACCTTTGTTTTTATATTCGTAACGACCGCTAGTAGCAATTAGTAACGCATCTTTTTCTATTGAATGACCAACTAGCTTTTCAGCAACATTTATTAATATAGAGCGAGCTTTTATTCGTGCTTTTTTATTAGCATTACTCTTAGGGATGAAATCTTTCTCAAATCCGTTTGGAGTAACTACATCTGGTTGACGTTGTAGAAGCTGCGTAGATTCTTGAGCTGTAATATCACTAACGGTAGTAAAACAATCAACATTTTGGGCGGTCTTCTTTTCGATAGAATGTTTTGCAACCATATTCAACTGGCGAGCCATTTGGTCGCCGTTATAGCTATGAATATTTTTATAAAGAGGTAGATTGTTTCCAGCTATAGATCTACCAATAGAAGTCGCATGAGTGGTAAACATTGTCGCAATTTTCGGCACATATTTTTTAATATATAGTGCACCTACCCCCAGCATCCATTCGTTAAAGTGAGCAATAACATTGAAAGGTTCCAAATGATAAAACCGATAAAAACTTTCAATGACAATAGCTGTGGCATAGGCAAACATACAAGACTCGTCATAATCCCCATAAGAATCAATAGAGTCAACCCCAAAATCAAGCCACATTTTTGTATAAATGTCATTCTTTTTGGATAAAAACTTATCGAATTTGACAAGAAAAACGATAGGTTCTCCAGGTATATTCCATCTTCCGATACGAATATCTAAATTCTGACTATTTTTTGAATAACTCAACCAATCCTGAAAAAGAGTATTGTCTTCTATGAACCATGGATTTGGTTCATCAGTCCAAATGTCAGGGCCAATAAAGAACAGATGGTCTTTATTTTTCTTTTGCAGAGAATTAGCCTTAGTTGATAATACTGTATAAATTCCGCCTACTTTGTTGCATACTTCCCAACTAGCTTCGAATATATAGTCCGGGTATTGCAAAGATCGATCTTGCATAAATTGTTATATTTCTATTTGAGCACAAATATAATCATTATAAAAACAAGAATATTTAAATATTACATATTGGATGTTAAAGGTTTTATCTCTCTATGCATATTAGAATATTGTATTTCAAAAAAGCTTATCTTTGCAACTATCTTATCAATTAGTTTTGGATATATTAGAATTACAACAACTATTTGAAACGAATCCTAACGTTTCAGCCACAAGCAAGTTACTAAAAGAGGTAAAAACACTTTTAGTAAATGGTTTGCATGGATCTTCACGTTCCATGTTTGCTGTAGGCATCTTTCACAAGCTGCCTCAATCCTATTTATATATATTAAATGATTTAGAAACCGCCGGTTATTTTTATCATGATATAACTCAGATTATTGGTCAGGAGAATGTGTTGTTTTTCCCATCTGCATATAAAAGGGCGGCAAAATATGGACAAATTGATACAGCAAATGAAGTTTTACGTACAGATACACTTAGTACGATACAAAATAAATCAACGCCGGTTATAATAGTAAGTTATCCAGATGCTTTAGCAGAGAAAACCGTATCTGTTGAAACATTGAATAAGAACACATTAAAGATATCACAAGGCGAAAAGCTTGACAGTGGTTTTGTCTCTGAAGTGTTAGATTCTTTTGGTTTTGAAGAAGTAGATTACGTATATGAACCAGGTCAGTATGCTAAAAGAGGGAGTATATTAGATGTGTTTTCATTCTCATCAGAATATCCATATCGACTTGATTTTTTTGGTGATGAGATAGAAACTATTCGGAGTTTCGAAGTAGAATCCCAGCTTTCTAAAGAAAGGTTTACCGATATTAGAATTGTTCCGGAATTGGGTAAAAGGCAATCAAACAATGCCACGGTATTTGATTTACTGCCAAAAAACACAATTATTGGTTTAGAGAATATTCAATGGATAGAAAGTCGTATTGAGTCGGTTTTTCGTGATGAGATGTCCATTCAGATAGATCAAAAAGAAGTAGATTTTGTTAAAGCCGATTTAATTACAAATACAGAGTTTGCCGCATCAATAAAGAGCTTCAAGCAAATACGTTTCAATCGTAACGTACAAGAATTAGAAGACGCTTCAATAGATTTTAAAACATCAGTCCAGCCACTATATCATAAGAATTTTGATTTGATAAGTGAATCGGCTCATAATTATTTAGATAACGGATACACATTATATATCCTGAGTGATAGTCAAAAGCAGCAAAAGCGTCTGTTTCATATATTTGAAGACAGAGACGATCATATTCCATTTAATTCAATAAATAAGACACTTCATGAAGGCTTCAGTGATGAGACCTTGAAGATATGTTGTTTTACTGATCATCAGATATTTGACCGATTTCACAAGTACAATCTTCGTTCAGATAAAGCGCGCACCGGGAAAATTGCACTCACATTAAAAGAGATCAACCAGTTGCAACCCGGTGATTATGTTGTTCATATCGATCATGGTATTGGTAAGTTTGCTGGTCTTGTGAGAATGCGCATTGGTGAAAGAGTGCAAGAAGTGATTAAGCTCAGCTATCAAAATAATGATGCCGTGTTTGTGTCGATCCATGCATTGCATAAGATATCGAAGTATAAAGGTAAAGAAGGCGAAGCGCCCCATCTCAATAAATTAGGTTCTGGAGCATGGGAGCGCACCAAAGAGCGCACCAAATCTAAAATCAAAGATATTGCTCGTGATCTGATCACGCTATATGCTCAGCGCATGGAAGAGAGAGGGCATTCCTTTTCGAAAGATACCTACATGCAAACAGAGTTAGAAGCTTCATTTATGTATGAAGATACACCCGATCAATTAAAAACCACCCGTGAAGTAAAGCGTGACATGGAAAGTGAGCGTCCGATGGACAGGTTAGTTTGTGGTGATGTAGGATTTGGTAAAACAGAAATAGCTATAAGAGCAGCCTTTAAGGCTGCAGCAGATAATAAACAAACTGCGCTATTAGTGCCGACCACAGTACTTGCAACCCAGCATTATCATACCTTTCAGAACCGCTTATCCGATTTCCCGGTAAAAGTTGATTATTTGAGTCGCGCCCGTTCCGCAAAAGAGCAGAAAGCTATTTTAGCCGAATTGAAAGAAGGTAAAATTGATATAATCATTGGGACGCATCGATTAGTAGGTAAAGATGTTGAATTTCATGATCTTGGTTTACTCATTATAGACGAAGAGCAAAAGCTTGGAGTCTCCACTAAAGATAAGTTAAAGAAGATAAAGGTGAATGTCGACACTCTAACTATGACAGCAACACCTATTCCCCGTACCCTTCAGTTCTCGTTGATGGGATCAAGAGATTTTTCGACCATCACCACACCCCCTCCAAACCGCTATCCTGTACAGACAGAGGTACATACATTCGATATTGAAGTCATAAAAGATGCTATCAATTTTGAATTGAGCAGGAATGGTCAGGTATTTTTAGTGAATAACCGCATTAACAACATCTACGAATTAGAAACGCTGTTAAAACGTGAAATACCAGATGTTAGAATTGCTGTCGGTCACGGGCAAATGGAACCCAAGAAACTTGAAGAGATTATCAATGACTTTGTCAATCAAGAGTTTGACGTACTAATTGCCACCACAATTATAGAGTCAGGTATTGACATGCCCAATGTGAACACAATTATTGTGAACAATGCACAGAATTTTGGATTAAGCGATCTGCATCAGTTGCGCGGAAGGGTAGGGCGAAGTAATCGAAAAGCCTTTTGTTATCTGTTGGCCCCACCGCTTTATACTTTGACAACCGAGGCCAGGCGGCGTTTACAGACGATAGAGAATTTCTCGGATCTTGGAAGCGGTATTCATATTGCGATGCAAGACCTTGATATCAGAGGAGCGGGTAATCTGTTAGGAGCCGAGCAAAGCGGATTTATTGCCGATTTGGGTTATGAGACCTATCAAAAGATATTACGAGAAGCAGTAACCGAGTTAAAGCAAGACGAGTTTTCCGATCTATATAACGAGCAAATCAAGGAAAAGGCCGAGCAAGAGCAATTCTTTGTAGACGATGTACAAGTAGAAAGTGATTTAGAGTTAATGTTTCCCGTCAATTATATCCCCAACGATGCCGAGCGTATTTCTATTTATAGAGAGTTGGATAATATTGATACCGAGATGGGCATCATAGAGTTTGTGAGTCGAATAGAAGACCGTTTTGGTAAGATCCCCGCTCAGGGAAAAGAGTTGATCCGTGTAGTTCATTTACGATTAATAGGCAAATCGTTAGGATTAGAAAAGATTGTCCTTAAGAACGAACAGATGACACTTAATCTGATTTCAAATGAAAAATCCCCCTATTATCAATCACCTGTTTTTGACAAGTTATTGCTTTATGTTCAGTATCATCCCAGGGATTGTAAATTCCGTGAGATGGGTAAAAAGCGATCAGTAGTCATTCGTAATGTAAAATCAGTGGAAACCGCCAGTTTTATTCTCGAAGAGATTAAAAGTTCACATAATTAAGTATTTACGAAACCTTTTTGACGGTCTCCCCTGATTTTTAACGATATAGAATATTCATTTAAAAAAGTCCTTACTGATTTTTCTCAGTCAGTCCCGTCCAATTATCCGTTCTGAAAGGCGAAGCAGGCAGTCCTTCCGTGTTGCTCAAGTTGCAGGCTGGGTTGTTTGCCCAAGCATAACGAACCGCAACAGGGAAAGTCACTTTAGGCGAGCTAACAACAATCTGTTCCCCATCTATTACCGCATCAGCCCAATAGAATTTTTTGTCCGGTCCAGCAATGCTGAAACCTTTCAAGTTATTTCCACCATTTACCTTCAATTTGCTATTGCCCAATTTGAAGAACAAACGTATTTTATTTTCCTCAAGCCTATAATAATGATACATTGGTCCTGAAGAAGTAATGTTCTGTTTATAAGTATATTCCCGAGCCTGTAAAGCCAATCGTTTACCCACATCCTGTTTGTTTTTCGGATGAATATCATTAGCTTCACCTATATCAATAATAGTAGCCATACCCGTATTTTGCAGATTCAGTGTTTGCAATTGTGCTTCTCGAAGTTCAGCCCAAGTCGATTCCTCAGGTTCATTATTTACTGCCATGAAGTTAGCCAGTTGAACGAAGTAGAAGGAGAAATCATATCCCCATTTAGTTCTCCAATCGTTGATCATTAGAGGGAATAGCGTACGATATTGATAAGCCCTGTCGGCATTCGACTCACCCTGGTACCAGATTGCACCTTTAATTCTGTAAGGAATCAGCGGAGCTATCATTGCATTGAACAAAGCAGTAGGAACATTTGGGTTCTCATTGTCAAGACGAGGGAAAGTCCCCATTTCTTTTATGTTCACCGATGATTTGTATTTCCAATCCCCGCCCAATTTGATCATAGCAACCTTATTGTTTTTTGGAGCGATATAAAAATTATCAGGTTCACCCTGAACACCACCTGTGCTTGCAGTGTCGAACACGCGAATAGCTATAACAGCCTTTCCCTTTTTCACGAGCTGTTTAGGAACAGTATAATTTCGCGGAACATTATATCCGTCAGTACGTCCTATTTCAACCCCATTAAAATATGTAATATCGCTATCATCAATAGTACCCAGAGAAAGAGTCAGTTCCTTATTAGACCATTGTTGAGGTATATCAATTACTTTTCTGTACCAAACCACTCCATCAAAGTCCGGTAAACCATTTGTTTCCCAAGCCCCCGGTAGTTTTGCCGTAGTCCAATCCGTATCGTTATAGTTCAGATTAGCAGCCACAGGAATATTCTTTTCGAATCCAAAGTCTTTTGCGATAGCATTATTGTTCCATTCCTCCTGTTTTTTTAAGACAGAAGCCTTTCTCACTTCAACATCTCTAGGAAGAGCGCTATAAGCTTCGACTGCATTTTTAAAATACGGCATTGTCATGAGAGATTCTTTGCTTGTCCATGCTTCAGCAATTGTACCTCCCCAAGACGTATTAATCAATCCGATGGGAACATTCAAGTTTTTATGCAAGTCCCTACCAAAGAAGTATGCCGTTGCAGAAAACAGAGCGATAGTCGCCGGTGAGCATTCCTGCCAGGAGTCGCCATTCACTTTCACATCATCCAGCGGATAAGAGCTTGTTGCCTTTTGTACCTGAATTAATCTAATATTTGGGTACACAGCCTCTGCTATTTCCTTTTCATAGTCCTTAACCTTACCCCATCCAGCAAGAGGCATTTCCATGTTTGATTGTCCCGAGCAGATCCATACTTCGCCAATCATCACATTTTGGAAAGTCTTTGTAGTTTTGTTGTTAGTTATAGTCACCTTAAAAGGTCCCCCCGCCGACGGAGTTTGCAGTTTTGCGATCCATTTTCCATTTGCATCAACAGTAGCGACATATTCTTTTCCATTCCATGAAGGAACGATTTTGACTGTTGATCCCGGGTTTGCTTTTCCCCAAATGGGAGCATCCGATTGTTGTTGCAGCACCATATTATCTGAGAATATTGCAGGTAATTGCAGCTGCGCAAATGTTTGTGAGAACACAAACAAGAAAGATAGTAGAATAATAGATTTAGCTAAAGTCTTCATAGTAAATTATATTGTTATAAAAAAGTCGAAATATAGTGAATATTCTTGAAAAAAATTTCGTTTCAAACCAAATTCTTAATAAATAATGAGTGAGACCATAGTGAGACCATCATGAGACCATCGTCAGCGTTTCCGTGTGTAAAAAAAGATTAAAAAATGTAAATATGTTTAATCTTATATAAACTCTTTTGCTTATTTTGCGTTGATATATAAAAATCAATTCTTATGGGTTACGAGATTGAGCGAAAATTTCTGGTCAGTGGTGAGTATAAAAATCATTCATACCAGCACTATCAGATAAAGCAAGGTTATTTATCTCAAAGCAATTTAAATGTAGTTCGTGTACGTGTTATCGATCAAAATGCTTTTATTACAATTAAAAGTTCCACAGTTCAAGGATCGTTCACGCATTTAGAATATGAATATGAAATTCCTGTTGAAGATGCCGAGCAATTGCTCAAGCTATGCGAGAGTGGTGTGATAGACAAAACCCGTTATTTGATCAAGTCAGGCGATCATATTTTTGAAGTAGATGAATTTTATGGAGACAATAATGGATTAGTGATGGCCGAGATTGAGTTACGAAGTGAAGATGAAAAGTTTGATAAACCAAGTTGGTTAGGATTTGAGGTCACCGGAGATGAGCGTTATTACAATGCCCATCTTTCAACGCATCCTTATAAAGAATGGAATAAGAAATAAAATATATAGTAGTTCTTGTCATAGTTTATATTGGTTATTAAAAAAAGGGAGAGGTTTCTGTTTTTCCTCTTTCTTTTTGTTTAAAAAATTTCAAATT
>DHSL01000001.1 GCA_002411345.1 Bacteroidales bacterium UBA5287 | reverse complement strand
GCCGGAATGGGTTATCTGGAAAGGAATATTGATAAACGCATGGACCCCAGGCTATTGGTTGAAGGGGCGAAATCAATTATCTCGGTTGCGTTGAATTACTTCCCCCACCGTTTTCAGCATGAAGATGCTCCCCAGTTTGCGTATTACGCTTACGGTGAGGATTATCACGATATTGTTAAAGGAAAGCTCAGCCGGCTTTTCGATTTCATAAAGCTTCGTTTTCCCGGGGTGTCGGGGCGTTATTTCTCAGACTCTGCTCCAGTATTGGAGCGTTTCTGGGCAGCACGTTCCGGATTGGGGTTTGTGGGTAAAAATACGTTGCTGATCATTCCCGGAAAAGGGTCTTATTTTTTTTTGGGAGAGCTTATTGTTGATCTTGAACTGGATTACGATTCACCCATATCACAAAATTGCGGGAAATGCCGTCGTTGCCTGGACGCCTGTCCCACCGGAGCCATTGAAAAACCGCACTGGGTGAACGCCCGGAAGTGCATATCGTATCAAACCATTGAAAACAAAGGGGAAATTTCGCCCGAAATTGTTCCGCGTTTAAGTAACAATGTATACGGTTGTGATATCTGTCAGATTGTCTGTCCCTGGAACAGGTATGCTCGGCCACACAATACGCCGGAATTTAATCCCTTGGATGAATTCCTTTCGCTCGATTACGAGAGTCTTCAGGAGATGGATGAAGAGACCTACCGGCGAATTTTCCGGAGATCGGCGGTAAAAAGAGCGAAATTTGCCGGATTGAAAAGGAACGTCACTGCCTTGAAAAGTTCTCAACAAACCGGGGGTGAGATTTCGCTGTCTGAAAACGAATCTTGACCTTCGCCTCATTTATCACCAAAAAGTTGAATCATGCGAAACCCATCTGTTTTGGAACTGCTCTCTTATGGAGTGGTAAACATCATCCGCCATCAACTTGAACAAAAGGGTGTCAGACATCATTGGACGGGACTTACACGGACTATGTCCACGCAGAAATCAGTGGCAACTGCGGCGATGAATAAGTTGGGAGAGAGGGTTGTATTCCGCAATTGCTCGATATTGGAGAGCAAAGCCGTTGAAATACATAATGCCCTGAATTATAAATATCAGCCATTAAAACGACGAAAAATTTGTACTTTCCAAACTTATCCGCCTAACCATTCATCATCCTGTACAGCAATAAATTTGACCTAATGTGTGGAAGGTTGGGTTAGGCAAAATGAGTTAAATAATGAGTAAGTCTTTTGTATCCAGATAATTGGTATGCATTTGGTAGTAAATCCAAATTGATAAAAGCGATTAGAAGTTCAAATGACCCGGAAAATATTGACTCCTTATTTACCACTTAAATACTTGCGCTAGATTCTTCCCGGCTTGTTTGGCTGTAGCAGAAAATAAGATTTCAGCATAATCAAGTCCGTCTGTTAGGAAGCCTTCCTGAGTAAGTTGCTGCGGTATTGTGTCGTTTTTATTGAGAGTTGGATCAATCCATTGTAAATTCCAGCGGGTTTGATAGATGACGGCACGCATCAGTAAAGGAGGCATCCTGCGCACATCTGAGAATTCGAAAGCTTCTCCCATTGTAAGGGCATTTGAATTTCCTGCATGACGACGAGGTTGACTTGTTATGCCCGAATGGCGAATGAATGTAGTACTTCCGGATTGTACACCTTGAGGATGTGATTTGACGAATTTATCAAAATCTCCCATTCCCGCGAATTTTAATTGATAATTAAATCTGATTTGTTGAGCTGTGATTACTAAATCAAATTTATTTACACGAATTAGTGAGTCTAATGCCTTGGCGGATAGTTTCTCTGTCAACATCTGTATATTCGCCTTTCGAGGCAGACTCTCTTTGAATGAATTGAAAAACAGATGGTTATAGTACCTGCTTTCTATTAAGGAATCTATACTTATGGAATCATCGGAATATATGAGCACAGGTTCCTTAAACGGAGATTCCATCTGTATGTCCGTACCATCCATGACCAATACGTTCAGTGACTTAAGCGAAATTTTCTTCATTGCCTCCACTCCTTTCCACACCTTCTCCTGATTCCCTCCTGCATATTGTACTGTTAGCTGATCCCGCACAAGCGCCTTTTTGTTGGCACAGCTTCCCCCTGCTATCATGATGAGAGGAAAGAGATAGATAAATAATTTTGTTTTCATATTGGACGAATTTTTAATGATTTCTCACCAAGGTTAATGACGAGTTCAAGAGTTCAATGCCAAAATTTGAATAGCGATAGTTAACATATAAGTAATGCTCAAAATTACTAATACACTGATTATTTGAGAAAGTGACTTGGAAATTTTTAAACATAGGTTGATTGTATAAATAAAATCTAATCCGATAAGGAGCTGATGTAGTGTCTAAAGATCCGGCACCATAAATTTCTTGTTTTCTCCCATAACTATCAAGTTCAAAAAATCGTATTTCATTAATACTCATGTATTTTTCTGTATTATAAACATCACCATTATAATCATTTAATACTAAATCAAATGCATCACCATTTGTAGATACTCTTTCTATTGAATAATTTAGATATTCTTTATAACACTCAGTTTCCGAACCAGTTTCAGTTTCACCTGAAGCTTTTTTCGAAAGGCTACCAGATTCTCTACAAGAAGAGCAGTTATAATTACTACATTTGATAGACCAAGTTGCAGTGTAACTTTCAGAATAAATATTTTCTCGGATTTCCCCACTGTTATATCCGATCATTTGATTTCCTGATAATCCGCCGGCTTTATATGATAGGGTTACCGGGTGGGATACAGGGTCTTCTGTATATCCAGACCATGCGATGACAAATTCATTAAAGAAGGAATCATGATATACGGTAACCATTGGTAAACAACCATAACAATAAGCAAAAGGTTGAATCGTATCATTATTCTCAATGGTGAGATATTGATCCGATTCAGACAAGTCTTGGCTTGTCAATAAATCATTACTACAAGAAAGAGAAAAATTTAAAAGTAAAATAGCGGTAAATAAAAAATAAATGTGTTTCATAACTTTTTAGATTTAATGAAAATTAGACAAATTATAACTATTCAAGTATCCTTTCCCTGACTTCCTAGTTGATGAAAGTAGAATTTTTGGAAGTTGGATGGTTCCGTTTTCTGTTATTTTTGTTATAAATTTAAGAACGCCCATAATACTCTATTTTGCGGTTATTAACAAAGATATGTTTTTTTTTTCATA
>DHSL01000065.1 GCA_002411345.1 Bacteroidales bacterium UBA5287 | reverse complement strand
TTGTATATTAATCTACAAATTATGCTAATTGATTCTGAAAGATATAAAATTCGCGATTTGATGCATAGGGAAATTGTACCTGCTATTGGTTGTACTGAACCTATTGCTGTCGCTCTTTGCACTGCTAAAGCAAAGGAACTTTTAAATGAAATTCCTCAAAATATTGAAGTGTTCCTAAGTTCTAATATTATCAAAAATGCAATGGGCGTTGGAATACCGGGGACTAAAATGACGGGACTGCCCATAGCTATCGCATTGGGAGCGCTGATCGGAAAATCGGAATATGAACTGGAGGTGCTCAAAGATCTTTCGGAAATTGATGTGGATAGGGCTAAACAATTTATAGAGGAAAAACGAATTGATATTCAACTGAACAAATCTATTCCTGATAATCTTTATATCGAAGTGCATTGCTCTTCAGGGAATAACAGGGCAGTTGCCATTATAAGAGGTAGCCACACGGGATTTACTTACTTTGAAAAAAATGGTGATGTGCTTATGAATAAGGATACTGAGACTGAAGAAATAGCTGAAGAAAAAGTCATTCTTACGTTCAAAAAGGTTTGTCAATTTGCACTTGAATCGCCATTGAATGAGTTGGAATTTATTCTGGAGGCGGCGGAAATGAACAAAAAGGCTTCGCTGGAAGCAACGACAAAAAATTATGGTCACAACGTTTCAAAAACAATGACTGGCAAAAATGGACAAAAGGTTTTTGGAGATAACTTGCATAGTAGAATGATTGCGGCAACTACAGGGGCTTGCGAAGTGAGAATGGATGGGGCAATGATTCCGGTAATGAGCAATTCGGGCAGCGGTAATCAGGGTATCGCTTCTACTTTGCCGGTGCTTACGTTTGCTGAAAATATCAATTGCTCAAGGGAACGACTGATCAGAGCACTCACTATCAGCAGCCTTTCAATGATTTATATTAAACAATATATGGGACGACTTTCACCTCTCTGCGGTTGTGTTATTGCTTCAACGGGATCAAGTTGCGGAATTACTTACCTGATGGGGGGAAATTATGATCAGATTGAACTGGCTGCTAAAAACATGATCGCTAATATCACAGGGATGATTTGCGATGGGGCAAAACCAAGTTGCGCTCTTAAAATTGCAAGCGGGGTGTCTACGGCTACTCTTTCTGCATTAATGGCTATCGAAAATCAGGGGGTTTCTGCGCACGAAGGAATTATTGATGATGATATCGATAAGACTATTCAAAACTTGGCTCAAATTGGTAACAATGGAATGAAACTGACGGACCAAATTGTGCTGGATATTATGATGAGAAAATAAATTCTTTCTCAAACCCACCTCTCACTGACCTTTCACGCTGCTCCGACTATGCTCCGAGTGACCTCCGAGTGACCTTCGATGATGCTCCGATGATGCTCCGATGCAACTCTCACTATGGCCTCACTGCACAGTTATAGAAATAGACTATATAAAAAATGAGGATATGCAAGAAATCAATATGATTGTTCCGCATATCCTCATAAATTCATGAAGATTGTTTGTTTACTTTTTTATTATATTTTTCCCAAAATAGAATCGATAGCTTGATTTAAACCGTCTGAATTTTTTCCTCCTGCTGTGGCAAAATGGGGCTGACCACCTCCTCCTCCTTGGATAAACTTAGCGGCTTCGCGTACCATATTTCCTGCATTCATGCCTCTTTCTACTAAATCTGAACTTAACATAACAGTGAGGGTGGGTTTATCACGCAACGATGTACCGGCAACAAATAGCATGTTCTCGGTGAATTCGCCTTTCAACTGAAATGCTATGTCTTTAACTATTTCGGGTGAAATCATAGAAGAGACTAACGTGAATACACTCACTCCATTGACTTCTCGCTTCATTTCTATGATGGTTTTTTTGAGGGTTTCAGTCTTTTCTTTGATGAATTCGTGAAGCTCTTTTTTCATTCCATCATTTTCCTCAATGAGTTTCTTTAATCCTAAAATCAAATCGGGTGAATTCAATGAACTCTTTATCTCATGCATTAAATCGTCTATCCTGTATAGATAATCCTCACATCCTTTGGCGGTTACTGCTTCTATACGTCTTATACCTGCAGCAATGGCACTCTCGTTTACTATCCTGAATGTACCAATGCGACCGGTTGAAGAAATATGGGTTCCTCCACATAATTCTATGGAATTACCAAATCGTACAGTGCGAACATCGTCTCCATATTTCTCGCCAAAAAGGGCCATCGCTCCGTTTGCTATGGCTTCTTCAATAGGAACATGTCGTTGCTCTACTAACTTGTGGTCGTTACGTATCTCTCTTGTCACATATTCTTCTACTTTACGTATCTCTTCTTCTGTCATCTTTTGGAAATGTGAAAAGTCAAATCGTAAAGCTTTGTCTGATACATAAGATCCTTTTTGTTCCACGTGAAGCCCTAACACTTCGCGTAATGCTTCGTGAAGAAGATGTGTGGCTGAGTGATTACATTCTATGGCTGTCCTCTTATCAGTGTCTATCAGAGCCTTGAAAGTTTCTGTAACGTCCGACGGAAGCTTGTTTGTAAAATGAACGGCTAAATTATTCTCGCGCTTGGTGTCAAATACGGCTATCTTTTCTTCGTCTGATATCAACCAGCCGGTATCGCCGACTTGACCGCCCATCTCGGCGTAAAACGGGGATCTTGAGAGTACTATCTGATAAAATTCTTTGTTCTTTTGCCTTACTTTCCTATATCGAAGGATCTCGGTTTCGCTCTCAAATTCATCGTAACCGGTAAACTCGGGCTCGCCATTGCGGACTTGTACCCAATCTTCTGTCTCTACGGCAGAGGCATTACGGGCACGTTCTTTCTGTTTCTGCATCTCGGCATTAAAACCTTCTACATCAACACTCATATTGTTTTCACGAAGGATTAACTCGGTGAGGTCAAGCGGGAAACCGAATGTGTCGTACAACTGAAAGGCGACTGTGCCTTCAAGTACGTTTTTACTTGCGACTTGATGGTCTGAAATTTGCTTGTCTAACAGACGAATGCCTGTCTCCAAAGTCCTCAAAAAAGATTCTTCTTCTTCTTTTATTACTTTCTCTACTAATGTTTGCTGTTGCTTGAGCTCGGCATAATCGTCTCCCATGACTTTTATCAACGAGGGTACTAACTTGTATATGAACGATTCATGCATGTTCAAAAATGTGTATCCGTACCTAACGGCTCTTCGTAATATCCTGCGAATAACATATCCGGCTTTGGCGTTCGAAGGCAGCTGACCGTCGGTTATGGAGAAGGAAATAGCACGAAGATGGTCGGCAATAACACGCATGGCGACGTCTTTCTTATCATCTTCACCGTACGACGAATGGGTGATTTCTGCAATCTTTTGGATTATTGGCTGGAATACGTCGGTATCGTAATTCGAGGTCTTACCTTGAACGGCCATACACAAACGCTCAAATCCCATACCGGTATCAATAACTTTTGCAGGAAGCTCTTCAAGAGAACCATTGGATTTTCTGTTGAATTGCATGAACACCAAATTCCAGATTTCTACTACCTGGGGATGGTCGTTGTTGACTAATGTCAACGCATCGACTTTCTTGCGTTCTTCTTCTGAACGTAAATCGATATGTATCTCGGAACAGGGACCACAGGGACCGGTATCACCCATTTCCCAAAAATTGTCTTTCTTGTTGCCGTTGATAATTCTGTCTGATGGCAAATACTGTTGCCAGATTTCAGCGGCTTCATTGTCACGCTCCAAATTCTCGGCTTCGGAACCTTCAAATACGGTTACATACAAAAGATTTTTGTCGAGCTTGATTACTTCGGTCAGATATTCCCAGGCATAAGTAATCGCTTCTTTCTTGAAATAATCGCCAAACGACCAGTTGCCTAACATTTCAAACATGGTGTGGTGATAAGTATCATGACCTACTTCTTCTAAATCATTGTGCTTGCCGCTAACACGCAAACATTTTTGAGAATCCGCAATCCGTGAATGCTTTATCGGCACATTACCTAAAATAATGTCTTTAAACTGATTCATACCTGCATTGGTAAACATCAGGGTTGGATCGCCCTTAATAACAAGTGGGGCGGAGGGAACAATCTGATGATTACGAGATGCAAAATAGTCTTTGAACGATTGGCGTATTTCTTGCGATGTCATCATAATAAGCGAATTTCTTTTTTCTTATTTATTTAAAGTTGCAAAGTTAAAGCAAAAACTCTATTTTTGCACTAATACAGTTTATCTTAAATATCAATTTTTTATCTTTAACTTAATGGGCAAACGTAAAAAGTCAATCGATTTTTCTGTCAGCAAACGTCTTTATTACTCTATTCAGGAAGTGGCAGACCATTTTGCAGTTAATGTTTCACTATTGCGTTTTTGGGAAAAAGAGTTCGAAAACATTAATCCTAAAAAGACTTCAGGAGGAACAAGACAATATACCAAAGAAGATATTCAACAGGTAGAAATCGTTTATCACTTGGTTAAAGAAAGGGGACTGACACTCGAGGGGGCGCGACAGGAACTCAAGAACAATAAAGATCCTGAGAATATTCGTATTGAGGCGATCGAGCGACTCAACATCATTAAAAAGGAACTACTTCATCTGGAAGAGGAATTCGAACGCTTGCACCAACTACAAAAATATAGCAAAACAGAAATAGAATCATAATGAAGAAACTGCTTATATCTTTCTGCCTGATCATTTCAACTTTTATTGTGTTTGCAACTCAAAAGGAAACAAATAAAGTAATCGTTGGAGCGGAACAGACTGATCGCTATTTCCCTTTACTGGAAGGGAAAAGGGTTGCTGTATTAACAAATCAGACGGGTATGGCTGGTAATGAACACCTGGTTGATCTGCTGGTCAGAAACAAATTCAATGTGGTTGGGATTTTTTCTCCTGAACATGGTTTTAGGGGTACGGCAGATGCGGGCGAACATGTGGGAAATTCTGTTGATGAAAAAACTGGAGTGCCAATCTGGTCGCTTTACGGGGGCGATGGGGGTAAACCTTCTCCCGATAAAATGAAGGAGTTTGATATACTTCTATTCGATCTACAGGATGTTGGACTTCGATTTTATACTTATTATGCCAGCATGGCAAGAATGATGGATGCTTGCGCTGAAGCGGATAAGAAAATGATTGTACTGGACCGGCCTAATCCAAATGGATTTTATGTGGATGGTCCTATCCTGGATATGAAACATAAATCGGGCGTGGGATGGTTGCCAATACCAATTGTTCACGGAATGACTCTTGGAGAATTGGCTCTCATGATTAACGGCGAAAAATGGTTGCCTGATGGAAAAACTTGTGACATAACGGTTATAACATCGTTAAATTATACGCACCAAACGCGCTACGAACTACCAATTTCTCCTTCTCCTAATCTGCCTAATATTCACTCTATTTATTTGTATCCGTCTACTTGTCTCTTTGAAGGAACAGTAGTAAGCTTGGGCAGAGGAACGGATTTCCCTTTCGAAGCCTATGGTCACCCAAAATATAAGGGCTCGGACTTTTCTTTTACTCCAAGAAGTGTAGCAGGTGCAAAAAATCCTCCGCTGCTTAATCAAAAATGCTATGGAGTGGACTTGAGAATGGTTCCTAATAAGTATATCTGGGAAAACGGATTCGACCTTTCTTATGTAATTGATGCATACTATAATCTGCAATTAGGTAACTCGTTTTTTACTGCTTTCTTTGAAAAACTGGTTGGGGTGGATTATATCAGAAAAGATATTATTAATGGTAAATCGGCTAAAGAGATTAAAGCTAAATGGGCTTGCGATGTGGAACAATTTAAACAACAACGACGCCCTTATCTTTTGTATGCTGAATAACATACAACTCAATAGATAACAGAACAATAGAAAATGCACTTTTTTAAGTGCATTTTTTGTACTTTTGCATTTCAATTTTAATGAATTATGGAAATTGCAACAAAATATAGCCCTGCTGAGGTAGAAGAAAAATGGTATAAATACTGGATGGACAACAACTTGTTCCACTCTGAACCTGATGAACGTGAACCGTTTACAATTGTTATTCCTCCTCCTAATGTCACCGGAGTTCTTCATATGGGACACATGCTGAACAATACAATTCAGGATGTTTTGATCCGAAGGGCAAGAATGCAGGGAAAAAATGCTTGCTGGGTTCCTGGAACTGACCACGCGTCGATTGCAACAGAAGCTAAAGTGGTAAACAGACTTGCATCACAAGGTATCAAAAAAAGCGATCTTACTCGTGAACAATTCATGGAACATGCTTGGGAGTGGACTCGTGAGCATGGGGGAATCATTTTGGAACAGTTGAAAAAACTTGGGGCGTCATGCGACTGGGAACGAACAGCTTTCACAATGGATGATGCTCGCTCTGAAAGTGTGTTACGCATATTCTGCGACCTTTACGAAAAGGGATTGATCTACAGGGGTGTGAGAATGGTTAACTGGGACCCAAAAGCGCTTACTGCTCTTTCGGACGAGGAAGTTGTTCATAAAGAGGTTAACGGCAAATTGTATTATCTTAAATATAAAATCGTTGATGAATCTGGCTCATCAGCACCTAATGCTGAATATGCTATCGTTGCAACAACACGCCCGGAAACAATTATGGGCGATACGGCAATGTGTATCAATCCTAACGATCCAAAGAATGCTCACCTGAAAGGTAAGAAAGTAATTGTTCCACTTATCAATAGAGTGATTCCTGTTATTGAAGATGAGTATGTGGATGTTGAATTCGGAACGGGCTGCTTGAAAGTGACTCCGGCTCACGACGTTAACGACTATATGTTGGGAGAAAAACATAATCTGGAATCTATCAACATTTTCAATGATAATGGTACATTGAACCAAAATGGTGCAATGTATGCCGGAATGGAACGTTTTGAGGTTCGAAAACAGATCGAAAAAGATCTGGATGCTGCTGGTCTAATTGAGAAAACAGAAGCTTATACAAACAAAGTAGGTTATTCTGAACGTACGGATGTGCCTATCGAACCAAAACTATCCATGCAATGGTTCCTCAAAATGGAGAATCTGGCTAAACCGGCAATAGATGCGGTAGAGGATAATACGATCAAATTCTTCCCGGAGAAATATAAAAATACTTATCGCCATTGGATGGAGAACATCAAAGATTGGTGTATAAGCAGACAATTATGGTGGGGACATCGAATTCCTGCATATTTTCTACCTAAAGGTGGATATGTTGTGGCAATGACCAAAGAAGAGGCTTTTGAAAAGGCTCTACAAAAAGTGGATTATCCAATTTCAATCAATGATCTAAAACAGGACGAGGATGTTCTGGATACTTGGTTTTCATCTTGGTTATGGCCGATATCTGTTTTTGATGGAATAAATAATCCTGATAATAATGATATCAGTTATTATTATCCAACTAACGACTTGGTGACGGGACCTGATATTATATTCTTCTGGGTCGCACGTATGATCATGGCGGGTTATGAATATAGAGGCAAACCTTGCTTCGAAAATGTTTATTTCACCGGAATAGTGAGAGATCATCTGGGACGTAAAATGTCTAAACAACTTGGAAATTCACCCGATCCAATAGAACTGATGAACAAATATGGAGCGGATGGAGTAAGAATGGGAATGCTCCTCTCTTCTGCTGCTGGTAATGATCTTCTCTTTGATGAATCATTATGCGAACAGGGAAGAAACTTCAATAACAAGATTTGGAATGCTTTCCGCCTGGTTAAAGGTTGGGAAACTGATCAAAATATTCCACAACCTGAATCATCAAAAATTGCTATTAATTGGTTCAAAGGAAAGCTTTCGGAAACCATTGCAGAAATGGATGATCTGTTCTCAAAATATCGTATCTCCGAAGCATTGATGCTTTTATACAAGTTATTCTGGGATGAGTTCTCATCATGGTATCTCGAAATGATAAAACCGGCTTACCAAAAGCCTATCGATATAGAGACTTACAATGTGACTCTTCAGTATTTTGATGAACTACTTCGATTATTGCACCCTTTCATGCCTTTCATCACTGAAGAGCTTTGGCAAGCGCTAAATGAACGAAAAGTGGGCGAAAGCATAATGGTTTCTTCTCAGCCTTCTGCTAAAGATTTTGATAACTCTTTACTGGCAGACTTCGAGGTCGTTAAACAAATTATTGCAGGTATAAGGACTATACGCCTTGAGAAGAATATTGCGAACAAGGAAGAACTTGAGCTTCAAACAGTTGGCAATCACGACAATCGATACGATAGCGTAATCTCAAAAATGTGTAATCTTTCTGCTATTTCTGACGTAAACGAAAAACATACTGGCGCAGTTGGGTTCCTTGTAGGCACAATTGAATTTACAGTTCCTTTGGCTGATAAAATGGACACCGAAGCTGAGTTGGTTAAAATGAGAACGGAACTTGCTTATCTTGAAGGTTTCTTGCAATCGGTACTCAAAAAACTTAACAATGAACGTTTTGTACAAAATGCTAAACCTGAAGTTGTGGAGAACGAAAGAAAGAAACAAGCTGATACGGAAAGCAAAATAGCTATGCTGAAAGAAAATATATCAATTCTTGAGAAATAAGTCTTTATTTCTTGAAATATAAGTTTGTCCCTATTTGATTTAAAATTCCAGATAGGGACTTATTTTTATCAAATCATCGGATGTGAATTCTTCTAACATGGCAAGTTCGTCGATAGAGTGAACTTGACCGTTTCGCTTTCGCAATTCCATAATTGCCTGTACTTGCTTATAACTTAAATATGGGTGTCGGTTCAATTCTTTGAATTCCTGACGGTTAATCTGAATTTTCTTATAGTTTAAATCTGGTTCTATATATGATGCAATTTTAGAAAACAATTCATTGTCAATCCCATAGACTTCACGAAGCTGCTCTACTGAAACATATCCTCCTAATAAATTCCTGTATTTCACAATGCGTGAAGCATATGTACTACCAATTCCTGGTACCTTTTTCCACTCTGATGTATCTGTTTCATTGAGATTTATTCTTTCATTGATGGCTAACTTTTCCTGCTTTGGATAAGATTTAAAATATTCTTTGTCTTCAGAAACATTATTATTCACAGTATCATATTTTCCAGATGATATACTTCTGGCGGCATAATATTGTTGCTTTCTTTCATCATTCAATTTCTTTTCTCCTTCTTTCTCTTTTTTGATAAGGGATTTCTCAAACTCTACGAACTCTTGCGTTAGAGAATCATTTACGACTGCCACAGTGGCACCGGAATGACGATTACTTAACATGCTGTTGAATATCAACGTGAGAACACAAAGTACCAGTAAAATCAACACAGCAATTCGAGTACTCTTGTCATAATACAACAAATCTTTCCATTTCATAACAGAGGTATTTCAAAATATTCTCATAAAGTTAGAAATTCTACCATTTCTTTACAATTCATTTGCGATAAATTGTACCTTTGAATCTAAATATAATCAAACATCCTCAGAATATATGGTATTAAATTATATCTGGATCGCATTTTTCTTAGTCGCTTTTGTGGTCGCTCTTGTTAGACTTATCTTTTTCGGAGACGTAAATATTTTTACTGAAATCATGAACTCTACTTATGATTCGGCAAAAAATGGCTTTGAAATCTCATTAGGATTAACCGGGGTTCTTTCATTGTGGATGGGAATAATGAAAATAGGTGAACGGGGTGGAATGATTGATTCGTTTTCAAAAGGGGTGGCTCCTCTCTTTGGAAAGCTATTTCCTGATATCCCAAAAGGACACCCTGCATCGGGATCCATTTTGATGAATGTGTCAGCTAACATGCTGGGATTGGATAATGCGGCTACTCCATTTGGGCTGAAAGCAATGCAGCAATTACAGGAAATCAACCCCGAAAAAGAAAAGGCGTCTAATCCTATGATTATGTTTCTTGTGATGAACGCGTCTGGACTAACACTCATTCCTGTAACAATCATGGTATATCGTGCGCAAATGGGTGCGGAAAATCCTTCTGACGTGTTCTTGCCAATCATGATATCTACATTTGCAGCAACGCTTGTAGCAATAATCACTATTTGCTTTAAACAGCGAATAAATATATTTAGCAGGGCAATCATGACTTTTTTTCTTGGAATGATTGGAATCATTGCAGGAACGGTCATGCTATTCAACTCAATGCCCGATGATAAGGTAAACATCTTTTCTAGCCTTGCCGCAAATGTTATCTTGTTCACAATCATCACCGTTTTCTTTTTGAAGGCGATGCGGAAAAAGATAAATGTTTTTGACGCTTTCATTGATGGAGCTAAAGATGGTTTCAAAGTGGCGGTTTCAATTATCCCCTTTTTAATTGCTATTCTTGTTGGAGTGGGAATGTTTCGTGCATCTGGGGCAATGGATTTCTTAATGAATGGATTAAGAGATTTTATATCGTATCTGGGAGTTGATAATAGATGGGTGGATGGAATGCCTACGGCATTGATGAAACCTTTAAGCGGTAGCGGTGCACGTGGAATGATGATTGATGCAATGCAGACCTATGGGGCTGATTCGTTTGCTGGTCGACTCTCGTGCGTTTTACAGGGTGCTACAGATACTACATTTTACATTGTAGCGGTATATTACGGTTCGGTAAACATAAAAGATTCCAGATACACCGTTCCGTATGCACTACTAGCCGATTTGGCAGGTGTGATAACAGCAATATTTGTAACTTATATCTTTTTTGGATAATTTAATCAGCGTTTTATTAACTAATAAACTTATAGATATGGCAATCAATTTTCTTACAGATAATGTGACTTTCCCAAAGAATTTAAAAAGACGCGAAACGTCTAACTGGATTAAACAGGTGGCTGGGAAACACAATAAAAAGGTAACAGAAATATCGTATATCTTTTGCGATGATGAAAAGATAATCAATATAAACCGTCAATATCTTGAACATGATTTCTATACGGATATTATAACCTTTGATTATTCAGAAGAGGAATTCATTTCTGGTGATATATTTATTAGCCTGGATACAGTGCTTTCAAATTCACAAAAGTATAATACTCAATACGATGAAGAACTTCACAGAGTTATTATACATGGGGTTCTGCATCTATGTGGAATCGATGATAAAAGCGAAGAAGAAGAAGAAATAATGAGGGAAGAAGAAGATAAAGCTTTGCAATTGCTTAATAATCAATTGACAAAAGAAAATTAATATACATTTGTAATCTACAAAAGGATAACTAAACTTATATATCTGAATGACAGGGACTTTCTCTATAATGTTCTATAATACGGAAAACTATTATGACACCATTGATGATCCGGAAATATTGGATGATGAATATACTCCTAAGGGATTCAGAAACTGGACACAAGAACGATTCAATGATAAAACAGCAAAATTAGCAAAGGTAATTGAAGATATTGTTAGTCCGGGATTTCCCGATATTATAGGATTAGCTGAAGTAGAGAATAAAGATGTAATGATGGCTCTGATTAACGAACTAAGAAAAAATCAAAATCCTCGCTACAGCTTTATACATTTTGATAGCCCTGATGAACGAGGATCAGATGTGGCAATGATCTATAACACAGACACTTTCAAGATAATCGACACGCACCCGATTAAAATACAACTTCCTGGCATCGAAGATAGAACAAGAGATATCCTGTACGTGAAAGGTGGACTGAAAAATGATGATGTCCTGCATTTCTTTATTGTTCATTTCCCTTCAAGAAGAGGTGGTACGGATGAAACAGAAAGAAGAAGGTATTTTGTAGCAAGCGAACTGAGGAACGAAATACTAAAGGTAATGGAAAAAGATGCTGATGCAAAAATAATTGTCACAGGGGATTTCAATGATACACCCGATAATAACGGAATTGACGAAATTCTAAATGCTCAGAAAACATTTGAAAATCCTAATCCAAATAAACTCTATAACTTGTTATACCCAAGATATCAAAAAGGATTGGGAACTACTTACCACAAAGGTTGGCTGCTTTTCGACCAATTTCTTGTGACTGGTAATTTACTTTCACACGATAAAACATTTTGCACTCCACAAGATGCTGATATATTCAATCCAAAATATCTGCTATATATAAACAAAAATGGAGAAACAAAACCTGATAGAACTTACAGTAAAAAATACACGGGAGGATATAGTGATCACTTGCCGGTATACTTGAAATTAACACTCAAAGACTAAATATAAAATTTACTGATAGTCCATTAGTACATCTATTTAACTGCCTTATTCTACTTTTTTGTATCTTTGTGGGTTAAGTTTCAAATAGATGGTAAATAATTACGATATAATAGTTGTCGGAGCTGGCCATGCCGGTTGTGAAGCAGCAACTGCTGCAGCGAATTTGGGATCAAAAACATTGCTGATAACAATGGATATGAACAAAATCGCACAAATGAGTTGTAACCCGGCTGTTGGCGGTATTGCCAAAGGTCAGATTGTTAGAGAAATAGATGCACTGGGAGGACAAATGGGTATTGTGAGCGACAAAACAGCAATACAATTCAGAATGCTCAATCGCTCAAAAGGTCCTGCTATGTGGAGCCCCAGAGTACAAAGCGACAGGATTAAATTTATATCTGCCTGGCGAAATACAATAGAAAATACTCCAAACTTATATATGTGGCAGGATACTGTCACAGAACTAATCCTAAAATACGGAACAGTAACGGGAGTAAAAACACGCATGGGGGTTCAATTTAACGCAAAATGTGTGGTGCTGACTAACGGGACTTTCCTCAATGGATTAATTCATATTGGTAAAGTTCAAATTGGCGGTGGTCGTGTCTCTGAACCTGCTTCGTTTGGCATAACAGAACAACTGGTTGACGCGGGATTCAAAAGTGATCGAATGAAGACGGGAACGCCTGTTAGAATTGACGGAAGAAGCGTGGATTTCTCATTGCTGGAAGAACAAAAGGGTGATGTGGATTTCCATAAATTTTCATACCTGGCTGAAATTAAAAGTGAACTGAAACAACGCAGTTGCTGGATTGCTAATACTTCTGAAGAAGTGCACAATGCGCTAAGAGAGGGGCTCGATGATTCCCCACTCTACAACGGCCAGATAAAAAGTATTGGACCGCGTTATTGCCCAAGCATAGAAACAAAAATTGTGACTTTTGCCGATAAAACAAGTCACCAACTGTTCTTGGAACCTGAAGGGGAAACTACAAATGAGTATTACCTAAATGGCTTCTCATCGTCCCTACCCTTGCAGACCCAATTAAAAGCTTTACAACTGGTTCCGGCATTCAAAAATGTACATATTTTCAGACCTGGATATGCAATTGAGTATGATTTTTTTGATCCTACGCAACTGACTAATTCACTCGAGACAAAACATATAAAGAATTTGTTTTTCGCTGGACAAATCAATGGTACAACGGGCTACGAAGAGGCGGCTGGACAGGGATTGATCGCCGGAATCAATGCGCATATTAATTGCCATGGTGGAAATCCTTTTGTTCTACATAGGGACGAGGCTTACATCGGGGTTTTAATAGACGATTTAATCACAAAAGGAGTTGACGAGCCGTATAGAATGTTTACTTCTAGAGCGGAATACAGAATACTTCTGCGACAGGATAATGCCGATGAACGATTGACTAAACGTAGCTACGATCTGGGACTGGCTACGGCTTATAGACTAGAATTACTGCAAAAGAAAGAAGAAGAGGTAAACAGACTTATCAACTTTGTCTCTAACTTTTCAATTAAAGCGGATAAAATAAACCCATTTTTGGAGAAAATGGGGACTTCTAAACTAAATAGAGGGGTCAAACTAATTGATCTCATTAATAGACCGCAATTAGATATATTGTCAATGGCAAATGGGGTTTCTGCACTAAAAGAGGAACTGGACAATATAAAGGATAGAAAAGAAGAGGTTATTGAATCGGCTGATATAATGATAAAATACGATGGGTATATCAAAAGAGAAAAGATGATGGCCGACAAAATAACTCGATTGGAAGATATTAGAATTAAAGATAAATTTAATTATCAGGAAATTCAATCTCTATCTACCGAGGCGCGACAAAAACTCTCTAGCATTAACCCTGAAACAATCGCACAAGCAAGCCGAATTCCAGGAGTTTCTCCAAATGATATTTCAGTATTACTCATTCTATTAGGAAGATAACAAACAAATGTTCCACGTGAAACATTCTACAAATAACTAAATATATAATCAAAATGAGCATAGAATCATTAACAAAAGCAGTTAGAAATATACCTGATTTCCCTATCGACGGGATACAATTTAAAGACATTACTCCCCTATTCCAATCTCCGGAGAATCTAAAAGAAATGTCTGAAATTATCTATGACAGATTCAAAGATAAAGGAATAACGAAGGTCGTGGGAATAGAATCAAGAGGATTCTTTATGGGACCGGCAGTTGCAATCAAGCTAAATGCGGGCTTTGTTCCTATTCGTAAAGAAGGAAAATTACCTTATGATATTATTGAAGAAAAATATACAAAAGAATACGGAGAAGATGTTATACAAATACACTCCGATTCGCTTTCTGAAAATGATGTCGTACTGCTTCATGACGATCTATTGGCGACTGGTGGAACAATGCTGGCAGCTTATAATCTTGTTAAAAAAATTGGCGTAAAGAAAATATATATCAACTTTCTGATCGAATTAGTGGACCTCAAAGGAAGAGAACATTTTAACGCTGATGTGGAAATTGACACTTTATTGCAATTCGATAATTAATCATTTTACCTTAAAATGACACAGGAAATACGAGATACACTCAAATTTATCCCCGAAAACCCAGGTTGTTACCAGTTTTTAAATGAAACTGGAAAAGTAATCTATGTTGGAAAGGCTAAAAATCTTAAACGGAGGGTATCTTCGTATTTTAATAAAACACATGATAGTCCAAAGACAAGAATTCTTGTTAGAAATATTAGAAAGATAAAATATATTGTCGTAAACTCCGAAGAAGATACACTCCTACTGGAAAATAATCTGATAAAAGAGCTGAAACCACGATATAATGTTCTTCTAAAAGACGATAAAACATACCCCTCTATAGTTGTAAAAAAGGAATATTTCCCAAGAGTTTTCCAAACAAGAAGAATAATTAAAGATGGTTCAAGATACTTTGGACCATATACTTCCGTTATGTCAGTAAGGGCTATTCTTGAAATGTTCCGAAAAGTCTATAAATTAAGGACTTGTAACCTCAATCTTACACCAGAAAATATTGCGGCACAAAAATTCAAAGTTTGTCTTGAATATCATATAAAAAGATGCAACGGACCTTGCGAAGGATTGCAATCTCTGCAAGATTATAACGAAAATATCGCGGAAATAAATGAGATATTAAAGGGAAATGTTGGCTTGATTGAGAAACAGGTGATGGAAAGAATGCAGAAATTCGCAGAGGAACTGAAGTTCGAAGAGGCACAACAACTGAAAGAAAAATACTTGCTAATTCAGACTTTTAGAGAAAAATCACAGGTTATAACTAATATCAATTACAATATAGATGTATTTAATATTGCTGAAGATGAAAATGCGGCATATATTAACTATCTTCATGTTGTGAATGGTGGTATTAATCAGGCTTATACGTTTGAATATAAAAAGAAACTCGATGAATCGAAAGATGAACTACTCTGTTTGGGAATAATAGAAATGAGACAACGATTCGAAAGTAAATCAAAAGAAATTATTGTGCCTTTCATCCCGGATATGACTCTGAATGATGTGACTTTCACAATTCCACAAAGGGGAGATAAAAAACAATTACTTGAATTATCGGAAAAGAATGTAAAACAATACAAACTCGATAAATTGAAAAAAGCCGAAATGCTAAATCCTGAACAAAGGTCTACAAGGATTCTCAAAACGGTACAAAAAGATTTACAACTTAAAGAACTACCTGTCCAAATTGAATGTTTCGATAATTCAAATATTCAGGGAACAAATCCTGTTGCATCATGTGTGGTTTTTAAAAAAGCGAAGCCGTCAAAAAAAGACTATCGACATTTCAATATTAAAACCGTCGAGGGACCCGATGATTACGCATCAATGCGCGAAATAATTTTTAGACGCTACTCTCGAGCACTTAACGAAGACCAAAATCTGCCGCAACTGATTGTAATTGACGGCGGTAAAGGACAATTAAACGCTGCAGTGAATTCGCTTCAGAAAATTGGACTATACGGGAAAATAGCCATTATTGGCATTGCGAAACGATTAGAGGAAATATATTTCCCTGATGACTCTGTCCCACTCTATCTCGATAAAAATTCTGAGACTTTAAAATTGATACAACAGCTAAGAGATGAAGCGCATCGATTTGGAATTACATTTCATAGAAAGAAAAGAAGTAAGGCGCAAACAAAATCTGAACTTGATCAAATTAAGGGTATCGGACCACAAACAAAAAAAATACTCCTCGCCCACTTCAAAAGTGTGAAAAGAATTAAAGAGGCGACTCCGGAAGAAATTATTGAACAAATAGGAAAAAGTAAAGGGCAAATGCTCATTGACTACTTTAAAGAAAATAAATAAATATGCGAGTTCTAATTCAGCGCGTAAATGAAGCGTCTGTGATAATTGATAAAATTGAAAAAAGTAGAATCGATAAAGGTTTACTTATCTTTGTAGGAATAGAAAACGAGGATGATGAAGATGATGTAGAATATCTCTGCAACAAAATCACTAATCTACGTATTTTTGATGACGAAAATGGAGTAATGAATAAATCGGTAAAAGAAATTGATGGGGACATCTTGATTGTTTCACAATTTACACTGCATGCTAACACCAGAAAAGGAAATCGTCCTTCATATATAAAAGCAGCAAAACCGGAAATATCCACTGAATTGTATGTCAAATTTATCGAAAAAATGATTCATGTGTTTAATAAAGCGGTCAAAACAGGTGAGTTTGGTGCTGATATGAAGGTGTCGTTGATTAACAACGGACCGGTAACGATCTGGATCGATTCAAAAAATAAAAACTACTGATATGACAATTAATGAACTACAAATTCAGGTAGATAATTGGATAAAAAAATATGGGGTACGCTATTTTAGCGAACTTACAAACATGGCTTGTCTGACCGAAGAGGTTGGTGAACTGGCAAGAATAATGGCAAGAAAATATGGCGATCAGTCGTTTAAAGAGGACGAAAAAAATAAAGACTTGGGGGATGAAATGGCTGATATTTTATGGGTATTGATCTGCTTAGCAAATCAAACAGGAGTGGATTTAGAAGCGGCAATGCAGAAAAATATCGAAAAAAAAACGACAAGAGACTCATCTAGACATTTGAATAACAAAAAATTAACATCAATATAAATAATATGAATACAACATCAAAATATCTAACTGCATTAAAAAATCATCCGTTTAAATTTACGGATGAACAAGTGAACAAACAGGCGTCTTTGATCATTAAAGAACATTTTGAAGAAAATGATAATCAGGAGGTTTATGAAAAACTTTATTCTTGCATCGATCTTACAACGCTAAACTCAACGGATACGCGTGAACATATTTGGCAATTTGTCGAAAATGTGAATGCTTTAGAAGGATCAAACCCTGATATTCAGAATGTTGCGGCAATATGTGTTTACCCAAATTTTGCACAAACAGTGAAGGAAGCACTTACGGCTGATGTAAAAATTGCTTGTGTAGCTGGTGGATTCCCAAGCTCTCAGACGTTTAGCGAAGTAAAAATTGCCGAAGCGGCTCTGGCAGTAGCAGATGGAGCGGATGAAATTGATATCGTGCTAAATCTGGGACTGTTTTTGAATGAGGATTATGAAGAGTTGTGCGAAGAAATAATGGAGATAAAACAGGCCTGCCATGAGGCTAAATTAAAGGTTATTTTGGAAACGGGAGCGCTGAAAACATCGGAATTGATTCATAAAGCATCGATTCTTTCTCTATATTCGGGAGCAGATTTCTTGAAGACATCTACAGGAAAAGGATATCCGGGTGCATCCATTGAAGCGGCTTATGTTATGTGCAACGCAATAAAAGCTTTCTACGAAAAAACAGAGATAAAAGTTGGATTTAAAGTATCGGGTGGAGTTTCAACTGTCGAAGATGCGGTTAATTATTACACACTTGTAAAAGAAATTCTGGGAAAAGAATGGTGTAATAACGAATTGTTTAGAGTTGGAACAAGCCGACTGGCTGACAAGCTGTTAGAGGCTATAAAATAAAATTATTGTCGTACATGAAGGAGATAGATAAAATATCAGCCGGGTTATTTTACAACTCGGCTGATAAAGAAATTGTAGAAATTATTGGAAAAACAGCTCAACTTTGCTTCGAATATAATCAAATGGCTCCCTTCAAAGAGGAGGAACGTAATGATTTACTGCAAAAAATTCTGGGTAAAGTGGGTGAAAATCCAAAGGTGCTCTCTCCTTTTCGATGCGATTTTGGGTATAACATTTCGGTTGGCGACAATTTTTTCGCGAATGTCAACCTTGTTATTCTTGATTCGGCAAAAGTAACTTTTGGAAATAACGTATTTGTCGGACCTAACGTGGGAATTTATACTCCAAATCATTCATTTAATAGAAAAGAAAGGGCTGAGGGACAAGAAAAATCATCTCCTATAATAATTGGAGATGATGTGTGGATAGGTGGGAATGTAGTAATTTTGCCGGGTGTAAACATCGGAAATAATGTGATTATTGGCGCTGGTAGCGTGGTTACAAAAAATATTCCTGATAATAGCTTAGCCGCAGGAAATCCTGCTCATGTCATTCGAAAACTTGAAGAATAAAAAATATAACGATATCTGATAACGATACTTGTCACTTACTAAATTTTAATTGTTCAATATTTAGTATTCAACATTAAAAATTGAATTGTATATAAAACTATCACAGGACAAAACAAACCTGTTTTCACATTAATTAACTTAAACTTTGTTCATATCCTCCTCTCACTCACCTCCGACCTACCTCCGACTCAGCTCCGATGATGCTCCGACAATGCTCCGAGGATGCTCCGAGGATGCTTCGATAATGGTCCTACTATGCTCCGACTATGGTCTCACTAAGATATCGCTTTTTCTCACTAAATCCTCTAAATCTTCTCTCACATATTTAACATTAAATTAACATTATATTCTCATTTTATACAATCGGCAAGTCATCGGCAAGCCATCTACATTATCTTATCGCAAATTCAGGAATCTATTAAAAACAAAATAAAACTCATAAATCATTGAAATGTAAATACTGACACAATAATCTTCTCATCATTTTATTATATGCTATTTATTAAATAAATATTTGTATTTTTGCAACGATCAATTAAAATATTTAATAATTAAAAAGCATATTTACTTCAACTATATAAAGGAATATGAAAGTTCTCTTTGACTTTCAACTAATTACTTAATCCGATAATCAGGAATAAATAAACTAAAAGATATGAGAAAAAAAACTATCCCTTTTATGTGTATTATTCTTTTGCTGACATTCTTTAAAATTTCGGCTCAAGAAAACACAAAGCCTTATTGGCAGGATATTCAAGTGACAGATGTGAACAAGGAATATCCACGTACTTCATTTATGACGTTCGATAATCAAAATGATGCGATCAACTCAAAGTTTGAGAATAGCAAATATTATCATTCGTTGAACGGTACCTGGAAATTTTACTATGTTGAAGGTTACAAAATGTTGCCTGAAAACATTACGGATCCTAACACCTCGACAAACGATTGGGCTGATATAAAAGTTCCGGGAAACTGGGAAGTACAGGGTTTTGGAACACCAGTTTATTCTAATCATGGTTATGAATTTAAACCGCGTAATCCACAACCGCCACTGCTTCCGGAAATGAATCCTGTGGGAGTTTACAGAAGAGATATTGATATCACTTCGGACATGATGAACCGTGATATATATCTGCATATTGGTGGGGCAAAATCGGGTGTATATGTTTATGTTAATGGCAAGGAAGTGGGTTATAGTGAGGACTCTAAAAACCCTGCTGAGTTTAGACTTAACGATTATGTGAAACCGGGAAAAAATACACTAGTGCTTAAAATATTCCGCTGGTCTACTGGTTCTTACCTCGAATGTCAGGACTTCTGGCGCATAAGCGGAATAGAACGTGATGTTTATCTTTGGAGTCAACCTAAAACACAAGTACGCGATTTTGTGGTTGTTTCTACTTTGAATGATACATATAAAGATGGTATCTTTTCTCTGAAGACAATGATTCGAAACAATAGTGATAAAACATCTAATGCGGAAATTAAATATGAATTACTGGATGCTAATAACAAGGTTGTAGCATCTGATAAACAGACAATCACACTGAGTTCAGGTGAAGAAAAGGAGATTGATTTTGCACAAAAAACAATAGATAATCCACTGAAATGGACGGCAGAAACACCAAACCTTTACAAAGTTCTGATCACTAACACTCAAAATGGTAAAGTTCAGGAAATTGTCCCCTACTCTGTCGGTTTTAGAAAGTTTGAAATTAAACCTGTAGTTAGTAAAAGTGGTCGTACCGACAACTTGTTCCTTGTGAACGGACAACCTATTAAACTTAAAGGAGTTAACATTCATGAGGTTAACCAGGAAACTGGGCATTATGTTACGGAAGAGATCATGATACGCGACTTCGAACTGATGAAACAACATAATGTGAATTCTATTCGTTTGAGTCATTATCCGCAAAGCAGACGCTTTTATGAACTTTGTAATGAATATGGCTTTTACATTTATGACGAAGCAAATATCGAAAGTCATGGAATGTACTACGATCTTCAAAAAGGTGGTTCTCTTGGAAATAATCCTGAATGGCTTAAACCACACTTAAACAGGATTATAAACATGTACGAAAGAAACAAAAACTTGCCTGCAGTAACTTTCTGGTCGCTGGGAAATGAAGCCGGAAATGGATATAATTTCTATAAAGCATATCTGTGGCTTAAAGAAAAAGAGGCAAAACTAATGAATAGACCAGTCAACTATGAACGTGCTTTATGGGAATGGAACACAGATCTTTACGTTCCACAATACCCAAGCGCTGCATGGTTGGAACAAACTGGTAAAAATGGAAGTGATCGACCGGTAGTACCTTCTGAATATTCTCACGCAATGGGTAATTCAAGTGGAAACATTGATTTGCAATGGGAAGCCATTTACAAATATCCGAATCTTCAGGGTGGATACATCTGGGAATGGGTTGAACATGCACTGGTTGAATATGATGAAAACGGAAGAAAATACTGGACTTACGGTGGCGATTACGGTACAAATATGGTAAGTGACGGTAATTTTGTTTGTGATGGAGTGATCGATCCGGACAGAAACCCCCACCCCGCTATGAACGAAGTAAAATATGTTCATCAGGATTTTGCATTCCGACCGATAAATATTGAGGACGGTAAATTTGAGATTGAAAATAGATTCTACTTCAAAAATACTGATGATTACATCATTACCTATAACATTACAGAAGAAGGAGTTGTGATCAATAGAGGTAATCTTAATATCAACTTAAAACCGCAGGAATCAAAAGAGGTGACTATCAATTATCCAAAAATAAGTCCTAAACCAGGGACTGAGTATTTCATAAATTTTGAAGTCGCTCTGAAAAAAGCGACCGCTCTCCTACCCGCTGGCTATATTGTTGCTATTGAGCAATTCAAATTGCCTGTGCAGACAATTGATAAGCAATATCAATCTACAAAATCAATCAAATTTGATATTACCGATAACGACAATGAAATTGTACTGAAATCACATAATGTTAACTTCATTTTCGATAAGAAAAAAGGAATCGTTAGCTCATATAAAGTAAAGGGAACGGAGTATTTTGCTGACGGATTCGGAATCCAACCTAATTTCTGGCGCGGTCCTACGGATAATGATTATGGAAACGGTAGTCCATATCGTTTGCAAGTTTGGAAACAATCAAGCAAAAACTTCAATGTTACTCAAACTAATGCTTATTTGGATGGTAATAATGCAGTTGTAGAGACAACTTATTTACTTGCAGCTGGCAATCTTTATACAATTCAATATAGAATTGATGGCGAAGGGGTTCTTAAAGTAAATGCTAAGTTTTATTCAACAGATATGCAAGAACAGAAAACTGATATGTCTGAATCATCTAAATTAGCTACTTATTCACCAGAAGCTATTGCTGCACGAAAATCGTCTTCTCAATTGGATGTACCTCGCATTGGTGTTCGATTCAGACTTCCTAAAAATATGAATTCAGTAGAATATTTTGGTCGCGGACCAGGCGAAAATTATAGTGACCGCGCTTCCGGATCAAAAGTTGGTCGCTATAAAACGACGGCAGAAGATATGTACACGCTCTATGCACGACCTCAAGAAAATGGTCATCGTACAGATACTCGTTGGCTTGCACTCACAACAAAGAATAATCGAGGCTTGCTCGTCGTTGCCGACTCTACTATAGGTTTCAATGCTCTTAGAAATACTGTAGAAGACTTTGATTCTGAAGAAAATAAAGACAAGCCATATCAATGGAACAATTTCTATCCTGAAGAGGCTAATGATAAATCAAATGAATTAAGAAGAAAAGGTTGGGACAGTCCCGAAAACAGGATGCCAAAACAAACACATATCAATGATATTTCTCCTCGTGATTTCGTAGAAGTTTGTGTTGATATGAAACAACAAGGAGTCGCTGGTTATAACAGCTGGGGTGCCAGACCATTACCAGAATATAGTATTCCTGCAAATAAGGACTATAACTGGGGATTTACTCTTATCCCATTAGATAATTCTAAAGATTTAGAAAATAAATCCACATTAAAATACTATTAATTATTATCAATTCTTTCAAAGAAGAGCGGGATTAAATCTCGCTCTTCTTTTTGCTTAAATCTTCACGATATTGTTGCATAAAACATAAACAAAAACTCATATAAAGCTGTTTATTGATATAATAAAGTACGTAGTGATATTTCATTTTCATCTGCATTCATTTGCATTTACCTGCCCTTTTGTCTTATTTGTGATGATTTAAGGTGTAAAAATGTTAATTTTGTGCCATATTGTCACTTTAAAAATAAAGGCAACTTATAGAAAACCTTCGGCACACAGTTTGAATTTTTATTGATGTATCTATTTAATTAAATACTTAAGATATAATATTACAAACTTTAAAAGAAAGGAGTAAATTATGGCAATTATTAGAAGAACAAACAACTGGTTACCTAGCATTTTTAATGATTTTTTTGGTAACGAATGGATGGAAAATAACAGTAAAATGTCTCCTGCTATCAATATTAAGCAAGACGAAAATGGATTTGTAGTTGAAGTAGCCGCACCGGGAATGAAAAAAGAAGATTGCAATATCTCTATTGAGGACGATAACAATTTGGTAATCTCTTTTGAAAAGAAAAACGAAAGCGAAGATAAAGATAGTAAGGGCACGTATCTGAGACGAGAATTCTCTTATACACAATTTCAGCGGAGAATGATATTACCTGAAAATGTTGAAAAAGACAAAATCATGGCAAACATTGAAAATGGCGTTCTTACAATCAAGATCCCTGAATTAAAAGAAGAAGAGAAAGTTACTAAAACAAAAAGAATTGAAATCCAATAAGGTAATAGCTTTAAGTTACACTAAAGATCTGTCAATAACTATCACTCTTAAATTTAAGAGTGATAGTTTTTTTAATAGGCTCTTTCCCTGAAATAGGAAAACAGAAGAATCAGCATTGATTCAATATCTTTATCTATTTGAATATTAGATATAATTTCATCACCCTTATTAATTAATTTATCCATAACATCATAGGCATATGAAATACCACCATTATCTTTTGCAAATTGCAAAAGCTTTTCAATGTTTTCTGGAGTATAAGCACCTTTAGATATGATTTCCATCATTTCTTCAGATGAATCTGAAGAAGTATTTTTAAGCGCATAAATTAGAGGTAATGTGATCTTTCCTTCTCTGATATCGTTTCCGGTAGGTTTGCCAACATCTGTCTTATAATAATCAAAAATATCATCTTTGATTTGAAAACAAATACCGAAAATCCTACCTAACTCTGAGAATAATTCAACCAATTCAGGACTTACGTTTGCAGAAATTGCACCGATTTTAGTACATGCACTCATTAGAGAAGCGGTTTTTTTATCAATAACGTTGAAATACTCGTTTTCATCGATAACAACTTCTGTTGCTAATGAATGTTGATTCAATTCACCTTCGGCAAGATTTTTACCTAATTCAGAGACCATATTAATAATCTCAAAGTTCTTTGTTTTCGCACTTTCCTGAAGAGCAGATGCCAAAAAATAATCACCTACAAGAATAGACTTTCTATTATCGTAGACATCATTAACAGAAGATCTTCCTCTTCTAAGTTTTGCATTATCAACAACATCATCATGAATCAAAGAAGCAGTATGTAACAATTCTATTGTCACAGCTCCGTGAAACGAAATATCATTGATTTCACCGCATGCTTTAGCCGACAAAAAAACAAGCAAAGGACGAATTCTTTTTCCATCAGATTTGAATACATAATCTACAATCTCTTGAATACGAGGGTTTGAGCTTATGATTGATTCTCTGAAAAGGATATCGAATTTCCTTAATTCATCTTGGAGATAATTACGAATTATGCTACTTTGATCCATCTAGTTTTCGAATTATAGACCACAAATTTAAGAATAAAACTACTTAAAGCAACAAATATTTGTAACTTTACATTCTAATTTCCTAACTACTCTACAATATGTCAAAAAAGAAACTCTTTCTCCTGGATGCCTATGCCCTGATTTATCGATCATATTACGCATTTATAAAGAATCCAAGAGTTAATTCCAAAGGACAAAATACATCAGCAATATTTGGATTTGTAAACACACTTGAAGAAGTACTTACAAAGGCAAATCCTACACACATTGCCGTAGCTTTTGATCCAGAAGGACCTACATTTCGTCATATTGAATACGAAAAGTATAAAGACCATCGCGAATCAACTCCCGAAGATATAAAACTATCCGTCCCCATTATAAAAGAAATCATTCGTGCGTACAATATACCTGTTTTAGAAGTACCGGGATACGAAGCAGATGATGTTATAGGAACGATTGCAAAAAGAGTTGATAAAGAAGAGTTTGACGTATATATGATGACACCTGATAAAGATTACGCACAACTTACGGAAGATCATATATTTATGTACAAACCAAAGTACGGCAGCAACGATTTTGAAGTTTTGGATGAAAAAGCCGTATTGAAGAAATACAATATTACAAGTCCTAAACAAGTTATAGATTTGTTGGGATTAATGGGAGATTCATCCGATAATATTCCCGGTTGTCCTGGAGTAGGACCCAAAACAGCAGAACAATTGTTAGCCCAATTTGGCACGATTGAGAACTTGCTTGAAAATACAGATCAGCTTAAAGGTGCACTCAAGACAAAAATAGAAGAAAACAAAGAACAGATATTGTTTTCTAAATATCTGGCAACAATAAAAACAGATGTACCCATTGAAATCGAGAAGGAAAAGTTTTTGCTTAGAGAAAAGAATACAGATGAAATAATTAAGATATTCACTGAGCTTGAGTTCCGTACAATCCTTGCCCGTGTATTGAAAGTAGAAACTCCCAAACCACAAGCAATTGCTATTCAAGGAGATTTATTTGCGACAGTGACCGAAGATATTCCTATTCAGCAAGAATTATTCACCAATCTTTCAGATATTAGGACCACTCCCCACTCCTATCATTTAATTGAAGGAGAAAATGCAATGAAAGAATTGAACGAGAAGTTATGTTCGCAACAAAGCGTATGTTTTGATACAGAAACTACCGGAGTTGATCCACTTACTAGTCAGTTAGTCGGGATGTCTTTTTCTTTCAAGGAAGGTGAAGCCTATTACATTCCCATTTCGTCAAATCAAGCAGAAGCGACAGCCCAGGTTCAGCTTTTCAAACCGTTTTTTGAAAACGAAAACATTGAAAAGTCCGGTCAGAACATCAAGTTTGACATGTTAGAACTTAGGAAATACGGCGTTCAGGTAAAAGGTAAACTCTTTGACACGATGGTCGCCCATTACCTGTTGAATCCCGAAATGCGACACGGTATGGATTATATGGCCGAAACCTATCTCAATTACAAGACGATCCATATTGAAGAGCTGATTGGTCAAAAAGGTAAGAATCAGCTTAACATGCGTGATATTTCTCCCAAGATAGTATGCGATTATGCTTCTGAAGATGCCGATATTACGCTTAAGTTAAAGAATATACTAGAGAAAGAGATCATTAAAAACAATCTGAGCGATCTATTAGACAAGATAGAATTACCCTTGATTTATGTACTTGCCGATATGGAATGGGAAGGTGCCCGTCTCGATTTAGACGCGTTGGCCGTACTTTCCAAAGAAATGACGCAAGAACTTCATCAAGTAGAAACAGAAATCATTGAGATGGCCGGTGTAGAATTCAATGTGAATTCGCCCAAGCAGATAGGTGAAGTACTTTTCGATCATCTGAAGATAGTAGACAAGGCAAAAAAGACAAAAACCGGTCAGTATAAGACCAGTGAAGAAGAGCTCGAAAAATTACAGCATAAGCACCCAATAATTGGCAAAATATTGGAGCAGCGAGGAATAAAGAAGCTATTAAGCACATACATAGATTCTTTTCCTCAGCTGATCAATTCAAAGACAGGAAAAGTCCACACCTCATACAATCAGACTGTTGCAGCCACAGGACGATTAAGCAGTACAAATCCCAATCTTCAGAACATTCCTATCCGTGATGAACGCGGCAAAGAAATGCGTAAGGTATTTATTCCCGATGAAGGCTGCACTTTTGTCTCCGCCGATTATTCTCAGATAGAATTGCGCATCATGGCCCATTTAAGTGAAGACGAGCATATGATTGAAGCATTTAATAACAATCAAGACATTCATGCAGCCACAGCCTCCAAGATATATAATATACCGATAGAAGAAGTCACTTCCGATTTGCGTCGTACAGCAAAAACGGCCAATTTTGGAATTATTTACGGAATAACCCCATTCGGACTATCCGAAAGACTCACTATATCGAGAACAGACGCTAAGAATCTGATTGACGAATACTTTGCTTCCTTTCCCGGAGTGCGAAAATATATGGATGAAAGCATTTCTAAAGCCCAGCAACAAGGATATGTAGAAACTATTTTCGGTCGCAAACGTTATTTACCCGACATCAATTCCCGAAATGGAAATGTTCGTGGCTATGCAGAGCGCAATGCCATTAATGCACCCATTCAAGGAAGTGCAGCAGACATTATTAAAGTAGCGATGAACCGTATATTTGAGCGCTTGAACAAAGGTAATTTCAAATCAAAGATGATACTTCAGGTACACGACGAACTCTGTTTCAACGTACCCTTTTCAGAATTAGAAGAAGTAAAAAGCATTATCATTTACGAGATGGAGCACGCCTATCAGTTACGAGTACCCCTAATCACCGATTGTAAGAATGGTGAAGACTGGTTATCCGCCCATTAGAAGACAAAACATCAACTAAGATTCAATGACAGAAGGATTAATAGAATATGGATATTGGGGATTATTATTAGCATCCTTTTTGGCCGCCACCATATTGCCATTAGGGTCCGAAGTCGTTTTTTCCGCATTGATAGTCGCCGGATTAGATGTATGGACCTGCATTTTATTTGCAACCATTGGTAATGCATTAGGCGGTTTAACGTGCTATCTAATTGGATCATTAGGTAAGATTGAATGGGTAGAAAAGTACCTAAAGATCAAGCGAGAAAAGATAGAAAAGATGCAAATTTGGCTTCAAGGCAAAGGCGCATTCATGGGTTTTTTCGCATTCGTTCCGGGAGTAGGCGATTTAATTATTGTAGCCCTTGGATTCATGCGATCAAATATCTGGATCACCACCCTATCAATGACATTAGGTAAATTTATACGATACGTAGCATTAGGATTTGGAACAGATGCAATAATCGGTTGGTTTTAGATTCAGAATAATAATAATAACAATAACAAAACAAGAAAATAAACATTCAAAATGTCAACAATACTCTTTCATGAAATAGTTTATGGTCCCGTTCACAGTAGAAGAATGGGTACCTCTTTAGGTATAAACCTTTTGCCATACGACGGTAAACTATGTTCGTTCGACTGTCTTTATTGCGAGTGCGGATTCAATGAAAATTTTCGCACCAAGACCAAGTTACCCAGTCGTGAAAATGTTAAAGCAGCGTTAGAAGATAAATTCCAAAAACTTAAAAATGAAGGTAAAAAGTTGGATGTGATCACCTTTGCCGGTAATGGAGAGCCCACGTTGCATCCGGAATTTGCCGAAATAATAGAAGATACCATTCAGTTAAGGAATCATTACTATTCCGAAGCAAAGATAAGCGTACTTTCAAACGGAATATTAGTATCAAAAGTAAAAGTATTTGAAGCACTTCAAAAGGTAGACAATCCAATATTGAAGTTAGATTCAGCAGACGATGAAACCGTTAGACTCATAGACAGACCAAATTCGCCCGACTATTCCGTAGCCAGGCAAGTAGAATTATACAAAAAATTCAAAGGCAATTTTGTACTACAAACCATGTTTCTCAGAGGAGAGTTTGAAGGTAAGGAGATAGACAACAGCAAAAAAGAGGATGTTTTAGCGTGGTTAGAGCTCGTTAAAGAAATGAATCCACGTGAAGTAATGATTTATACCATTGACCGCGAAACACCCGCAAAAGGGCTTAAAAAAGTCTCACTTCATACACTTCAGGAGATAGCCAAAAGAGTAGAATTATTAGGCATTAAAACCAATGTAGCCGGTTAAGACCGGCCATTTAGGTTAAACATTGAATCGGAAGTGCATTATATCCCCATCCTGCACCACATAATCTTTTCCTTCCACGTTCATTTTTCCAGCCTCTTTCACAGCACTTTCCGAGCCATACGTAATAAAATCCTCATATTTTATCACTTCAGCCCTAATAAATCCCTTTTCAAAATCAGTATGAATAACTCCCGCACATTGCGGAGCCTTCCAACCTTTGTGGAACGTCCATGCTCTTACTTCGACAACACCAGCTGTTATAAAAGTTTCAAGATTAAGTAATTTATAAGCCGATTTGATTAGTCTGTTCACCCCCGATTCCTCCAATCCAATTTCAGAGAGGAACATTTCTCTTTCTTCATATGTTTCGAACTCAGCGATTTCAGATTCAATTTTTGCTGCAACCACCAGTATTTCAGCGTTTTCGTTTTTAACAGACTCCCTTACCGCCTCCACATATTTGTTGCCATTCACAGCCGAAGCCTCGTCCACATTGCAAACATACATCACCGGTTTAGCCGTAAGCAGAAAAAGATCATGCGCTATTTTATTTTCATCCTTTGTATCAAAAGTCACCGTACGTGCCGATTCCCCCCGAAGAAGCGCCTCTCTAATTTTCGAGAACACCTGAAATGCAAGTTTTGCATCCTTGTCCCCACCCGTCTTAGCCTGTTTTTCGACCTTATTTATTCTTGCTTCAATTGTTTCCAGGTCCTTCAGTTGCAGTTCCACATCAATTATTTCCTTATCCCTTACCGGGTTAACCGATCCATCGACATGTGTAACATTTTCATCATCAAAGCATCTAAGGACGTGTAATATAGCATCCGTCTCCCGAATATTTGCCAAGAATTTATTACCCAGTCCCTCCCCTTTGCTAGCCCCTTTTACAAGACCTGCTATATCTACAATTTCTACAGTAGTAGGGATAATTTTCTTTGGATTAATCAGTTCCGCCAGTTTATTGAGTCGTTCATCCGGTACAGTGATCATTCCCACGTTCGGTTCGATAGTACAAAACGGAAAATTAGCAGCCTGAGCTTTAGCATTTGATAAACAGTTGAATAGAGTGGATTTTCCTACATTAGGTAATCCTACAATTCCGCATTGTAGAGCCATTTGATGATGATTAAAAATTTATTTAGGCTGCAAAGATACAAAAAAAGCACCAATCAGCCATGATAATATTCCCCTTGTTAGATAAACCTCCCATTCCTTCAATAATATATTTTATTTATTTTAACTTAATAATATTCAATAATAATAAAAGGATAGTGAAACCATGGTAAGAGTTGCATCGGAGCATCATCGGAGCATCATCGGAGTTAGCCAAGAAAAAAGAGCTTAACACCCTATGTATTAAGGTATTAAGCCCATTTCTGTAATATTTTATGTTAATTATATAAAATATATGTAAATATCAACTAAGCGTTTTTAAAGTTTTTTTACTTTTTTCATTTTTACTTTCATCACGATTGAGGGCATATTTTATCAATATATCCAACTAAAGGTAATAACCGACATACCGTTAGTTTTTTTACAACCCATATTTTGCAGAAATATCTAACATCCTTTCGATAGGTTTGAGCGCTTTTAAACGAACATCTTCATCCACTGTAATTTCCGGTCGTTCATTTTTTAAGCACAGATACAGTTTTTCCAGCGTATTCATTTTCATGTAGAAACACTCATTGCAAGCACAAGTAGAATCTTCCGGTGGAGCCGGAATAAACATTTTATCCGGATTTTCTTTCTGCATTTGATGTAAAATACCAGCTTCTGTAGCCACTATAAACTGTTTAGCATCCGATTTTGCAGCATATTTTATGATAGATGAAGTAGATCCCACATGATCAGATATTTCAAGTAAATATTTTGGGCATTCAGGATGCGAAAGCAGTAAAGCCTGAGGATATTCTTTTTTAAGCGTCAGAATTCTCTCTATTGAAAATTGTTCATGCACATGACAAGCCCCTTGCCAAAGCAACATATTACGTCCAGTAAGTTTATTTATATAATCTCCCAAATTTTTATCCGGTCCAAAAATAATTTTTTCATCTTTTGGCAAAGAATCAACTATTTGTTTAGCGTTAGTAGATGTCACCACTATATCCGTAAGAGCTTTTACAGCAGCTGTAGTATTTACGTAGGAAATTACCGTATGATCAGGATGTTCCTTTACAAATTTTTCAAATTCATCAGCCGGGCAACTTTCTGCCAAAGAGCAACTTGCCATTGCATCCGGTAAGAACACCCTTTTATCAGGCGATAATATTTTAGCCGTTTCAGCCATGAAATTCACTCCGCAAAGCACTATTATATCCGCAGTTGTTTTAGCAGCCCATTGTGCAAGGGCGAGACTATCACCAACAAAATCTGCAATATCCTGTATTTCCGCTTCCTGGTAATAATGCGCCAGAATAATAGCATTTTTTTCTTTTCTCAGATTATTTATCTCTGAAATTAATTCATTTTTATTCATTGGTTCTAAGTTTGTATGTTTGTTTGATAAACCCTAAGCATGAAACAATCAACATGCAGTTATCATAAAACTATTATAATAATAACTTATAAATATTTAAATAATATATGATAGTAATAATGTGTTGTTGAAAGTGATGAAACATTTTTTCGATATCATTTGTAAAATAGACTATCATCTAAAACTAAACAGTTATGAACAAATAATCATTTTATAATTCTGATGACTATCTTTGAGTTACCTAACTTATCAACAATTTCACTGTTACCCTGCAAAGTTAATAATTAAATTATTTACCCCCTTAATAAAGCTGTTTAAAACTAGGTTAATAAATGTGGATAAAAAAAATAACTTTTACGTAATAAATGAAAAATTTTGTTATGAAGGGAATGTTTTAGAAACCATAATAAAGTTATTTTTATTTTTACACAATTTTCTCACAACTTATGAACAAGTTATTTATAATAACCCACAAGAACTTTTGAAAAGTATGTAAAATGAAAAGATATTAAAAATCCAATCCAAAGTCATTATAAATTGTTAAGTAAGATGTACTAATTATGTTATTAGCCAGAAATTTGACTAAATTTGTTTGTTTTTTGAATAAAAAAGAGGTGGTACAATATAAAATACAAAATATATTCATTATAATCTTATATTTTTTAGTGCTAACCGGATGTATGTCAACCATAAGAATTACATCAGTAGCAGAAAGAAATAAGGAGGGAGACTATACCGTAAAGTGGGAGGTAAGTCCTGATAAAGAAGGTAATATAGATATATATTCATCTTTATCAGACAGTTCTTTTAGTGAAAGTTCACCTATTATTACCACCAATATAAATGATCAATATGTATTAGTTACATCTCAAAACCCCAACATACGAGAATATTTTATATTAAAGACCTCCGGATATACTTCAGGTGTTGTTTCCAATAGGATTATAACTATGGACAACATTATTAATTTTCGGGATTTTGGAGGTTATTTTAATTCAAATAATCAGCAGCTCAAGTGGGGTAAATTGTATCGTTCCGGTGATTTAAGCAAAGCCAATTTATATGATCAGGAGCGTATAAGAGATTTAGGTATTAAGACAATCATTGATTTTAGACCCGTCGGCGAATCCAAGAACCGTCCCTATTTAGTTCATCCTGATATTCGCAAGATATCGATCCCCATTATAGCAGAGTTCAGAGACTCCTTGTTATTTAATCTCAACAATAAGCATTTTAACAGAAGCGATGCCATTCGTTATGTGCAAGACACCTATATTGATTTAATAGAAAATTATAAATCCTCTTATGCCGACATGTTTGACATATTGATAGACGACAATAACTATCCCATATTAATTACATCAACATTAGGCAAAGATGGAGTAGGATTAGCATGTTTTTTCATATTATATGCATTAGACGTACCCGAATACGTCATTATAGACGATTATTTATTATCTAACAATTTGATTGACGCTCGAAAAATTGTATCCAATGCCCATGAGATGCCCGAATATATTCAAGAAGCCGTTACCGCGTTATTATCCAGCGACAAGTCGTACATCAATTATGTTATAGAGCATATAGAACAAAGTTACGGATCGGTCGATAAATATATGGAGAAAGAATTGCGTGTATCCGAAGGAAAAAAGGCCCTTTTAAGAAAAAATTTGCTATATTCTCCACAAAAATAAGCAATTAATTAATTTATTTATTGTATCTTTGCACCCGATTTATTCAGGACGATATTTATCATTCCTTATAATAATAATTTAGGTTATCGATTTAACATCTGTTTTGTTGAAAATCAACAATAATCGGGTGATTGAAGTTTTTCTTGTTTTTTTATTCTGTCGTTTCGTTAGAGTGGGGGGTTACAAGAAAGGTTTGGTCGCCTTCACATTTTAAAAAAACAAGTAATGAAAACATTCGAAGAACTTGGAGTGGCTCAAAATATACAGAGCGCACTACAAGAATTGGGTTTTGAAAACCCTATGCCTATACAGGAAGAAGTGATTCCACAACTGTTGGCACAAACCCGTGATATCATCGCGTTAGCTCAAACCGGAACAGGCAAGACCGCAGCTTTTGGTGTTCCAGTAATTCAAAAAACCGATATTAACAAATTAGTTCCTCAGACATTAATTTTGAGTCCCACCCGCGAATTGTGTTTACAAATTGCAGGAGATTTGGCCGATTATTCAAAGAATGTAGATGGAATTACGATACTTCCCGTTTATGGCGGTTCAAGTATTGAGAGTCAGATCCGTACTTTGCGAAGAGGCGTACACATTATTGTAGCCACTCCCGGAAGATTGATAGACCTAATTAACAGGAAGACTGTTTCGTTAGAAAATGTACATACCGTAGTTTTAGACGAAGCCGACGAAATGTTAAATATGGGATTCACCGAAAGTATCGATGAAATTTTGTCGAAGGTCCCTTCAGACCGCAGCATGTTGTTATTTTCCGCAACCATGCCCAACGAGATTTCGAAGATTACCCGTAAATATATGAAACAGCCCCTTGAGATAACCATAGGCAGGAAAAACGAGGGAGCACAAAATGTAAAACATACCTATTATATGGTTCAAGCAAGAGATAAGTATCTTGCTTTGAAAAGGATTGTAGATTACTATCCCAATATATACGGAATTGTATTTTGTCGCACCAGGAAAGAGACCCAGGATATTGCCGATAAGTTGATTCAGGACGGTTATGACGCCGATGCTTTACATGGAGATCTATCTCAAGCCCAGCGCGACCTTGTTATGAGTAAATATCGTGGTCATAATCTTCAGTTATTGATAGCCACTGACGTAGCCGCCCGTGGATTAGATGTTGATGATGTTACCCATGTAATTAATTTTGGTTTACCAGATGATTTAGAAATCTATACTCACAGAAGTGGTAGGACCGGTCGTGCCGGTAAGACCGGAGTATCCATTGCAATTATCCATACCAAAGAGAAAGGTAAAATTCCTCAATTAGAGAAATTCATAAATAAGAAATTCGAAAAGTGTCAATTACCGAGTGGTGATTTAATTTGCGAAAAGCAGTTATTCAATTTTGTGGATAAGATTGAAAAAGTGAAGGTAAACGATGAAGAAATTGAAAGAATGTTACCTCCTATTTTCAAGAAATTAGATTGGTTAGACAAAGAAGATATAATTAAAAGAATTGTATCCCTTGAATTCAATCGATTAATTGAATATTACAAGAATGCCGACGAGATTGAAGAGCCAACCAGTTCCTATTCAGGCGACAGAGAAAGAAGAAGAGATTCCCGATCTGGAGAGAGGAGTATGGGTGGCAGAAGTAACTCACACAATGCAGAAGTAGGTTATTCCCGTTTATTTATTAATATAGGAAAAGTTGATGGTATAAATCCCGCCAATCTGATGGGTTTTGTCAACGAAAATGTCCCCGGAAAAGTTAGAATTGGAAAAATCGACTTATTAAAGAACTTTTCGTTTTTTGAAGTACCCCAAGAAGATGCCAATAAAGTATTAAAATCTTTCAAAGGCTTATTTATTGATGATCGCAAGCTCATTGTAGAGTTATCTCAGGAGTCACAAGGCAGTTCCAATAAAGAACGATTCTCCAAGAAACGTTCGAGGCCCTTCAGGAAGTAATTTATTTTATAATAAACATAATAAGTAAAAGAGATGGAAAACCATCTCTTTTAATATTTTAAGTCTACTTATCCGTCATTAATGCCATTTTACCTTAACATAATGACGGGGAATTAAGGCAATTTCTTGTTATGTGTATGGCTTAATATGCAGACAGGAGTAATCCGTGACCAGATTATAAGTCTGACTAAGAATCATCCTTTGATATGATATCATAAACCACCGGAACTATATTGTTTAAGAAAATGGTGATACAAGAATAGTTTAACAAAATAAATATGGTAATGTATCTCTTATTTTAAGTGAGATTGAATATTTTTATTAATTTTGATGCGTTATAAATAATAATGACCTAATTAATAATCTTATGGCACAGAAACTTTTAATAAGAGATCTTACTTTACGAGACGGTCAGCAATCCTCTTTTGCTACTCGTATGAACCAGTCTCAGGTTGATAGAACCCTTCCCCACTATAAAGATACCAACTTTTATGCAATGGAAGTTTGGGGTGGTGCTGTTCCAGATTCCGTGATGCGTTATTTGAATGAAAATCCATGGGATCGTCTCAAAAAAATCAGTGATGTTGTTAAAGGCAGTCCCAAATTGACCGCCCTATCTCGTGGCAGGAATCTATATGGTTATGCCCCTTATCCAGATGAGATTATTGACGGATTTTTCAAGAACGCCGTAAGTAATGGTTTAAACATCATGCGTATATTTGATGCATTGAATGATGTAAACAACATAAAATCCAGTGTCAAATCAATAAAGAAATATGGTGGAATGGCCGATTGTGCCGTATGTTACACCATTGATCCAAAATATGATGATGAGATAAAAATTGTAGAGAAGAGAGGTTTTCTTGGTTTCAAGAAAAAAGAAGAGGTTGTAGTAAAGCGCGAAAATATTTTTACCGACGAATATTTTTTATCAAAAGCAAAAGAAATGTTGTCTTTGGGAGCCGATATGATTACGATAAAAGATATGAGTGGTCTTATTCCTCCTTCAAGAGTTGCCTCATTAGTATCAACATTCAAGAAGAATTTGAATGTCCCCATTGATTTCCATACCCATTGCACTCCCGGTTACGGTTTAGGTTCTGTTTTGACTGCGATCATGTACGGTTGTGATATTGTTGACACAAACATTTGGAATTTTGCCGGTGGTCCTGGAGCTCCCGCCATCGAGTTAATCTATATATTCTGCAAAAAGCTTGGAATAGAGATGGATGTGAATATGGAAGCCGTAGCCAAGATCAATGCAGAATTATTAACAATTCGCAAAGAGCTCGAACCTTTTGATGCGATTAAGCAGATCCCCAATCCATTCAATCCACTCACCGATGTTTTACCCGCAGAAATTGATAAAGAATTTGATAAAGCCATTGGAGCCGTTCGCAATAAAGATGAAGAAGCCCTATTAGCCGCCTGTCATAAGATTGAAGCATACTTTAATTTTCCCGAGCCCAGCGAGCTAATTAAAAAGGCAGAGATACCCGGTGGAATGTATACCAATATGGTGGCCCAATTAAAGCAATCAAACTCTATGGAAATTTTGGAAGATGCTATGCATTTGATTCCCAGTGTAAGATTAGATTCCGGATTACCCCCATTGGTAACCCCCACCAGTCAGATTGTCGGAGTTCAGGCAGTTATGTCCGCATTGAATATTAAGAACGGTCGCCCTAAATATGCCAGTCCCTCCAATCAATATATCTCATTAGTAAAAGGAGAATATGGTACCACTCCCGTTCCTGTAGATCCCAAGTTCAGAGAGCAAATTACCGGATCAGCAGAAGAAATTCCTTATGATACAAGTAGTTATGTAAGACAAGACAATCCTGTTTTACCTGAATTCGACAATGTTAAGTTAGCTCAGAACGAGAGTGAGGAATTATTGCTTGAGTTATTCCCCTCCGTTGCCACTAAATATTTACGTGGTCAGCGAGAAACCGAGTACAATGCCCATCGTAAAGAAGACTCACTTGACACCGATAAAAAAGATGTGAATGAGAAAGTAAGCAAAGAGAAGAAAGTATCCGGTAAAAAGGTAACCAGTCCCCTTCCAGGAACAATCCTTGAAGTAAGAGTAAAAGAAGGAGATGCAATTAAGAAGCACGACGTACTTTTTATTCTTGAAGCGATGAAGATGGAAAACAATATCACTTCAGATTATACAGGAACCGTACATAATATAAATGTAAAGGTAGGCGATATAGTGAAAGTAGAAGCCATATTAGCTGAGATTGTCACCCATTAACCAAGTGATCCATAAACAATTAAATACGAAAAACCGGTGTTATACAACACCGGTTTTTTTTATGTCCAAAACTTAACCGAAACGTAATAAAATTGTAACCAGTTTGTAATATTAATATCAGAACTTTGCGTCGAAAAATTTACTAAAAGACTAAATGAAAAGAGTTTATAAAATGAAAATTGGTACAACAAAATTGATATTTAAATTATTATTATCTATGATTCTTTTTGTTTCTGCAAGCAGTGTTTACGCTCAGACAGGGACTATTAAAGGAACTATTATTGATGCATCTACAAAAGAGCCATTAATTGGTGCGACCGTACTTTTGGTAGGAAGTTCTAATGGAGCGGCAACCGATTTGGATGGTAATTATACAATCAGCAATGTAAAAGCAGGTAATCACAGTCTTTCCGTCTCTTACATTGCCTTTAAACCAATCACCCAAACAGGCATAATTATTGAATCATCCAAAGAAGTGATAATAAATTTTGAGATGCAGCCCGATGATTATGCACTTCAGCAAGTAGAAGTTGTTGCCAAAGTAAACCAAGAAAGCGAGAATATATTGCTTTTAGAGCAAAGACAAGCATTAGTAGCCACTCAATCCGTAGGAGCGCGAGAATTATCCCGAAAAGGAATTGGCAATGCTGAAGCAGCTGTAGCCCAAGTTTCTGGAATTTCCAAACAAGAAGGTGTGAAGAATGTGTTTGTGAGAGGTTTAGGCGACAGATACAATGCCACCTTATTGAATGGTTTTCCCGTTCCATCAGAAGATCCAGAGTATAAGAACATTGATTTAGGATTTTTTGGAACCGATGTGATACAGAATATAGGTGTAAATAAAGTCTTCAGTGCTCAGAATACCGGAGATGTCGGAGGAGCGATAATAGATATATCATCAAAAGAATTATTAGGAGATGTCTCTTTAAAGTTTGATTTATCCGCCGGTTTAAATTCAGAAGCCATCTCATCAAATTTCCTTCGTCAAGATGGCATCAACTATTTTGGATTTGCCAATAAAAAAAAGCCATCCACAGGAAAATTTGATTTTCCGAACAGTTTGGATCCAACCGCGATCAATCTACCGATGAATCACAGCTACGGATTATCAGGCGGAAAATTATTCAAGATAGGAGAGAACCGTAATCCCCTTTCCTTTTTCGTAGTCGCCTCCCATTCAACAGACTATTCTTTTACAAAAGAAAAAGTAAAAAGCACCAATTCCATTGGAACCATCTATCAAGATCAGCTTGGTAACAAATATTCTCAAAATACCAGTCAGTTAGTTCTTGCAAATGTAGATTTAGGTTTAAACAAAAAGCATAATTTAGCCTATAATTTCATGATGGTTCATGCCAATAATCAATATGTTGGTGAATACCAAGGATTAAATACCGAAAGACATCAAGATAGCAGTTCATATATAGGTTTTTTGAGAAGGCAACAAACCAACGACAATATACTATTAACAAATCAGTTTTTGACCGATTGGGAATTAAGCGACGCCATTCGTTTAGACGTTGGAGCATCCTATAATTATGTGAGAGGATTAGAACCCGACAGGCGCGAGAATTATTTATCCATGATGGATGACGGTTCCTATATATTAACCGGAAGCAATCGTCAAAAACGTTTCTATTCCACATTGAATGAAAATGATTTCAATCCTAAATTCAGTCTCACTTACAAGTTAGGAGACCAGTTTGAGAGCAACAATTCCTCATTAAAAATTGGTTATGACGGTCGTTTTATCAATGATAATTTCCATGCATTAGAATACAATTTTAGTGCAGTCAGCGGAGTCTATCCTATTGAATCCCTTAAGTTAGACGCATTATATAATCAATCAAGTATGGATGCTTCCAACTTTGAAATGACTGAAGGAGAAGCAAACACCTATCAAGTTGCCAAATATATTCACTCAGGCTATTTAGAAGGTAATTATCAAATAACATCGCGTCTTGTAGGAAATCTTGGATTGAGATTTGACAATGTAGATATGAATGTTGATTATAATGTTCAAGGCGTTCTTCCCGGTAATTCATTACTTAACAAGACCTATTTCCTTCCTAGTACAAATTTGAAATACGATATTAACAATAAGAATGTGCTTCGTTTAGGCTTAAGTAAAACTTATACCCTTCCTCAGTCGAAAGAAATATCCCCATACAAATATGTGAACATCAGTTTTGTGAGTCAGGGAGATCCAAATATTCAACCATCAGACAACTATAATATTGATTTGAAATGGGATTACTATTTAAGTCCCTCCGAATTATTTTCTTTAACAGGTTTTTATAAGTATATAAAAAATCCAATTGCCCGTGCTGATGAAGGTAATTCCGCCGGTTTGTTAACCTACAAGAATATCAGTGATCAGGCTCAGGTAGCAGGTATTGAAATAGAAGCAAGGAAAAATATTTTCAACAACACCAGTTCCGATTTTGAAAAAGTAAACAAGCTCTCTATCGGTTTGAATGCCTCTTACATTTATTCCAATCTTGTTATTAAGATTGCGAATACTGAAGCCCGTAAGACACAATTAGAAGGAGCATCGCCATTCCTTGGTAATTTCGATATCTCCTATAACTATCAGAACGGAGAAACCAATTTAATTTCCTCGTTAGTATTAAATTATTTCAGTAATCGTATTCATACGATAGGAACAAGAAGTTTCAAAGATATTATTGAAGAAGGCGTACCCACTTTAGATTTTGTGACCTCATATAAATTCAACAAGAACATTACATTAAAATTGAGCGCATCTAATTTGTTTGATCCCTCATATAAATTAACTCGCAAAGCATCCGGTCAATCGTCTGAAAAGTATGTGCTCAATGAATATAAAAAAGGCAGGAATATTAGTTTGGGTCTAAGTTATGAACTCTAAACTCAAAAAAATAAACAACTATAAATTATTATTACAAATTAAATTTTATCAAAATGAAGAAAATTGTTTTAAGTTTAATGATGATTACAGCCATGTTAATCCCTGTGGTATTAACATCGTGCAGTGCAACCGACACGCCTGACGAAAAGCCAATTGTAGACAATGAATTGTCAGGTTCAATTAAAGGAACAAAGACTCTTGATGCAACCATAGAGTATTTAATAACCGGTCCCGTAATTATTGAAGAAGGCGGTGTTTTGAATATCCCTGCCGGCACAGTAATTAAGGCACAAAAAGGTTTCAATAGCTATGTTTTAGTTTTACAAGGCGGCAAGATCAATGCTAAGGGAACCGCCAGTGCTCCCATTACTTTCACAGCAGATATTTCAAATGCTCAACAAGGTTACTGGGGAGGATTAATTATCAATGGTAAAGCCCCATTGGCTGGAGGAGAGAAAGGATCTACAGAAATAAACACCTCATTTCTATATGGAGGCGATATTGCCAATGATAATTCAGGTGAACTTACCTATGTGAAATTAGAATATACAGGAGCTCGTTCAAGTGCCGACGTTGAGCATAACGGTTTGACCTTAAACGGCGTTGGTAGTGGAACCAAGATTGAGAATATTTTTATTCCCAATAGTTCAGATGACGGCATTGAATTCTTTGGCGGTACAGTTAATGTTAAGAATTTATTAGTCGTAAATTCAGATGACGACATGTTTGATTTCACTCAAGGCTACACCGGCACCCTTGAAAACGCCTATGGAATTTGGGAAAAAGGATTTGTTAGTTCAGAATCCGATCCACGTGGAATAGAGGCAGATGGCAATTTAGACGGAAACACTCCAGATCAAGTCGGTCAATCAAATTTCACTGTAAAGAATATCACCATTGATTTGCAATTAGATCCTATTGCCGCCGATCACGCAGATTTCAAGAAAAAGTCGATGCAAGATGTATTTAAGATTCGTCGCGGTGCCAAAGCAACCATCACCAATGCTCTTTTCAAAGGAATTGGTACATCAGAAAATCTGATTGATTTCAATGATGGTAAAGGAAATGGTGATTCAACTTCATCAATCTCATATAAAAGCATGCTACCTGCACCAACAAAAGAATTAGTAAAAGGTACAGGTGACGTTACAATAAATGAATCAAATACCGGTTGTGTGTCAAACATATTTGTTTGGACCGGATATACAGGTTTCTAATTGTACAAATGATGCATATAGAAAAGGTATTCCTTTTTGGAATGCCTTTTTTATTACAAGTTTAACATCACGCAAAAGATCAAAACTTTATTATCTTTGTTCAAGTGATAATTAGAAATAATATTAATCCAATTAAACATTATGATATGAAAAATAAAATATTAATAATTGCTATTATCCTATTCGGATTCATTTTTAATTCTGCAGCCCAAAATAATCAAACAGAGTCCCACAAAATATATTTCAGTAATGGATATTATTTCAGTGATAAAGAGCAGAACACATTATATACAGGAGAATATAATGAGTATTATGATAACGGCACATTAAAACTTCAAGTTCAGATTAAAGAAGGCGTACCCGAAGGCACCTATGTAGTTTATTTTGAAAATCGCAAACCTCAGGAAATTCGTTCCTACAAAGATGGCAAATTGCATGGTTTATGGAGAACATACGATATTTCAGGTCAACTACTTTCAGAAGCAGAATACAAAAATGATCAGAAGCATGGTACCTGGCGTATTTGGGATGAATTAGGCACTCAGCGTTACGAATTGAATTATTATGAAGGCAAGAAAGTCGGCATTTGGCGTATGTGGGATGAGAAAGGAAATCTCATTGATGAGAAGCGCTATTGATTGACTCTAAAAAACTTAACAAAAACTTAATTTTTTTGTAACAGGTTTGTAATATTAATGTATGAATTTTGTATAAAAATAGAAGATATAGATATTTGATTTTACAAAGAAATAATACATTATTAATATGAAAATTATCGTAACCCTTATTGCAGCTCTTGTTTTATCTGTTTCTGTTTATGCCGGAAACGAGAACAACGTAAAGAATGTAAATTCATCTAAAAGCAAAGCAACAACAGAGTCAACAGCTCAAGTTAAAGTTGTTGGAAGTGTTATAGATGAGATGAACAACGAATCATTGGCAGGTGCTTCAATCTTGATTGATGGAGTTAAATATTACTCAGATTTAGATGGGAACTTTACATTGAAAAATCTTTCTCCAGGCAAGCATCAAATAGTAGTAGAATTAATTTCTTACGAACCAAAAGCCATAGATATTAATGTACAAAAAGATACTAAGATTAATGTTGTTTTAATTCAGAAATAAATCAACTTGTGCTTATATATAATTTGTATTTGATAAAGAATAATGAAAGGTTTACCTGTTTGGTAGACCTTTTTTTGATTATTAAAAGTTAACAAAAACTTAACCTAAAAGTAATCAGTTTGTAACATAATAAATTCATCTTTGTAATGAAATTATTATATAATCATTTGGTTCATAAATAGCAAAATCAATTTTTCATTTACTCTCTATGGGTCTTTATTCAGGTACAGATGTGAATCTGTACCTTTTTTTTGTCGCCACCGATTCAAATTGATAAAAAAACAAAGAAATATGTATCTTTTTATACAAATATTCGATAAAATACTTTCATTTGATTATTTATTATTATTTTTGTGAATCGTTTTTATATTAAACGGCAAATATTATTGACAAATATCTATTTTTTATACTTTAATTTATAAGTTTATGAAGACTGTAGAGGTTATTAATGATCTTAAAAGGCGTTTCCCAAATGAACCTGAATATTTGCAAGCCGTTCAGGAAGTATTAGAATCTATTGAAGATGTTTATAATGAACATCCTGAATTTGAGAAATCAAATCTTATTGAACGATTAGTTATTCCTGATAAAATTACTTCTTTCAGGGTATCTTGGTTTGATGATAAAGGCAATGTTAAAACAAATATGGGTTATCGTGTTCAGCACAATAATTCAATTGGTCCATATAAAGGAGGAATTCGTTTTCATGCATCTGTAAACCTATCCATTCTTAAGTTTTTAGCTTTTGAACAAACCTTTAAAAATGCTTTGACAACATTACCTATGGGAGGAGCCAAAGGCGGTTCCGATTTTTCTCCGAGGGGCAAGTCAGATACTGAAATCATGAGATTTTGTCAAGCATTTGTAGAAGGACTTTGGAAAGTCATTGGTCCCGATACCGATGTTCCCGCTGGTGATATTGGTGTAGGCGGTCGTGAAGTTGCATATATGTTTGGTAAATACAAAAAGTTAGCCGGAGAGTTTACCGGAACATTTACCGGTAAAGGTCGCGAGTTTGGAGGCTCTTTAATGCGTCCTGAAGCAACCGGATATGGTAATGTTTATTTTCTTCTGGAAATGTTGAAGACAAAGAATATTGATATTAAGGGTAAAAGATGCTTAATTTCCGGATCCGGTAATGTAGCTCAATATACCTGTGAAAAATTATTAGAGTTGGGAGCCATCCCTGTGTCAATGTCCGATTCAGATGGTTACATCTATGATTCTGAAGGCATTACCATAGAGAAATTAGAGTATATTAAAGAGCTCAAAAATTTGTATCGCGGTCGTATTAGTGAATATGCCGAAGAGTATGGATGTAAATATGTTGCAGGTGGTCGTCCCTGGAATGAAAAAGCAGATATTGCATTACCCTCTGCCACTCAAAACGAGATTGATGGAGATGATGCCAAACATTTGGTTGCAAATGGTATATTTGCTGTATCAGAAGGCGCAAATATGCCATCAACTCCCGAAGCGATTGAAGTGTTTCAGTCAAATAAATTGTTTTATGCCCCTGGTAAAGCAGCAAATGCAGGCGGTGTTTCTGTATCCGGTTTAGAGATGACTCAGAATTCAGAACGATTAAGTTGGACTTCAGAGGAAGTCGACGACAAATTAAAATGGATAATGTCGAATATTCATGAGAATTGCGTGAAATATGGAACAGAAGCAGACGGATATATTAATTATGTAAAAGGCGCAAATATTGCCGGATTCATGAAAGTTGCCAAAGCAATTATGGCCCAAGGCGTTCTTTAATTTGGATAATATTTTTTTATTTGTAAGATTTGAATTATTTTTGCAGTCCAATTAGTCAAGCAACTAATGGAATAGAAAAAATAAGGCCGGTCGAGTAGCTCAGCTGGATAGAGCAACAGCCTTCTAAGCTGTGGGTCTTGGGTTCGAATCCCAACTCGATCACTTTATAAATCAAACACTTATCGATTAATTTCGGTAAGTGTTTTTTATTTTATAACACATTTAACTAATTGTAATCCATTTTGCTTTAATGCACCATGATTACTTATCGTCTTGATAGATTTTTATCACGATTTTAGTGATAAAATGTAATTATTACCCATAAAATACTTTCAAAAATGAATTTTATCAAGAAAAATAAGTCAATTTTGTTTTTATATTCAAAATTAAGTTATATTTGCAGTAGTTATTTAATACTAAGTATGGATAAAATTTGTTTTATTGGCTAAAAAAATTACAGTGATGTAGTATTTAGTTTATGAAATGAATTAATTAAGGTAAGCAAACTATTAAGGATTTCATTACTTGATCTGAGTTTTGATTTTGTTTTTTTCGAAGAATGATAATAATTAAAATAGTGTTTAATTAAAATGGTGAGTTTATGAAAAGAAAACTAATGTTGTTTTTGTCTCTATTTCTTATTGGGATAGGGACGATAGTAGCTCAAACACAGGTACGTGGTACTGTTGTTGACGAAGGCGGAGAGCCGATTATAGGTGCTACTATTCAAATTAAAGGTACATCACAAGGTGCAATTACTGATGTAGATGGTAATTTTATTTTAACAGCACCAACCAGAGGTACTTTGGTTGTTTCTTTTGTTGGATATATTACTGAAGAAGTTCCTGTTAGTGCTAATGTAAAAATTATACTAGCAGAGGATATATCCCAACTCGAAGAGATCGTTGTTACCGCAATGGGTATAACCAGAGAGAAAAAATCTTTAGGTTACGGTGTAACTTCAGTTACAGGTGACGAGATTACTAAAGCTCAAACAGTCAATCCAATGATGGCTTTATCAGGAAAAGTTGCCGGATTGGATGTTTCTTCTGCTCCAAACCCCGGAGGTACACAAAACGTTGCTATTCGTGGTTTCAGTTCATTTGGAAACAATCAACCTTTATATGTTGTTGACGGTGTTCCAATTACCAATGCACAGAACCGTTCAGGATCTGCCTTAAATTCGCAAGCAGACTTTGGTTCAGGTATTAATGCATTGAACCCTAATGATATTGAGAATATTACTGTTCTTAAAGGTTCTGCAGCCTCTGCGTTGTATGGATCTCGTGCTGCTCAGGGTGTAATCATGATTACTACCAAATCAGGAAAGAACACTAATGGAGAATTGCAAATTGCATATGATGGTGGAATAACTGTTCAAGAAGTTGGGCGTATACCAACAGAACAAAAAATGTTTGGACAAGGATGGAGTGGTGATCGCGCATTAGATGAGAACGGAAACTGGGGTGCTCCATTTGATGGAAAAGAACGTGTATGGGGACATATTGTTGATAATACTCAACAAGTTAAACCCTACGTTTATTTAAATAATCGTATACGTGATTTTTATGATTATGGAATCGGTTATAATAACGCTCTTTCTTTTACCGGTGGTAATGAAAAAACAAAATTTCATACATCTATTTCACAAAACTCAATAGATGGTCCTATTCCTACAAATGATGATTCTTACAGACGTTATACAATAGCATCCAATGCATCTCATAAAGCTAAAAAGTTAATGATAAGTTCATCAATAAATTTTAGTTCTGAAAAAAATGAAGCTTCTCCGACCGGACAAGATAATTCTATTTATCGCTCGTTGAATGAAATTGCAACAGATATTTCCATTGTAGATTTGAAAGATCTTAACAATAAATTCAATAATAAAGATAACTATTTCACTCCTTATGGAATGAATCCATATTATATTTTGGACATCAAAGAAGCAACTCAAAATAAATATAAATTCTTTGGCAAATTACAGTTTGATTATGATATTTTAGATAATTTGAAATTGACCTATCGTTTTGGTGGTGATTATGAGTCTACAATTGCAGACACTCATTTTGATGCTATTGTATTCACTCCAGGATCTTATAATTATGGTAATTCAAATGAAAGTCCCGGAACTTATGCTCAAACAAGAAGACAAAGAATTCAGGTAAATCATGATTTGATTCTTAATTATAATCAGAGATTCGGAGATTTTTCATTAAATGCAATATTAGGTGCAAACACAAACGAACAATCTTATAATGCAATTGGTGGAGAAATATCTTCGATTGATATTCCCGGTTTCTATGATTTCACAAATTCATTGAGTCCATCAACAGCAACTCAAGCATCAAACTTATATCGCTTGTGGGGTATGTATTTAAATGCTGATTTAGGTTATCGTGACTATGTATATCTAACTCTGACAGGTAGAAACGACTATTCATCAACATTACCAACGGGTAAGAATTCATATTTCTATCCAAGTGCGATGTTAAGTTTTATAGCTACAGATTTTCTTACTACAAAAGGAATAGATACAGGTATTCTTGATTTTGCGAAATTAAGAGTATCATATGGAAGTACCGGTAAAGACGCCGGATTATATGCAGTATATGACAGACTTCTTGCAGCTTCAATTTCTAACCCGGGTTATCCAAGCATTGATAATTTGATTTTCCCATTGGGTGGTGTCAATTCCTATTCAGTATCAAATACTGCCGGTAACATTAATTTAAAACCCGAGTTAACGGACGAGTTTGAATTCGGAGCAGATTTAGCTTTCTTTAATAATCGTTTAGGATTAGAATTCTCATATTATAATAAGTTGACCAAAGGTTTGATAGCAACGCTTCCTATTGATCCTTCAACAGGATATACATCTCAAATTTCAAATTTAGGTGATGTTCGAAATCGTGGTATTGAATTAATGCTGTCGTTGACTCCTGTAAAAACTAAAGATTTTATCTGGGATATATCATACAACTTTACTAAAAACTATAATAAAGTGATGCGTTTGGATGTTCCTGAAGTATTTTTAGGTGGTTTTGGAGGTCTTGGAATTTATGCTGTTGAAGGAATGCCTATCGGTCAGTATAAATCACAAAAAGCTCTTAAAGTTATGGTTGATGGTGTTGAAAGCACTGTTGTTGATGGTAATGGTAATCCTCAACCCACACCAAATGAAGAATATTTAAATGAAGATATCAATGAAAAATTCCGTATGGGATTAACAAATACATTTAGCTATAAAGGTTTATCACTTTCCGGAACATTTGATTTACGTTACGGCGGTTCAATATTCAGTTATACAAAAGATTATATGCAGTGGGTAGGTAATGGTCCTGAAACTGTTTACAACGATCGTAATCCATTTATTATTCCTAATTCAGTAGTTGCAAATGGAGATGGTACATACAGTGAAAATTCAACACCTGTTAATCCAACCGCTTTCCATACATTCTATAGCAATGGAGGTTTTAAATATACCGATCATGCTGTAATTGACCGCTCATATTTGAAACTCAGAAATGTTAGTTTAGCTTACGAATTGCCTAAAAGTTTAACTAATCATCTCAATGTTAACAGCATTCGTGCTTCTGTCACAGCATCTAACTTATTGCTTTGGACACCTGTTGAAAATCAATATATCGATCCTGAGGTTACGACTTTTGGAAATAATATCGAAGCCAGATTTGGTGAGTTTGGAGTGAATCCTCCATATCAAACTTATGTATTTGGATTAAGTATTTCATTTTAATTATTATTAAATATTAGAAATTATGAAAAGTAAATTATTAATTATATTATCCGCATTTATCATGCTTTTCACAGCAAGTAGTTGCAGCGATTGGCTTGATGTGAATCACGATCCAAATGCACTTGAACAAATTCCCGATGCAAAAGTTTTGCTACCAGCTGCAGAGATGGGTATTGCAAACAATTTGATGGGTTGGGATTTTGCTTTTGGTGGAGGTTTTTGGGTTGAATATTGGACCCAGGCTTATACAGCATCTCAGTTCAAATCTTTATGCGAATATCTTCCACAAGAGTTTAATACCAGCTATCAGTCGTTAATGAGAGAACCAATGACTGATTTAAAGCGAATTAAAACGATGACTGCTGAAGATGAAAATAAAGGTTATTATTTTATTGCCGAAGCATTGTCAATTTTTACCTGGCAAATTATCACCGATGTATGGGGTGATATGCCATATACTGAAGCTCTAAGGGGTGATGAAGGTTTATTAAGTCCTGTTCAAGATAAGGGAGTAGATATTTATGCTGACTTAATGAAACGTGTAGATGCTTTACTTGCAATAGATTTAAGTAAATCTTATGTAGATTCAAAATTTGATTTCATCTATAAAGGAGATTTAACTGCATGGTTTAAATTTGCGAATGCTCTAAAGTTAAAACTGATGTTGAGAGTATCTGAAACACCTCAATATAACAATTCGTCGGTATTAAGTTTTGTTCAAACTGCTAACTTATTAACTTCGAGTGCAAAAATTCCAGGAACTGTTTGGAATGATGCAATGGAAGGTAAACGTCATCCATTGAGAGAGTTTCAAGAAGGTGGTGCAAATTATTTTTCGACCAATGTTATTGCCTCTAAGAATTTTATTGATTATTTGAGTATAAATAATGATCCTCGTCGTGCTAAACTTTTCACCGGAACAAAAGGCGCATTCTTTGGAGACTTTGATTCAAAAGAAGATTCAGATGGAAATGGAACTACTGACGATAAAGAAACATATGCAAAAGTATTATTACAAGGAAATATGGATTTAATGCTCATGTCAGATTGGGAGGTTAATTTCTATATAGCAGAAGTTTATGCACGTGCATCTCAACTTGGTAAAGCAAAAGACTACTATGAGAGAGGGGTTAAAGCTTCGTTAGCTCAGCATGGAATTACATCAACAGATATTCTTGGTACTGAAGGTTATGCAGCATGGTTGAACGGAACCGTAGAAGAAAATATTAAACAAATTGCAATGCAAAAATGGGTTGCAAATGCCAATTATCAACATATTGAATCGTTCCTTGAAAGAAACAGGACCAAATATCCTTCTGTAAATGAAATCGATATAGCCGCTAACAGAGCTTCTGCCAATGCAAACTTTCCTGTTGGTGAACTAACAATATCCGTTAAAGGAAGGGCTTTATTAAATGGAAATCTTCCAGCATCTCCTTTATATCCCAGTTCTTATATGTTTAGAAATACTAATGCACCTGCTCAAAAAGCGAATGTAGGTGAAAAGGTATGGTGGAACGTAAAATCTGGAAAATAAATTTATTAATGATACATTTTAATAATATGAAAAAGAATTTATTATACATTTCTGTAATACTTATATCTCTATTTTCTTTTTCCTCTTGTGAAAAAGAAACAGAAGGTATTTCAAGTAATCTGTATTTTGAATTATTAGATGGCGAAAGCTATCTTCAAACATTAAATAATTCATATGTCGAACCCGGATATAAAGTGATATATGCTGGTAAAGATATTACAAATACAGTTAAGGTGGAAGGTACGGTTGACGCAAATACTGTTGGTATTTATCCTATAAATTATTCTATTGTTAATGCTGATGGTGTAAAAACAACAAGAACACGTACAGTAATCGTTGCAGATCCTTCGATAACTACAGATATTTCTGGTGAATATGTCACAGTAACAGGTACCTATAGAAAGACAGCTGCTGGTGCAATTGTAAATTTTCCTGGTTTCACTGTCAAAATTAAAAAAATTGCACCTGGATTTTTCGAAATATCTGATTTCTTAGGTGGATATTACGAACAACGTGCAAAATATGGAGCTGCATATGCTTGTTCCGGTTATGTTCAATTAAAAGAAGATAATACTCTGACTTTATTATCAAGTTCAATTCTTCCATGGCAAGATACTATTTCAGGAATAGGTATTGCTAAATATAATCCTACAGATGGTTCTGTAAGTTGGGCCGCTAGTTATGCAGGGATGACGTTTTATGTAGTACTTAATAAATAATTGAAATATGAAAAAAATAATTTATTTAATAGGTTTAGTCTTTACAGTTGCAAGTTTTTCTTCATGTCAAGAAGACCTTGAGAATTGGTATAGTGAAACAGCATCATACGATGGTAGATTTGTTGTCTCCACAACTTGTGATGAATATTCAAGTGATAATACAACAATTGCGGACGGTCTTGAACTTATGTTCTATAATTCTGCAAAGAATGTCCCTAATGATATTTGGTTGGATGCATCAATTGCAGGTATACATGTAAAAGGTAATTTTCAAGTAAAAGGAAATTCAGAAGCTTTTACTACTGATCAAACAGTAAAAAACGCTGTAAGTAGCACTTTCTATATTTTCACACCTACAGGAAGTATGGCATCATTTACTCAAGCAAATGCAACCGGCTACTACGGAGCGCCAAAATCTGCCGGTATTTTGATTGATGGACTTGAGCTTTATGCCCGTGTAAGTCTTTTAGAAGGGAAAATACTTCCAGATGCAGCAACCAGTATAGGTGGAAACACAGCAGACAGTGTATATGTAAAAACTATTTTGCACAGTGATTATGTTAAAATTGAAAGCTATCAAACACCTAACAAAGATTGGAAAGTACCCGGTGTTCCTGAATTTGCCTGGAGAGTGAAAAGCGGTAGCAATACACCTGCAGCAGCTGAGGATTGGGATGAACATTGGACCCTTTCAGGTTATCGTTATACCGGAATGCCCGAAGATCGTTAATTTAAATATTAATCTCTAATATAAAACCTGCTTTTACGAAAGCAGGTTTTTTTATTGAATAACGGTGTTAGAAAAGTACAAAATTGATATATTTATTAATAAAGTTAAAGAATATAATAATTTTAATATTATTTATGGTTTTATTTGTATCTTAACAAGCTTCTTTTAGTGTATCTTTATAAATTATTTATTTAAAAAGTATCTTTGTCCATTATAAATATTTTCAAGAGTTGATAATGTATAAGTTTTTGTTACGATCAATAGGTTTAATATTCATGTTCTCCATTTTTTTCTCATGTAATGTTCAGAGAGATAATGAAGATTTTAGGCACTTAACAGAACTTGATGCATTGATTGACAGTATACCTAATGAGGTCTCGGATAGTTTGAGAGCATTACATGATAATGATTTTTCACGTGAAAACAGAACATATTACAATCTACTAAAAACAATAACAGACGATAAAACATATTTTAATTTTACAAATGATTCATTAATAAACAATGTTGTCAGCTATTATCAATCACATGATCCGAAAAATACTAATTATCTAAGATCACTTATTTATCAGGGAGTAGTAAGAATGAGAATGGGGGTGATTGACTCTACTGCTTTTGAACCACTTAAAGAGGCCAATAATATTTTTAAAGAACAAATAAATCCTGATCCATCTATTGGTTACCTAATAGACTTTTTCCTTGGCAATATTCATTACAAAAACAGGAATCATGATTTAGCAGATAGTTATTATTTGCATGCTTTAGGTTATGCTGAACAAGAAAAAGATTCTATACATGTTTTTGATACTAATATGGCTTTATTTTGGAATGAAATGAGTCGGAATAATTTTGAAAAAGGAAAATATTATCTGGACATTCTCACAGGTTTTTATGGGAAAATAATTGATAAAGATTATTATATATTAAACGCACAATCTGTTTACTATGGAACTCAAGGCGAATTTGAAAAAGCCTTGGTGAGCGATAAAGAACGATTGAATATTGCTTTATTACAAAAGGATGATATAGATTTGTCAAGACTTTATTTTGTGATTTCAGATAGGTATGCAAGTGTTAACAAAATGGATAGCGCAATATATTATGCTAAAACAGCTATTGAACAAATCAAAGATACCAACAATGCATATAATTATTTATTATTCCAGAATGTAGCTAATATAGCTGAAAAACGTAAAGATTTTGTACATGCAAATGATTACCGTAAACAAGTATTCAGGATGTATGAAAAATCAATGAGAGAGCGATTAGATACTCAATTGATAGAACTAGAAAAGAAATATGATCTTTCAGAAGCAGAAAATATAATCTTGCGCTCACAACAAAATTTGCTTATTATTGCTACAATTGCATTGGCATTATTACTCGTGCTTGGCGGTATTGTACTTGTAAGTACGAGAGTAAGAAAAAAGATATCAATTCAATTGCTCAATGCAGAACATGAAGTCAAGACCCAGGCATTAAAGGCCGAATTATTGACGAAAGAAGCAATAAAAAGGACTTGGCTGAATGATTTGTATGGATATGTCTCGGATCGATTGACATCTTTACAAGAACAGTTCAGCGGTCTTTCTCAAAAGTTTGTTTCATCTCAGCCCAAAGTGTATGAGGCAATGGAGAAAATATTACATGAAACAGACACGGATTTACACGATATACCAAAGTCTCTGATCCCCGATGATCAAACATTTTATTCTTATACTAATATTGATGATAACGATAATGTTTTGAATACAAATGAAAAGATGATATTAATGCTCCTTGCATGTAAAGCAAGCAATAAACAGATAGCCACTTTTATGAATACTTCGCCTGAAAGTATTCGTGTTAGAAAATCTCAATTGAAGAAAAAAATGTCAGAAAAGGGAATGGATGTCTCTCTTTTTGTCTGAAATTTGAAATTCATTCAAGTTTTTTGTCCAAATATTGCAAAAATTGAGCGTTAAAAGCAAAGTTGTAATATAATGTAATACAGTGTTTTAGGCCTGTATTTCCCGTTAAAAATCTGGTTTGGTATTGTTTTCGATTAAATTGAACATTAATTTTGTGTCTGTAATACATAAAAAAAAATATCGTAATGAAAAAAGCTTTTACTTTCGTTTTAACACTAATCAGTTCCATGTGTCTGCTTAATGTTGTTGCGGTTGAAAAACCAACTGATGAATCTGATAAAATATTTTTTAGTCAAGAAGGAGGCGGAACAACGCGTATCGAATCTACTCCTATGATGCGACTTTTTGCTGTAGCTACACCTACTGTTGCTGGAGAATGCAGCGGAGATGTTCTCACTTTGGATGTCCAAAATTATGTTGGAGATGTTTGGGTAGAGATTATAGGAAATAATGGAGATGTAGTAGTGACAAGTTTTAGTGTAGTTGATATGGGTTTTAATGTAGTAAATCTTTCTACGTTGCAACCTGGAAAGTACACTGTAAAAATAATGTTAGAATCGAATATTTTTGTTGGTGAATTTAAAAAGAGAGGTTATGGATATTATAAATAACAATGCAATTAATCTTGAGAGAAAAAACATTCAAAAGTACGCACTTTCGGATGTATCTTCTTGTACTTTTTCTTTCAAAGACGGAACAAAAAGTAATGTCAAGACGCCAAAAGGAAGAGAATTTGTGATCGTTAAGTTTCTTCCCAAATCTGATAAAGACAGTGTTTTTCAAGAAGCTGTTATGCAAAACTATATGTACGTTAAAGATGTTGAAGAGTTATCAGAAAAATGTGGATATACTTGTTTAAGAACCTTTACACGTCATTTCAAGAAAAGTTTCAAATCAACTCCATACCAATGGATGTTAGATAGAAAAATGGAAGATGTCAGGTATTTAGTGTTAAACTCAACATTGCCAATATCTGAAATAGCAGAGATATTTAATTTTAAAAGTTCTGCTCATTTGGTGAATCAATACAGTGCTAAGTATGGAATTTCGCCACTTAAAAATAGAACTATGCTGAAATCTATTTCATAGATTAAATTATAAAAAGTGATTGATTGTGCTAGTCTTAATTATTTGATTGGTTTTTAAGACAAAGTAATTTATTATCCGATAGGAAGTGTGAACTTGCTGTCGGATTTACTTTTAAATAGATATTGAATTCCATAATCCTTATTTTGAATAGACCTAAAAATAAAAAAGAGCGCTTTAAGCGCTCTCATTTTGTAATTCATTTATACCTAAAACATGGATTTCAGCTGCTGAATTGATGTGTTTGTAGCAGTGATCACTCCATCTTCATCAATGACGAAATTCTTAAATCCCTCATCTAACCTAAACTCTTTATAAATCTCTGACTCGGTACCCCTAACATCACAAAAATTAGAATTTCCGTTCATTTTGTCCCAGAGGATAGTTTTTTCATATACACTTTTGTTTTCATCAAAAGAAATTGAAATAAACTCTATGTCAGGATAATTTTTTGTAATGAAATTATACAACTGAACATTTGTTGCTCTGGATTGGGCATCATACGCAGCCCAAAAATTCACTACCACTTTTTTGCCTTTGTAATCGCTTAAGTCTAAAGACTTACCTTCGGCATCGTTGAGTACGATGTTGGGAATTAATGATCCCGGATGATAACCTGTTAAAGGGGTGTCGGTTTTAATTGATCCCGATGACATCACCAGCGAAACAATTGCGATAATGCAATAGTTTACATACTTCATAATTTGTTTTTTTAGTTACTAATGATCTTAAATAGATGCCTCCCGCATCTGAGATAAGACTTTTACTAAAGACCTTTCACTAAAGGTCTACTCATTTTTGAGTGCACAAAGGTACAATCTATTATTATAAATCATTCTTTTTGTGTTAAAAAAAATGTTTTTGAATGTTAACAACGCAGAAAATCAGCGATTTAATGTAAATGTTACATAGATATTACCGGAAAAACTCCAATATCCGTTCAACTTTTGCATCTTTAAATATTACTCTTTTATCATTATCAAGTAGATATATTGTTGGAATAGCTTTCAGATCATAAATTGTATCATTAGTTATTTTTCTTTCCGCATCATAAGAATTTATCCATAAAGAAGGCATATCCGGCAAATATTTTAGCCATTCATTCAAGTCATCATCCGGATAGACCGTTATAATCGATAATTCGCTCTTTAAGGCACTTTTTTTTGCAAGAGCAGTATTTACTTCATTTGAGGATTTTAAAGCATCTACGACTTCCGCACACATGCGACAGCCAGGATTAATGAACATCAAAATAGTATATTTACTATTTATGTCATACAATGTACCTTTTTTTCCTGATAGTAGAGTAAATGTAAAATTATTGGCAATTTGTCCGACACGATTTTTTTTAGCCAAATCCAATTGAAACAGATATCTTGATTTAGATGTATCCGTTAATATTTTTGAATTGACAGTCGTTTCGAGCACTGGAATATAATATTCCTCATTTAGGAAAGGAGAATTTGGTTCATAAAGATATTTCTCATAAAGTTGTAGAAAGTGAGAATAAGAATTGCTGTTAGATTCAATTTTTTGTAACATGTGTTTTATTGATTTTGTAGCCCAATCATTAGATACATAACTCAATATATTGATAAAATCAGCAAAAGCCTGTTCCGTTATTTCCGGACGCAGCAATAAATCATTATCTGTAAAATCAAATCTATCCCAGTAATGCATGGTTAAAAACTCAGCTCTCTTTTCAGCATTTGTAATGCTTGCCGGAATAACCGGTAAAACAAACGTATCGGGAACAATTGCTTGAGTTTGAGTCGCGTCGACTGTATCTTCGTTAGTTTTACCAGGCTCTTGTTTTTGTATTTGAGATTGGCACGAAATGCTGGTAAAAGACATTATTAGTGTGATATACACGCAAATATGTTTCATCTTGATAAATTTAGAATTACTATAACGCATCAAAGTTACAAAATAAAGAAGAATCCAAATTACAACATAAGAATCATTAAAAAGGAAATCGATATTTTTCGTATATTTGTAAATATAATAAGTAATAATGGAAAATTATATTGTTTCAGCCAGAAAATACAGACCAGCAACATTTCGTTCAGTCGTAGGTCAGGAAGCGTTGACTACTACGCTGAAAAATGCAATCGCCGCTAAAAAATTAGCGCAAGCTTATTTGTTTTGTGGACCGCGTGGAGTGGGGAAGACAACCTGTGCCCGCATATTTGCAAAAACGATCAATTGTCTTACTCCTACAAAAGATCATGAAGCGTGCAACGAGTGTGAATCTTGTGTAGCTTTTAATGAACAACGTTCTTACAATATAATGGAGATGGATGCAGCATCCAATAACTCTGTAGATGATATCCGTACTTTGATTGATCAGGTTAGGATTCCGCCACAAATTGGGAAATACAAGGTTTATATCATTGACGAGGTTCACATGTTATCTACATCCGCTTTCAATTCCTTTTTGAAAACGTTAGAAGAGCCACCAGCACACGCTGTATTTGTATTAGCAACTACAGAAAAGCATAAAGTAATACCTACCATCCTTTCCCGTTGTCAAGTATACGATTTTAACCGTATTAACATTGACGATATTGTCAATCAATTGTCTTATATTGCGCAAGAAGAAGGTGTTATCGCAGAAGCTGAAGCATTGAATGTGATTGCCCAAAAGGCCGATGGAGGAATGCGAGATGCACTTTCAATTTTCGACCAGTCAGTCAGTTATACACGTGGAAATCTTACATACAAAACGGTAATTGAAAATTTGAATGTATTAGATTACGATTACTATTTTAAATTAACCGATGCCATTCTCACCGGTAATGTAGTCGACTGTTTATTGGTTTTCAACGATATTTTGAACGGAGGTTTTGAAGGTCAGTACGTTATTGGCGGATTAGCAGATCATTTTCGCAATTTGATGGTCTGCAAAGATGCAAAAACAGCCAAACTATTTCAGGTAGGTGAAGTAATTCGTCAGCGATATGTAGATACCGCAGTAAATATTTCCAACGAACTTTTATATAAAGCACTTGAGATTTCGAATGAATGCGATTTAAATTATAGAATAAGCAAGAACAAGCGCTTATTAGTAGAACTTACATTGATTCGTCTTTGTCAGTTAAACGAAAGTCCTGATCCGGAAAAAAAAACGACTGTAGAAAACGCTAAGCCTCAGATAAAGAGCGTTCAACCTCAGGTGAACAATGTCCAACCTCAGGAGAAGAATGTTCAGTCAACAGAAGTAAAGCAACCTAAACAAGAAACATCGTCAAAAGTCACATTGACAACTTCATCTTCAGCAAAACCCCAAGAAAAGAAGGCAAGTAATGATGAATCAAACAATTCTAAAAACGAGTCCGCTCCAGTCGTCAAAAAAACGATGGTATCTCCAAGTTTAGGCATATCTTTAGCTTCTATAAAAATCAAGAATGAAGTAAGTACATCTGAAGTTCAAGAATCATCATCAGAAGAAATAGACACAGAAGGGCTAGACTATTCAGAAACAGATTTGATTATAGCTTGGAAAGCCTTTGCCGATAAATTAATAGAGGAAAAGCTGTTAAAAAACACTATGATTCTTTATCAGCCTAAAAAGCTCAACAACATTGAGTTTGAAGTAGAAGTAAACACAGAGATCAACAAACAATATCTCAACGAGAACAGTCTTGCCATTCTTACTTGGCTTCGTGATTCATTGAAAAATCAATCATTGAAAATGTTAATAAAGATTTCCGAAACAAATTTGATTAGCAGGCCACTCACTCAGCGAGATATCTTTGATAAGATGGTTGAAGAAAATCCTTCACTTCAGAAGTTATCTGATGAGTTTGGGTTGGAGCTTGATTAATTTTCGTCCTTGAACAGTTTCCAGTTGGCATCTTTTGTCCTTGCGTTCAGCATAATCTTCTTCAGTTCCGTTACTTTATCAGAATAAAGAGAAATTACGTTATGTTTTTCGCTTGGATCAGCAGCAATATTATATAGTTCGAAATGCGGATTATTTCTGATATTCATGTGAATCAGTTTCCAATTATCTTTCACAACTGCTTGTCGCCCTCCAAGTTCCTGAAACTCAAAGTAAAAGTAGTCGTGTTTCTTTTGTCCCTTCCTATTAAGCAGTAGAGGTAAGATGCTAATACCATCAATATTTTTGGGAGTTTTTTGTTTAAGAAGTTCAGCAAAAGTAGGCAGATAGTCCCAAAATGCAAATGTAAAATCACTTTCAGTTCCTTTTTCTATTCTGTTCGGCCACGAAATGATAGTAGGTACGCGGATTCCCCCTTCATATAAATCCCGTTTATATCCCCGATACATTCCATTGCTATTGAAGAAATCCGGATCACCGCCACCTTCCTGATGAGGACCATTGTCGCTAGTGAAAACGATAAGTGTATTTTCATAGATACCTTCATCTTTCAGTTTATCAATGATTTGTCCGACATACATATCAATTCTGCTCACCATTGCAGCATGTGTAGCCCGTGGATATTCTTGCGAAGCATATCCCCCTTTCCGAAATGCAGAACCCGAATCCGTTCCTTTGTACGGTTTATCAGGAAACATTCCCCTGAATTTCTGAATAATAGAATCTTCAGGAACGACCAATTCCGCGTGAGGAAGAACTATTGTAACATACAAGAAAAAAGGTAGTTGTTTATTTTGATCAATAAATTCAAGCGTTTTTTCTTGAATCAGATCCTGCGAAAAGGTACCGAACTTACCATCATTATTTTCCGGAAAATCGATTCTTGTTTGGTTGTGCCAAAGGTGATCAGGATAATAGTTATGAGCCAGGAGTTGACAATTATAACCAAAAAACTCATCCACGTGTTGATTATTTGGGTCCCCCGATGAGCCCGGTTGTCCTAATCCCCATTTACCAAACGCTCCAGTTTTGTATCCAGCAGATTTGAATATTCCAAAAATATTATTGATATTATCAGGAAGCGGGAATTGTCCTTCCGGTTGTAGCTCTTTATTGCCTCGAATCGGCGTGTGTCCGGTATGCAAACCCGTCATAAGGCTTGCCCTTGAAGGAGCGCTCACTGTAGTTCCAGAATAAGAATGAGTAAACCTTTTTCCATTCAACGCAAGTCGGTCGATATTAGGTGTTTCGAACTTTTCCTGACCAAAGCAACTTAGATCACCGTACCCAAGGTCGTCTGTCACAATAAAAACAACATTTGGTTTCTGTTGCGCATTTAGCGTAGTAAGCGCGACTAATCCAAGAGTTGTTGAAGCGATTAATTTATTCATATATTCAGAACTATCTTTAATTACAAAGATAAAAACTATTAATTTTACATCAAAATTAAGGAAATGAAACCGTTGTTATATTTGCATTATCTATTATTTGTGCTGTTTATCTTCTTTTTGTCCTGTACAAACAAGAAGAATCAAGTAGATAATGAAGAAACCATTATCATAGAAGAACCTATGAAAATTGATACGATTGTAGACAGTGATTTAACTTTTGAAGAAGCCATTGCCAATACCAAAGCCCCCCAATATATTATTGATCAGCTAGTAATGCTCAATGTTGTATATGTTTCGACAGATGGGAAACCACATAAAGGTCAAGTTGTCACCAATAAAAATATAGCAAATGATATTGCTGAAATGTTCAATATAATGCTGCAACATAATTTTGTAGTAGAAAAAGCGATTCCCGTAGTTCATTATGATTGGAGCGACAGTCTTTCGATGAGTGATAATAACACTTATAGTTTTTCTTACAGGAATGTATCATTCTCCAGGCATGCGACAGGCATGGCTATTGATATCAATCCCCGATTTAATCCGCTGAGGTGGAAAACGGGAGACCGTCCCAATCAGCCAGTCGGTGCTGTTTCCGACACCCTTGTTAACGGAACATTTCATATTGACCATCCAGTTGTAAGCGAGTTCATGCGTCGTGGTTTCAAATGGGGGCACACATTTTCAAAATATTTTGACGACCATCATTTTGAGAGAAGATGAAGTTTGGAGGGAACAGGATGTGAGTTAGGTATGAGGAGAGATTTCTATTAATTTATCCTGCCCAGTTTTCCCTATCCAAATTTCTGTAACTAATAGCTTCAGCCAAATGCATTGGTTTAATTATATCACTTTGATCCAGATCGGCGATTGTGCGCGAGACCTTCAGTATTCTACCATAAGCGCGAGCCGACAGAGACAATCTCTCCATAGCCGTTTTTAAAAGTTTTAGTCCCGAAGCATCCGGTTCTGCAAATTTGTGCAGCTGTCTCGAGGACATTTGCGCGTTACAGTAAACCCCCTGAATATTTTTGAATCTTTTTTCCTGTATTTTTCGTGCTTTAATTACCCTTTCCCTAATAATAAAGCTTTGTTCACCCAGAGTAGAGTCCGAAATCTTATCGAAAGGCACCGGCGTTATTTCAATTTGTATATCGATTCTATCCAGAAGTGGCCCCGATATTTTATTTAGATATTTTTGAACCAATCCAGGAGAGCAAACACATTCCTTGTCCGGATGATTATAGTATCCGCATGGGCAGGGATTCATTGCTGCGACCAGCATAAAGCTTGCCGGATAATCAACCGAAAATTTTGCCCTTGAAATTGTGATTTTTCTATCCTCCAGTGGTTGTCTCATCACTTCCAGCACGCTTCGATTAAATTCCGGTAGTTCGTCAAGAAAAAGTACCCCGTTATGAGCCAGGCTAATTTCGCCAGGTTGTGGATATGAGCCACCTCCAACCAGAGCCACATCACTTATTGAATGGTGAGGCGAGCGAAACGGTCGATGCGACATCAGACCAGAACATTTATCGGTTTTTCCCGCAACACTATGTATTTTTGTAGTTTCTAAAGACTCATCAATTGTGAATGGTGGTAAAATAGACGGCATTCGTTTAGCCATCATTGATTTTCCTGCCCCTGGTGGTCCAATCATGATAATATTATGTCCACCTGCCGCTGCCACCTCCAGCGCTCTTTTTACGCTCTCTTGTCCTTTTACTTCACAGAAATCGAATTCAAAATCAGACTGACTATTTTTAAATTCTTCCTCAATATCGATGATTGTTTGTTTGAGATCACCCTTATGATTAAAAAAGTCGACCACCTCACGTATATTTCTCACACCATACACCTCCAGTCCTTTTACTACAGCCGCCTCCTTAGCGTTATCCGCAGGCAATATCAATCCCCTGAATTCCTTTTCCTTTGCCAGGACAGCAATTGATAAAGCCCCTTTTATAGGTAAGATATTACCATCGAGAGACAATTCCCCCATCAGTACAAATTTATCCAGTTCGTCATTTGGTAATGAGTTTGTAGCAGCCATTATTCCAATAGCCAGCGGTAAGTCGTATGCCGTCCCCTCCTTTCTGATATCAGCAGGAGCCATATTGATAACAATTTGTTGTCGAGGAACTTTATACTTATTTACTTGTAGTGCAGAAATAATTCTTTCATGACTTTCTCTTACCGACGTGTCGGGAAGTCCCACCAACATGAATTTTATTCCTCTGGAGCAGTTAACTTCAATAGTTATTAGTGTCGCGTTAATTCCCTGAACTGCCGCTCCAAAAACTTTAACTAACATTTATTATTAATCTTAAGCCCCTCAGTCCTTGTCTTTGATGATTTCTTTTACTTCTTGTGTAGGAATATTTCTTTGTTGTATGTTTCCTGAAGGTGAAATAAGGATATTATAAGGAACAAAGGGTACATTATACGATTTTACCATTTCAGATGCCCATCCTTTTTTATCAGGAATAACAGTCCAAGGTATGGAATCATTTTCCATATTAGTTATAGGGTAAATATCTGAATCAATATATATAGATACAAAATTAACGCTATCTTTATTTAGTGATGCGTATTCATTTTTCAATATTTTCACTGTCTCTCTAGACTCAATATCCGTAGACGATAAGAAGTTAAGAATTGTATGTTTACCTCTTAGATCCGTTGATTTTATTTCTTTTCCGTTTATATCTTTCATATTGAAATACGGCATAAACATACCTTCAGCAGATTTTTTAAGTTTCTCGCTGTAATTTTTGAGTGAAAGTCCCATTGGAAGAGAAAGAATATCTTTATTTAGATATCCCAGCACCCGATCCAATGCTTGCGGGTTATCCGGATTTCGGAAAAAATTATTAATAATAATGAGACTTGCTGTTTTTTCGGGATGTCCTTTTACGAACTCTTCCGCTTTCTGTGTAAGTTCATAATTCAGCGAATTAAGTTGTGTTTTCAGCTCATTCTTATTGACCGCATTATCTGCATCTCCTGAGCGGAAATTGTTATACAATTCGCCTCGTTGAAAAAGTAAGTCGTGATTAGTCTCTTTGAAAGACGATAGATCATCATTTATTTCATTTCCTTTCACCTGTATAAGATCAGGTAAATTTGCATCTCCTTTCACATTTAAATCATTTCCTTTATCTGCAAAAATCACGCATGACGATGAAAAATCGTTGAAATATAAAGTCAATACGGTAAGTGTATCAATTTTAGCATTAAAATTGAATTTACCTTTTTTAGAAACATGTATTGTATCAATTGCCAGTGTATCTGAAGAACTAAAAGTAGCCAAAATATATGGTGTAGTAAGATTGGTCACTTGTCCCTTCAATCTTAGTTCATCTCCTTTATCACAAGAAAAAAGGAAAAGGGCTAAGGCAATTATGATAAGGTATTTCTTCATTTCGAAAATCCTAGAAAGCAAAGTATGCAAAAAGCACATGCTATATTATTATTTTGCAAAGATAATGTTAGTTTTGAAATATTCAACTATTTTTACATTTATTTAATGAAAAAAGCCACCGACAATTCGGTGGCTTTTTTGGTTCTATTCTATTTATTCCAGTTCTTTAATTTTTATATTTTGGAACCAAACTTCATCTCCATGATCTTGAAGCAAGATAAAGCCATCGGGAGAATTTCCAAAATTAGGCCAATCCTTAAATTTGCTATAATCTACGAGAGCGTTCCACATCTGGTTATTTCTTTCATATTCCAGTATTTTTGTATCATTGAGCCAATGTTCGACATGATTTCCTTTTACCACGATCATTGCCGTATTAAAAAATCCTGCTCTAAACGGTTTGTTTTCCGGTGCCGGAATTAAGTCATAAAGTGAACCTAATTTTCTGTTTCCGTTTACCCCAAGTTTAGCATCCGGATGTTTTTTATCGTCCAATATTTGGAATTCACAACCAATAGCAGAGCCTTCGCCCTTATTCATGTCAGGATCAACAAAATATTTGACGCCACTGTTTGCCCCTTCGGTAATTTTGAAATCAACTTTCAAGATAAAGTTTTTGTACTTTTTAGTTGTTACAATATCTCCACCATTAGTAGATTCACCACCCGTACCTTTTTTTACTTTTAGGATACCATTATCAATTTCCCATCCTTTTGCAGGGAAAGCATCTAGTTTTGCGCCTCGCCATCCATTCGTAGTTTTTCCGTCCCACAGTAATTTCCATCCATCTTTAGCTTCTTTTTCTGATATAGAGTTAGCAATAGCGTTAATTTGCTTAATGTCATTTGCATTATCTTTTGTCTTGAATTGTTCAAGATTATCCGTCATTATTCTTATGTTTTTCCATGAAACCGTTTTTCCTTCATCCGCTTTATTTCCAATTTGATGAACCTGTAATGCGATGAATCCAGAAGGAGTAACATTATCCAGCAGATCTACACAAGGAATTCCGTTTACCCATGTACGTATAGAATTTCCTATAGCTTCGATTCGCGCCTTATTCCATTCGCCATTTTTGAATGCTATTTCACCTGCCGGATTGATATCCAGCGGGTAAAGCCATCCTCTTCGTGCTTCGTCATACACTCCGCCAGTCCATGCTCTGTTAGAAGGATCAATTTCGAACTGATATCCATGAACCCGTCCATTATTGTAATCTTTGAAGCTGTTGCTTCTGAATTGCACACCAGAATTTAGTCCTTCATCCACTTTGAAATCGAACTCTAAGATAAAATCGCCATACATTTTATCCGTAGCCAGAAATGTGTTAGGCGTTCCCATTTTTGAGATACCCACAATTGTTTTATCTTGCACTTTATAATCTGCAGTTCCGTTCAGTTTTGTCCATCCTTTCAAGTTTTTACCATTGAAAAGGTCCTGCCACTTAGGCTCTTGTGCAAAAGCTGAAATAACTATCATGATAGATAACAGTGCCAATATGCTTTTTTTCATATATATATTATAGTTTAAATTTTATAAAAATCTTCCCATCCTTTTCTTGGAGGTTCACCAGTAAGCAATGCATCAGCAAAAGGATTATTTGTAATTCTTTTTGTTTCTCTGTCGAATTTAATTCTTTTGTTCAATCGTTGTGATACAACTCCCAGGTTGAGCACCTGACTCAAAGGACCTGCAATTTCGAAAGGAGAGCGTGCTTTTTCTTTTCCCTGACAAGCCAGTAAGAAGTTAGCGTAGTGGTTAGAAGTGCTTCTTGGTACTTCGGGAAGTTTTTTCTCCATTTCTTTTGCTTTTTCTTCCGGAATAATGCTCAAAGTACTACCATGTGAGCCCCCTTTAAATGTCAGATCTTTACTATATATTTCCTTTCCAGGATTCAGTTTCATTGGTTTTATGTTACCACCATCCGAACCAACAGAAGCCGGGATGTTAGGATCCAGTTCTGAAACTCCGTATCCTTTTGGAACAGTAGGTATATTATCCACCCCATCGTACCAAGTTAGAACAACCGGTGGCATTTTTCCTCTTTTTGGGAATTTGAATTCCAAGGTACTTGACATTGGGAAGAAATAATCGTTATGTCCTACTAATTTAACAGGGTTAACTTCTTCAGGCAGACCCAGCTCCAGGAATCTATGAGCCGTATCTATAATATGCGCTCCCCAGTCCCCCAGTACACCCATACCTAAATCATACCAGCAGCGCCATTGTCCATAATGTAAATCCTTATTAAAGTCGTGATAGTTACGTGTTTGTAACCATAAGTCCCAATCGAGTGTGTCAGGTATCGGTTGTGGATCAGGGAATTTTTTAATATTCGGATCCCATGTGTGCCAGCGTCTTGAGTTATTCATGTGTGCGGTAATTGCAGTCACATCTTTAATGATTCCAGCCTCTTTCCATGCTTTAAACTGAAAATAGTTAGCCTCTGAATGTCCTTGATTTCCCATTTGTGTAACCACTTTTGGGTTTTTCCTAGCAGCTTGCATCATCAGTTCCACTTCATAGAAAGTTCTTCCCATTGGTTTTTCGACATATACATGTTTACCTTCCGCAATAGCCATCATGACAGCCGGGAAATGTGCAAAGTCCGGTGTTGCTACAGCCACAGCCTCAATTTCATTTCCCATTTTGTCGAACATCTCCCTAAAATCTTTGAAGCGTTTAGCATTTGGGTATTTGTCAAGGGCTTTTTTTGTATGTTCAGCCCCAAGATCCACATCACAAAGAGCAACAACATTTGACAATCCGGTTTTTTCGAATTCACTCAGAATGTCCCACCCTCTGTTTCCAACTCCAATGTGAGCAACATTAATTTTATTGTTTGCTCCAACAATTTTACTGTAATTTGCTGCGTTCATTTTTGAAGATATACCGCCAATAGCTATTCCGGCGGATGTCAACATAGCATTTCTTAAAAAATCTCTTCTTGTAGTCATGTATTATTTTTTAATAGATAGTTTGTTTAGTATTTAGTTTATTTAGTATTCATTAATCGTGTGTTTGCAAATATAAAGTTTTTATTGATTAATTATAATTATCTGTAAGTTAATTCCTATCACCTGTCAAAAATAAAACCTATCTCTATGCGCCCACAATCCCAAAGCCGGATTTGAAATAAAATATACTTCCTCTCCATTTTCAAGAATGTTATTTCCCTCTTTCAAATTATTCACCTGATATTTTTCCATTACCTCATCGATATCCGCCCATTTAAATCCCACACTTTCAATTTCTGTTTGTGTAAGATTATCGTTATTTTTTCCCGGACAATAGATGATATTGAATCTATCTTCAGAAGACCCATGTATCAGATGTGCCGCAGCGCTCAGGTTATTTTGCAATTCTTCGTTTTCAGATACAGCCTTTAAAGTCGCCGGAGTTCCGTAGTATCCATATTTTCTGATAAGTCGGTCAATCTCTTTATCCTCCCCGAATTCTTTAAGTGAAGGAGCAAGAATGATCAGTTGTCCCCCATCAGCAATTGCCATCCTTGTTCTATAAACAGATTTGTTTCCAAGCCACGTACTTTTAAATTCCGTAGGATCCAGCCATACGATCACCTTTTTTAAAGGATGCTCAACCATTTCAAAGTTAACCTCCAGCGAAAGTTTAGCCGCTTCATCAAACACATCGTACGAATCACCTACAAACAATCCGAATGTTTGTTGTTCGCCATCCTTATTGACCCCTACAACCGTAAGAACATATATAACAGGAAGAATATGTCCAAAATGGTCAGAAGCAAAGTTAAACAGTTTTCTCACAGGAGTATCCGGATGTCCCATCATTCGTTCCATGCCATAGACAGCCCCAACATAATGACTTTTATTTATAGCCTCAGCCCCTCCAGTTCCTACAAATATATTTTTATTATAATTTGCCATTCCCACTACTTCGTGCGGCACCACCTGTCCGATAGAAAGGATCAAATCAAAATTTCCCTCTACCAAAAGTTTGTTCACCTGCGCCGGCCAGTCGAAATGCAGTTTCCCTTCAGATATTTCTTCCACAAATTCTGCGGGTACTCTTCCCAATGTAATCACATCGTTGCGCCAATCGTGATCACGAAACAGTTCACGAGGCGTTTGTCCGAACATATTATTAATTTGTTCGTCAGTCATTGGAGAGTGCGTTCCCAAAGCTGGAAGTACATCCGTCAGTTTATTTCCAAAATATTCCCAGGCAATTTCTGTCAGTTCTCCCGCTCTGCTTGGTAGTCGAGTATAGTCGGGTGGGATAGCAAGAACTTTTTGTTTTTCTCCAATAAGGTTCAATGCCTCATAAAGTCCTTTTTTCAGGTCCTCATGCGTCAGGTTATTATTTGGAGATCCGTTTTGATAGTAGATCATTTTATTGAGTAATGTTCATAACGCGAATTAATTCACGTTATGAACACTTTAATTTAATAATTATACCAAATAAGTTGTAGAAGCAGTATCACCACCGTGCCCTGTCCAGTCAGTATGGAAAAACTTCCCTCGTGGTTTATCAGTCCTTTCATATTGATGTGCTCCAAAATAGTCGCGTTGAGCCTGCAGTAGATTTGCCGGAAGTCTTTCTGTACGGAAGCCATCAAAATAAGATAATGCAGAAGTCAATGCCGGAGCAGGAATACCATTTAATAAAGCAGTAGAGCAGACCCTACGCCAGCTTTCCTGTGCCGATTCAATCGCATTTTTAAAGAATGGGTCCAGTAAGAGGTTTTCCAAATTAGGATTTTTGTCATAAGCATTTTTTATATCCCCCAAGAATCTTGAGCGAATGATACATCCACCTCTCCACATCAATGCGATACCCCCATAGTTGAGGTTCCATTTATATTCTTTTGCCGCTTCCGTCATCAAATCATATCCTTGCGCATACGAAATAATTTTTGCAGCATATATTGCCTGTTCCAAATCGTTGATGAACTGTTGTTTATCTCCAATAAAATTTGGTTTTTGCTGAGCTATCACTTTAGAAGCTTTAGTTCTTAAGTCTTTTTGTGCCGACAAATTACGGGAAAAAACCGATTCACCTATCAGTGTAAGAGGAACACCTACTTCCAGTGCACTAACAACCGTCCATTTTCCAGTACCTTTTTGACCAGCTTTATCTAAAATCTTATCCACCATTGGAGTACCATCTTCATCCTTATAAGCAAGAATATTTCCAGTTATCTCAATTAGATAAGAGTCCAGTTTTCCCTGGTTCCATTGTTTGAAAATCTCAGCTTGTTCTAATGCATCCATTCCCAGCAGGTCTTTCATCAAGTGGTAAGCCTCATTAATGATCTGGATATCACCATATTCGATGCCGTTGTGTACCATTTTTACAAAATGTCCTGCCCCATCTTCACCAACCCAGTCGCAGCAAGGAGTACCGTCGTCCACTTTTGCCGCTATCGATTGAAAAATATTCTTGACAAAAGGCCATGCTTGAGGTGATCCTCCCGGCATCATTGATGGTCCCTTAAGAGCACCTTCTTCACCCCCTGAAACCCCAGTACCAATAAACAACAACCCTTTACTTTCGACATATTTTGTACGTCTTACCGTATCAGGAAAATGGCTATTACCACCATCAATTATTATATCTCCCGGTTCGAGTAATGGGATCAGTTGTTCAATAAAATCGTCAACCGGTTGTCCAGCTTTCACAAGCATCATCACTTTGCGTGGTCTTTCCAAAGAACCAACCAGATCTTCCAAAGATTGTGCACCAATAAAATTTTTTCCAGCGCCTCTGCCCTGAATAAATTTATCCACTTTATCTACCGTACGATTAAAAACGGCGACAGTAAAACCTTTACTTTCCATGTTCAGTACAAGGTTTTCGCCCATTACGGCTAGTCCAATCAGTCCGATATCAGCTTTTTCTTTCATCTTCTATAATGTATTATTTATTATCTATCTTTTTACCCGAGCATTACCTTCCCATATGCTCCAAATCATTTCCTCATCTGACGGTTGAGCGTAATCAGTAAGGAAAGTAGTTGCTAAAGCTCCGCTAGCCCAAGCAAACTGTATCCATTTTTGTGAAGGCATTCCTTTTAGAACAGCATAAAGTAATCCTCCAACGAACCCATCTCCTCCACCGATTCGATCCATCACCACTATAGGTTTTGGATTAACCACATGCCAATTACCATTTTCATAAACAATTGCTCCCCAGAGATGTTCGTTTACGCTTACCACCTCACGCAATGTATTTGCAAAAACAGAAACATTAGGATAAGATTTTTGAGCATTGATAATCATTCCTTTAAAAGCATCCATAGCCGACTCAATATCTTCTCCTCCCGCTTTAGGACCTTCAATTCCCAGGCAAAGTTGAAAATCCTCTTCGTTTCCGATTAGGATATCCGAAAGAGAAGCTATTTCGTGGAATACCTCTTTCAATTCTTTTTCCCTACCTTTCCAGAAAGTAGCCCTATAATTAAGGTCGAATGAAATCAGCGTACCATATTTTTTTGCGAAACGTGCAATTTCCAGGCAGAATGTAGCCGTATCCGGTGATAGTGCAGCAATTAATCCAGAAAGATGAACGATTTGTACCCCATCTTTTCCGAAAATACGTTCAAGGTCGAAATCCTTAACATTCAAAGTCCTTCCCACTTCTCCAGCCCTATCATTTTGCACCCTTGGTCCTCTTAGTCCGAAGCCACTATCCGCAATATTAAACTGATGACGATATCCCCATGGTCCCCCTTGTGGTATTTCCGGGCCTTCGAAATCAATATTACGTTGTCGCAGGTCAGATTTTATAAAAGCCGCTATCGGACTATCTTTTACAAAGGTAGTCAGCACTTTAACCGGTAGTCCCAAATACGAAGAAATGCTTGCCACATTCGTTTCAGCGCTAGTCGCCTGCATTTCGAACATTTTGCTGCTATGAACAGGTTGTCCATTTATCGGAGTGATTCTCACGCCCATGCTTGAAGCAACAAGCAAAGAATATTTTGTGTTATCTCTTAATTTAAGTGACATAATGATATTTTTTTAAATACTAAAAGCATCGAATCCCCCATCTACAACAGCTACTGTACCTGTAACGAATTTAGAGGCATCGCTTACCAGATAATGCAGCGTTCCAAGTAAATCTTCAGGCACACCAAAACGTCTGAACGGAGTATGAGCGATAATTGATTTTCCTCTATCAGAATATGATCCATCAGGATTAGTGAGTAAAGTTCTGTTTTGTTCAGTTATAAAAAATCCCGGAGCCATGGCATTTACCCTGAAATTGTCTCCGAATTTGATTGCCATTTCACCCGCCATATATTTTGTAAAATTAGATACCGCAGCTTTAGCCGCTCCATATCCTGCAACACGTGTAAGCGGTCGCAAAGCCGATTCAGATGATATGTTTATGATGTTACCCTGTTTTTTATCAACCATGTACTTAGCAAACACAATAGTTGGAATAACCGATCCCATCAAGTTTACATCCACTACTTTTCTGAACTCATCAATCTTAAGATCAAAAATAGTATTGTTTGGTCCGATAGTAGCCCCCGGCATATTTCCACCTGCACCATTTATCAGCACATCAATACGTCCGTATTTCCTTATTATTTCTTCAGCATTTTGTTTCAACAAAGTCTCATCAGTCACGTCCGTCTGCAGAAAAATGGCATCACCACCATCGTTCGTCACTTCGTCAACGAGTTTGTCCCCTTTAGCTTTATCTCTTGCCAATACAGCCATTTTTGCACCGTGTGCGGCAAGATATTTCACCATTGACGAACAAAGAACCCCCGTTCCGCCTGTAATTACAACTACTTTGTTTTTGATATTAAATAAATCGTACATATTGATTGTTTTAAAAGTTAAAATAATTTTTTGCGTTGCAATAAGAAATATCCTCAACAAATTGTCCCAATGTATCTATTTCTGAAGCAGGTAACAATCCATTTTCAACATCGTTTCCGATGAGGTTACATAAAATACGGCGGAAATATTCGTGACGTGGGAAAGACATAAAGCTTCTGGAGTCTGTGAGCATTCCCACAAATCTGCTAAGTAAACCTTGTGTTGATAGAATATTCATTTGATCCTCCATTCCATATTTCTGATCAAGAAACCACCAACCAGAGCCGAACTGCATTTTTCCCGGAGTTGAGCCATCCTGAAAATTAGCAATCATAGTAGCCACCAAGTAATTGTCCCTTGGATTCAGGTTATAAACAATGGTTTTAGTCAATTTGTTTTCTTTGTTAAGTCGGTCAAAAAAGCATGCCATTGAAGAAGCCAGTCCGCTCAAGTCGTTTATTGAATCATACCCAGTGTCCGCTCCAATTTTTTGGAACATTTTTGTATTATTATTACGAATAGCACCAAAATGGAATTGTTGAGTCCATCCCTTTTCGTAGTTCATTACAGCGTTTTCAAAGAGCATCTTCGATTTGAATTTTTGAATTTCCTTTTGCGTCAAATCCTTTTTTTCGTTATACACTTTATTGAAGATGTCAGCAGCCTCTTTATCGTCACATTCTTCAGCATAGAATTCTTCTATACCATGGTCCGATAGTTTGCATCCAGTTGAAGCAAAAAAGTCGTGTCTATTTTTAATAGCATCGCGATAGTCGTTAAAATTTCGAATATCGAAGCCACAAGCCACGGTTAATTTCTGTATATATTCCCCAAAACGTTCCGTCGATTCTACCCCCATTGATTTATCGGGGCGCCATGTAGGCAATATTTTAGTAGATAAATCACTTTTTTTGAGATTTTTATGATGTATGAGAGAATCGCAAGGATCGTCGGTAGTACAAACTACTTCAACATTAAAATCCTGCAGTAGTTTTCTAGTTGAAAGTCGTCTTTTTGTTATTTGATCATTCACATTATCAAATATCTCCCGTGCCGTTTCAGGCTTCAGTAACGTGTATATTCCAAAAATGCGTTGCAGTTCAAGGTGCACCCAGTGATACATTGGATTTCGCATGGTAAATGGTACTGTTTCTGCCCATTTTTCAAACTTTTCCCAATCAGAAGCGTTGCCAGTAATATATTTTTCATCTATGCCGTTAGCCCTCATCAAGCGCCATTTATAATGATCTCCCTCAAGCCATAAATCAGTAATATTCCTGAATTGATAATCCTCGTCAATTCTTTTTGGATCCAGATGACAATGATAATCTATTACAGGCATTTTTTTTGCATGTTCATGATACAGAAGTTGCGCCGTTTTGGTCTGCAACTGAAAATTTTCATCTAAAAAAGGTTTCATAATTAAAAATCATTTAAGCGTAACGATTGTGTACGTGCACAAAGGTATAAATTGCCAATAAACAATCCAAGAACCGTTAGCTAATTTTTATTAAAAAAGATTATTTTTCGCATATCAATTAAAAATTAGTTCTCAAATTCTGACGAAAAATAAAAAAACCGTGTTAATTAGTTTGTGAGAAGGGAGGAATAATAAAATAAGACCGAAGTTTACCTTTGAATGCAAAATCATGAGAATTTTAATGACTTGATGAAAAAAATATAATTGGAATTAATATATTAGTGAAGGGGGGTAATTGTTTTGTAAAACCTGATTCAATACTAGTTGAAAAATATTATTATACAATAACTCAATTTGTAATGGAGTCAAAATGAATAAACCGCTTTTACTTAATATAAAAAATATGTATATTTACAGTTTATATCTGTTTATGGACAATCTAACGAAAGAACAACGGCGAAAAAATATGCAGGCTATAAAATCTTCAGGTTCAAAAATTGAATCAAGATTAGCCAAGACATTATTTGCTAAAGGCTATCGTTATCGGAAAAACGATAAAACTGTATATGGACACCCGGATCTTACATTTAAAAAATGGAAAATAGCAATCTTTGTTGATGGTGAATTTTGGCACGGAAAAGATTGGGAAATTCACAAATACGATCATAAAACAAACAAAGAATTTTGGTATAATAAGATTGAAAGAAATATAGAAAGAGATAGAGAAGTAAACGAAAAATTAATAAAAGAAGGATGGATTGTACTTCGATTTTGGGGTAATGACATAAATGAAAACATATTGTTATGTCTAACTCAAATAGAGAATTGTATTAAAGAACGAAAAATGAATTTTAAAGAAAAAATATCAATTGAAGAATTTGGGGGGAAACAATTGAAAAATAGAGATATAGTTTTTACGGATAATCAAGAAGCAATAATTACCCACTATTTGCATAATAAAAAAGGTAATGTATCTAACCATTTTAAGGATGAAACTGTAAAAATTACCAAAGACATTTTAAGGGTTAAATATCCTGAAGTTGAAATTACCAATGAGTTTGCAGAAAATGCATTACAGTATGATATTTTTAAATATTCTGATGCAATTTTCCCTCCAGTAGAAGCACCAACTTTTAAATTCATTGATTTGTTCGCAGGAATTGGGGGATTTAGACTTGCAATGCAGAATTTAGGAGGTAAGTGTGTTTTTACAAGTGAATGGGATAAAGAGGCTCAACGTACATATCAATTTAATTTTGGTGAAGTACCTTTCGGAGATATTACCCAAGAAGAAACAAAAAGCTATTTACGAGAAGAATTTGATATATTATGTGCAGGGTTTCCTTGTCAAGCATTTTCAATTGCAGGAAAAAGAGGAGGTTTTGATGATACTAGAGGAACATTATTCTTCGATGTAGCTGAAATCATAAAAAGAAAACAACCTAAAGCCTTTTTTTTAGAAAATGTAAAAGGATTAAGGAATCATGATAAAGGAAGAACTTTAAACACAATTCTAAATGTTCTGCGTAATGATTTAAATTATTTTGTTCCTGAACCTGAAATAATAAATGCAAAAGACTTTGGAGTTCCTCAAAATCGTGAAAGAATTTATATTGTCGGTTTTCATAAAAGTACGGGTGTAAAAGATTTTAAATATCCAGAACCTACTGGTGAAAAAGTGGCTTTTAGTCAAGTTAAAGAAGAAAAACCAGTTAAAACAAGATATTATTTATCAACCCAATATTTAGATACATTGAGAAAGCACAAAGAAAGACATGAAAAAAAAGGTAATGGGTTTGGATATGCAATAATATCAGACGATGATATAGCGAATGCCATTGTTGTTGGTGGAATGGGAAGAGAAAGAAATCTTGTAATTGATAATAGAATTACAGATTTTACACCTGAAACAAAAATTAAAGGTGAAGTGAACAGAGAAGGGATAAGGCGAATGACTCCAAGAGAATGGGCAAGATTGCAAGGATTTCCCGATAAGTATTTTTTTCCCGTTTCAGATGCTTCGGCATATAAACAATTGGGTAATTCAGTTGCTGTACCTGCCATACAAGCGACAGCAAAAGAAATTTTGAAGCAATTAAATATCGAAAGTATATATAGACAAGTAATTTAGATTTAACTATTAAATACTAATATGATGACAGGAAATAAAGGAGAATGGAGTGAAATTTATGTTTTTTTAAAATTATTAGCAGACGGCAGGTTAGATGCTGCTGATGCTAATCTGAATGTAATTCCAAATATATATTATCCTATTATTAAAATACTTAGGCAAGAAAACAATAAGGAACTTGAATATTGTATTAAAGACGAGATAAGAGTATTTGATGAAAATAAAAATGAACTTATACATATACCTGTCATTGAATTTATTAATAATTCAAAGTTATTGTTTAGTTATTTGAGAAGTTCGCAAGGTAGAAGCTTTGCTTTTGAAGATATAGAAGATTTTTTAAATAGCATAAAAATTTTCACTTTAAGCGCAACAAGTACAGATAAATCAGATATAAACCTTGTAGTTCATGACCTCAAAACAGGACTTGAACCTAAACTCGGTTTCAGTATCAAATCAATGATAGGCAAGGATGCTACATTATTTAATGCAGGGAGTACCACTAATTTTATTTACGAAATAATTGGGAATGATCAAATAGTTATTGATGAAATAAATGCTATTCAAACAAAACCAAAAATAGCTAATAGAATTCAAAAAATAAGGGAGAATGGATGTAGTATTTGTTTTAGAAATATTCAATCAGATACTCTTCAGTTGAATTTGCAATTAATAGATAGTGATTTGCCTAAAATTTTAGCAGAGCTTATAATTCTTAAGTATACTTCACCCGGTGATTCTTCAATTGCTTTATTAGTCAATCAATTAACAATAAACAACCCCTTGAATTTTAATTTATCACAAGGGCATCCTTTTTATGAATATAAAATAAAGAATTTCTTGACTGATAGTGCTTTAGGTATGACTCCAGCAGCTAAGTGGAATGGTAATTATGACGCAACAGGAGGTTTAATTATAGTAAAAGAAAATGGTGATTTAGTGTGCTATCATATATATAATCATAATGAATTTCAAGATTATTTATTCAATAATACAAGACTAGAACAAGCAAGTACTAGTCGCTATGGTTTTGGTGATTTATATCAGGAAAATGGAAAATTATTTATTAAACTTAATCTTCAAGTTAGATTTAGTTAATTTATAAAAAATGGGAAATATGATAATTATGCGACATTGTTTGATTAACAAAGACATCATCTCCTTTGTAAGAGAATCGTAATGAACAATGGGCATATTGTTTTAAACAACCTTAAAAAATTTAATTATGAATCAATATATTTCATCCATTGTTTTTCACCCAGCTGTAACTCTTCGTGAAAAATTAGAAGAAATGGGTATGAGTATTAAAGAATTTGCTCTGAGAACTGGGAAACCTGAAAAAATAATTTTAGCAGTTTTAAATGAGGAGAGCACTATCACACAGGAAATGGCTGTTCTTTTCGAAAAAGTTACAAAAATATCTGCCAGTTTCTGGATAAATAAGCAGGCAAGATATAATGAATATGTTGCTCGGAAATAACAAGAAATATCATAATACCCATAAATTTAATTTTCAATATCTTCGTCGACTTAAAAAAAATGACAAACATAAAATGAATAACAAGATTTTAGAAAATTCAAATAGAAAGTATAAATTATTATTTTTTGTTCTATTTAATTTTTTAATCGTTAAATCTCCCGTTTTATCACAAACAGCTTGGTTTGCCGATGGTTATCATGGCGGAGTTTATGGTCATTATCCCATTTGGCAGGCAAAGTTTATGGTAGATCAGTTGAAAAAAAATCCCGATTGGGCATTAAATCTTGAGATTGAACCTGAAACATGGGATACTATAAGCATTAAAGATCCTGAAAATTTTAAGTCATTTCAGTCATATTATGATATTGAAGGCCGTTCAGGTCGGATTGATTTTGTGAATCCTACCTGGGCTCAACCCTATTGTTATAATATCTCGGGAGAGAGTATAATCAGGCAGTTTGCACATGGATTAGCAAAGACCAAGGAATATTTTACTCATGCTTTTTTTCATACCTATTCTGTAGAAGAACCCTGTTTTACGAGTAGCTTACCACAAATTTTGAAAGGATTCGGATTTAAATATGCAGTACTCAGAAATCCCAATACTTGTTGGGGCGGTTACACCAGTGCTTTCGGGAAAGATTTGGTAAATTGGATTGGTCCTGATGGGACATCCATACCTGCCGTTCCCCGGTATGCTATCGAAGACCTTTCAGAAGAATCTACCTGGCAGACAGAATCGTGGATGAATTCAAATAGTTTTATTGAAAAATGCTTTGCTAATGGTATAAAATATCCGGTAGGAATGTGTTTTCAGGATGCAGGCTGGAATGGAGGTCCTTGGAAAAGTGAATACCAACCAACAACTTATATCACATGGACTAATTACATTGAAAAGATTAAAAATAAGGTTGAGCCTGATGATTGGAGGTTTAGTCAAGAAGATATTATGCCGGGATTGGTTTGGGGAGCACAAGTAATACAAAAAATTGCACAACAAGTACGTGTAAGTGAAAACCGTTTAATCATGTCTGAAAAGCTGTCGGCATTAGATTATCTTTTTAATGATACATCATGGCCAGAGACAGATTTTGCAGAAGCATGGCGCACTTTGATGCTGGCTCAGCACCATGACTGCTGGATTGTTCCTTATAATGGTAAACCAGGGGACACATGGGCAAATAAGGTAACAAGATGGACCAGCTCATCGAACCGAATAGCAAATGAGAAAATTTTTCATCTATTTGGAGAGGCAGTGGATTCAAAATATATCCGTGTATACAATACTCTTGGTACTACGAGGAAGGATATGGTTACTCTTTTGCTTCCAAATGATTTATCCGGACGAGAGATAACAGTATTTGATTCTTCTGGGAAGATTGTCTCATCACAAGTATCAGAAAACTCAGAAGGGAAAAGTATTCTACATTTTATTGCTTCTGTTTCGGGAATGGGATATGCTTCATACAAGATTAAAGATAGTGCGAGAATAAAAGTAACAGAATATCATTCAAAAGATATTGTCAAAATTGAAACTGATTTTTATTCTGTGCTTTTTGATTCGTCGAAAGGAGGTGCAATTACCAGTCTTGTTGATAAAAAAAACGGAGGTAAAGAGTTAGTGCAGAGGGGTAGACTATTGAATAACCTAAAAGGATTTTTTTACGAGGAAGGAAGATTTTACGAAGGATCAGAAAATAGGTCAAAAATATCCATTATAGAAGAAGGCTCTCTTTTTATCAAAGTAAAGATTGAAAATAATATTGCCGGAAATAGTTACTATCAATTAATTACATTTAATAAATATAATCCCAGGATAGATTTTGCATTGCATATTGACTGGGAAGGACAACCCGGAATCGGAGCTTATGACAATAGTCATAATTTTAGAGCAGAAGATAGGAAGAAAGTCTTTTATAATGATAAGTACAAACTTCATTTAGAGTTTCCATTTAATGAAATTGGCGATAAATTATTTAAAAATGCTCCATTTGATGTTTGTGAAAGTGAACTTGAAAACACAATCTATTCAAGTTGGGATAGTATCAAGCATAATGTGATTTTAAATTGGGTTGATTTGACTAATCAAGTTAAAGATAGAGGGGTAGCCCTCTTCTCTGACCATACAACCAGTTATATTCAGCATGAAGATTTACCGTTAGGTTTGACGGTTCAATATGTAGGTAAAGCGCTTTGGGGCATCAACTATAAAATTCATGTTCCTACAGACATTAAATATGCAATATATCCACACACCGGAGATTGGGAAAAAGGAATGGTGCAAAAGTCAAATAATGAATGGAATGAGCCATTAATAGCAAAATTCATGATTGATTCGTCCCCCTATTCCCAAAGGAATTTGATTGAGATCTTAGACGATAATTTAGAAATATCTTCTGTAATAATAGATGATGATGCTCTGATAGTTCGTTTTTTTAATACTTCATCTGCTAATAAGCCTCAGAGAATACTATTGAATTGTAATGTTGAAATAATTGAGCAGATCGATTTGAATGGAAACACTATTTCGGTAGTGACTTTTCAGAAAACGCCAAATGGGCAATTATCCATGGAGATTATGATGCCTCAATTTGGTTTTCAGACGTTTAAAATGAAAGGAATCAAGATCATTTGACAAATAATTATGAGACTATCTCATTAGATATAAATTAATAATGAACAATAAACTATTTTTTTTATCATTTTTTATTGTGTTCTTACTTGGATGTTCAAGTAGTAAAAAACAAGTGAGCAACAATTATTCTAAATATATAAACCCCTTTATAGGAGCAAGTACTAGTATTGATGGCGCCGGTGTTTATCATGGATTGGGTAAAACATTTCCTGGGGCAGCAACTCCATTTGGCATGGTACAAATCAGTCCCAATACCGTTACCGGTGGTGATAATGGTTCTGGATACAGTTATGAACATCAAACCATAGAGGGATTTGCCATGACCCAGATGAGTGGTGTTGGATGGAATGGTGATCTGGGAAATTTTCTAGTTATGCCGACCACCGGAGATTTAAAAACAAGTGCAGGAATCGAAGGTAATCCGGATACCGGATATCGTTCGCGATATACTAAGGATAATGAAAAGGCTTATGCAGGCTACTATTCTGTTCTTTTGGATGACTACAATATATTTACAGAACTTACAGCAACACAGCATTGCGGAATGTACCGTTTTACATTTCCAAAAAATGAAAAGTCAAGAATTCAGATTGATTTAGCGCGCCGTGTTGGAGGAACCTCTACCTGGCAACAAGTGAAAGTTGTGGATGATAATACAATCTCCGGCTGGATGAAATGTACTCCTGAAGGAGGAGGTTGGGGGAATGGTGATGGAAAAGCCGATTACACGCTCTTTTTTTATGCACAATTTGACAAACCCCTTCAGGAATATGGTATATGGAGTGCAACCATTGCAGATGACCAGTCCCGTAAGTTGGAAGATGTTACCAGTAGCGATTATCAGCAGATCATCGCAAATGCTGAAGTCAAGAAAATGATGATAGAAGAGCAAGGCAAACATCTGGGTTTTTTTACAAACTTTCCCACGAAAAAAGGGGAACAAGTATTAATGAAAGTAGGTATTTCATTTGTAGATGTGGAAGGTGCCCGGCGAAATCTGGAGCAAGAGATACCCAATTGGAATTTTGATAAAGTAAGTGTCGACGCACGAGAGAAGTGGGACGTTGCCCTTAGAAAAATTAAGGTTGACGGAGGAAGCGAAGAGCAGAAAAAGATTTTTTATACCGCCCTGTATCATTCTATGATTGACCCAAGGACATTTGAGGATGTTGATAACCGATATATTGGAGGAGATAAAAAGATTTATGAGTCCAATAATTTTACTAAGCGAACTGTTTTTAGCGGCTGGGATGTATTTCGCAGTCAGTTTCCTCTTCAGACATTGATTAATCCTACGGTTGTAAATGACATGATTCAGTCGCTTATTACGCTCGCTGAGGAGAATGGTAAAGGCTATTTTGAGAGGTGGGAATTAATGAATGCTTACAGTTCTTGTATGATTGGAAATCCTGCAATATCTATACTTGCTGACGCTTATGCAAAAGGAATCAGGGACTATGATATCCATAAAGCATATAAAATTGCACTTAACACTTGCGAACGGAGTAGTAATGAAAAATTAGGATTCTCTATACGCAGCGATGCTTTTGATTCGGGAAGTGCAGGATACGCTATTGGTGATTTCTCTATATCAAATACACTTGAATTGAGTTATACAGAGTGGTGTATGTCTCGTTTGGCGGAGATGCTGAACCACAAGGATGATTACGAGAAATATCTCTCTCTTTCAAAAAGTTATATGAATGTTTTTGATTCTGATAAGGGTTGGTTTAGAGCAAAAAAAGAAGATGGAAGTTGGGCTAAATGGCCTGAAAAAGGTCGCCTGGAAAATGGATATGGTACCGTAGAATCTAATCCTTATCAACAAGGATGGTTTGTACCTCATGATGTGGAAGGAATGTTGGAGTTGATGGGTGGAATAGAAAAAGTGTTACCCGATCTTATCTATTTCTTTGAAAGCACACCTGACGATATGATGTGGAATGACTATTATAATCATGCGAATGAACCAGTGCATTTTGTTCCTTTCCTGTTTAATCGATTAGGTTTTCCCTGGTTAACCCAAAAATGGACACGAGAGATTTGTAAACGTGCTTACAAGAACAGTGTAAATGGATTGGTAGGGAATGAAGATGTTGGACAAATGTCAGCATGGTATGTTTTAGCATCAATTGGTTTAAATCAGGCTTGTCCGGGAGATCTCAGGTATGAGTTGACCAGTCCGTTATTCAACAAGATTGAAATTCAGCTTGACGAGAAATATACTTCAGGTAAAACCTTTAAAATAAAAGCTATCAATAACTCAGAGAATAATATTTATATTCAGAAGGCCAAACTAAACGGAAAGGTGCTTGAGAGATGTTGGTTATATTATGAAGAAATCATTTCAGGAGGTGAATTAGAGCTGGAAATGGGTCCAAATCCAAATCCTGAATGGGGGATTTAATCACAAAAACAAAATTTGTACATGTTATAAATAATTCTAAATTAATATGAAAATAAAACCGATGAGGAAAACAATTACAATTATTCTGACATTTGTTTTGCTAACCTTATCCTGTAGCAGTATAAAGGAAAACAACCTGGTTAAATACGTGAACACATTGCAGGGAACGGATTCAAAGCCAGACTATAGTTATGGTAATACTTACCCAACTATTGCTGTCCCATACCCAATGCATGCATTTTCACCACAAACCGGAAAAAATGGAGATGGATGGAAATATCAATATTCAGAAACAACTATCAGAGGATTTCAGTTGACTCATCAATGTAGTCCATGGGTCAGAGATTATGCAACCTTATCGTTGATGCCTCTGACAGGTAAGTTGACTGTGAATGAAAATGATAGGGCCACAGAGTTTTCGCATGACCATGAAACGGCAATGCCTCACTACTATGCAGTTGAACTCAATAATGATATAAACGTGGAAATTTCTCCTGTTAAGCGTGGAGGAATGATGCGTTTTGTTTTTCCGAAAGATGAAAAAGCTTATTTGGTGCTGGATGGTTATATTGGCAAGAGCAGTATAACTATCATTCCGGAGTATAATAAAATAATTGGATGGGTGAACAGTGGATTTCTGTTTCCACAGGAGTTAAAAGGTTATTTTGTTTTATCGTTCGATCAACCTTTTGTTTCATACGGTATCTGGGGAAATCGTGAAAATAATATCACTCCAAATGTACTTTCAGATGAAGGAGAAGGAAAAGGTGCTTACATTGAATTTGAAAAAGGCGCCTCTGTTCAAGTTAAGATCGCGATGTCGTATATCACTCCTGAACAAGCAGAGCAAACACTTGAACAGGAATTGGGTGATTTTGATGATCTTAAAGAAGTGAAAAAAGCTGCGGGAAAGCTATGGAATGATCTTCTTTGCAGAGTAAAAGTAGAAGGAGAAAGCGAAGATGATAAAGCTACATTCTACTCATGTCTTTTTCGCTCCAATCTATTTTCCCATACATTCTACGAATTAAATAAAGATGGTAAACCTTATTACCGGAGTCCCTATGATTTTAAAGTACATGATGGATATATGTATACCGATAATGGTTTTTGGGATACCTTCCGTTCTCAGTTTCCATTAACCAATATCCTGCATCCCACCATGCAGGGACGTTATATGCAATCGTTGTTGGACGCAAAGGAGCAATGTGGATTTTTCCCTGCCTGGTCTTGTCCGGGTATGTCGGGTATTATGATCGGAAATCATGCCATTTCGTTGTTAACAGATGCATGGGCAAAAGGTATCCGTAACTTTGATCCTGAAAAAGCATTGGAGCTTTACTATCATGAAATAACCAATGTGAGTTTTTGGAGAGGTTCCAGTGGTCGCGAAGGCTATGAATATTATTTTGATAGAGGGTATATCCCTTATGAAGTGAGCAGTGAGAGCGCTGCCAAAACACTTGAATATGCTTATGACGACTGGTGTGCATATCATCTGGCAAAGATGACCGGAAATAAAAAGTACGAAAAAATTTATGGTGATATGATTTATCATTATAAAAACCTGTGGGATCCCGAAACAAAGTATATGCGTGGAAGAAAGCTTGACGGCGACTGGGTTTTTGAAGATTTCAATCCATATAGATGGGGCAATCCCTTTACTGAAGGAAACTCTGCTCAATACTCATGGTCTGTGTTTCATGATATTAATGGATTAATTGAAATGATGGGAGATGAAGATGAGTTTAATTCCCGTCTCGATACATTCTTCAATGGCACAAACGAATATGATAAAGGTTCTTATTATGATGTCATACATGAGATTAAGGAGATGTTAGCAGCCAATATGGGGCAGTACGCACACGGTAATCAACCTTGTCAGCATGTACCTTATCTGTATAACTTCTCAGGAGAGCCATGGAAGTCGCAAGCGCAAGTACGTAAAGTAATGTCGCAGTTATATAATGCTTCTCCTCAAGGTTACCCAGGTGATGAAGACCAGGGAGGTCTTTCTTCGTGGTATGTATTGAGTGCAATGGGAATATATAGTGTTTGTCCTGGAACCGATCAGTATGTTTTGGGCAGTCCTATGTTCAATAAGGTTACAATAACTCTTGAAGATGGTAAAAAGTTTGTTATTGAAGCAGAAAATAACAGTCCTGAAAATGTATATATAAAGGATGTTAAATTAAATGGTGTGAAACATACTAAAAACTGGATTACTTATTCCGATATTGTGAACGGAGGTAAGTTGAAGTTAGTGATGAGCAACACACCCAACAAAGAGAGAGGTACTAATATTGAGGATCGTCCTTATTCTGTTTCAAAAGATTATAAATAAGAATTTAGTTGTAAATGATGTTCTATAATAATTAAATATGTATCTTTAATTAATAATCAATAATAAAAAATAACCAAATGAAAAATATTAAAATTAATTCTAATAAATTGAGTAGAAGAGGATTTTTAAATACAACTGCAGTATTAGCGGCCAGTACCTTAATTCCTACATTAAATTCTTGTGGAAGTAGCAAGTTGATAGGCAAGTCAAACGAAAAATCTGTTTTAATTCCTAATTCCAAATATGCAGGAGTACAAATTGGAGCAATTACATATAGTTTTCGTGATTTGAAAGGTGGATTGGTGGAAACGATCAAAGCCTGTTCAGACGCAGGAATAAGTTCAGTAGAACTAATGGGAACAGGTGTTGAGGATTATCTGGGAGCTCCAGACTCGAAGAAAGTATCTGAATTAAAAGAATGGCGCAAGTCGCATGGAACTCCCGAAAAATATGCACAACTTCGAAAGACGTTTAATGATGCAGGTATAAACATTCATATTTATAAATGGGTTGCCGGAAATACTGAAGAAGAACTTGATTATTCATTTAAAGTAGCTAAAGCTCTTGGTGCAATTGGAATAAGTGCAGAATTGGATGAATCAAATGCTCGATTAATGGGGCCAGTTGCCGCACAAAACGGGATGTATGCTATTTTGCACAATCACTATCAATATGCAGAAACTAATTTCAATGTTGATAAATTATTAGCATATTCACCCGCTAATATGCTAAACTTTGATATAGGTCATTATTTTGGATCAACAGGATTAAATCCGACTGATTTCATTCTTAATTACCATGATCGTATAGCAAGTATTCACCTTAAGGACAAAACAGGGAAAAACAATATAAGTCAAGAAAATAAAAATCAGGTTTGGGGACAGGGAGAAACGCCAATATCAGAAGTACTTTTTTTAATTAGAGATAAGAAATGGCCAATTTATTGTGATATTGAACTTGAGTATCCTGTAGTTCCATGGTCTTCTTCAGTAAAAGAAGTAAGAATTTGCAAAGAGTATTGCCGACAAATATTGATATAATCATTATTAATTGGCATACGGTGAAGTGGCAACCGAACGGACTTGTTTAGTTGTCATGGCACTTTTTATGAGTTACCAGTAGAAAATGCTGATGGGTTTGCTAAGATCCGACCGATAGCATTTCATAATTATCGAATCAATGATTTTTGGAAATTAGGGAAACCAACAGGAATTGGTGGGCTTTGGGTTAAGTTTGACGTAAAAGCGAATATTCCTTTCGATCCTTATTTAATAGGTTTTTATGATCAACGTGAATTGATATTATCACATATGTCTGAAAACATGGTGAGGATTACCGTAGAAGTGGATCCTACAGGTGACGGCGATTGGTTGGAATATAAATAGGAATTAATATGAGAATATATGGCTTAGTTTTATTGTTCGCAGTAATTACGAATATAATGATGGCACAGTCGACTTCTATTTTAATAGAAGCAGAAAGTTTTAGTAAGAAAGGTGGTTGGGTAGTCGATCAACAATTTATGGATTTAATGGGATCGCCTTACTTAATGGCGCATGGAATGGGTAAACCAGTTGAAGATGCGGAAATGACAATCAACTTTCCAGAAACCGGTGATTATAATGTGTACGTTCGAACATATAATTGGACTTCTCCATGGTTTAAAGGCGAAGGACCTGGTAAATTTTATCTCAAATTTAATGGAGAAATTTTAGGACATGTTTTGGGCAATTCAGGTAATGAATGGTATTGGCAAAAAGTGGGAAAGATAAATATAAAAAAGAAACTTAATTTTATTACTTTACAGGATCTTACTGGGTTTAATGGTAGGATAGATGCAATTTACTTTACCAAAAATGATAATCCTCCTCCAAACGAACCGAGATCTTTGTGTCAATTTAGAAAACAAGAGCTAAAATTATCAGAAGAACCTTTAAAAGCTGGCAAATTTGATTTGGTAATAGTGGGTGGAGGAGTGGCTGGTACTACTGCTGCTATTTCAGCTGCCAGATTGGGAATGAAAGTTGCTTTAATTCAAGATAGACCTGTCCTTGGAGGTAACAACAGTTCGGAAGTACGGGTACATCTTGGAGGAAGAATCAATGTGGAACCATATCCAGCATTGGGTGATGTAGTAAACGAAATTGGCCCTTTGCGCGGTGGAAATGCTCAACCTGCAGATTTTTATGAGGATGATAAAAAAATGAAAATGGTGTTGGCAGAAGATAACATATCACTCTTTATCAATTATCGTGCATTTGCGGTAAAAAAAGAAAAGACTTTTATAACTGAAATATATGCCCGACATATTGAAACATCAGAAGAACTATCTTTTACCGCACCACTTTTTGCTGATTGCACAGGTGATGGAACAATCGGGTTTCTAGCCGGGGCAGATTATGCTATGGGGCGTGAATCTAAGGATCAATTCGATGAACCTTCAGCACCAGAAAAACCGGATAAGATGACCATGGGGGCATCTGTACAATGGTACTCTGTTGAAGAAAAACAACCTGTCGATTTTCCTGTTTTCAAATATGGTGTAGAATTTAATAACGAAAATGCGGAGAAAGTGACTATGGGTGAATGGACATGGGAAACTGGGATGAATTATGATCAAATTAAAGATTTTGAACGAATCCGTGATTATGGTATTCTGGTTGTTTATTCTAATTGGTCGTGGTTAAAGAATTTCAGTTCAGAAAAAGAAAAATATAATTATCGGAAACTGGATTGGGTTGCTTATATTGCAGGCAAAAGGGAATCGCGTCGTTTACTTGGTGATTATATTTTGAAAGAGCAGGATCTCAAAGATTTTGTTATTTATCCCGATGCTTCAGTACCCACAACATGGACTATAGACCTGCATTATCCAGATCCTAAAAATACAAAAAACTTCCCTGAGAATGAATTCTTATCTATTGCCGTTCATAAGGCAATTCATCCTTATCCAATTCCTTATCGTTGTCTTTATTCACGAAATATTGACAACTTATTAATGGCGGGAAGAAATATTAGTGTAACTCATGTTGTACTAGGTTCTGTACGTGTAATGCGTACAACTGGTATTATGGGAGAAGTAGTAGGTATGGCTGCTTTAGTAGCTTGCAAAAATAATACGAATCCACGAGGTGTTTATAATTATCATTTAGATGAGTTGAAAAAGCTGATGATAGAGGGTGTAGGTAAATATGACTTAGAAAATTTGCAGAATTACAATTTAGGTGAATCTTTGGGAACAACCGTTAAGTAGTATATGATGAAAATATTATTAACAAGCTTTTTTATTGCATTTTTTATTTTTAATTCGTTTGGACAAAAGGTAAACAGCTACGACGTTGTTGTTTATGGAGGTACTTCAGCAGGAATAGTAGCTGCGATTCAAACATCGAGAATGGGAAAATCGGTAGTACTTATTGAGTCGACGGACAGGTTAGGTGGTCTCACAACAGGAGGATTAGGTCAAACAGATATTGGTAACAAACATGTTATTGGAGGAATTTCTCGCGAATTTTATCAAAATATCCGTTCCTATTACGATATTCCCGAAAATTGGAAATGGCAATTTAAAGAAGAATATATGGATTCTGGTCAGACTAAAACAATTAAAGGTGAAGATGCCATGTGGACTTTTGAGCCTTCAGCTGCATTAAAAGTTTATCAGTTGATGTTAAAAAGTGAAGATATTGATATTATTTATAGAGAAAGGTTAAATCGTGAAACCGGAGTGTCAAAAATTGGTGGAAGAATTGTATCTATTGAAATGGAAAGTGGTACAAAATATTATGGAAAAATGTTTATTGATGCCACCTATGAGGGAGATTTGATGGCTGCGTCAGGAGTGTCGTACAGAATTGGCAGAGAGTCGAACGAAGAGTATGGAGAAACTTTAAACGGTGTACAGGCAAATAGAATTAATAGGACGTTAAAATGGACCCTTTCAAGAAACGCATACAACCACAATTTCATAGATAAGGTTGATCCTTACGTTATAAAAGGTGATCCAAGCAGCGGTTTGTTGCCATATTTTGTAGAAGGAGGAAAGCCGGGAGTTGATGGGAGTGGAGATAAAGGAATACAAGCATACTGTTTTAGAATGACGCTTACGAATCATCCTGAAAACAGGATTCCCTTTGAGAAACCCGATAATTATGAAGAAATAAATTACGAACTATTATTTAGAAATTATGAAGCGGCTGTTGGTCCAATAGAAGAAATGTATGATTATGGTGATAAATTAGTCCCCTGGATAAACTCTCCCATGCCTAATAAAAAAACCGATACCAACAATCAGAAAGGTTTTTCTACTGATTTTATTGGTCAGAATTATGATTATCCTGAAGCAAGTTATGAAGAGAGAGAAAAGATAGTTCAAGCTCATCTAGATTATCAGCAAGGATTAATGTGGACATTAGCCTATCATTCCAGAATCCCAAAAAAAGTAAGAGATATTGTTTCAACGTGGGGAACATGCAAAGACGAATATGGACCAGAGAGTGATGGTTGGCAACATCAGCTGTATATCAGAGAAGCACGTAGGATGAAGAGTGATTATGTGATGACACAAAAAAATTGTGAGCGAATTGAAGTAGTAGAAGACGCGATTGGATTTGGAGCTTATGGAATGGATTCCCATCATGTAAAGAGATATGTAGACGCTAATGGGTATGTTCAAAATGAAGGTAATGTTGAAGCATCTGTAGCAAATCCTTATCCCATAAGTTATCGTTCGATCATCCCCAAGAAAAAAGAATGTGAAAATCTATTGGTACCAGTTTGTGTGAGTGCAACTCATATTGCTTTTGGTTCAATTAGAATGGAGCCCGTTTTCATGGTACTTGGTCAATCCGCGGCAACAGCTGCTTGTCATGCTATAGATCAGCAAAAATCAGTTCAGGAAATAGATTATGCAACACTTCGAGAAAAATTACTGATCGATAAACAAGTATTAGAGATTGAAATAAAGTAGGCTAAAAAGGGCAATTAATAAATTAAGTTGTTATATTTGTTGATAAATATTTAAGTTATTCAATATCTATTTGAAGAATGCAAAAAAAAATTCGTATTAAAGACATTGCAGAAATGGCGGGAGTATCGACAGGTACTGTAGATAGGATTCTGCACAATAGAGGAAACGTTTCACCTTCGGCAAGAGAAGCAGTTGAAAAAGTTCTTGATCGTGTGAAGTACCGTCCAAATGTGCATATTTCAGGGATGTCATTAAAAAGAAAATATAGGATTTTAATCACAACACCCCAGCAATCGCATGGTGAGTATTGGGAAACTATTCATAATGGTATAAAACGTGCATTGAATGAATATGAAAATATTGATGTAGAGTGTTTGATTCATACATATAATCAATATGATATCTACTCATGCAGAGATACTTTTAAATATATACTTTCAATAGAAGCAGATGCTTGTATTATTGGTCCGACATTTAAGGAAGAAACTATACATTTAGCCCAGGAACTCGATAAAAAGAATATCCCATATATATATGTAGATTCGATGGTTGAAGGAACTTCGCCGTTAGCATTCTTTTCTTCCGATCCTTATATATGTGGTCAATTGATGTGTAAACTTATTTCTTATATTATTCCTGAAAATAGCGGAATAGGTATTCTTCAAGCAGTGCGAATTGGTGATGAAAGTGCGAATAATACTATTCTTCGCAAAAAAGGATTTCTTGATTATCACAAAAAAGAAAAATTGCATAACAAGATTTACAGGATACCATTTTCAGTTATGGAGCCTCAAAAAAACGAACAACTACTCAGTGAGTTTTTTAATTTAAATTCGTCCATTGGAGGAGTTGTTGTACTTAATTCGAGAGGAAGTGTTATTGCAAATTTTTTGTCAGATAATAAAATTGATAATATCAAATTGGTCTGCATTGACGTTACAAAACAGAATGTAGAAGCCCTTGAATTAGGATATATTGATTTTTTAGTTGGTCAGGAGCCAGAACATCAAGGATATTTAGCTATGAAAACCCTTATAGAGCACTTGATTTATAGGAATCCGATAAAAGTAGAAAATTATGTGCCACTGGACATTCTAACAAAAGAAACCATTGGTTATTACAAAGAATTTAAAGAAGTAGAATATATTTAATGGATTTTTCTGTAATCATACCTGTTTACAATCGTCCGGATGAGTTGGATGAATTGTTACAAAGTCTCACTGAACAATCTTTTTCTGAATTTGAGGTTATTGTTGTTGAAGATGGATCAACAAATAAAAGTGATATTATTGTTGATAAATATAAAAGTCTATTGCATATAACCTATTTCGAAAAGTCAAATTCCGGACCAGGATTAACTAGGAATGAAGGTGCAAAAAAGGCAACAAAAGATTATCTTGTTTTCTTTGATTCAGATTGTATCATTCCAAAAGATTATTTTCAGAACGTGAAAGATTATCTGACCAAATATCCTGTTGATGCTTTTGGCGGTCCAGATAGAGCTTTGCCAACATTTACCCCAATTCAAAAAGCTATTAATTATTCAATGACCTCTTTTTTTACTACAGGAGGTATTCGAGGTGGTAAAAAGTCGATGGATAAGTTTCATCCCCGTAGTTTTAATCTTGGTGTTACTCGCAAAGCTTTTGACGTTATTGGAGGATATGGAACAATGCGTTTTGGAGAAGATGTTGATTTTAGTCTAAGATTATTAGCTGCAGGTTTTTCGACGGCACTTATTCCCGATGCATTTGTTTATCATAAAAGACGTACAAATTTCAGGCAGTTTTTTAAGCAAGTAAGTAATTCTGGTATTGCCCGAATCAACTTACATTTAGATCACCCAGGTTCTTTAAAATTAGTACATTTGCTTCCAACGGCATTTGTTGTTTGTATGGTCACAATAGTTTTGTTATCAATCTTTATTCCCATACTACTTTTAGTTCCATTATTATATTGTCTGCTTGTTTTTATAGATTCCTGTTTAAAAAATAAATCTATAAAAGTAGGTCTATTCAGTATAATTGCTGCCTGGGTTCAACTTTTTGGTTATGGAATAGGTTTTTTGGTAGCAGTATGGAATCGTCTTATCTTAAAAAAAGGAGAATTTAAGTTATTTGAAAAGAAATTTTACAAATAACTTATTCTTTTATTCCATAAGCCAAATCACCAGCATCGCCCAATCCCGGAACTATATAAGAGTTATTATCCAAGAATGGATCTATTGCCGCAGTCCAAATTGTTGTTTTATCTTCCGGAAAATGTTGACAACAATAATCTATTGCTTGTTTGCTTGAAATGATGCTTGCTACATGTATTTTAGCCGGCACCCCTTTAGTCAATAAAGATTTGTATGTCAATTCCATACTTCCTCCAGTTGCTAACATAGGATCAGTGATAATAAGAGTTTTATTTTCTATACATGGAGACGCAATATATTCGATATGAATGCTAAAAGATTCGTGGCTTTCTTTGTATTTTCTGTATGCCGAAACAAAAGCATTTTCAGCGTTATCAAAATAGTTCAGAAAACCGTGATGAAAAGGCAGGCCTGCTCTTAATATTGTGCTGATAACCACTTGTTCATTCAATTTATTAGCCATAGCTTTTGAGAGAGGAGTATCCACTTCAATCTCTTTATAATTCATTGTTTTGCTTATCTCATAAGCCATTATTTCACCAATTCGTTCAATATTTCTACGAAATCTTAAACGGTCATTTTGAATGGTTACATCTCTTAATTCACGAATATAAGTACTTAGTAATGAATTCTGCTCAGATAAATCAACAATTTTCATAAAAGATTAGCTAATAAAATATGTTACATAAAATCAGGGGCAAAGTTAATAGGTTTAGCTCATTTAAAAACAATTTGAGAATTTTTTTGTTACAATCAAATGAAGGATTTGAAATTTAATTAAAGATTTTTTTCTTTAATTGTATATGTAATTAAATTATAATTACTATTTTTGCATTCCACAAACTAGAGTTAGAGAATTGTTTTTATTATTATATTATTCAAATTATTAATTCCGTAATTAAATGGCAAATTTAGATTTAAGCAAGTATGGCATTACAGACGTAAAAGAGGTTGTGTACAATCCTTCTTATGATCTGTTGTTCGAGGAAGAAACAAAACCAAGTTTGGAAGGTTTTGAAAAAGGTCAGGTAACGGAACTTGGAGCAGTGAACGTTATGACAGGTGTTTATACCGGTCGTTCACCTAAGGACAAGTTTTTTGTAATGGACGAAGTTTCAAAAGACACAATTTGGTGGACTTCTGACGAATATAAAAACGACAACAAGCCTCTTTCTGAAGCATCTTGGGCTGAGTTAAAGAAAATTGCAACTAAACAATTATCGGGTAAACGCTTATTTGTTGTTGATACATTTAGTGGTACAAACGAAAATACTCGTTTAAAAATCCGTTTTATTATGGAGGTTGCTTGGCAAGCTCATTTTGTAAAAAACATGTTTATCCGTCCTACTGAAGAGGAATTGGCTAATTATGGCGAACCTGATTTTGTTGTAATGAATGCTTCAAAAACTGATGCAGGTGAAGATTGGGCAAGTTTAGGTCTTAACTCAAAAACATTTACTGTATTCAATTTAACTGAAAAGATTCAGTTGATTGGAGGTACATGGTATGGTGGTGAGATGAAAAAAGGTATGTTCTCTTATATGAACTATCTGTTACCACTTCAAGGTATTGCTTCTATGCACTGTTCTGCAAATACAGATCTTAACGGTGAAAACACTGCTATTTTCTTTGGTCTTTCAGGAACAGGTAAAACCACATTGTCAACAGATCCGAAAAGATTATTGATAGGTGATGATGAACATGGTTGGGATGACGAAGGAGTTTTCAATTTTGAAGGAGGTTGCTACGCAAAAGTTATTAGTTTGAGCAAGGAGCACGAACCAGACATCTACAAAGCTATCAAACGTGATGCTCTTTTAGAGAATGTAATTGTTGATGCTAATGGTATAATTGATTTCGATGATAAGTCAGCTACTGAAAACACACGTGTTTCTTATCCAATTTATCATATCGACAATATTGTAAAACCAGTATCAAAAGGTCCAGCTGCAAAACAAGTTATTTTCCTTTCAGCTGATGCATTTGGAGTATTGCCTCCGGTATCAATTTTGACTCCAGAGCAAACACAATATTATTTCTTATCTGGTTTTACTGCCAAATTAGCAGGTACAGAGCGCGGTATTACTGAGCCAACACCAACTTTCTCGGCATGTTTTGGTGCTGCATTCCTTTCACTGCATCCTACAAAATATGCAGAAGAATTGGTAAAGAAAATGGAAAAATCAGGTGCTAAAGCATATTTAGTAAATACTGGTTGGAACGGTACAGGAAAACGTATTTCTATTAAAGATACAAGAGGTATTATCGACGCAATTCTTGATGGATCGATTGACAATGCACCTACAAAGACGATACCCTATTTCGATTTTGTAGTTCCTACTGAACTTCCAGGTGTTAATCCAGCAATTCTTGATCCTCGTGATACTTATGCTGAAGCTTCTCAGTGGGATGAAAAAGCAAAGGATCTTGCTGCTCGTTTTACAAAGAACTTTTCTAAATTTACAAGTAATGATGCAGGTAAAGCATTAGTTGCTGCCGGTCCTAAATTGTAATAAAGTTTTATTAAATATAAAATCCCACTTTTTGTAAGTGGGATTTTTTTATTTTATCTTATTTAGTCTTTTAATCTTTAATGATTTTTATTTCTACTTTTCTAAAATCTATTGGATGTCCTTCGCTTTGTAAAGATATTGTTCCCTTGCTTAACATTTTTGTATTGCCGTTGAGGGCTGCTAATTTTTCATAATTTGCTTCACGATCGTCCAATTGAGGTTGATTATATGTCATTAGTGTATCACCTTCAAAAATATGGTGTATTACTTCATTTCCACGAACTACAACTTCTGCGACATGCCAGTCCTCACCATAAACAGGTTCTGAATTTGAGTTTGTACAATGATCAAGAATTAATTGACCATCCATTACAAAGTTAGTTCCAGGAGTACATAGATTCATGTTTGAGCGTTGAACAAGCGAGTCGCTTCCAAGAAGTTGAACCTCTATTGAAGCAGGGAACTCTTGATTTTTATCCATCGATTCAGGTGTTTGTCCATGAATCATTATTCCACTGTTTTTGTAAGCCCATCCCGGAGCTCCAGGACATTGATCTCCAACAATGCGATATTCAACACGAAGGATATAATTAGAAAACGGTTCATTATAGAAAAGATGGCCAAAGCGGTTGTTCAGTGAGTCATAAGCTTCATATCGAACTTTGATCATGCCATCTTCAACCCGGAATGTATTTCCGAAATTATCGTTTACGTCGTATCCGTTAATTTTTACAGTCCAATTTGTTAGATCTTTACCATTAAATAATTGGATCCATTCATCAGAAGATTGACTTTTGTTTTGATTACAACTTAGTAAAAGAGTAGCAATCAGAAATAGGAATGAAAATAATTTAAGTTGTTTCATATTATCTAATTAATTTATTTTATCAATATAGTTCAAATATAATGTAATTTCTTTCATAAAACTGTGATTTGAACAATATTAGTGTTTATATTTGTCGAATTGATTTAATACGCCATTCATATCGTGATATTTTGAATAATTACGATTTAATTTTAATATAATGAAAAGGATAATTTTAAGTTATTTAATTGTTTTAGTTTTCTTATTTTTGGGTTCATGTGCTTCAAAGCAAAATAAATCCCAATCGAATATTGCTTCTCATATTCAATATGAGAATGTACGTCCTATCGGACAAAAAAATGTTTTACAATTGGCAGTCGCTCCAATCCCAACTGTGAGAATTGGTTTTATTGGAGTTGGCAATAGAGGAAGTGCAGCTGTTCAACGTTATACTTTTATGGAAGGAGTTGAAATTGTTGCATTATGTGATTTGGTTGAATCTCGTGTCAAAAGTTCGCAGGATGTACTTAAAAAAAAGGGTATAGCACCAGCTGCCGAATATGTGGGAGAAGAAGCGTGGAAGCAAGTATGTGAGCGAGAAGATATTGACCTCATATATATATGTACAGATTGGGGAACACATACTCCGATGGCTGTTTATGCAATGGAAAAGGGGAAACATGTAGCCATAGAAGTTCCCGCTGCCACATCAGTTGATGAATGCTGGCAGTTAGTAAATACTGCAGAAAAGACAAGACGTCATTGTATGATATTAGAAAATTGTTGTTACGATTTTTTTGAGCTTAATACGTTAAATATGGCTCAGCAGGACGTTTTTGGTGAAATTGTTCATGGTGAAGGAGCCTATATTCATGATTTGAGGACACAATTAAAATCAAACGGTTGGCGTATCAAATATTATGAAGATTATTCCGGTAATCCATATCCCACTCATGGATTTGGTCCCATTTGTCAAGCTATGAACATTCATAGAGGGGATAAAATGAATTATTTAGTTTCTGTTTCTTCAAATCAATTTGGAATAACTAATTATTTAAAAGACACATTTGGAGAAAATTCAAATGAGTCACAGAAAACTTATAAGCTGGGTGATATGAACACAACCATAATAAAAACTCAAAAAGGTAAAACAATTATGGTTCAACATGATGTTACAAGTCCCAGACCTTATAGTCGTTTACATACTTTGAGCGGGACAAAGGGTTTTGCTCAGAAATATCCTGATTCAAAAATTGCATTGGAACCTAAACCACATGAATTTCTTTCGGAAGAAGAGTTTAATAAATGTTTAAAGCAATACGAACATCCATTTATTAAGGAGATTGGAGAGTATGCAAAGAAAGTTGGAGGTCACGGAGGTATGGATTTTATAATGGATTATCGATTAATTTATTGTCTAAGAAATGGTTTACCACTTGATATAGATGTATATGACACTGCTGAATGGTCTTGTTTATTTGAGTTAACTGAAATTTCCACATCATCTGGAGGTGCTCCTGTAAGGATACCAGATTTCACTCGTGGAGATTGGAATAAGTTGAATGGTTTAAAATTTGCAGGTATCTGATAATCAGCAATATGATCGAATAAATAATTAGATAAAAATAGATTGATAATTTGCTTTATTGAATATAAATTATTATATTTGTATTAATCTTAAATTAAATAACATGTACAAAAATTCTTTGATAATAACATTTATATCCTTTTTTATCTTCTCATCAAATTCTGTTTATACCCAGAATCGTTGGACTATTGACAGTGATAGAGGAATCACATGGAATGTTAAGGGTGGTGATGTTCATTCGGACCACATTGAAATGAGTGGAAAGCAGATTTCAGTTGTATTGCGATATGGTATAACTAAAGAGGGGACTTTTACAATTAATAAAAGTCTGGTATTTCCATTATTAAGAACTATACCAAACAACACTCATGCTAGTTTAATGCGCCGATCTGACTGGAATATATTAGATCTAATTACTGTAAATGGTTATTCGCTAACTAATGAAAAAGTTAAGCGTATTTTTTTAAAAGGTATGTTGAATATTGATAGCGATTTCAAAACAACATCAGGTAATATCAACATTAAGAGAACTTATTTTCCTTCAACAGAACTGCCTGTGCTTTTGGAAAAATACCAAATGGAAAATATTAGTGAAAAAGAAATGATGTTGGAGTTACCTGAAACCAACTCCGTTATTACTACAGATCCTGTAAAAGGAGTTGATGGCAGCTACATTATTGAAATGTATACAGACAAATCCGGCAGTTTTGTTCTAAAGCCAGGTGAAGTAATTAGTTTTTTTGCATATACAACCGGTCGTAAAAACAACGAATCATTTATGATTGTTGATGGGCAGCGAGAAATGAACAACAGAGAAACGTTGATTAATTCATGGATGAACAATTTGATTCTTGAAAGTCCTAATGAGATAATAAATACTATGTTTGCCTTTTCGAAAATTCGAGCGCTTGAAAGTATTTATGAAACTAAAAATGGGCCAATGCATGGTCCTGGAGGTGAGTCGTATTATTCTGCAATCTGGGCAAACGATCAGGCTGAATATATCAATCCCTATTTTCCTTTTACCGGTTATGATTATGGTAATAAATCTGCACTTAATTCATTTAGGCTTTTTGCAAACTATATGAATGATGAGTGGAAGCCAATACCAAGTTCAATAATTGCTGAAGGTCTTGATATTTGGAATGGAGCCGGTGATAGAGGAGATGCAGCGATGATTGCATATGGTGCTGCCCGCTATGCCTTGGCAAGAGGCAGTAGATCTGACGCAATAGAATTAACTACTTTAATTGATTGGTGTTTGGAATATTGTCGTCGCAATTTGAATGAATTTGGTGTTGTTAAATCCGATACAGATGAATTAGAAAATCGATTTGAGTCTGGAGAAGCCAATTTATGCACGTCATCTTTATATTATGACGCCCTTATATCGTCTGCATATTTAAATCAGGAAATTGGTGGTCCATCTAACAAAAGTAAAGAATATCGTAATCAAGCTGAGAAATTACGTAAAAATATAGAAAATTACTTTGGTGCAAATGTAGAAGGATTTGAAACATATCAATATTATAAAGGAAATGATATTTTAAGATCCTGGATTTGCATGCCATTAACAGTTGGTATAAAAGAAAGAACAGAAGGTACGTTAGGAGCACTTTTTTCTCCACGTCTGTGGACAAAAGATGGATTGTTAACACAAGCAGGAAGTTCAACTTTTTGGGATCGTTCTACGCTATATGCGTTGCGTGGAGCTTTTATTGCAGGAGCGACAGAACAAGCTATCAGCTATTTAGATGATTATTCTACAACCCGATTATTGGGCGATCATGTTCCATATGCTATTGAAGCATGGCCTGAAGGGAGTCAGCGACATCTTTCTGCTGAAAGTGGGTTATATGGGCGTATTATTACTGAAGGAGTTTTTGGAATTAGACCGACCGGACTAAATTCCTTCTCGATTTCTCCTCGTCTTCCTAAAGATTGGAATGAGATGACCCTTAGAAGAGTTATGGCTTTTAATACCTGTTTTGATGTGGAAGTAGAAAGAATAAAAAACAATAAAATATTAGTAACTATATCAATAAAAGATAAGATAGTCTTAAAAAAATCAATAGATGATGGAGATTTATTGTCTATTGAATTATAATTTATTTTTATTTGATTAGATGTTGTGATAATTTATTTAATAGAAACTTTATTATAAATATATATCATAAAAACACTAAAAAACATTAAACTCTATAAATGTGATACTTACACGAATTGGTTAATCTTTAACAAATATGATTAACATTAAATAACATTGTACTTAAATAGAAAATGAATTTTATTTCATTTATTTGCAATTGTCAATAACATTAAGTTAATTCATGAGTAATTGATTCTAAGATAAGAAGTGAAAAATGATCGGTTTATACAACCGTAACAAAGGATGAACTTTATTTTCAAATAATTTTTTTATAGATTTGTTTGGTTTTAATACATTATAAAACGTTAATGAAAACAAATTACTTAATGTTTTTTGAACGCAAGTATATAAAAAATGGTTTTTAATTATTTTAATGAATGAAAATATATTTTTAAAAACTTAAATATGAAATGATCCTGTATTAATAAAAACAAAAATCGTACTTAAAAGACAATCGTGAAAAAATGAATTAATTAATTTAAATACAAAGAAGAGAATGAAAAACAAAAAAATCTTTTTAGGCTCCTTGCTGCTTCTTTTAATTGGTCTTTTTGCTTCGTGTAAAGAAGACCAAACGACATTTGTTGAGTTCGACCCAACAAAGCCGATAAAAGTGACTGGATTTTATCCTGATTCAGGTGGCATTGCACAACCAATTATCATTGAAGGTGAAAATTTTGGTTCGGATACCACCGGCATGAAAGTCTATTTTCAGGACACTTTGGGCATGAAGCATGAAGCAGGTTTGGTAAGTTCAAGTGGTACAAAGATATATGCATTTGTACCAAAACTGACTTTTTTAAGAGAAATGAAACTCGTTGTTGAGCGTAAATTAGACAACAATAAGTTAGTTTCGGGAATTGGTTCTGAGATTTTCCTTTACAAAACACAAACAACTGTTACTACAGTAGTAGGAAAACCTGATTATGACAACAATAGTGTTCCTACAGTAGGAGGAAGTTTTACTTCTGCCACTCTATCATCTCCTTTTACTATTTGTTTAGATGATGAAAACAATATTTTCATATCAGAACGTGGAACTGAAGGACAACAACCTCGGGCTGGTCTTGGTCAAGGTGCATGGACTGATAAAGGAGTTGGTGTGAATGGAAATATTCTTATGGCTGATACAAAAAATGAAGAATTAATTGTTATAAAATACGAAGCAGGTGCTATGAATGCTCCGGCTTTTTCTGCCGAAGCCGGAAATGAAGCTGTTTATTTACCTGAAGATGGGGGATTATATTTTTATTCAATGCACAAGAGTTTGAATTATACACCCCGTCGCCGTTCGTTGATTACTGATGAAACAACCAAAGATATCATTAATGATAACTGGAAGTATTCATTTGTGGTTAATACCAATGACCATATGGTTTATACAGTTATGTGGAAGGGACAGCTTGTACGTTTTAATCCTTCTACTCGTGTAGTAGAGTTGCTTTTAAACAAAGTTACTCCTGATTTGGTTAATGCAAAAGGTCAAAATGGAAGTAACTGTTATTTAACTTTCTCTTCTACTGAGCCAGATATGTTATATATAAGTCAGGAAGATTATAATTTGATAAGCAGAGTTAATATCGCTACACTTGATACAGTATCTGATCCTACAACATTTAAAGGAGAAATGTATGCTGGAAGAGCTATTACTGAAGGTCCTATCACAGGAAGTGGCTGGGAAGATGGATTATTGCAAAATGCAAAATTCTTTGCACCCAGACAGATATGTTTTACTGCCGATGGAAAATTATATATAGCTGATTCTCAAAATCATTGTATCCGAGTTATTGATACGACTGTTCCTGCTGATAAAGCAACAGTTAGTACAGCAATTGGTTTGCCTGGTAACCGTGGATTTCGTGACGGAGGTCCGGAAATTGCTATGTTCAATTATCCAACAGGAGTAGCTGTTAATGCTGACGGTTCTGAAGTTTACGTAGCAGATAAACGGAACCATGTAATCCGTAAACTTTCAATTCAATAATAATTTTAAACGATACATATGAAAAAAATAGTTTGTTTGGTCATACTCATGACAAGTATGTTCACCATAATGAGTTACGGTCAAAATAGGAATTTGACTATTTCAGGAGTCGTAGTTGATGCAGATAAAGTTCCACTGCCCAGTGTTTCTGTGCTCATTAAAGGTGTTCCCGGTTTAGGTGTAATTTCAGATTTAGACGGAAACTTTTCCATTAAAGCTGCTCAAGGTGATACTATCATTTTTCAAATGATTGGTATGATTTCAGTTGAAAAACCTATAAAAAGAAATGTAAGCGAAAACGATATTGAAATAGTATTAGTTGAAGATACAAAAGTTTTGGATGAGGTGGTTGTAACCGGTTTATCTTCACAAAAGAAAGTTTCAATTGTAGGTGCAATTTCCAGTGTTGATGTGGACGAGCTAAAAACTCCGGCTACTTCATTAAATAATATGTTAGGAGGTCGTGTTGCAGGTGTAATCACACAACAATTATCGGGTGAACCAGGAAGTAATATTTCAAACTTCTGGATTCGTGGAATTGGTACTTTTGGTGCTAGTTCAGGTGCTTTGGTGCTGATTGATGGAATGGAAGGTAGACTTCAAGATGTTGATCCTGATGACATTCAAGGTTTTGCAATTTTAAAAGATGCGGCAGCTACAGCTGTTTATGGTGTTCGCGGTGCTAATGGCGTTGTTTTGATTACTACTAAAAAAGGACAGGCTGGTAAATTGAATGTTACAGGACGTCTAACTACTAAGATTTCTCAACTCAAGCGTTTACCGGAATATCTGGGATCTTATGATTATGCTTTATTGGCTAATGAAGCAAGAGCTATGTCTGGTGATCCTGATTTATACACTCGTTTGGATTTGGATGTAATTAAATCTGGTCTTGATCCTGAAATGTATCCAAATGTCAACTGGATTGACGAAATTATGAAGAAAACATCTTTGCAACAAAATTACTATGTAAGTGCACGTGGAGGAGGAAACTTTGCGCAATACTTTTTATCTATTGGTATGCAACAGGAAGGAGCTGCTTATAATCAGCCTGATTCAAAATTTAAAGAACCTGTTTCATATAATAAATTGACTTATCGTGCCAATATTGATATGAATCTGACAAAAACTACACAGTTATATTTCGGAATGGATGGAAATATAATTCAGCAAACCCAGCCGGGTCAACAAAATACCAATTCACTTTGGGCTGCAGTTCGTCAGATTACTCCTTTGATGTTTCCGGTAATGTATTCAGATGGAACTCTTCCTACTTATGGAACTTATGATTTGTCTTCTCCTTATACGGTATTGAATTATACGGGTTATTCTCAGAACAATGAAAACCGTAATATGGTCACTTTGAGATTATCTCAACAAGTTGGTGGCGTTTTTGAAGGATTAACACTTTCTGGACAGGTTATGTCAGATGTTATTATATATTTTAATGAGGGTCGCCGTATGTGGCCAAATATGTATCGTGCTTCGGGGCGTGACTCAAAAGGTCAATTAATCAAATCATTACGTATTCGTGAACAAACAGTTAATTATTGGAGAAACACCGATCGTTGGCGCAAATATTATATGGAAACAAAAGCTGACTGGAAACGTTCTTTTGGTTCACATGATTTGGGTGCACTATTGTTTTACTATATGGAAGATGTACAAAATAGTGACTGGTTTGATAATTTAGGTATTGATGCTATTCCGGCACGTCGTCAAAACCTTTCAGGTCGTACTTCATATGGTTATAATGATACATATTTTATTGATGCGAACTTTGGTTTCACCGGCTCTACTCAATTTAAAAAAGGAGAACGTTTTGGCTTATTTCCTTCTGTTGCAGTTGGTTGGGTACCTACAGCTTATGATTGGACTAAGCAAAACCTGCCTTGGCTTGAATTCCTTAAGATTCGTGCATCGTATGGATTAGCAGGTAATGATAATATTAGTGGTGGAACTAGATTTCCGTATCTTACACTTATTGATAATTATGCTTCTGTATATTGGGGATATCGCGGTCAAGGTATTGCAGAAAGAACAATTGGAGCAGATAATTTGAAATGGGAGGTTGCTAAGAAATCGAACCTTGGTTTTGATATTATGTTATTCAAAGATAAATTGTCGGTTACCATGGATTTCTTCAAAGATATCCGCGAAAATATCTATCAAAGAAGGGTGACTTTACCTGATTATCTTGGATTGGTAAATCTACCTTTCTCTAATGTGGGAACAATGCATAGTTACGGTTCTGATGGTAACATAGAGTTTTTCCAGGAAATAAGCAAGGATATGGATTTTACTATTAGAGGTAATTATACATTTTCAGAAAATATTGTTGATTATTTTGAAGAAAACGATCTTCCTTATAACTATTTAAGTGTGACGGGAAAACCATATGGAATTATTCGTGGATATATAGCTGAAGGACTTTTCAAAAATAGAGAAGAGATTGAAACCAGTCCTGACCAGAGTACTTTCGGTCAGGTGCGTCCTGGAGATATAAAATATCGCGATGTAAATGGTGATGGTCGTATCAATGATGATGACAGAGTTCCATTATCATATGGAAATCAGGTTCCAAGGGTGATGTATGGTATGGGTGGTGATTTTAGATACAAGAGATTCACAGTTGGTATTTTATTTAGGGGCGCTGCAAAAGTGGATTATTATCGTTCTGGAATGAATATTTATAACTTTGGTCTGAATGCTCCTGGATGGATACCTTTTTACAACGGAGAATTGGGCAATGTAATTAAATTAGCTAATAATCCTGCAAATCGTTGGACTCCTGCATGGTATTCAGGAACAACAGCAACGGAAAATCCAAATGCTGAATTTCCACGTCTTTCTTATGGAAATAACTCCAATAATTCACAATTATCTACTTTCTGGAAACGTGATGGTTCATATCTACGTTTTCAGGAACTTAGTATGAGATATAAACTTGATGAATATGATTGGATGAAAATTTTTGGATTAACGTCAGTCGATTTGGAATTAGTCGCAAATAATTTGTTTACTATAGATAAAGTAAAATTCTTTGATCCGGAACAAGCAACTTATAATGGAGGTGCTTATCCAATTCCAACGACCTTTACTTTCCAATTATATCTTAATTTTTAAAACATATATCATATGAAAATTCTATCAAAAATTATAATAGGGTTAGTGGGGATAGCAATGATTTCGCTTTCATCATGCAATTATCTGGATGTAGATAGATATTTTGAAGATACGTTCAGCCAAGATTCTATTTTCCATAGTCAAAAAAATGCTGATGGATATCTATGGAATACTCCTAAAGATTTTCCAGATCCAGGTGATATTTGGGGAACTCCCTGGAATCCAGGCGAAATGGCTTCAGATGAAATGACAGCTAGATGGAGAACGGGTGAATTTGCCGGAATTCTCTTTACAGTGGGTGAAATAAACGAAAGAAATCTGGGTAGTTTTAATATCTGGTATCAAATGTATAGGGTAATAAACCGTTGCAACATTATGTTGGCAAATATTGATAAGGTAAGTGATATGAATTCGCTTGACAGACAACTATATGTGGGTTATGTTCATTTTATGCGCGGATATGCCTACTATCATTTATTAATGAATTGGGGACCGTTGTTAATTGTAGGTGATGAGGTTATGCTAAGTTCTGAGCCAGCATCTTATTATGACAGAGAAAGAGCTACTTATGATGAATCAATTGAATATGTATGCAATGAGTTTGCTTTGGCTGCAAGAGTTCTTCCTACTTCAGCTCAACAATCATTGAGCTATTATGAAAGACCAACTAAAGGTGCGGCATTGGGATTAATTTCACGTTTACGCTTAATTCACGCTTCTCCTTTATTTAATGGAGGAGATGCAGCTCGCCAGAGTTTTGGAACATGGAAAAGAAAAAGCGATGGTAAGTTTTATGTGAATCAAACTTATGATCCTAAACGATGGGCGGTTGCAGCAGCAGCAGCTAAGAGTCTTATTGATATGGATATTTATCAATTACATACTGTTGATATGGATGCAAGCAGACCATATCCTTTACCTGAGAATGTTCCAACTGAAAATTTTCCTGAAGGAGCAGGTGGGATAGATCCATACAGATCCTATACAGATATGTTTAATGGGGAAGGTATAATACAGACAAATCCTGAATTCATATGGGCTATGCCTTCTGGAAATGTATCAAGTTATACACGTCATTCATTTCCTGTTTATTTTGGTGGATGGGGTGGTATGTCAGTGCCACAGCGTGTTGTTGATTCATATTTAATGGCTGATGGGCGATCAATTCACGATGCTTCAGAAGATTATCCTTATGATCCGGATTTGATAAATACAATTGGAAAGAATAAAGTATTAGGCTCTTATGAACTCAGATCTAATGCTCCAAAAATGTATGATAACCGTGAAGTTAGGTTTTATGCTTCAATCGGATTTCCTGGAAGTTATTGGCCAATGAATTCGGCATCACAAGATGGAGCATATACCAAAAAACAAATGTGGTTTTCTGCTGATGATGTTTCAGGCATAAAAGGTGCCGGTACCAATATCAATGACTATAATGTTTCAGGTTATACACCTATCAAATATATTCATCCGGATGATTCGTATGCTAATGGAAAAGGAAATGTTACTTCAGCATTCATAACAAATCCAAAGCCGTTTCCAATAATTCGATATGCAGAAATTCTTCTTGAATATGTTGAAGCATTGAATAATATAGAAGGTGAAGTAACAGTTAAAACAATTGATGCAACAGGTGTAGAGGCCGAAGTAACTATTTCAAGAAATAAAGATGAAATGGCAAAATATTTCAATATGATTAGATATCGTGTTGGTCTGCCTGGTGCAACTGAATTTCAATTATCAAGTAAGGAAGAATTCCAAAAAGTGGTAATGAATGAACGTCAAATAGAGTTGTTTAATGAAGGTTATAGATACTTTGATACACGCCGTTGGGGTATTTATTTGGATGAAGATGCAAATTCTTCTAATTGGAGAGGTCTTAATGTGGAACGAGACAGAGCTGCGGATAGTCCTAATACTGGATTTTGGGATATTGTGACAATTAATACTCAAAATGTTCGTGACAGAATATCAAAACCAAGTATGGTATTACTGCCTATTCCTCATGGCGAATTAATGAAAGTTCCTTCAATGGATCAAAATCCGGGTTGGGATAGATAATCATCAGTAACAATAATTAAACTGATTTAAATATGAAAAATTATATAAAAATATTTATAATAGCAATCATTGGTTTTGCTTTTGCTGCGTGTGAAACATATGACTTCGAATCAGAGCAGTATAAGAATGTTGTAAATTTGCTCAGTAATTCTGCTCAAATATACGATAGACAAGTTTCAAGTCTAAGGACATCAGGAGATACAATTTTCTTGGTAGCAGGATTAAGTGGTACAACACTTGCCAGTAAATCCTATAATGTGGCTCTTGTTGAGGCAGATTCATTATTTCATGCTTTTAATAAATCTAATTATGATATTGATTCTTCTCGATTTGCAAGATGGCTTCCAGTGGAATGTTATACTTTGCCAAAGACTCAAATGGAGATTCCCGTAGGGCAAAATCTAGTTAGATTTCCTATTTATTTGAAAAATCTTGATAAATTGTCTCCTGACTCTATTTATTTATTAGATTATAAATTGAATACGAATATAACGAAAGAATTTAATCCTTTGAAGAAAGAAGTTCTGTTACGAATTTATAAAGAGAATGAGTTTGCATCCACATATAAGAATACGTATTATAACTATACAACTACGTATGTTGAAACATTGAGCTTGTCAGATCGATTGATTAGACGTCCAACCAATGCAAATCAGATATTTCCTTTAGCTGAAAACTCTGTAAGGATGTTGGCTGGTGATGAAACCTTTGGTGATTACAAAGAAGCACTTGATGATATTAATGCAAAGAGTATTAAAGTAACCGTTGGAGAACAAACGCCTCAAAATCCGTTGGCTCGACAAGTTACAATTGAATCTTACAAAACGCTTGATCTTGTGCAATTGCCTCCATATGAAATGTATAACAATACATATCTGATTAATATTCTTACTACACCTGATGGACGTTCTACTTACTATAAAGAGTTTAGGCTTCATTATAAATATCGTTTAAGTTCAACGCTACCTTATAAAGAAGTAAAAGCAATTTTAAGAATGGAATTTAGCCCAAGAGCAGAACAATTATAAAAATGATCCTTATGAAAAATAATATTTTAATATTTATGTTAGTCGGTGCATTGATTTATATGTTTTCTGTGACATCTTGTGCTCCTGACTACCAGACTGAATTTAATGTTGAATCATTAGTCGTTCCTGATAAAGGATTAACTCCAATTTTTCTCCCAATAGGAGGAGGTGATAAAGTTATAGAAGTTGTGACTAATGTGCCATTTGCTAATTGGACTGCATCATCAAATGCGGAATGGTGCGTTGTGAAAAAAGAAGATGGGAAAGTAACTGTTTCAGCTGGGAATAATGATCTTTTTTTGACACGAATTGCACGTGTTACAATTTCTTATGGACACCAAGCGTACTCTATAAATGTAACACAAACGGGTAAAGAGCCTCAACTTCTGGTTGAAGGACAAAGAAAGGGTGTTGTGAAGTCGGTAAGCGCATCTCCTGCTGAAATTACCGTTCGGGTTTCTTCAAATATGAACGTGGATTATATATCTATTCCAGATACAGCAAATTGGGTACATTTGGTAAGTAATATAGCAGATGGTTCGGATAGGATTCTTAAATTTAAAACAGATATGTCCAAATCGGAGACTCCACGGTTTTCAACAATATTAATACAATCATCTGATAATCCGGATTATATGTCATCGTTTATTGTTAAACAGGAAGCAATAAAACTTCAACATTCATTGATTGCTTTGACAGAAAGCATGCTCTCATCTAATGCACAAGAACCTAATGAAGGACCAATCAGGAATTTATTAGACAATAATGCAGGTACTTTTTTTCATTCTGCATGGTCTTATTCTATTTCAGTAGCACATTATTTACAAGTAGCTTTACCTGAGCCTGTCTCAATATTTAAGTTTTGGTATCAAAACAGAAATAACAGTAATGGCAAACCTACGGATGTAACTATTTCGGTAAGCAATGATGGTCAAAATTGGAGAGTTTTAATTCCTCATCTTACCGGACTTCCAACGGGTGCTAGTTCTACTTATGAATCGAAGCCAATATTTGCTGATGAACCATTCTCTTATTTTCGTTTCACAGTAAATAAAACAAATGGAGGAACTGCTCCAACTTACTTTAATATGGCTGAATTGAAGATGTACAAATCAATTTTAATTCCATAAATTTTACAGATGAGTAATTTGATTAATTAATTTTTTAAATCGGGAGGACGGTTATACCTGTCCTCCCTATTATTGTTATGAATTACAAAATAATATTTATTTATATTCTTTCTTTTTTATGTGTGACTTCATGCAATAATAAAAAAGATGTGGACATTACACCTTATATTACTGAACCGAAAGCTGATTCGATTTATCAACTTGCAATTGCATTGGTAAATTCTTCATTTGATGTTGACTCTACGTCAAAAGCTATGGTTCTTTTAGATCAGGCGTTATCTATTGATAGTATGAATCCTGATTATTATGGAGTTAAGGCAAAATTATTAGCTGAAATGGGATATCTTGATTCTGCATTAAATATTCAAACTTTGGCTGACCAAAAAGGTGCTATTACCGGCGAGTATCTTTTTCAATTGGGACTTTTTCAAGCGGCAAAGGATAAGGATGGTGAGGCTCATAAAAGTTTTGAACGTAGTAATAATTATTTAAAAGCTGTACTGGAAAAATATCCTGATAGTCTGGGTGCATTTATGATTCAACAAGCAGCATATGCACTTTATAAAGGTGAAGACTCTTTGTTTATGAATGATATCCGTACGATACGTAAACGATACCCTGATCGTTTAATGGAGATAGAAATGACTCGTCGCTTAGATCCTAGTTCATTGATTAAACAATTAAAGAATATTGAAAAGAATGCAATTATTGAAGATATGACAATTGATCTTGATAGTTTGGAAAAGAATAATTAAGAAAATAAGATTTCAAATATGAATATAAATAATGTGATTTTGAATTCTAAAGTATGCTATCATTTAAACAGTTATATACTATGATGAATAATTATAAAAAGATTTTTATAATTGTTAGTACAATTCTGATTGTACAACAAAACTTATTGTTTGCTATAAATTTGAAGATACAGGAGAAAGTACGGGTTGATTCAATAAATACTTTCAAATTAAAAGATATTCATATTCGAGATCCATATATACTCCCTGATAAGCAAAGTGGCTTGTATTACTTGTACCGATCTGCATCTGTAAAAAATAAAAATGGACAAGAATTAGGAGGAGTAGAAGTATTTTGGAGTAGAGATTTAAAAGAATGGTCTGGCCCCAAAAGGGTTTTTACTGTTCTGGAGAATAATTGGATTTCTGGAACTATTTGGGCTCCTGAAATCCATTTTTATAAAGGAAAATACTATTTGTTTGGCACACTTAATACCAATAAAACCTGGAAAGAACCAAAACCTGATTGGCCGGCTTTCACCTATCGGGGAACTCAAATTTTTCATGCGGATAGTCCAGAAGGTCCATTCCTTCCTTTTGGAATAATGCCACATACTCCTATTGACTTTATGGCACTGGACGGGACTTTATGGGAAGAAGATGGTAAACCGTACATGATTTATTGCCATGAATGGGTTCAGATTGTAGATGGGACAATTGAGATGATTGAATTAAAGACCGATCTATCGGAGCCTATTGGAACTCCTGAATTCTTATTTCGTGCTTCTGATGCTCCATGGACACCTGACAAAGCTAATAGTTATGTTACAGATGGGTGTTTTCTTTATAGAACAAAAACAGGAAAGTTGTTGATGATTTGGTCAAGTTTTTTACAAAATGGTAACTATGCGATAGGAATAGCAGAATCCACAACCGGAAAGTTAATCGGGCCATGGATCCATCATATTGAACCATTAGTAGATGAAAATGGAGGCCATGGATCAATTTTTTTAACTTTTGAAGGAAAACTTTGTCTCGTGTTACATCAACCTAATTCACCAAATGGCAAAGAAAGAGCACAAATTTTCGAATTGAATGATGAGGGAAATAGTTTAGTAATTAAGGGCAATTTGATAATGGACTAAGAATTTTAAACTGCATATTTAACAAAGAAAAATTAATGTATTATGAATATAATAAATAGAAAAGCACAATTATCAATAATGATGTTTTTACAATATTTTATTCAAGGTTCATGGTTTGTTACCATGGGAACATATTTAGGACAAACATTACATTTTAGCGGTGTTCAAATAGGATTAGCATATGGAACTGCTGCTATTGCTGCAATAATATCTCCCGTGATTGTTGGAATTATAGCTGATCGATTTTTCTCACCAAATAGGGTATTGGTTTTTCTAAATTTTTTAGGATCATTGTTACTTTTTGGGTTAACCAGGATTGAACAGTTTTCATTATTTTTACCAACATTGTTAGCCTATACTATTTGTTTTATGCCAACAATGTCGTTATGTAATTCTATCTCATTTGAGAATTTAAAAGATACTTCAAAAGAGTTTTCACGTATAAGATTATTTGGCTCTTTTGGATGGATAGTTGCAGGATTAATATTAAGTGTTTTTGATTTGGAAACTCTTTCAACTCCTTTTCTTATTGCTTCTTCGGTTTCATTTTTAGCTGGACTTTACGCATTGCTTTTACCGTATAAAAAACCTGAAAAAGTGGCTGAAAAAGTAACAGTAGGACAAATTCTTGGGTTTGATGCATTCAAATTGACAAAAGATAGATCTTTTTCAGTATTACTGATATTTATGGCATTAATTTGTATCCCTCTTGCATTTTATGATTCATTTGCAAATCTGTTTATTGTAGATGAAGGTATAAATAATGCTGCGGCTGCTATGAGCTTGGGTCAGATTGCTGAGGTTGTATTCTTGTTTACATTTCCATTTCTTTTTAAAAAACTAAAATATAAAGGTAGTATTGTTGCTGCAATAGTTGCATGGATAATAATGTATGGGTCATTTGTTTTAGGATCATTTACTGGTACAAATGGCTTTCTTTATGCTGTTTTGCCATTTCATGGTTTTTGTTTTACGTTTTTCTTTGTAACCGGACAAATTTATGTGGATCAAGAAGCTCCATCTTCATTACGGAATTCTGCACAAGGATTAATAGCTTTTGCTACTTACGGTGTGGGGAAATTGTTAGGAACAATTGTTGCAGGGAATGTTGTTGATCATTATTCAGAGGGAGGAGCTTATAATTGGGTGTCAATTTGGACGATTCCTTTTGCTTTAGCTATTTTCTTTCTGATAGGTTTTGTATTACTTTTTCGCGAAAAAAGAAGGTGATTTAACTTTAAAGACGTTTTGTCAATCGAGTATAATAAGTTGGTTTATATTCAATTTTAAAAAACTATTTAATATATGAATAATCAGAATATTAACAGAAGGAACTTTATCAAAACAGCAAGTTTAATAACCACAGGTAGTTTGTTTAGCAGTGGTAAATTAACAAGTTCTGAAAAGATTATTCCTTCAAACATTTTAAAAGAAGATTCAGTTTGTGTAAATAATATTGAAAACAAAATTGCAATAATATTGAAAACAAAATTAGTTAGTAAAGAACCCGGAAAATATTTCATCACTGAGAGAAAAATAGATCAAAACGGTCATCAAGTTGCTTCTCAAGAAGTATTGGAGCCGAATAGATATTTGGGATGGCCAACAATTGGGAAAACAAATAATGGAGAGTTGCTAATTGTATACTCAGGTGATCGAGATTCACATGTTTGTCCATGGGGTAAAACACATATGATTAGAAGTAAAGATAATGGAGAAACTTGGAGTGAACCGGAAGAAATTAATAATACACCACTCGATGATAGAGATGCTGGAATAATTCAAACTTCAAAAAATACAATTCTTGTAAGTTGGTTTACCTCATTAGCTTATGCTTCTCCTACATGGAAATGGGCATATCAAAAGTATAATCGAATTGCTGAAAAAATTCCTGATGCTCTAAAAAAAGAATGGTTAGGTAATTGGGTGAGACGATCTTTGGATGGTGGAAGAACTTGGGAAGAACCAACCCGTACACTTGTTACTGCTCCACATGGCCCAATTCAGTTGAGCGATGGTCGTTTATTTTATCTTGGTACTGGTTCATGGAATGGTATTTACTCAGTAGTTGCCGAAGAATCTAGGGACGATGGCATATCTTGGAAAGTAATCTCCGCTGTACCTCCTTTTGAAGATAAAACGGCAGGTTTTAGTGAACCTCACGTTGTCGAATTAAAGAGTGGTAAATTATTGGCAATGATCAGATATGAACCTAAAGATAGTAGTGGATCATACTTAATGCAAACTGAAAGTAATGATGGAGGGAAAAATTGGACTAATCCTCATAAAACTCCAATGTGGGGCTATCCTCCTCATTTGATAGAGTTAAATAATGGTTGGGTGTTAGTTGTTTATGGTCATAGAAGGGATAAATATAGTGAACGTGCTTGTATAAGTAAAGATGAAGGTAAAACCTGGGATATTGAGAATGAAATTATTCTAGCAGAAGCATTTAATGGAGACCTTGGATATCCTTCAAGTGTTCAATTGGAAGATGATTCCATTTTAACAGTTTATTATCAACAAGAAAACAAAGGGGAACCAACATCAATATTTATGACACACTGGAAATTAAAAAGATGAAAAACAACTCTATTTAAATTTGTTTCAAAGCAAAAAAAAGGTAATAGAGGAATGGTTTAGTAATCAATTATTAATAGGAAAATTATCTTATGGTAAACAACTTTTGTAGCACGGCTGGGAATCGAACCCAAATCTAAAGTTTAGGAAACTTCTATTCTATCCATTGAACTACCGCGCCAAAAGATGTTGTAAAATTAATGTTTTTTTCTCATACTATCAAAAAAAGTCATTTGCATTAAATCAATTACAAACAAAAATTCAATTGAAGTGTTTATCATTTAAACTCAATTAATAATATAAAATGACTATAAAATGAATAACATTGCTATACTTTACGGATCTTCGGGAGGAAATACTGAATCTGTTGCAAAAAGATTAAATGAAATACTTGACAGTAGTGCAGATTTATATGATGTTGCTAATGTTAAACTTGATGACATTAAAGCATATCCATACTATATATTAGGTACTTCAACAACAGGTATAGGTGATTTACAAGATGATTGGGAAGGATTTCTACCTACATTTAAAAAAATTGACCTCACAGATAAAACAATTGCAATTTTTGCGTTAGGTGATAGTGGTTCTTTCTCAAGTAGTTTTGCACAATCTATGCGTATCTTGTATGATGCTGTAAAAGATCAAGCTACAATTATTGGCGAAGTTGATGATGAAGGCTATACTTATGACGAATCGGATGCAGTAATTGACGGAAAATGGGTTGGATTAGCTATTGATGAAGATAATGAATACAATTTAACTGAAGAACGTCTGCAAGGATGGGCTAAAAAACTTAAAGAAGTATTTAAATAAACAACAGATTTTATTGATAAATATAAAAGGCGATTGATCTATTCAACCGCCTTTATTTGTATTCATAATAAAAATCAATTACTTAAGTTTTTCAACTTTCTCGACAAATACATTTTTTCCTGCTGCACCAACTAATTTGTCAACTACTTCTCCGTTTTTTATGAAGAGGACTGTTGGAATATTGCGAATTCCGTATTTTGAGGTTGCACCGTCGTTGTTATCAACATCTATTTTCCCAACAACAACTTGATCTTTATATTTCTCACTGATTTCGTCAATGATTGGACCAACCATTTTACATGGTCCACACCATTCAGCCCAGAAATCAATTACTACTAATTTGTCTGTTTTCAACACATTATCTAGTGTCGTGTCTGTAATTTGAAGAGCCATAATACTTTATTTATATAATTAGTTTATTTTAAAATTAATGTTTAAATCATCTTCTAAATAATCAATCAAATGCTTGTTGACTTCAATTCGCGAAGGACGAGAGAAAAGCTGAACTTTCATATTTGAATCCAAGCTTGTAATTTGGAAATATAACAATGAACTGCCGGGATTGTTTTTAATCAAAGCTGATAAATCGGCAACCATTGTGTCGTTTAATTCGTTCAATTCAAGTTGTAGAGTAAGTTTTGAGACTAAAGTATCCTTTACTTCGGTTAGTAATTTAATCGAAGTAATCTTAATTTCAAGTTCTTCTTGTCGATACCTTTTTGGTTGAATTCTTGCATTAATATATATCGCCATCCCTAGTCGTGCGTATCTTCCTAAATTCACACTATCTTCACCAAACAATGGAATTTCAATACTTCCCTCGTAATCTTCTACTTTAAAAATAGTGTATGGCGAATTACGCTTGGTTTGTCCTTCTCGAACAGCTGTAACTAAACCACCAAAAGAAACTTCTTTACCATTGAGCGATTCCAAATCAGTTAAATTAAGTGTGTTTGTATTACAAACATGTTTCAAAATAAATTCATAGTCGTCAAGTGGATGAGCTGATAAATACATTCCAATAAGTTCTCTTTCCTTGTTAAGTTTTTCTAAATCAGACCATTTAGGCGCATTTGGGATTTCAGGACGAGAAATCATAAATGATGTATCATCTCCAAAAAGAGAATTGGTCGATTCCATTTTATCTAGCTGAAATTTATTACCGTATCTGATCAATGTGTCAAGGAATTCCTCCCCCTTGCTATTAACTCCAACTAATTGTTCTCTTGATACTCCCGGAAAAGAGTCGAAAGCTCCGGCAAGAGCCAAGGCTTCAATGTTTTTCTTATTGCAAGATGACAAATTAACCCTCTCCACAAAATCGAAAAGATCCTTATAAGTTCCATTCTTTCTTCGTTCATTAATAATATCAACTACTGCAGAATGACCAACACTTTTTATACCGGCAAGACCAAAACGAATGTCACCGTTTTTATTTACTGAGAACTTAAGGAACGATTCGTTAATGTCTGGACTAAGCACATTGATATTCATAGATTTACATTCATCCATGAACTTTGTAATCTCAACAATATTATTCAAGTTGTTCGAGAGTACAGAGGCCATATATTCTGATGGATAATGTGCTTTTAACCATGCAGTTTGATAGGCAACCCATGAATAACAGGTAGCATGAGATTTATTGAACGCATATTGAGCAAATTTCTCCCATTCAAGCCATATTTTATTCAGCTTATTTTCTTCATGACCATTTGCCTTACCTCCGGAAAGGAACTTAGCTTTTAGGGCATTCATCTTTTCTATTTGCTTCTTACCCATTGCTTTACGCAACTCGTCAGATTGACCACGGGTAAAATTGGCAAGTAAGCGCGAAAGAAGCATGACCTGTTCCTGATACACTGTAATTCCATATGTTTCACTCAGATATTTCTCAGTTATAGGAATTTCATAAGATATTTTTTCTTTACCTTGTTTCCTGGCAATAAATGATGGAATATTGTCCATGGGACCTGGGCGATAAAGAGCATTCATCGCTATCAAATCTTCAAACTTGCTTGGTTGAAGCTCTTTCAGATATTTCTGCATTCCAGCCGATTCAAATTGGAATGTTCCTGTCGTTTGCCCATTACAATAAAGTTGATATGTCTTCTCATCAGACAAGTCAATTTTATTGATATCAATTTTTTTCCTGGTGGTGGATTCTATATTTACAATAGCATCCTTTATAATTGATAGAGTTTTAAGACCAAGGAAGTCCATTTTAATAAGACCGGTTTCCTCAATTACAGAACCTTCAAACTGTGTAACTAATAGCTTCTCTTTTGTCTCTTTATCTTCAGCAGTACTAATGGGGACAATATCGGAAATGTCCGTCTGACCAATGATAACACCACAAGCATGAACACCCGTTCCACGAATGTTGCCTTCTAACATCTGGGCATATTTCAACGTGTCTCTAACCAATGGATCATTGCTTTGAGACGCTTCTTTTAGCTCAGGAACTACTTCAATGGCTTTTGCAAGTGAAACTTTTTTCTCTCCTGGAATTCTGTCCGGAACAAGTTTTGCAAGCCTGTCTGCTTCTGATAATGGAAGCTTGTGAACACGAGCTACATCGCGTAAAGCCATTTTTGTAGCCATAGTTCCATAGGTAATAATATGGGCGACTTTCTCATTGCCATATTTCTCTGTTACCCAACGGAGAACTTTCCCTCTGCCTTCATCATCAAAATCGATGTCAATATCAGGCATGGAAATACGATCTGGATTAAGAAATCGCTCAAACAGCAAATCATACTTTATAGGGTCAATATCGGTAATGCCAAGACAATAGGCAACAACAGATCCTGCAGCTGAACCACGACCGGGACCAACAGCAACATCCATTTTGCGAGCATTTACAATGAAATCCTGAACAATTAAGAAATATCCAGGAAATCCCATGGTCTTAATGGTCTCCAATTCAAAATCAATGCGCTCTTTTAATTCATCGTTGATATCATCGCCATAACGATTTGCGGCTCCTAATTTTGTAAGATGGGTTAGGTAATCAGCTTCCAATTTGATGCGGACTACTTTGTTATAACCGCCTAATCGATTGAAAACCTGTTCGCTAAACTCTTCAATTAGTTGTTCCTGAGAGTACCTGATTTTATATTCATCTTCATTACCAAATGTTGGATCGATAGGGTAAAAGGGCATGAGTGCAGGATTGTCAATAGAATAAAAATCTACTTTTTCTGCAATCTCAAGGGTATTCGATAATGTTTCAGGTACATCAGCAAAGACTTCATTCATCTCAGCTGTTGTTTTCAACCATTCTTGTTTGGTATAGCGCATACGGTTTGGATCATCAAAATCCTTACCTGTATTTAAACAAATGAGGCGATCATGTGCATCGGCATCTTCTTCGTTCACAAAATGGGTGTCATTTGTCGCAATAACTTTTACATCATATTTTTTTGCAATACGAAGTAACTCTTCATTTACTCTTTGTTGTTTTGGAAATGTGGTCTGATCTGCATCCAAACGATAAGTCTCGTGACGTTGAATCTCTAAATAATAATCATCACCAAAAAGATTCTTGTACCACTGAACGGCTTCTTCTGCTTCATTTATCTGACCGTCGTCAATCTTTCTTGAAATTTCACCTCCTAAACAGGCTGATGAAATAATCAAGCCTTCACGATATTCTTCTAATAGCGCTTTATCAATACGTGGTCGGTAATAATAGCCTTCAGTCCAGCTTTTGGAAACAATTTTTATCAGATTCTTGTATCCGGTTAAATTCTTTGCTAATACAATCAAATGCCAACCGCTGGAATCAACTTTATCGTTTTGTGAAAACCTGTCGCGACGAGCTAAATAGCATTCGCAACCAATAATGGGCTTGAAAAGTTTTTTCTTTTCTTCATTTAGATTGATATGCAGTTTCTGGATAGTATCACTATTTACTCCTTTATTTTCCGATTCCTTAATCTCATTTTCCAGCCTTTTGATCTCGTTTTGTACAGCCTGATTCTTTTTATTTGTATAATTGATGAATTCCTTAATTCCATACATCGCACCATGATCGGTAAGTGCAATTGCACGCATACCGTCTTTGTAGGCTTTGTCAACTAAATTAGGAATGCTGGCTTGACCATCAAGAAGTGAATACTGAGAGTGAACATGTAAGTGAATAAATGGCTGCATAAAATGTGAATCTTTTTCTTTTGCTTTCGCAAATATAATCAAAATAGGGGTAGGACTTTCCTTAAATAAAAAGAAGTTATAGCTTGTTATGCTTATCTATCGGAAAATTAAGGTTTTCAAAAATGTTAAATTTTCAACAAAAAAACCGATGGAACAAACTCCATCGGTTTCCTGTAATTTGAGGGTTGTATTTTTATGCGTCGCCTGTGGCTCTCTCTAATTTTTTCATAATTGAGAAAATAAAGATAGCAGAAACAGCACAACAAACAATAAGTACGCTCCATACTAACCATAATGGTATCGGACCCCATAAATATCCGATTACTGCAGTCAGATAATTACCAATTGCGGTCGCTGCAAACCAACATCCCATCATAGCACCTTTTAATTTTGGAGGTGCAACTTTCGTTACAAAAGAAATACCCATTGGCGATAGCAATAATTCAGCAAAAGTTAATACTAAATAAGTCGATATAAGCCAGTTAGGAGAAATAAGTGCGTCGCTCTTACCTCCGGTGCTTGCAAGTTCGTCTGGAGTAGCAAGACCAAGTGAGGCTACTGCCATAATAACAAAACCTAATGCCGCAACAATCATTCCATATCCAATCTTTCGAGGGGCAGATGGCTCTTTCCCTTTTTTAGCAAGTGATGAGAATATCGCCAATGAAACGGGAGTTAAAGCAACTACAAAAAACGGATTAAATTGTTGGAAAATTTGAGGTGCAATCTCTACTATATCAGGGGTATTACTATAATTTACTACTAATATCACTAAAGCAAGTGTAGCAACTAAACCGGCTATTAACTTGCCTTTTGGTTTCTTGGATTCGTAAATTGCAAAACATGCGTAAACTGCTGCAATAATCAAAACTAAATTCCATACATTAAATCCAATTCGAGTAAAGCCGGTAGCTATACTATCGGTAAAGTCACGGGCAAAAAAGGTCAAAGTCAAACCGTTTTGATGGAAGGCCATCCAGAAAAAGATTACAACAACAAAAACTAATAATAAAGCAGTAACACGCTCTTTCGTTTGTTTGGGTGTAAGTTCTGGTGCTGCACTGCCAACTCCAGCGGCTTTCGCTTGTTTGTTGCTGTATATTGCATGCTTAAATGATGGTTTGAATATAAGATATATCGACATCGATACGATCAAAGAGATACAAGCTACTAAAAAACCACTGTTATATGATAATGATAGTTGGTCAATATAGGCTGTGCTAAATTGAGCCAAATCTCCAACAAATCCTTGAGCTGATGCTAAATTAGTAAGATGAGTAGTTCCTTCAGCAGAGATACTTCCATTTAAATACTGATGTGCAAGTGATGGAATCTGAGCATTATAAGTAAAATTAGCCTTGCCTAAAATGCTATTTGTAACTGCAGTTGCAGCGGCTGGAGCAAATAGTGCACCAATGTTAATAGCCATGTAGAATATACTGAATCCGTTATCTCTTTTTGCACTATAATTTGGATCGTCATACAAATTTCCTACCATAACTTGCAGGTTGCCCTTGAAAAATCCTGTACCAATAGAAATCATGGCTAAAGCAGAGAACATCAAGATAATACCTGTGTTCATACTTGCAAATCCTGTAGGAATAGATAATAGTATGTAACCGAAAAACATAATAACAATTCCGGCTGTTACCATTTTACCATATCCAAATTTATCGGCAAGAATACCACCTAATAATGGCATAAAATAAACTAAACCCAAAAATCCACCGAATATAGTAGAGGTTTGATCGGCAGAAAATCCAAATTTTGCCTGGAGAAATAGAGTAAATATCGCAAGCATGGTATAATAACCAAATCGCTCGCCAGTATTGGCTAATGCCAATGCATACAGTCCCTTAGGTTGTCCTTCAAACATTTTTTATATAATTTATTAAGTTAAAATAGCTTTTAAAAATTACGATGGTTACAAAGATATTAATTATTTTATATAATTCATTTCTCAGTTTACAATAAAACGCATATCTATTGCAATTTAAATTAGCTTTAATTAGTAAGATTAAACATAAAAGCAGATAAATAATTCGTAAAAATAAACAAAACTTAACAATAGTTTCTGTTTTATGCTCTCATCTACTTCTCACTATGGTCTGATATTATCAATATGTTCTCAATACTTAAAATATCTTAAATTGCGGTTTTTGTATAATCTTTTAAGAAAATGGCTTTTAAGTACTATTTTTCAATAAAATATGGCATTTTCTTTTGATAAAACAGAAAATGTAGTAAATTTGCATCCATTATAAAAGAAACAAGATGAACTCTTATAGTTTTGCATATTCGTTCTATTTTTATTTTTACTTTAGTAGGTAAAGACAGGATTTTGTATGCAAACAATTAGTAAATAAAAAGTAATATATAAAATATAAGATCCTGTCGATAACACGATAGGATTTTTTTTTGGACTAAAACGAGCAAAACTACAGATGAAAAGAGTAGCTATTCAGGGAGTAAAAGGGGCATATCACGAAATTGCAGCCAGAAACTATTTCAAAGACGAAGATTTAGAGATTGTGCCTTGTCTCACATTTAGAGATATTTTTAAAGAAGCAGAAAAAGATCCTTCTCTCATTGGTATAATGGCAATTGAAAATACAATTGCTGGAAGCTTATTGCAAAATCACGATCTGCTCAGACAAAGCAATTTACAAATTGCAGGGGAGTATAAACTTAGAATATCACATTCATTGGCAGCTCTCCCGGGACAAACAATTGATCAGATACACGAAGTGATGTCGCATCCAATTGCATTAATGCAATGCGAAGATTTTCTGGAAACTCTCCCCGATGTCAAAATCGTGGAACACGAGGATACAGCGCTTGCTGCAAAAGAAATTCGGGATAAATCACTTATGGGGTACGCTGCTGTTTGCAGTAGCTTGGCAGCAGAAATTTACGGTCTTCAAATACTGAAAAGCGGCATAGAAACAAACAAAAGGAATTTTACACGTTTCTTAATTCTCGCTCGCGAAGAAATGTTGGCCGAAGTGCAAAAAGATAATCACGTTAATAAATCGTCTCTGGTTTTTATACTTTCTCATCACGAAGGTAGCCTCTCGCAAGTTCTTTCGGTCCTTTCTTTCTATGGTTTAAATCTGACACGTATTCAATCCTTGCCAATCATAGGTCGAGAATGGGAGTACCAATTTTATATTGATCTAACTTTTACAAACTTTGAGCGTTATAAACAATCTATCGACGCCATTTTACCTCTTGTCCGAGATCTCAAAATTTTGGGAGAATATAGAGAAGACAAACAAACAATTGAAGATTAATTAAAACATGGAGCATATTATGCAAATAGAACCTGCCGAACATATTAAAGCAATATCGGAATATTATTTTTCTGTGAAATTGGCTGAGGTAGCAAAATTGAATGCCGAAGGAAAAGATATAGTCAGCCTTGGAGTGGGAAGTCCTGATAAACCGCCATCGGAACAAACAATAAAGGCGCTTAATGAAAGTGCAAACCAAACAAATAATCATGGATATCAACCTTATAATGGTATTCCTGAATTGAGAGATGCGTTCAGTAAATGGTATAAAAACTATTATGGAGTTGAATTGTCGACAAATGAGATTCTTCCTCTTATTGGCTCCAAAGAGGGAATCCTTCATATATCACTCACTTTTTTGAATTATGGCGATGGAGTACTGGTGCCAAATCCGGGATATCCTACTTATACATCTGTGTCAAAACTTCTGCGTGCAAAAGTTATTCCTTATGATCTAAAAGAGGATGATAACTGGCAACCGGACTTCGATGCTTTGGAGAAGATGGACTTGACGGGGGTAAAACTTATGTGGGTAAATTATCCAAACATGCCCACAGGGGCTAATGCGTCTATTGAGTTGTTTGAGAAACTTGTCACCTTTGGAAAAAAACATCAAATCATTATTTGCCACGATAATCCGTATAGTTTTATATTAAACAGCAATCCAATGAGTATACTTTCCATTGAGGGTGCAAAAGATATATGCATAGAACTTAACTCGTTAAGCAAATCGCATAATATGCCGGGATGGCGTATCGGAATGCTGGCTTCTAATGAACAATTCGTGAAATGGATTCTTAAAGAAAAGAGCAATATCGATAGCGGACAGTTTAAACCGATGCAAATTGCGGCAGTGGCAGCGTTATCTAATCCCCCGGAATGGTACGAAAACATGAACAAAATTTATGCGGAAAGACGAATTTGGGCCGAAAAAATTATGACAATACTTGGTTGTACTTTTGATAAAAGCCAAGTCGGATTGTTCGTGTGGGGAAAGATTAACGACATTGAGATAAGTAGCGAAGAGTTAATAAACGACATATTATATAATGCTAATGTTTTTATCACTCCTGGATTTATTTTTGGTAGCAACGGTGAAAGATTCATACGTATTTCACTTGGGGCTTCAACGGAGAGGATAAAAGAAGCATATAATAGAATAACAAGATATAAGAACAAATAATAAAACTTCAGATATGAATTTCGAATCAATTTTACTTCCGGGGATCGACAGTAAACGACCGCTCGTGATTGCTGGTCCTTGTAGTGCAGAGAGCGAAGAACAAGTGATGGAAACGGCAAAACAACTTGCTGCACAAGGTATAAAGATCTTTCGTGCAGGTGTGTGGAAACCAAGAACAAAACCCGGTGGGTTCGAAGGGATGGGAAGCCTCGCACTCAAATGGTTACAAAGGGTAAAAAAAGAAACGGGTATGTACGTTGCAGTAGAAGTGGCAACGCAAAAGCATGTATATGAGGCATTGAAATATGGGGTGGATATGTTGTGGATAGGTGCTCGAACAACTACTAATCCGTTTGCGGTACAGGAAATAGCGGATACTTTGGCTGGTACGGATATGCCTGTTCTAATAAAAAATCCGGTAAATCCCGACCTTGAATTGTGGATCGGAGCAATCGAAAGATTGTATAACGCTGGGGTTCGCAAACTGGGGGTTATTCATCGTGGATTCAGTACTCCTGATAAAAATGTTTATCGAAATATTCCTCAATGGCACATCCCAATCGAACTTAAAAGAAGATATCCTAATCTTCCTATCATTTGTGATCCAAGTCACATGGGGGGAAAAAGGAGTCTGATACTTACAATTGCTCAGCAAGCAATGGATATGAACTACGATGGCTTGATCATTGAATCTCACTGCTCTCCGGAAACGGCTTTAAGTGACAAGGAGCAACAGCTTACACCTGCTGCTCTCAACGAGGTGATTCATTCTTTGGTTATTCGTGATTCTATTCAATCGACTGAAGATCTTTCAACTCTTCGTGGACAAATCGATGAATTAGACGATAAGATATTCGAACTGCTTTCAAAAAGAATGAGGGTGTCTCGCGAAATTGGACAGTATAAACTTGAACATGATATGCCGGTTTTACAAACTGCACGCTATGGCGAGATATTGCAAGATCGTATTCAACAGGCGGTTAAAATGGATATGTCGTCTGAATTTGCTAAAAAAATTCTGGAGGCTGTGCATGAAGAATCGGTTCGCCAACAATTGGTGGTAATGGAATTAGCACGAAAATAATGCCTGTCTTATTGGCGTAAATTAAGCAACTGAATATGAAGATATTAATATTAGGAGCCGGAAAAATGGGATCGTTCTTTGCCGATGTGCTAAGCTTCGATCACGAAGTGGCTGTCTTGGAAACGGACCCACAGAAACTTCGTTTTACTTACAATACACTGCGAATGTCTGACCCAAAAGAGGTGAAAGAGTTCGCTCCCGAACTGGTAATCAATGCTGCTACATTGAAATATACTATTGACGCGTTCAATAATGTAATGCCTTTTTTACCACCAAAATGTATTCTTTCAGATATAGCTTCTGTAAAAACTGGTCTGAAAAAATATTACGAGGTACAAGGGCATCCGTTTGTTTCTACTCATCCTATGTTCGGACCAACATTTGCTAGCCTCAGTGATTTGAGTACACAAAATGCTATTATAATAAAAGAATCGGATCATCTGGGAAAAGTGTTTTTCAGAGACTTGTACAGCCATTTGAAACTGAATATTTCAGAGTACACATTTGAGGAGCATGACGAAACAATTGCTTATTCTCTTTCTATTCCTTTCGCGTCTACATTGGTGTTCGCTTCTGTTATGAAACATCAGGATGCTCCGGGAACTACTTTTAAAAGGCACATGAGCATCGCACAGGGATTGCTTTCTGAAGATGATTTCCTTTTAACTGAAATCCTTTTTAATCCTTATACGCCTGGACAACTCGAGGGTATTAGAACTAAACTTAAAGAGCTGCTTGAGATTGTGAATAGTAAAGATTCTGCTCTCATGAAAGATTTCCTCACGCAAGTAAGAAAGAATATTGAGTAAAGAATCACAAGTTATACTCAAAAACAAAAAGAGGCTGTCTCATAATAATAATGAGATGGCCTTTTTTTCTGTCTTACTTTTTTAAAAGAATTGATAAGCAGAAGAACTTCAATAGTTCTTCTGCTTCTGATTTTTAAAAGAGAGCCTTACTAATTATTTCTTTTGAACCTGGGTAACTGGTTTAACAGAAACTACATCCAATTTTACTTTACCAAATGCTTTTTTCAGTTTAGTGGTGTCGGTCTTTTCAGGATTATAACTAATTGCAACTGCCATGTTAGGACGGTCATACTCAACACCTGTTACTCCTTTTTCAAAGGCTACATAATTGTTGATTTTCTTTACACAATTCTCGCACATTTCTGTTAATTGAAATTTTGCGGTTTCATTTTTCTTCTCTTTTTTCTGAGCGAAACTAATACTTGTTGACATGGCAACAATCATCAATAGGGTAATTACTTTTTTCATTTCTTTTTATGTTTATATTTTATGTACTTAATATCTTGGAATATTGAATCTTAAACCTGCGAAAATCTTACGTCCGTGAACGGGGCCCCAAACCATAGTGGCATCAAAATCATTGCTGCGAGGATTAGAAGCATCAACAATCGGATTCAATTGACGGAAATCTAATAGATTCTCTGCGCCAAGGAAGAGCGACCAGTTTCTGAAGTATTTGGTTATCTGACTGTTCACTACTGTATAAGGTTGGTATCTTTCTTCCCATAACGGGTTTACAGTAGCTGGCGTTGGCATACGTCCCCCTCCGTTAAATTGAGCGGTTACATCAAACTGCCATTTTCTTAATGGTGTTTGATATGAAGCAGTTACCAAGCCTTTGTAATCATTCATCAATGGTTTGCTCAAATAACGAATTTCACCTGTTGCAGGATTACGGAAGTCGGACATCGAACGGGTATAGCGATAAGCGGCGGTGAAAGTGAATCCTTTAAAGAAGGGATAACTCATTTCTACCTGAGAACTACTTGAATATGACGTTCCGCCATCGAGATTGTAAAAGTTGATGGTATGTGGATCACTGTCGACATCTACTACAACTTGTTTGATAAATCGTGTATGATAAAACTCGCCTGTTAGGGTCATTTGCTTTCCTGCAATTGGAATGTAAAATGTTACATTTGCGCCGGTGTTCCAAGCTTCTTCTTGGTCAAGGTTGTCTGCTATATTTATTTTTCTTGAACTGGCTAAAAGATAATTGTTCTCGGCTAAAACATTGGCTGTTCTGAATCCTTTTCCAATAGATGCTCTAAAATGTACCCATTCCGTAGGATTATATTTGAGATGCATTCGAGGGGTGACAAATAATCCATAAAGTGAACTGTAGTCGGCACGAACACCGCCCATCGCAATAAGCTTGTCGTTCAAATTGTATGTGTATTGTAAATATCCACCAACAACTGTTTCTTTTCTTTCAATGGGTGTTTCACGCAACATCTCATCAAAACCATCATAGTTTAAGCTAAGTCCTGTGCTTAACTGATGTATTCTTGAAAACTCTTTTTCAAATAAGAAGCTTAAATAGAGATTCTTCTGATTTACATCATATCTGGTGCGGTCGTACATTGATTTTTGATCGTGAATGGATGCAGAAGCTATAATAGCTGCACTTGTTAGTAAATTATCATCGGTAATTGTCGAATATGCTTGTTTTGTGTAGAACTCGCCTCTGTTGGTATTCAAAGTGATGAGATATGGATCATCAAAGACATGATGTTTGGTGTCCTGACCGCCTGTCCTGTTTTCATTAATATATTTCAATCCATACTGAGATGTATAATTTCCAACCGAATGGCTCCACCTGTTCATTAAGTTGAATTGTTCAGTTGCTGGATAATCCAAAAATCCATCATTGTTCCGGTCATGTGGTTGTTTGTCCACTGAATAATGTGCAAAAACACCTGTCTGCAAGTTGTCTTTTAAATGTATACTTGCATCTGCATTAATTTCTGTTCTAAGTGCGTCATTCGCAAACAGATTGACAGATAACTTGTCCATAGTTTGAGGCTTTTTGTACTCTACATTTATCTGACCGGCTAATGCTTCATAACCATTTTTGACTGAAGAGGTGCCTTTTGAAATATAAATTCCTTCCATCCAAGGACCAGGGATATAATCCATGCCAAAATTGGTGGCTGCTCCTCTAAAGTTAGGATAGTTTTCGGTAAGCATTTGTACATAAGTGCCTGCTAATCCTAATAATTTAATCTGTTTTGCACCTGTGGCTGCATCGGAATATGCAACATCAACGGAGGGATTGGTGACAAAACTTTCACCTAAATTGCAACAGGCATCTCTGCGAATTTCACCCATCGTAATTTTCTGTGTTTGCAACAATGCTTCACGTTGTGTAATGGTTCCGGGAGCACGTTCACTTACTACAACTTCATCTAATAATTCTGTATCTTCTTTTAAATAAATAGTTACTTTGTCATTAGGATTCTCAATATGTACTTGTTGAGGTACATATCCTATGTATGTCACTAAAAGTGGCTCTTTGGCTTTGGATACCTCAATCTCAAAATAACCACTTGTGTCTGAAGTGGTTCCGACTTTTGTCTTTTCCCATATTATACTTGCACCAATCACTGGTTGGTTTTGTTCGTCAAATACTTGACCTCTAATTTTTTCTGCTGCCATGACGGGGGAAAACATCATGGATATATATAAGATTAGAGCAAATCTATTAAATATAGCTCTAGATAGTTTAATTTGATTGTTTGTTTTCATTGAATATAATAATTTGATAAATACCAAATAAGTACGCACATAATAATATATGCCGTATTAAATAATACTTCCCATAGTAATGAGTGGAAAGTAAATGGGGTATGAAATCAAATTATTAGTGTGGATAGTGTACAGAAATAGACATTCTTCGACAGATTGGGCGGTTTTTGAGATGAATCAAAAAGCTTGATTTCTTGAACTACTGTTTCGGAATGATTTTCTTCATCGTAAACTTTATCAAAAAGAGTATGCCTTAGGTCGGTTATTATTGGTTGAAAATAATTTATGGATGCAGTAAATGAATCCCAATTAACAAGAATCCTTTCAACACCACAGGCATCGGGATGTGCAGATATTTGTTGAGCACAAGATACATCTGACGTGTAATGGGTGACCAATCCTCCTAAATGATGATGGACTTCACAACATTTAAGTTCGGTTATGGCAGAAGTGCCTTCGGTGCGGCAATCATCACAGCAATAAAAATACATATTGACTCCTGAACCGCCATAAACAATTGTGGCGATTAACAATGTGACTATATATGTTATTATTGTTTTATTCATGCTTTGCAAAGTTAAGACTGAAATGCTTTACAATGAAGTGGTTTAGGTTAAAAATGTTTAATGTTAACATTCCCGGATTTCAGCCTTCTAATCTGGTGCTTTATTTTTATACAAATAGAGTGCGATTGCTGCGAAAAATATATTAGGTATCCAGGCTGCAATGAAAGGACTCATACTGCCTTTTACTGCAAAAGATGAACTAACGGTCTGGAATAAAATGTAGGCCATACTCAATGCAAGACCAACTCCAAGATTCAATCCCATACCGCCTTTAACTTTCTTGGCGGATAAAGATGCACCAATAAGAGTTAAAATAAAAGCGGAAAGAATGGAGGCAACTCGAGAATGATATTCAATTTGAAATGCTTGTACGTTACCAAGTCCACGCTCTTTCTGACTGTGTATGTGGTTTCGCAATTGGGGACTTGTCATCATCTGCTGATCGCTCTTGGCTACAACAAAGTCGTTGGGTACAACCATCATAACGGTGTCTATTTCTGTGCCTTCTGATATGTTCTCCCTCATGCCGTCAAAACTGCGAATCTGATAATTCTGAATGGTCCAATTGTAAGCTGAGTCGTATCGTATCGATTGTGCGGTAAGTCTGGAAACAAGTTTTAAACTGTCAAAATGATCAAGTGAAAAATTATATCCCGTATTGCTTTCCATATTGAAACTTCCAAAATAGGCGATGGTATTGGCGGCAACTTTGAATTGAATATCGCGGTCGCCAGTTTTCTTTTGACGTGGATCAACATATGTGTTTTCAAAGTTGATACGTGTCTCGTTTGCTGGAGGGATAACGTAACTACCAATCATAAACCAAAAAACAGCTAAGATCCCAGCTGATAGCATATAGGGTCTGAGGAATCTTTTAAAGCTGACTCCACTAGCCAAAATGGCTGTGATCTCGGAATCATTGGCCATCTTAGAGGTGAAAAATATAACTGAAAGGAAGATGAAAAGCTGACTAAACAGATTTGCGTAGAATGGAACAAAATTAATGTAATAGTCAAAAATGATGGCATGTAACGGAGCTTGGTTGTTCATGAATTTGTCCAACTTCTCATTAATGTCAAAAACTACAGCAATGGACATAATCAAAACAATCATGAATATATAGGTTCCTAGGAACTTCTTCATGATGTACTTGTCCAATATGTTGAGCCTTAGATTATTCATCTGCTTATAATCTGCGAGTTATATCATCCATTATAGAGCGTTTCCAAACTGAAAAAGTGTTGGCAATTATATGTTTACGAGCTTCTTTAACTAACCATAAATAAAATGCCAAATTATGTATCGAGGCTATCTGAAGACCAAGTATCTCATTTGTGTGAATCAGATGCCGCAAATAGGCTTTGCTGTATTGAGTATCTACAAATGATGCTCCGTCTTCTTCAATAGGAGAAAAATCATTTTTCCACTTTTCATTGCGCATATTCATAATGCCATGCTTGGTGAAAATCTGACCGTTTCTGCCGTTCCTCGTAGGCATAATACAGTCAAACATGTCTATTCCGCGTTCAATACTTTCTAGAATATTTGCAGGAGTGCCTACTCCCATCAAATATCGTGGCTTGTTTTTAGGTAAAATGTCATTGACTAACTCTACCATTTCATACATCTTTTCTGTAGGCTCGCCTACGGCTAATCCTCCAATAGCATTCCCGTCGGCTCCTTTTTTTGCTATGTTTTCTGCTGCACGTTTACGCAAATCGGGATAAACACAGCCTTGAACAATTGGAAACAATGCTTGTTGGTAACCATACAAACCTTCAGTTTCATTGAACCGATTAAAGCAACGGTCAAGCCACTGCTCTGTCAAATCAAGAGATTGTTTTGCATAGGCATAATCTGCATCACCGGGTGTGCATTCGTCAAATGCCATAATTATATCGGCTCCAATAACACGCTGTATATCCATCACATTTTCAGGAGTGAAAAAGTGCTTGGATCCATCAAGATGTGATCTAAACTCTGCTCCCTCTTGCATTAGTTTCCTGTTGTCTGTAAGAGAAAATACCTGAAAACCTCCACTGTCAGTCAATATTGGACCATCCCAACTGTTGAATTTGTGCAAACCACCGGCTTGTCGCAATATTTCTAAACCGGGACGAAGATACAAATGATAGGTGTTCCCCAATATAATTTGAGCTCCAATATCTTCTTTAAGCTCTGTCATATGAACCGCTTTGACACTGCCGACAGTGCCAACTGGCATAAAAATGGGAGTCTCTATTTGTCCGTGATCGGTTGTTATCAAACCTGCCCTGGCATTCGATCCGGATTCTGTATGTTGTAATTGAAAGTCCAAAATTGTTTAACGTGAAAATCAGCCGCAAAGATACAAATTAACTCATCATAATGTACGAAGATTAAAATTAAAATTAAACATGAATGTTTCAATCTTTTATTTTGTGTCGTCCTGATTTTTTTCTTTTTATGGTCTCACCATCCTCTCACACTCCTCTCATTGGTCTCACTCTAATCTGATGCAAATCTAATGCAACTACAATGCAACTACAATGGAAATCTAATGCACCTCTGATATTCTTTTCACGCTCTTCTCAACATTTACTAAATAATCTATCTCGATATTTTTATGAAAAAATGAAATTTATTTCTTGGAATCTTGGTTATATGAGTGAAAAAAGAACTTTACAGTTTTAATTCGTAATTTTGTTTATCGTAATAATCACACTTAAACATTTTTAACTGCATTTTCAACAGAAACCCCATTAACATTTCTACTTTTGTACACCAAATTATTGTGATAGTTTCAAAATATACATAAAAAATGAGCCAAGTAGTTGATATTAAAGAATTAAATGAACGCATTGAACAAAAGAGTGCTTTTGTTCAAACCATTGTTTCGGGAATGGACCAAGTAATTGTTGGGCAAAAACATCTGGTTGAATCTTTATTGATTAGTTTGCTGTCGGATGGACATGTTCTGTTGGAAGGTGTGCCGGGTCTGGCAAAAACCTTAGCAATAAAATCATTGGCTCAACTGATTGATGCACAATACAGCCGAATTCAGTTTACACCAGATTTGCTGCCTGCTGATGTCGTGGGAACAATGGTTTATAGTCAAAGGAACGAAGAATTTCAAATTAAACATGGACCGGTGTTTGCTAATTTTGTGCTGGCAGACGAGATTAACCGTGCTCCGGCAAAAGTGCAGAGTGCTTTACTCGAGGCAATGCAGGAACGACAGGTGACTATTGGAGAAAAAACATATAAGTTGCCTGAGCCTTTTCTCGTAATGGCAACGCAAAACCCTATTGAACAGGAGGGTACATACCCACTGCCGGAAGCGCAGGTCGACCGTTTTATGTTGAAAGTGGTTATTACTTATCCAACTAAAGAAGAAGAAAAACGTATCGTTCAACAGAATATATTCGAACCTGCTAAAATTGGACGTCCGGTGGTTTCTATACAGGAAATTATGGATGCGCGAAAAGTGGTTAGAGATGTTTATATCGATGAAAAGATTGGACGGTATATTATAGATATAGTTTTTGCTACGCGATTCCCTGAACAATATGGAATGCATGACCTGAAAGACATGATTGGATTTGGGGCTTCACCACGCGCTTCAATAAATCTGGCTCTGGCTGCTCGTACTTATGCATTTATAAAACGTCGGGGATATGTGATTCCTGAAGATATTAGAGCTATTTGCCATGACGTAATGAGACATAGAATCGGACTTACTTATGAGGCTGAAGCAAATAACCTTACTTCAGAAGAGATTATCAGCGAGATACTTAACAAAGTGGAGGTGCCTTAATCGGGCTTCTTCTGAAATGAGTGTTTTAGTGGATAAAATCAGATAAATAATTAAATGGAAACAAGCGAGCTACTCAAAAAGGTAAGGAAAATAGAAATAAAGGCTAAAGGATTGTCACACAATATTTTTGCGGGACAGTATCACTCGGCTTTTAAAGGGAGAGGAATGGCTTTTTCTGAAGTAAGGGAATATCAATACGGTGACGATATCAGAGACATCGACTGGAATGTGACGGCAAGATATAATCGACCATACATTAAGGTGTTTGAAGAGGAAAGGGAAATGACGGTGATGTTGATGGTTGATGTTTCAGAGAGTCTTTCATTTGGAACTTCTCATCTGATCAAAAGGGATATGGTGGCAGAAATTGCGGCTACTCTGGCTTTTTCAACTATACAAAATAATGATAAAGTTGGGGTGATCTTTTTCTCTGATGAGATTGAAAAGTTTATACCTCCTAAAAAAGGAAGAAAACATGTCCTTTTTATTATTCGAGAAATTTTGGGATTCGAACCGACAAGTAAAGGTACGGATATTGGAATGGCTTTGCAATATATGACTAATGCTATCAAAAAAAGATGTACTACTTTCCTTATTTCGGATTTTATCGATACAAACGATTATAAACAGGCTCTCAAAATTGCTAATCGAAAACATGATGTGGTCGCTTTGCAAGTTTACGACAGAATGAGTACGGGACTGAAATCGGTTGGACTCATGAAAGTGCATGATCCTGAAACAAATAAGGATACATGGATAGATACTTCGTCAAAAAGAACGCAAGAGGATTATCTTAACTGGTGGAGCACACAACAACAAACAATGCATAATGCATTTAAACATAGTAAAGTGGATAATATTTCGGTTTCAACCGACGATGATTTTGTGAAATCGTTGATGATGCTTTTTCAACAACGTAGTTAAAAATGATAGAGATATTGAAGAATATTCAACATAATTATAGTTTGGCAATTAAACAAATGGTTCTCATTTGTTGCGCAATCTTGATACCTACAATCGGTGCTTATTCACAGAAAGCAACGGTACAGGCAACTATTGAACCGGCTGAAATCATGATCGGTGAACAGGCGCTGCTTGATCTAAAGGTGATAGCACCTAAAGACATGCAGATTAGCTTTCCTGTCTATGATAAGGAAATCATGCCGGGTCTGGAGGTTTTAACTATGCTAAAACCTGATACGCTGATAGAAAATAATGTGATGACTTTGCATTTTAAATATGTGGTCACGTCTTTTGATTCTACTTTGTATTATGTTCCATCTATTCCAATTTCTAATGGATTGGATACTATTTATTCTAATGCTTTTGGATTGAAAGTGACGTCACCTGAACTGAGCGATTCTACTAAAGCGTATCTCGAAAAGCTTAAGAATAAGGAAACGGATTCAATAGACTTTAATCAACTACAACTGGCTGATATCAAGCCTATTCAAAAACCTCCGTTCGTATGGACCGACTATCTGTGGATTTTGTGGATCTTCGCAGGAGCAATATTGATTATTTTACTTGTTATAGGAATAACAATGCTTATTGTAAATAAAAAGCGGAAGGGTTACTTCTTTAAACCTCCAGAAGTGTTGCCGGCTCACGTTCGTGCAATTAAGGCGCTGGATAAACTGAAGGATGAGAAAATATGGCAAAAGGGACACGAAAAAGAGTTCTATACAAAGATAACGGACATCCTAAGGCAGTATATGACTGAAAGATTTGGAGTGAATGCAATGGAAATGACTTCGGGCGAAATATTACAGCAAATGCAAACGCGTACGGATAAAGATTCGGTGATGGAGAACTTGAAACAGATTCTGTCTACCGCTGATTTGGTGAAATTTGCTAAGTATAAACCGTATACTGATGAAAATGATTTGGCAATGATGAATTCTTATTTCTTTGTAAATCAAACGCGTGAACCGGATCCTGTTCCTGATCCTAAAGATAAACCGAAGGAGCAAGCTACTGGAAAGGAGGGCAATAATGAATAATGTTGAGTTTTTACATCCTGGTTATTTATGGCTGCTGCTCATCATAATCCCGCTGATTGTCTTTTATGTACTGAAATCGTCAAAAGCTCAGGCTACGTTTAAATTGGCGTCAACTAATGCTTTCAAAAATACAAAACCTGGATGGAAAGTAAGGTTGCGTCATCTTCCTTTTGTGCTGAGAACGATCACAATTGCGCTGATAATTATTATTATCGCGCGACCGCAATCGGTAAATAGCTGGGAAGAGAGCGAAACGCAGGGAATTGATATGGTTATGGCTTTGGATGTCTCTGGGTCAATGCTGGCTCAGGATTTAAAACCTAATAGATTGGAAGCGGCTAAAAATGTTGCTGCGGAATTCATAACTGAACGAAAAAACGATAATATCGGACTGGTAACTTTTGCTGGGGAAAGCTTCACGCAATGCCCACTGACAACTGATCATGCGATTTTACTGAACTTGCTTAACGCTGTCGATTTTGGTGTTATTGAAGATGGAACGGCTATTGGACTGGGATTGGCTAATTCTGTGAACCGACTTAAAGAAAATGAATCTAAATCGAAAGTGGTTATTCTGCTTACTGATGGTACAAATAATAGTGGACAAATTGCTCCGCTTACAGCTGCTGATCTGGCTCAATCTTACGGAATTCGGGTTTATACAATTGGAGTGGGGACAAAAGGAATGGCACCGACTCCGGTTCAAACGCCTTTTGGAATTCGATACCAAAATATGGAGGTGTCAATAGATGAGGAGACTTTGAGGAATATTGCTTCAATTACAGGGGGGAAATATTTCAGAGCCGAAAATACTGAGGGACTGAGAGAAATCTATCATGAAATTGATGCAATGGAAAAATATCTTATTAGTACCCAGAATGTTACTCGGCGACAGGAGTTGTTCGTGCCTATTGGATTTGTGGTTTTGTTGTTGATTTTATTGGAGTTGCTCCTGAAAAGAACGGTTTTTAGAAGTATTCCATAATTTATATAGTTAAAGAATTACCCTAAAAGGGATCAATAAAATATGTTTAGATTCGAGAATCCAGAGTTTTTATATTTGTTTATCGCAATGCCATTGATTGTGGTGTTGCATGTTTGGCTGAACATCAGAAAACGAAAAGATGTTGAAAAGCTGGGTGTGCTCTCTACACTCAAAATGATGATGCCTGAACTGTCATTGGGACGTTCTTATACTAAGTTCTGGATCATTTTTGTGGCATTATGCGTTTGTATATTTATGATTGCACGACCACAGTTTGGCACAAAAGTTGAAAAGGTAGAGAAGAAGGGGATTGAACTTGCAATAGCAATTGATGTCTCAAACTCAATGTTGGCTCGTGATGTTGAACCCGACCGCTTAGCAAAAGCGAAACAAATGCTTACGCGTATTATTAATGTAAGGGATCAGGACAAAGTGGCACTCGTGGTTTTTGCTGGCGAAGCATTTGTACAGATGCCTCTCACAGGAGATACACAATCGGCTAAGTTGTTTCTGAAATCTATCGACCCAAACTTGGTCCCTGTTCAGGGAACGGCAATTGCTGATGCAATAGATTTGTGTGTAAGATCTTTCTCTAGTGATAAAGATGTGGATAAAGCAATGATTATTATCACTGATGGCGAAGATCATGAAGGAAATGCAATGGAAGCAGCAAAGAAAGCTGCTGATGCTGGAATCATGGTTAATGTTGTTGGTATTGGATCAACACAAGGTTCACCAATCCCTCAATCAATGTATAGCAACGAATTTAAAACAGATAACGAGGGGAATGTTGTTGTGTCAAAGTTAAATGAACAGATGTGCCAGGAAATTGCTCAAAGTGGTAAAGGTTTATATGTTCATGCTGATAACTCCAATTCTGCAGTAAGAACTCTGGAATCTGAATTGGAAAACTTAGAAACAAAGAAAACAGCTAGTCTGAGTTATTCGGATTATGATGAGAAATTTGATATATTTGCTTGGATTTTGCTCATTATGCTTGTTTTTGAATTGTTGATTCTTGATAAGAAAAATCCGAGGTTTAAGAACATTCGTTTATTCAAATGAAAGTAAGTATTACAAAATATGGCTTGATTTTTGTCGCTATGTTGGTGTCTTTATCAGCAATAGCACAGAAAGATGTACGGAAAAATGTACGGAAAGGTAATAGAGCTTATAATGATCAGAAGTATTCTGAATCTTTTAAGTTTTACAACAATGCAGTGAAAGAAAATCCTCAGGATAAAGAAGGAAACTACAACCTGGGTAACAATTATTATCGTCAAAAACTGTGGGATAAGTCGATTGATCAATATCAAAAGTATCTTACTTCAGAAACTGAGGACCCAATAAAAATGTCTGCCGCTTGGCATAATATTGGAAATACCTTGCTGCAAAAGAAGGATCTTCAGAAATCAATGGAAGCTTACAAAATGGCGTTGCGCTTGAATCCTAAAGATGAAGAAACGCGTTATAATCTTGCAGTTGTGCAGAAAATGATGCAGGATCAACAGGATCAACAAGATCAAGATGGTGGAGGTGAAAATCAACAACAACAAAATGATCAACAACAAGACCAACAACAACAGAATCAGAATAAAGATCAGCAACAAAAAGCCGAGGAACAAAATCAACCTGAACAAATGTCACGTGATAATGCGCGACAAATGTTGCAAGCAATAGAACAGGATGAACAGGAAACTCAAGAGAAAGTGAATCGTATGAAGGCCGAAATGCAAAAAGAAAAGGCGCAGAATAACCGAAGAAATAATAAGGATTGGTAACTGATTATCAAACGTATAACATGAAGTTTATTAATAGAATATCTCAATTTGCTTTATTTACAGTATTGCTTTTACTGACCGGAATAACGGGATTAGAAGCGCAGGTATCGTTTAAAGCTTCCGCTCCCAGTTCAGTAGTTCAAGGAGAACAGTTTCGATTATCTTACACTTTAGATAAAGAAGGAAGCGAACTGCAACTTAACTCTGATTTAGAGAATTTTGAAGTTTTATTCGGACCCTCTGTTTCAAAAAGCTATAGCAGACAAACCATAAATGGAAAAACAACATCGGAGAGTTCATTTACCTACACTTATATCTTGGTTGCACCTAAAACTGGTAATTTCAATATCGGTCCGGCAACAGTAAAAGTGGGTGGAAATAAATATAAATCCAATTCATTGACAGTAGAGGTTTTACCACCAGATAAATCATCTCAATCCCAATCAAATAGCGGATCAAGTTCGGATGGATCTACTATAGCTCCATCAAAATCTAATTCTTCAGGAGGTAAAGTGAGCGCGAATGATGTATTTATACGTGCAATTATTTCGAAAAATGATGTTTATGAACAAGAAGGATTTACCGTAACATTTCGATTATATACAACGCTGAATGTTGTTAATTTTGGGAAAATAGAGTTTCCTGAGTTTGAGGGTTTCATGGTTGAAGAAGTTCCACTTCCTTCAAACCAGCAACTTAAAATGGAACGTTACAATGGAAGGAATTATTATACAGCAGATCTGAGGAAAACTTTACTTTTTCCACAACGATCAGGTAAAATAAATATTCCGAGTGGTAAACTGGAAATGGTTTTTTCAGTTCCTTCAGGTAAAAAGATTGAGACTTTCTTCGGTTCTCAAGAAGTAATGGTAGATGTTGCAAAATCATTGGTTACCAATCCTGTCTCTATAAATGTAAAACCTTTACCTAATGGTAAACCTGAAAACTTTTCAGGTGGAGTAGGAACTTTCACTTTTAAATCAAGTATTAGCACAACAGACACAAAAGCAAATGAGCCTGTAACTATAAAGTTGGAAATATCGGGTACAGGCAATTTAAAACTGATTCAAAATCCAAAGATCGAATTTCCTTCAAATTTTGAAGTGTATGATCCTACTGTTAATAACAATATTCAAATTGCTACAAATGGTACAACGGGTACTAAAGTAATTGAATATTTGGCAATTCCTCGATATGAAGGTAATTATACCATTTCTTCAATAGAGTTTTCATACTTTGATTTAGGAAGCGGTACATACAAAACGCTTTCTTCTTCAACATATGATTTAAAAGTCGCTAAGGCAGACCCAAGTAAGGTGTCCTCTAGCAATTTTATAAATAAAAAAGATGTGAAAGTAGAAGAGGATATTCGATTTATTAAAACCAAAGATCCTTATTTTCAGTCAAAAAGTAGTTATTTCGTAGGTTCTATAAATTATTGGTTGTGGTATTTTATCCCTCTTTTATTATTAATTTTAATTTACTTCTTAAATAGAAAACAAGCCAAAGAAAGTGCAAATATCACATTGATGCGAAATAAAAAAGCTAACAAAGTAGCTACAAAGAGATTGAAGATTGCCGAAAAATATCTAAAGGAAGGAAAGAAAACGCCTTTCTATGAAGAGATGTTGCGAGCTATTTGGGGCTATTTTAGTGATAAATTATCAATACCAGTTGCTAGCTTGTCAAAAGATAATGTTGGTGCAGAATTATCCAATAAAGGCATCGAAGAAAACCTGATTGAAAAATTTATGAATATTCTGCATTCTTGTGAATTTGCCCAATATTCACCAGCCGAAAGTTCTAAAGCTATGGACGATATATATAAAGAGACTGTAGAAGCAATCGGTGAAATGGAAAACCGATTTAAGAAAGTGGAAACTGTAAAAAAGCAATAATGATGAGAGTTAAAGTTAATATTTGTATATTATGTTTCGCATTTATTCTCTGTTTATTTCCATTGTCTGCAGAGAATACTGAAATTAAAGCAGCTTCAGATGCATATCGCAATGGTGATTTCAAGAAAAGCATTGAGTTGTACGAAACTATCGTTAATTCTTTTTTAAACCAAGGAAAGGAGTCTGCAGAATTATATTATAACTTAGGAAATGCTTACTTTCGTGATAATCAGATAGGGAAATCTATTCTGAATTATGAAAGAGCATTATTACTTGATCCTGCAGATGGTGATATTAAACATAATCTTCGTTTTGCAAATTTGAGAACTGAAGATAAAATTGATACTACTCAGGATATTTTCTATGTTAATTGGATTATGACTATTCAAAATATGTTCAATTCAAATATATGGGCTACAATTGCTATAGTACTATTTATACTCTTTTTGATTTGTACCGCAATATATCTTTTTGTGCGAATTATTTGGGCAAAGAAGGTAGCTTTTTTTACAGGAGTTTTGTTTTTTGTACTCTTAATTATGGCCAATGTATTTACTTTTAGACAAAAAGATTTACGACAAAACCATAATCACGCAATTATAATGACTGGAGCAGTAACAGCAATGTCATCTCCTGATACAAATAGTACGGAGGTTTTTCAATTACATGAAGGTACAAAGGTAACGATAACTGGAACAGATAGAAATTGGTATGAAGTTGAAATTGCAAACGGAAGTGTAGGCTGGCTTAAAAATGAATCTGTCGAAATCATTTAATTTATACAGATTCTTTTTTCTTAATTAATTTCAGATTAAAGTATTTTCTAATTCTCTAAAAATATTATAATGAAAGAAGCCATAGAAAACTTATTACCCTATGAAAAGAATCTTTTTTTTGCTCTTAATGGAAGTGATTCTATCTTTCTAGATAATATGTTTTGGACAATAACTGGAAGATTTATTTGGATACCTGTTATACTTTTTTTACTTTTTATGTTCTTTTATAAAGTTCCTAAAAAGGAAGGCATTCTTGCAACTATATGTTTCATTTTAATCTTTGTTTTTTGTGATCAAGTGTCGTCTTCTATTTTCAAACCTTTTTTTGAACGTTTGCGTCCCACGCATCACCCCGATTTTCAAAATTATGTGGATATTGTAAATGGATATAAAGGAGGACTTTATGGGTTTGTTTCAAGTCATGCGGCAAATGCATTTGGTGTTGCTGTTTTCCTTTCTCTTTTATTCAGAAATAAATTGCTGATTATTTCATCATTATTGTGGGCTACAATTAATAGTTATTCGCGAATTTATCTTGGTGTTCATTTTGTTTCCGATGTCATCGGAGGAATGTTAGTAGGATCAATCATCGCTTTATTAATTTATATACTTTATGCTTGGATTCGCGTTAAGTATTTTCACATAGAAAAGCAATACAAGTATGTCACTGTTTATCCTATTAAAACAGGAAAAGACATAGGTTTGTTTATTTTGCTATACATGGCTATAGTAATTATTTTTAGCCCTTTTTTAGCAACTTTAGTTCATTGAAATATGTTGTATATAATGTGAAGAGTGTGCAAAACATTATTTATGCTCTAATAGTTGTTTTTATTAAAAAAATAATGTAAGTTTAGGGCATCAAATTTTCTGAACCAAATTTATTTATTTCAAAAATATTAAGAACCATGGCAAGAACAATTTCATTTAACGATTTAAGAGCACTTAAAGATAAGTTGCCCGATGGAAGTATTGTAAAAATCGCTGAGAAGCTGGGCCTCACACCCGATACCGTTCGAAATTATTTTGGTGGATATAACTACCGAGAAGGTAAAAGTGCGGGAGTCCATATTGAACCGGGTCCTAATGGAGGTATTGTAATGCTTGATGATACTACAATTTTCGATGAAGCATTACATATTTTAGGTTTGAGCGATTATCCGGAACATATTGTAGAAAAAGAATTTTCCGAATTACCCTAACGAAAAGTACATACAGAAGCCCAATATTTGTTATTTCAAATATTGGGCTTTCTAATACAAATGACTTAACTTAATTATTCTACTAAAATGGAAAATAAAAAAGGATCAAAAGAAAAAGAAGATAATCTAGTCACGGTTGCAATCCATACATATGAAAAAGCTCAAATTCTAAAAAGCATTTTAGAGTCAGAAGGTATACCTGCAGTGATTCATGGTATTAATATGATACAACCAATTTTGCCAGGTAATGCTCGCATTAGAATTAACGAAAGTGACCTTCCACGTGCGTTGGAAATTATAGAAAGTGTAGACTTTTCATATGAAAACTTAAAGGAGAAAGAGGAAGAGAAAGAGCCACGAAAAGAGATTTTAGTACCCGTTGATTTTTCTGATTATACTTTAAAAGCGTGTGCTTTTGCTTTTAGTTTAGCAAGTAGTATGAATTGCAAAATTAAATTGATGAATGTCTTTTATACTCCTTTCTATCCAGCAGCAATTCCTTTTGGTGATTCTTTTTCAGTACAAGCACCAGATCAAGATTTATTAAAAGATATTCGTGAACGTGCAGTAACTGATATGAATAATCTCACTAAATTGATCAAAACAAAAATTGGTAATGGTGAAATATCTAATGTACCATATTCATTCATATTACAAGAAGGACTTCCTGAAGAAGAGATTATAAGTTATTCTAAAAAAATGCGACCATTAGCTGTTGTAATGGGAACAAGAGGTCAAAATGCAAGAGAATTTGATATTATTGGAAGTGTAACAGCAGAAGTAATTGATGGTTGTAAAACTCCAATTTTCGCCATACCTGAAAGTGCAGATAATAAGACTCTAAATGAGATTCAACGATTGGTATTCCTGACAAATTTTCAAGAAAGAGAAATAAAGGCATTTAATACTTTAATGAAATTTATTGAAAACCGTAACATAAAGATTTATTTTGTTCATCTTACTTCAAAAGATGATTTTTTAAATGAAGTAAAACTTTCTGGTTTCAAAGATTATCTTACAAAAAGTCTCTCACATTTAGAAATTGAATATAGTTTGATAGATAGATCTGAAGAAGGTCTTGAAAATACGCTGGAAAAATTTATAGAGGAGAATAACATCGAAATGATAGTGATGTCTGGTTCAAGAAGAAACATATTCTCACGGATGTTTAACCCTGGAATTGCTCGAAGGATGCTGTTTCATTCAAATACACCAATATTGGTTGTAAAAGGTGAATAACTGACTAGTCCTAAATAACCGTTA
>DHSL01000071.1 GCA_002411345.1 Bacteroidales bacterium UBA5287 | reverse complement strand
CTTTTGGAACAGCCCCTTTTTATTATCTGAGTTGCCGAGATTTATATCTTACGAATACGGATTCCACGAACTGCGTGCTGTTCTCCTTTCTCAAGGATCAGGTTTGCGCGGAATCGGGTAGGGAGAATATTGTCTTTTAAATTGGGTAAATTAATCTCGTTCCAGACTTTATTGCCAAAGGCTATCAACTCTTTCTGAGAATATTCGGCATATTTATGAAAATATGAATCGGGATTCTGAAAAGCGGTTTCTTGAAGCTTCTTAAAACGATCAAGATACCACTGCCTGAGATTCTTTTCGCTTGCATCAACATATATTGAAAAGTCGAAAAAGTCGGATACAAACAGGGTTCGCTTGGTCATCTTCTTTAACATCACTTGCAATACATTAATACCTTCAACAATAAGTATGTCGGGCTGAATAATGGTTTGCACTTTGTCTGGGATGATATCATAATAAAGATGGGAATAAACAGGGGCTTCCATCTGCTCTTTGCCTGATTTTACGTTGGCAAGAAAAGAGAGCAACTGCCGGGCATTGTAACTCTCTGGGAAACCTTTTTTGTTAAGGATGCCTCGCTTCTCTAACTCTGCATTGGGATACAAAAAACCATCTGTGGTAATTAATTCTACCTTTGGCTTTTCTGGTAACATGGATAACAGCTTTTGCAAAACACGGGCGGTAGTACTTTTTCCTGCGGCAACACTTCCGGCAATACCAATGATAAATGGAATGCGCCTGCTTTTGTTTTTGAAAAACTGATCTAATTCATTGTGCAAATTTGCATAATGAGTAAAATGAATCTGCAATAAACTGATCATTGGAAGATATATGTCGTTTATCTCTTCAATGTTCAGGGGCTCATTCAATGCTTGAAGCTTGCTGAGATCAATGTCGGATTCAGAAATGGGGAATTGAGGATGTTCTTCTAATACTTTCCATTCATCGCGACTAAAAGCTCTGAACGGAGAATACGTTGCGTCATATGATTGATAATCCATTTCTAAAGAATTTTATTTTCACAAAGATAAAGCTTTTTTATATCTGAGAAATGATTTCAATAAAAAACCGATAAACTAATCTTGTTTATCGGCTTAATTAGTGGTTGTTTTATGATAGATTGTTAAATTGTTTCAAATCCTCGCTTCACAAAATTGTTTAGTTCTTCGCCTCTCAACATTCCACTTGATAGGAGCGCAAGGTCGATAACTTGCTTCAATTTTGAGTTCTCTTCTGCATAGGTAGCAATTGAATCTTTTTCTTTGCCTTCTGTTTCTGTAACTAATTGTTTTACAAATGGATGATTCACATTTACAATTACTTGATACATGTCTGGCATTTCACCGTACATGGCCATTCCTTGCTGCATTGCCGACATTTCTTTCATGCGTCGAGAGAATTCATTTTGGGTAATTTGTACTGGGCGGGCAGTTTCATCCAACGTCTTAAACTCTACGGTAAAATTCGTTTTATCCAATTTGGGGATCTGGGATGTAAAGGCTTCGTTCAGAGCTTCTTTCTGAGAATCGGATAGGTCAATCGAGCTATTGTCATCTTTTTCAATTATATGGTCAATAGTCTCGCTGTCTACGCGAATAAAACGAGTTTTCTCAATTTTTTGCTCTAACAAACCAATCCAATGTACATCTAATGGCCCGTCTAAAAGCAATACATCGTAACCTTTTTGTTTGGCTTCATCAATGGGGGCAAATTGATCTACCTTATTTGATGCGTACAAATATATTAATGTATCATTTTTGTCTTTTTGATTGCTCTCAATCAGCGACTTGTACTCATCCAACGTGAAATATTTGTCGTCTGTATTTTTAAGGAGACAATATTTTGCTGCGCGATCATAGAATTTCTCTTCTGTGAGCATTCCGTATTCTACAAACATCTTTAAACTGTCCCATTTTTCTTCAAATTGTGAACGATCGTTTTTGAATATCTCGTTCAACTTGTCGGATACTTTCTTTGTAATGTGGCTTGATATTTTCTTTACATTACTGTCGCTCTGAAGATAGGAACGGGATACGTTTAATGGTATATCGGGTGAATCAATAACTCCATGAAGAAGAGTAAGGAATTCAGGAACAATACCTTCCACGGAATCGGTCACAAACACCTGATTGCTATATAGCTGTATCTTGTTGCGCTGTAAGTCGAGGTTGCTCTTTACCCTTGGGAAATATAAAATTCCCGTAAGATTAAATGGATAATCTACATTTAAATGTATCCAAAACATGGGTTCGTCCATTGACATCGGATACAGTTGATGATAAAAACTTGTGTAATCTTCATCTTTTAATCCGGCTGGTGCTTTTTTCCATAGGGGCTCTGTGTTGTTGATTACATTATCTTCTTCTGTTTCTACGTACTTACCGTCTTTCCATTCTTGCTTTTTACCTGAAACAATGGGTACGGGTAAAAAACGACAGTGCTTCTTTAAAATTGATTCAATACGGTCTTTTTCAAGAAATTCTTTGTGCTCTGAATCAATGTACATGATAATGTCTGTTCCGCGATCTGACTTATCAGCGGTTGTCATTTTGTATTCTACTGTTCCGTCACTCGACCATTTTACGGCGGGGGAGTCTGAATTATGTGACTTGGTTATGATCTCAACTTTTGTGGAAACCATGAATGAGGAGTAAAATCCAAGCCCGAAATGACCGATAATCGCGTTGGGATCATCTTTGTACTTTTCAAGAAAATCGTTGGCTGAGGAAAAAGCAATCTGATTGATGTATTTGTCTACTTCCTCGGCTGTCATTCCAATACCTCTGTCTGAAACCGTAAGGGTCTTGGCCTTTGGATCAATGGATACTCGCACAGACAAATCACCTAATTCACCGGTAAAATCGCCTTTTGAGGCATAAGTCTTTAGCTTTTGAGTGGCGTCTACTGCGTTTGATACCACTTCACGAAGAAAAATTTCCTGATCACTGTAAAGAAATTTTTTTATAATGGGGAAAATGTTTTCTGTTGTTACCCCAATCTGTCCTTCTTTTTGCATATCGTTATTCTGTTTGTTTTTTACTAAAATCATAAAAGCAAATAATGTGCCACAAGATAAAACTGACAGGTTCTTTTTAACAAAAGAATGGTTTTTTAATATTTTAGTTAAATCTCAAGTGTTAAAAAACTTGCTCTGGTAAACAAATTCAAACAATTTACTTGTGACTAAAAAATAAATAATATCTGTTTTGTAATATTTATGTAACAAATTATGGTAAAATAGATATAGGCAAAATCTATTGATTATAGAGTGATTGTTTTTGTTAAAAATGAGTTAAAAGTGGCTGATAATCAACATTATAATTGTTTAATAATTTTATTAACACTCTTTATATGTTTTTGAATAAGAATTATTTGATAATTATAAATATATCTTATTATCTTTGTGAGAGACGAGTAAAATTTAGAGAATAAACCACACTTGTCTTTAACACAATAAAATATAAGAATTATGGAAGCAACTAATTCATTCGAAACAAAACTACTTGGTTTGCAAGACAATATGATGAATTTTGCGTTAACACTTACTGCCAATAGGGAGGAAGCTAAAGACCTGTTGCAGGAAACAACTCTTAGAGTATTGGACAACAAAGAAAAATATTATGAAAATGTGAATTTCAAAGGTTGGGTATTCACTATTATGCATAATATTTTTGTTAATAATTACCGCAAAATTGTAAGAAGTCAGACTATCATTGATAAAACAGAGAACTTGTATCATTTGAATTTACCGCAGGATTCCGGATTTGATACTCCGGATGGAGCGTATACTATTAAAGAAATAAATACGGCAATAAATAGTTTTTCAAATGAGTATAAAATCCCCTTCTCAATGCACGTATCTGGATATAAGTACGAAGAAATTGCTCAACATTTGGATTTACCAATAGGAACAGTTAAAAGCAGAATCTTCTTTGCTCGTAAACGTCTCCAGGAAATGCTGAAAGATTTTAGATACTATAAAGAAAAATGAAAAGATTAGTTACAAAGAAAGGCCTCTTGAATTCAAGAGACCTTTCTTTTTTATAAATATTAAAATGTTACCTTGTTATAATATTTAACATCCTTTCACAACTAATATTTCTAGTCTTCCTCTCACGCTCCTCTCACTGAAGTGCTAAATCACTTTGTCTTTAATTATGTGAAGTGATGTGAAAATAATAAAAACCAATTGCGCAAATAGACACACTGTTTTATTATTTTTCTTCTTTCTTTAAAATTAAATTCTTTGGATTTTTTACTTTTTCTTTGAGTAAAGCAATATCCAATACTTCTTTAATGTCTGTTACATAATGAAATTCTAAGCCTACTACATATTCGCCCTTAATTTCTTCTATGTCTTTTTTGTTCTCTTCACTTAATATAATCTCTTTTATACCGGCTCTTTTGGCTGCTAGAATCTTTTCACGAATTCCTCCAACAGGCAACACTTTGCCTCTTAGGGTGATCTCTCCGGTCATTGCTAAATTGGGTCTCACCCTTTGCTGTGTATACAACGAGGCAAGGGAGGTAACCATGGTTATTCCGGCCGAGGGACCGTCTTTGGGGATGGCGCCTTCGGGTACGTGAATGTGGGTGTTCCAGTTCTCAAATATATCTGAATCAATACCTATCTCGTCTGAATGGGAATGTATATATTCCATTGCAAGCATGGCTGATTCTTTCATTACATCGCCTAAGTTGCCGGTTAATGTGAGCTTGGATCCTTTACCTTTGCTTAATGATCCTTCTACAAACAAAATTTCACCTCCTACGGCTGTCCAGGCTAATCCGGTAACAACACCGGCGTATTCGTTGCCTTGATACATGTCTTTGTTGTATTCCTCGGGACCCAGATATTCTTTCAAATTATCGGGTTGAAGGGTTTTGGGATAGTTTTCTTCTGATGCTATCTTACGGGCAATCTTACGCATTATCTTGGCGATTTTCTTATCCAACTCGCGCACGCCTGACTCACGGGTGTAGTCTTCTATTATCTTGCGAATGGCGGGTTTGGATATCTTAAATTCTTTCTTACTTATGCCGTGACTCTCTAATTCTTTTGGAACTAAATGACGATAGGCTATCTCAATCTTTTCTTCTGCAATGTAACCGCCTACATTTATTAACTCCATTCTGTCGAGCAACGGTTGTGGCACGGTGTTCAAGTTGTTTGCAGTGGCAATAAATAGTACTTTCGACAGGTCGTAGTCTATCGATAAGTAGTTGTCATGAAATGTACTGTTCTGCTCGGGATCTAATACTTCAAGCAACGCTGATGATGGATCACCCCTGAAATCGCTCCCTATCTTGTCTATTTCGTCAAGAACAAATACGGGATTGGATGAACCGGCTTTCTTTATGTTTTCTATAATGCGACCTGGAATGGCGCCAATATAGGTGCGTCGGTGACCTCTGATTTCGGCTTCGTCATGCAATCCACCTAACGATATACGTACGTATTTTCTGTTCAACGACTTGGCAATGGACTTCCCAAGGGAGGTCTTACCAACGCCGGGAGGTCCATACAAACAAATGATTGGGGCTTTTAAATCGCCTTTTAATTTCAATACTGCCAAATGCTCAATAATACGTTCTTTGACTTTCTCCATACCAAAATGGTCTTTGTCGAGGATCTTCTGAGCATTATGAAGATTGAAATTGTCTTTGGTGTATTCGCTCCATGGCAAATCAAGAATGTTTTCAAGATAGCCATACTGCACGGAGTAATCGGGCGACTGGGGATTCAATCGCTCCAATTTCTTGAGCTCTTTATCAAATATCTCGATTACTGATTCTTTCCATTTCTTTTTGAATGCTTTTTTGCGGAACGTATTAATCTCAATCTGCTGGGTGTTCCCACCTAATTCTTCTTGAATTGTACGAATCTGCTGCTGCAAATAGTATTCTTTCTGTTGCTGATTCAAATCTTCACGTGTCTTCAACTGGATGTTCATCTTGAGCTCTAACACTTGATTCTCGCGATTCAATATCATCAACATTCTATAAGCTTGCTCTTTCTCATCATTGATGGATAGCAATTCTTGCTTTTCTCTGCTTTCAATGGGCAGATTGGTGCCGCAATAACTGATAAGCATATTCTCAAAGGCTTCGTCGTTTATTGTACGAAGTAACTCCTTGGGGGGCTCTCCCAACAAATGTAACATCTGGATCACGGCATCACGAATCGATGCTAATATCGCTTTATGTTCTTTGTCGTTCTTGGGGACTTTGGTGGTTTCTAATGTCTTATAGGTGGCCTTGAAATAGGGCTCTGATTGTTGCATCTCTATCCACTCAAAACGCTTTTTGGCCTGCACAATGAGGCTGAAATTGTTGTCGGCAAGCTCAATTACACGTATAACTTCGGCAATTACTCCTATATTATATAGGTCTTTAGAAGTGGGCTCTTCTACGCTAGTGTCTTTTTGGCAGACTAATCCTATATATTTTGGGGTTTTTCCTAAAGCTTTTACAAGTTTCAATGATTTATCTCTGCCGACAGAGATGGGCAGACTGCTTCCCGGAAAAACAATTGTATTACGCAATGGCATAATAGGAATTAAATCGGGCATTCGCTTCTCATCTAAGTCTTGTTGACCATCAACGATATCATTTGCAATAAATGAAATAACGCTTTGATCACTATCGTCATTGGAAATGTTGAGTTTCTTAAACATATAATTTATTTGTTTGTTGAACAAAGTTAGCATAATCCTTAATAATTGCTATTTTTGTACTTATTTATATTCTATGGTTCCAAAATTCGTGCCAGAATTAATGATTAATGATTTTTACAATGCCTAATCCTTATTTTAAATTTAAACAGTTTGTGGTTTATCATAACCGATGTGCTATGAAAGTAGGAACAGATGGCGTTCTACTGGGGGCTTGGGCCGATGTTTCTTTGTCTGAAAATATATTGGATGTTGGCACGGGTTCTGGATTGATCGCTTTAATGAGTGCTCAAAAAAATCGAAATGCTAATATTCTTGCTATTGATTCGGATATGCATGCTGTCGAACAGGCAAACGAGAATTTTAAAGGTTCTCAGTTTACCGACAGGTTAATAGTGAGGCATATTTCTTTTCAGAATTTGGCTAATCAATCTCATATCGGGTTCGATCATATTGTGTCAAATCCTCCGTATTTTGTTAATTCACTGAAATCTCCTGATAAATCTCGCTCTTTAGCACGCCATGACGATTCTTTGTCGTTGAACGACTTGATTCAATTGAGCAGAGGATTGGTTAATGATAATGGGAAACTTTCTCTGATTTTGCCTTTCAGTCAAAAGATTGATGCTGAGCAAATAGCTCTTGATTGTGGCTGGCATATCTCAAAATGTCTTACGGTTTTTTCTCTTCTGGATTCAAATCCAAAACGTGTATTGATGGAATTTTCTGCAAATAACGTTTCTGAAGTTGTCAATCAATTTCTGACTATCGAACTTGCAAGACATCAATATTCTGCTGAATTCAAATCGTTAGTTAAAGATTTTTATTTACATATGTGATAATGTTCCCCTCAAATGCTTGATCTTCTTATTTGTACATGTGGTCATAATCTTCCCAAATCTTTAATCTTTGTATTTGCGCCTAGATAGCGATTCTTGAATTCTTACTTCATTATCTGATAGCGATTATTGAGTTACTGCTCCTTTCACTGATAACGATTCTTTACATACTGTTCCTTCCTTGGATATTTAAAATGAATAATTCCTTTTTATGCATACTTTAATTAAATTGTACTAAATATTGTTACATAATTAATATATATTTTATTTATAGAAGCGTTATTAGCTCATATATAAAAAATTATTATCTTTGCAACTCTATAAAAATTAAATATATGAAGAAGAATATTACGCTTATTTTATTATTTCTGGCAACCTTCATCAGCGCTAATGCTGTTGATACGGTCAAAGTAAAACAAACGCAAATACCAATTCTTATCGACAGAACCGATAATGTGTTGTTCTACATCCGAATTGAAGCTCAACAGGCAAAACAATTGAATGAAGTAACTCTTCAATTTGGAGAAGATGTCAATCTGTCTGAAATTAAGGCGGTTAAACTGTATTATGGTGGAACTGAGGCTGCTCAAAGAGCAGAACAAGTATATTATGCGCCTGTACAGTATGTTCCAAGTAATTCTCCTGGAAAAACAAGGTTCGCAAACTCGTCATATTCTATAAAAGTGGCTGAGAAGTTATCACCTAAAAATAAAGTAGTGTTTACTTCTAATTATAATCTTTTTCCTGGAATCAATTATTTCTGGATTAGTCTGGAAATGAAACCAAAAACATCGCTGCTCTCTAAAATTGATGTGGAACTAAATTCTGTAAAACTCGATTCAAAAATGGCTCCATTAGCTTTCGCGGATGAATCTAATGTACACAGAATGGGGTATGGAGTGCGTCAAGCTGGCGACGATGGGTCTGCTGCTTTTAGAATCCCCGGATTAGTAACTTCTAATAAGGGTACTTTGTTGGGCGTTTATGATATTCGTTATAATAGTAGCGTCGACTTACAAGAATATGTTGAAATTGGTGTCAGCAGAAGTATTGATAAAGGTCAAACATGGGAACCTATGCGTGTTGCAATGAGTTTCGGCGAGTATGGCGGACTGCCAAAAACACAAAATGGAGTGGGCGATCCTTCAATTCTTGTTGATGAAAAAACTGGGACAATATGGATTGTTGCTGCATGGACACATGGCTTGGGTAATGGACGGGCTTGGGTGAATTCACAGCCGGGCATGGATATGAATCATACAGCACAACTAATGCTGGTGAAAAGTGAAGATGATGGTAAAACATGGTCTAAACCTATCAATGTGACCGAACAAGTTAAAGATCCTTCGTGGTATTTCTTGCTGCAAGGACCGGGTAGAGGAATTACGATGCAAGATGGAGCTTTGGTTTTCCCAATTCAATTTATTGACTCGACTCGTACTCCTAACGCTGGAATCATGTACAGCAAAGATCGAGGAAAAACTTGGAATCTTCATAATGCTGCCAGATCAAAAACTACCGAAGCTCAAGTGGCAGAGATTGAACCTGGTGTGCTAATGTTGAATATGCGTGATGATCGTGGAGGAAGTCGAGCTGTTTCTATTACAAAAGATTTAGGTAAAACATGGACGGAACATCCTTCTAATCGTAGTCTGTTGCAAGAACCTGTTTGTATGGCTAGTTTGATAAGTGTTAATGCTGAAGATAATGTATTTGGTAAAGATATACTGCTATTCTCTAATCCAAACACAACAAAAGGTCGACATCATATTACAATAAAAGCGAGTCTGGATGGTGGACTTACATTCCCTGAAGAATATCAAGTTATGCTTGATGAGGATTATGGATGGGGATATTCGTGTATGACTATGGTTGATAAAGAAACTGTAGGTATTCTATATGAAAGCAGTGTGGCACATATGACTTTCCAAAGAGTGAAATTGACTGACATTATTCGCACAACAAAATAATATTGATTTTTAATCATTTGAAAGGGGCTGTTCCAAAAGGAC